>CAZEBA010000029.1:0-31035 GCA_964510615.1 uncultured Gemmatimonadota bacterium
GCCGGCTGGCGTCCTCCTCGCCCACGATCGCCTCGGTGAAGTAGTCGAAGGTGCCCGAGTCGGTACCGGGACCGTAGAGGATGATCTCCTCGTCGGGCCAACCCTGCCTGACGTCGCTCCAGCTCTCGACCGTGCTTCCGGGCTGCCAGACTCGCTTCAGCTCGTCGACGGTCATGCAGGAGGCCCAGTCGTTGTCGCGGTGGATGACGACGGTGAGCCCGTCCCAGGCCACCGGGATCTCGATCGGCTCGATCCCGTTCGCCGCGCACAGCTCCCTCTCCGTGTCCTTGATCGGCCGGGAGGCGTCGCTGATGTCCGTCTCGCCGCCGCAGAACTTCTTGAAGCCTCCCCCCGTTCCCGATATGCCCACCGTGACCCGGACGCCGGGGTTGGCGATCTGGAACTCCTCGGCCACCGCCTCCGAGATCGGGAAGACCGTGCTCGAACCATCGAGCGCCACCGTCCCGGCCAGCCCGCCGGCCGCGTCGCCCCCGCCCCCGCAGCCGGCCAGCGCCACCAGGAGGGGGATCCCGAGCCACCGGGTGTTCCGCTTCTTCCTGTTCATCTCCGTTCCTTCCTCCGGTTCGTTCCGACATCCTCGACTCGGATCAGAAGAAGCCCTGCACCATCAACTTGAACGAGCTGGCCGACGAGGTTCCGTCCGAGAACAGGGCCACATCCCAGTTCAGCGCCAGCTTGTTTCGTCCGTAGAAGAAGATCTGCACCCCTGGGGTGAGCCCCCAGTTGTCGTCGTCGGCAATGGCGGTGTTCGGGTCGGCCCAGGTGACCCGGAAGATCGGCTCGATGGCCTGGATCGGGCGCTTGGCGATCGATCCCTTGTAGTCGTTCGGCCGCGTGAGGAAGCGGTAGCCGGTCTCGACCTGCCACGTTTGCGCCCTGGCGAACTCGTCGCTGGGCGGGAAGACCAGGAAGTCGCCCTGCTTGTTCTCGAACGGGTTCTGGCCGTAGACGTACTCCCCCTGGACGAGGAGGCCCTGGTTGAAGTCCCCGAGCTGGAGCCAGAGCTCGAGATCCGTGAAGTACTTGCCGGTGAACGTGACGCCGTCCGCGTTCACGAACGGGCGGTCGGTCACCGCGCCCGCGACCGCCACGTCGAGCGGCATGCCGCCGACCTCGAGGTTGGCCTGCGCGCGGGCCATCCACTGACCGCGGCTGTCGGCGTTCGGGAGCGTGTCGAGGGCTTCCTGGATCTGCTGGCCGCCGAAGTAGCCGGCCCAGTAGGAGACGCGCCCGCCGGCGATCTCCCCACTGAGCTCGATCCCGTAGTCGCGGTCCGAGAGACGGAACCGGGTCGTCAGCTCGTCCAGCGAGAGGGCGCGGAGCGAGGGAACGCCCGGAATGTCGATGTCACGCTCGACGACGATCATCTCGCTGGAACTGGTGAGCTGGAAGCCGTCGAACGGGCGCTTCATGTTTCCGAACCGCGCCCTCAGGGCAGGGAAGAAGTTCAACCGGACGTACCCGTCCTTGATCGCGACATCCTCGAAGCCCGAGAAGTCGAGCTCGAGCTTGACGTCGAGGAAGTCGTCGAGGAGCTTCGCCTCGACGCTCGTTCGGGCCCGACGGAGAAAGAGGTCGAAGGGCGACGCCCCCTCGTCGCAAGCCGAGTTCGGGTCGTTCCCCGGCCGGCCCGGAACGAAGCCGGAACAGCTGCTCGCCCACCCGTCGAGCTGAATGCGGCCCGAGAAGATGAGCTCCACGTCCTTGGTCTCGAGCTTGATCTTCGGCTGGTCCTGCCCGAGGGCGGCGCGGGGCAGTAGCGCCGAGACGCAGAGCGCGCTCAGGACGATCGCTCGTCGCATGCAGAGCCTCCGTGTTGGGGGAGCCGTCGGCCCCGGCAGGCGGGCCCGCGTCGTTTCCGCCCGAGGGGTCGCCTATGGGCAGCGAGGGCCGATCTCTCACAGATGATGGGAGGCTCTCGTCACGAAAGCGTAACACTACCGTCACGATCTGGAATGGTGAACCAGACCGTCGTTCCCATCCCCACGTCGCTCTCGATCCCGACCTCCCCCCCGTGCGCGGCCACCAGGTGCTTCACGATCGAGAGGCCGAGGCCCGTGCCTCCCTCCTCCCTCGAGCGCGCCGGATCCAGGCGATAGAACCGCTCGAACACGCGCTCCTGATGAACGGGCGGGATGCCGGGACCGGAGTCGCTCACCTCGACCCGCAGGCCATGCTCGTCCAGCTCGAAGCCCACCGTCACGTCGGAGGCCTCCGGCGCATAGCGGGCCGCGTTCTCGAGCAGGTTGCGCAGGATCTGCGAGAGCGCGCCGGGGTCGACGGCCACATGCAGACGCCCGGGGGGCTGGATCACGAGCTGAACCCCGCGCAGGTCGGGCCGGGGCTCGAGGGAAGCCCACACCTCGCGGGCGGCCGCGCCGAGCTCGACCTCCATTCGCTCGGGCCTCCAGCTTCCCGATTCGATTCGTGACAGGTCGAGCAGGTCCTCCACCAGCCGGCGCATCCGCTGGGCGTTGTGGAGGATGCGCCGCCCGAACTTCCGTGATTCTTCCGGCTCGACATCCCCGTCCGCGATCGGCTCGGCGAACCCCACCACCGTCGTGAGCGGCGTCTTGAGCTCGTGGGAGACGTTGGCCACGAAGTCTCGGCGCACGCCCTCCAGGCGTCGAAGCGCGGTCAGGTCCTTGAGGACGAGCAGTGCTCCGCCCCTGTGCGGCAGACCCGAGACGAGCAGGGTCCGATCGCGAAGGCTCGTCTCCAGGTTCACCGACTGGTCGCTAATCGCCGCCTCGGCCGCCCGGCGGAGCTCGCCCGACCGGACCTGCGAGGGGAGCCGCTCCCCGATCGGATCGCCGCAGCCCGCGAGCTCGCGGAACGCTCGATTGGCCCGGACGATCACCTGGTTGGCGTCCAGCACCGCCACGCCGTCGTCCAGACCCTCGAACAGGGCGTCCAGATCCGCCCTCTCGCGTCGGGACTCCGCCGCTACCTCCTCGAACCGGTCCGCCAGTCGGTCGAGCGCCCGCCCGAGATCTCCGAGCTCCCCCTCCTCCTCGGGGCGGATCCGCCGCGAGGGGTCGCCCGCGGCGATCGCTTCCGCCGCCTCCCGAACCGCCCGGAGGCGGCCAGTGACCAACCGTGTGACCAGCAGGCCGACGGCGTAGCCGATCAGGGCCGCGAACAGGGCGCCGGCCGCCAGAAGGCCGCGCACCCTGGTGACGATCGACCGCTGTCCCTCGACGGGCTTGGAGACCCGCAACACGCCCCGGTCGTGGGGCACGGCCAGGTAGAGGAGCCGCCGGCTGACCGTCCCGCTGCTCCGCGAGTCGACCCCCTCCCCGCCCGCCAGCGCGGCCCGCACCTCCGGCCGGTCCGCGTGATTCTCCACCTCGGGCAGACGCACCGCCGGAACATCGGAGTCCCCGAGCACCGTCCCGTCCGGCCCGATAAGAGAGACGCGCAGGTCGGTGCCCGCGGCCAACCGGTCGGCCAACGAATCGGAGAACGGCTCACCACCGATGGCTCGCTCGAGCAGCTGCGCGGCGTTTCGCAGCTCGCCCGTGACCGCATCCTCGAGGTCGGCGTGGAGCGCCGCGTCGATCCGCCAGCCGGCGATCAGGAACGCCGCGGCCGAGGCGGCCGCGAACAGGAGGGTAACTCTGTGCTGAAGACGCACCCGTCGGATCAGTCTCCGGCGTCGTCTTCCGGTGCGTCCGTCCCGGAGGGCTCACCGGCGCCGCCGACCAGATCCTTCCACAGGCCGAGCAGATGCTCGTCGAAGCGTGCGGGATCGGCGGAGTACTCCTCCGCCCAGGTCCGGAAATCGGGGAGCGGGACGCTCTGCTCCAGCTTCTGCGTGACCAGCCGGACCATCGTCTGGAAGTTCAAGGTGCCGACCTGGAGGTTAGCCTCGCGGGCCGCCTCCTCGACGAGGCGGTAGATGCGTTCCTCGGAGAGGGAGAGGAACACCTCGGTAAGGCGGGCGGAACAGAAGTCGAGGTACTTCGCCCGGAGGACCCCGTCGATTCCCTGGTCGGAATTCGGGCCCGCCGCTCCTTCCACTCCACCGACCGGATCGTGGCTCACGGGGATGGGCCCTCCCGGCGTTCGCGGGTCCAGCGCGCTGCACCCTTCCGTCGAGAAATAGGCGGACGTGCCTCGGGAGTGTCAAGCGAACGGCAAGGCTGCCAAACGGGCCTGGCGGGCGAGCCGGACCCGTCCGCGACGGCCGCGCTGGGGGTGTCGGCTGTCGCCCGCCCCCCCGTCGAGGGGCGAGCGCTCCTCTACCAGATCCTGGACGCGATCGGACCGGAGCGGTCGCCTCCGCCCCGCGTCCGCTGGAGCTCCTCGAAGATGGTCCGGCGGCAGAGTCCGTAGACGATGACGTCGCTGAGAAACTCGGGGTCCGTTTGTCGCACCTCCTCCACCTCGTCCACCAGCCCCTCCGGCAGATTGACGACGAGCTCCACGGGTCGCGTATCCCTCATTCGGCGCAACTTCCCTGTCGGCAAAAAAGTGACGAATTACGTGTCGGTCGCCTGTTCCAGTACGCCCGAACGGACCGGCGGCAGCGGTGTTTTCTGAAGGCGATCAACAATACGACGCCCGGTTTTGCCGGGGCAAGCCGCGCGCGGAGAGGTTTGACGCGCGGTTGATCTGTAAGTCGTGTTCTGGCAATGACTTGATAAATTGTCGAAAACTTCGCTCTTCTCGTGGATTACTTACAAGCCAGTAGTTGTGCCGAAGGTGGCCGCTGCCCGAAAAGAAAGAGACGGCGCCGCCTCTCGGGTAGCACAATACGCTGCCGCATCGACGCGACCGAGTCGAGTTTTTCGAAAAGACGGAAGCGGTCGACCGCCCGGTTTCGCACCTTCGCATCACCGTTTTGCCTCCGCTCGCCTCGCTCGCCCGGGCCAATCGAGCACGACCTCCGGAGACGGGAAGAGGCGCTCTCCGTTCGCGTCGCCCGACCGGACGTGCGGCGAGCGCAGGAAGCCGACACATTGATCCGGTCGCATCGCATGCGGCGGCCGTCGGACGTCTCGAACCACACGGAGGAAAACGTGGGCGAGGGAAACAAGTCGGCGCTCATCCTGGGAGCATCGAGCGGCTTCGGAGAAGCGGCCGCGCTCGCCCTCGGCGGGGCGGGCTATGACATCTACGGCGTGCACCTGGACCGGAGAGCCGGCCTCGAGCACGTGGAGGAGATCATTGCGGAGATCGAGGCGGCGGGACGTCAGGCGCGCTTCTTCAACGTCAACGCGGCCGACGCAGAAAAGCGCGACGAGGTTCTCGACCGGATCGCCGAGGAGGCGGCACCAGGGTCGGTGAGGGTACTTCTCCACTCCCTGGCGTTCGGCACCCTTCGTCCGTTCGTCGACCGGGACGCCAGCACCGTCATCACACCGAAGCAGATGGACATGACGCTGGACGTGATGGCGCATTCACTGGTCTACTGGTCACAGGGGCTCATATCACGCGGGTTGATGGGCGACGGTGGGCGGGTCTACGCGATGACGAGCTCGGGTGGCGACCGCGTAAGCCCGTTCTACGGCCCCGTGTCGGCCGCCAAGGCGGCGCTGGAGTCGCACTGCCGGCAGCTGGCGCTCGAGCTCGCTCCGCTCGGCGTCACCGTGAACGCGATCCGGGCCGGTGTGACCGACACGCCGGCTCTGCGCAAGATCCCCGGCCACGACCGCATGATCGAGATTGCCCGTCAGATCAATCCGCACGGTCGGTTGACCCGGCCGGAGGACGTCGGGCGATGCCTGGTAGCGCTGGCTCGTGAGGAGACCGGCTGGCTGACGGGGAACGTGATCCGCGTGGACGGCGGCGAGGACATCGTCGGAGCGGGGCTCTCGGGCAGCGGACACGACACGGTGGCCGCGGTATCCGGAGGTGGATCTTGAGTCGGATCGTCGGCGATGTGAGTCGCACCGCCCTGACCGAGGTGGCGCGCGGCTACGCGCGTTACCGTTGGCGCTCGCTCAAGCGCGAGGCGCTTCGTCCTTGGCGGGAGGGACGGAGTGGCGCGGCGGCCGGGCTGGGTCGCTGGATCGGCTTCTCCCTGGCTGTCGGGGCGAAGGCGCTCGGCGTCGGGGCGGCGCTCTACGTCGTCTGGAAGCGGAGGTAGGGCGGGGCAGGGCGGTCGGAGACGCGCCGGGCGGAGGCGGGACCCGCCTACGGCGTCGGCAGCACCAGCACCACGTCGATACGACGGTTGCGGGCCCGGCCCTCCGCCGTGTCGTTTCGCGCGATCGGGCTGCTCTCCCCGTACCCCACCGCGCGGATCCGATCCGCACTGAGGGCCATGTTGGCCAGAATATACTCCCGCACCGCGATCGCCCGGCCCGTGCTCAGCTCCTGGTTGAAGTCGTCGTTGCCCTGCGAATCGGTGTGCCCCTCGATGGTGATCTCGGTCCCCGGGAACGCCCGGATCGCCTGCTGCACCTTGGTCAGCAAGGAGTAGTCCTCCGGTCGGATCCTGTGCGACCCGGAGTCGAAGCTGAGCCCGAGGAGCCGGATCGTGATCTGCTCCACTCCGACGATGATCTCCGCCTCCCGGCTGTCGAACAGGGCCCTAACCTCGCGCAGGGTACGCTCCCGCTCCTCCCGCTTCCTCAGCTCGGCCGTGATCGTGGCCTCTCTCTCGCCGAGACGTGCGAGGTCGGCTCCCAGCGAGTCCAGGGAGGCTCGAAGCAGACCGATCGCCTCGTCTCGATTCGCCAGTGTCGTCTCCAGCTGCCGGCGGTCGTCCTGGAGGCTGCGGATCGAGGCCATGATCTCGGCCGTGACCGGCTCGCTGCCGTGGGCGAATCCGGCCTCGGCTCCGAGCGTCGCGCCGATACGGGTCAGCTCCTCCTCGTATCTTCGGATCACGTCCTCGGTCGTCACCGTCTGCCTTCGGACGCTGTCGGCGAGAGCGGCGATCCAGGTCGCGTGCAGGTAGCCCTGGGCTGCCCGGCTCGCCAGCGCTCGCGCCCCCGACGGCAGGCTCGGGTCGGCGGCGAGCGACGCGTCGGCTTGCCGTAGCAGGGTGTCGGCCTCCGCCAGCGTCCGGGGCGCGCGCTCGTCCGCTCGCGCCGCCAGAGCGCCCTCCCGCAGCCGTCGCGCCTCGCCGAGGACGCTGTTTCGTACCGCCTCGAGCTCGGCCCGGCGGTACAGGGTCTCCGCCTCCGCCGCCCGAGCTTGCGCGTCGCGCTGGTTGCCGTCCTCCACCTTGCGTCCGGCTTCGCGCGCCTTCTCCTCGGCTGCCGCCCATTCGGCCGCGGCAAACTCGGTGGCAGCCGCCGTCAGGGCGGCCCCTCGGGCCGCGAGCGCACCGCGCATGAGGACGTCTCCGATCTCCCACAGGTCCTCGGCCTCGGCCAGTGCCTGGTTGGATTCGTTCAGCTTCTTCCGGATCTCCTCGATCCGCCCGCCCTCGCGATGCTCCTGCTGCGCCCTCGCCAGCCGGTCGGCGGCGCGCTCGAAGTTGCGGGGCGAGATGAGGTCGAGGTGCCGTGCCTTCGCCTCGGCGTACCGCCGAGCGGTCTGCTGCAGCTCGGTTTCGAGTGTCTGCGCGCCCGAGCTCGATGGGCTCGCCCACCCGGCGAGCACGCAGCCGAGGCAGGCCGCGCGCAGCCAGCGGATCGCCCGAGCGTTCACCGTCGCCGACCTCCGGCCGGCGAGACATCGATCGAGAGGGCGACCACGAGCCCAACGATCTGAAGGAGCCCCCACTCGCCACCGTACCAGTTCTGGACGGCCGTGAACCAGAGGAAGGAGGTCGGCAGGAAGACGAACCCGAGCACGGGCCAGAGCGCCGTGTCGAAGAGGCCGTCGAACCAGTTCGTCAACAGCCAAAGGAGGAGGATGAGAATCCTCGGCGCGAGGAGGGCGGCGATGGCGAACAGACATGGCATCGGACGTGTGCCCCGGGCAGTGGATCTTGGTCGGTCGACAGGGTTGAAAGTATGGCTTCCCCAGGCCAGCGGGACAGGAGGATCTTTCCCGGTGCGGCCGCCTATGCGTCGCGCGCCGGCCGCGACGAGGCCGCGCTCGTCGCCGCGGCCGCCGCGGCAACGATGGTATCGAGCAGCTCGCGAAGTGTCGTCCGGCCGCGGTCGCGGGCGTACCAGCGTCTCGCATCGGCGTAGATCTCCCGGGCCGACCGCGCCGCCTTCGCCTTCTCGCCGATGACGAACTCCTGGAGCTCGGCCGGTCTCGGTCCCCAGGCGCCGGCCGGCTCGAAGCTTTCGTCCAGGAGGATCGCCATCGGTATCGATCTCGTGCCGTTCGTCAGGTATCGGTCCATCACATCCGGGTTCTCGTCACGCTTGATGATCCTCAGCTCGATGTTCGGTGCATCCTCGGCGAACCGGGCCAGCACGGGGACCGTGTTTGAGGCGTCCCCGCACCAATCCTCCGCCAGCACCAGCAGCTTCCAGCGGCCGCCCACGGCGGCGGCGCGACGCGCCAGCCAGGCCGGCGTCCTGGTTCTGGCGTGGATTTCCAGCCACAGCGAGCGGTTCGCTTCCACCTCCTCCGCCAGGTAGCGCGGAAACGAGAGAGCCCGCTCCCAGCGGTCGCGGTAATCGATATCGCCGTTCATCTTCAATCGGTTCCTTGTCCGTCTTTCGTGGGTACGTACGAGGTAAACAATCGACGGTTCCCGCGGCAGGACGGGTGGATTGATAACATGTTGCAATATAGACGATTAGACACCAGGAGACGAGGATGAGCATAGCGGGTTACGCACGTCCGCCGCGTCCGGTCAACGAGCCCGTGCTGGGCTATGCACCCGGCTCGACGGAGCGTGACGAGCTGAAGGCCGAGCTCGCCGCCATGGCCGGCGGCGAGATCGAGATCCCGCTGGTCATCGGCGGCCGGGAGGTCCGGACGGGGGATACGTCCCGGGCCGTCATGCCGCACGATCACGGGCATGCTCTGGCCACTTGGCACCGTGCCGGGGCGCCCGAGGCGGAGATGGCGATCTCAGCGGCGGGCGAAGCCTGGCGGGAGTGGTCGAACTGGAGCCTGGAGGACCGCGCGGCGGTTTTCCTCCGCGCGGCCGACCTACTGGCCGGGCCGCGGCGACAGACCCTGAACGCGGCCACGATGCTGGGGCAGAGCAAGACGGCGCATCAGGCGGAGATCGACAGCGCCTGTGAGCTGGTCGATTTCTGGCGCTTCAACGTCCATTTCGCGCGTCAGATCTACGAGCAGCAGCCCGAATCGGGTCCCGGAGCCTGGAACCGGCTCGACTACCGACCCCTCGAGGGCTTCGTCTTCGCCATCACTCCGTTCAACTTCACGTCGATCGCCGGCAACCTGCCCACGGCGCCTGCGCTGATGGGAGGGGTGTCGATCTGGAAGCCGGCCTCCTCCGCCGTCTACAGCGCCTACCACATCCTCCGGATACTGGAGGAGGCGGGCCTGCCGCCCGGCGTGATCAACTTCCTGCCCGGGCGGTCCGGGGAGTTCAGCGACACGCTGCTGGCCAGCCCCGAGTTCGCCGGCATCCACTTCACGGGCTCGACGGCGGTGTTTCAGCACCTGTGGAAGCAGGCCGGCGCCAACCTGGCGGGCTACCGCTCCTATCCGAGGATCGTCGGAGAGACCGGCGGGAAGGATTTCATCATCGCCCACTCGAGCGCCGATCCGGCGGCGCTCGCCGTCGCCGTGGTGCGGGGCGGATTCGAGTACCAGGGCCAGAAGTGCAGTGCGGCCTCCCGCATCTACGTGCCCGACGACCTGTGGCCGCAGGTGCGGAAGCTGATCCTGGAGATGATGGACGAGATCCGCGTGGGCGATCCCGTCGATTTTCGGAACTTCATGGGCGCCGTCATCGACCGGAGCGCGTTCGCGGACATCACCTCCTACATCGACCACGCCGCCGCGGCCGACGAGATGGAGATCCTGGCCGGCGGCGAGTACTCCGACGAGGGCGGGTACTTCATCCAGCCGACGCTCGTGCTCAGCCACGACCCGGCCAGCCGCTTGATGTGTGAGGAGATCTTCGGCCCGGTCGTCACCGTGCACGTCTTCCCGGCCGACCGGTGGTCGGAGACCCTCCGCCTGGTGGACGGGACCTCGCCCTACGCGCTGACCGGTGCCGTGTTCGCCACCGATCGCGCCGCCGTGCGGGAAGCGCTCGGCGGCCTGCGCCACGCGGCCGGCAACTTCTACGTGAACGACAAGCCGACGGGCGCGGTGGTCGGACAGCAGCCGTTCGGCGGCGGCAGGGCGAGCGGTACGAACGACAAGGCCGGATCGTGGCTCAACCTCATCCGCTGGACGACGCCGCGGACGATCAAGGAGACGTTGGTTCCGTCCAGGCGCTACCGGTACCGGTTCATGGAGGCGAAGTGAGGCGGCCGATTCGCCCTGGGTCCGAGGCGGTCAAGCGGCTTTGAGGCCGGGTGCTGCCGGGGTAGATTGCCCTCCCCGGCTGGGACGAACCGAAGAAGGAGACTGGGATGGCGAGGTACACCGACGACGAGCTGATGCGAAAGGTCCAGGAGGGCTTCATCGTCGAGTCGGAAGCCGACATGACCGAGACCTACAAGAAGGCGCTCATCACGCAGCTGACGGTGCAGGGGGATACGGAGCTGATGAGCGCGCCGGCGTACTTCATGGCCACGAAGGACGCTCCCTCGACGAACACGATGGTATCTGCCACGGCGATCATCCAGGACGAGATGGGCCACGCCAACATCGCCTACCGGCTCTTGGAGGACCTCGGCGTGGACCGCGACGAGCTGCTCTACGAGCGTCCGCCCGAAAAGTTCAAGAATCCCTATGGCTTCGACCAGCCGCTGGAGAACTGGGCGGAGCTGGTGACCGCCAACGGCCTGTACGACCGCGCCGGGATCACGCTGCTCGGCGATGTCCACCGTCACACCAGCTACGGCCCGCTCAAGCGCGGCCTGGTGAAGGTGGGGATGGAGGAGAACTTCCATCTTCGGCACGGGGAAGTCTGGATGCGGCGGCTGTGCGAGGCCGGGGGAGAAGCGCGGGCGATGGTGCAGCGTGCCGTCGACTGGATGTTCCCGATGGGTGTCGAGTGGTTCGGGATGCCCGACGAGAAGAAGCACCACAACGCCCAGCTCGACTTTCGGCTCAAGGGGATGACGAACGATCAGCTGCGGCAGACCTGGCTGAAGGCGGTGGTCCCGCTTTGCGATGAGATCGGAGTCGAGGTGCCGGCGCACGTGAATCTGGACAACGAGGAGGTCGAGCTCGAGTTCGAGTTCCCGGTTCAGTACGATCCGGAGGCGAAGAGGTGGCTGTTCGACGAGCCGATCAGCTGGGACCAGGTGTGGGAGCGCTGGCGAGCCCGCGGACCGATGAACGAGCAGTTCGTCGAGTGGATGCGGGTGAGCCGACTCTCGGTGGAAAGGATGCTGGAGGCGTGACCCTGGTCCACATCGGCCGGCCCGCGGATCGGAAGCCCCGCTCGGTTCCGATCGAGGAGGGGATGAACTTCGCGGCCGTCCTGGCCGATTCGATGGGGGACGGCCGGAGGCTGCCTCCGCCCCCGGAGTGGGCGCATCCGCCAGCCGATCTCGCCGAGCGGGCCCGACGGGCGCTGTACGAGGTCTCCGACCCGGAGTTCCCGATCTCCCTCCCCGATCTCGGCCTCATCTACGGAGTGTCGGCAGAGGAGTCGACCGGCGAGGTCCGCGTGGAGCTCACGTTCACGGCAACGGCCTGCCCGTGCACCGACTTCATCCGCTGGGACATCCGCGACCGGCTCCTGCGGGAGCCCGGCATCGAGCACGTGTCGGTGGAGATCGTCTGGGACCCGCCCTGGACGACGGCCCGCGTCAGCGAGCGTGGCCGCCGGATCCTGGCGGACGCCGGAATCGCCCTCATCACCTGAAGGGAGGCCGGGGGAGGCGGGCCGTCGACGGCCCCCGGACCACAGGAGGATCGATGTCTCGAGGAGATCGACTCTGGGAGGTGTTCGCGCGCCGCAAGCGGGCGGACCACTTCGAGCACGTCGGCTGCGTCGAAGCCCCGAATCCGGATCTGGCCCGGGTCTACGCCTGGCAGACCTACGACGAGGCGAAGTGGTTCGAGATGATCGTCGCGCCGCGAGAGGCCTTCCACTGCGTCAACCGGCCCGAGCAGCCGTTCACGCTGCATCCCTCGGTCGAGGCACTGACCTGAGCGGCCGGCCGGAGAACGGAGGCGGACGGTGACCGGAGAGGGATGGGCCAAGGCGGCGGATCTGCCGGAGGAGCTTCGGGACCACCTCGGAGCGTTGATCCTGGTGCTGGCCGACAACAAGCGGATGCTCGGCATGCGCTACTCGGACTGGATCCTGGGCGCGCCGGCACTGGAGGCCGGGATCGCCTGCTCCGCGATGGCCCAGGACGAGTGGGGCCACGGCCGGATCTTCTACGCCATGCTGAGGGACTTCGGCGAGGATCCCGACCGCCTCGAGCACGAGCGGGAGGCGGCCGAGTACCGGAACGTGGAGCTGCTCGATGAGCCCGCGGCGGATTGGCCGGACCTCCTGGCGCTCAACCTTCTCGTCGACTCGGCGCTCTCGGTCCAGTTCGAGGCGATGGCCGAGAGTCGATTCGAGCCCGTTCACTACAAGGTCAGCAAGCTGCTGGACGAGGAGCGCTTCCACTTCGAGCACGCTCGCGGCTGGGTGGCGCGGCTCGGCGGAACGGAAGCGGGCCGGACGGCGCTCCGGAATTCCTTCCGGCCTGCCTGGGAGGCCTGCCTGCGCTGGTTCGGGCCCGACGATGACGAAGTCGGGAGCGCGCTGCACCGGGCCGGAATCACGGACAAGGATGCGCCGGGCCTGCGAGCCCGTTGGCTGCAGCGCGTCGGACCCGTGGTCGAGAGCGTCGGGCTCGGCCTGGCGGAAGAGGGCGGAGACGGCTGGACCACTTCGATGGAGCCCGGCTGGGCCGGCTGGGACCCGGATGTGCGCCGTGGTCGCGAGGGGGGACCCGACGCCGAGACGTTGGCGCGGGTCCGGGGCGACAAGAACCGGCCGCTGTTGATGGACTGATGTCTGCGGGGAATCGCGGCCGAGAGAGGCCACCGGCCCTCGCCAGCCCGCTGCGGACGGATGAGCTTCCGGCGGCGGTGGAGTGCCCCTTCTGCGGTTGCCGGGACAGCGAGCAGTTCTCGAGCTTCGGGAGCTCGCTGTCACTCAGCCAGTACTACTGCAACGGCTGCCGGACCGTATTCGAGGCGTTCAAGTGGAGGGCCCGAGAGCCCGACTGCGATCTTCCCCGCCCAGGCGGCCGCCGCGAGCCCGCCTGAGTCGATGTCCGGTCGGCTGAGGTCCAGGCTTCCGGAGCTCCTGCTCGAGGCGTTCTCCGTCATGCTCGCCGTCCTTCTCGCCCTCGCCGTAGACGAGTGGCGCGAGGTCCGGGCCAACCGGGAGCTGGCAGCGCTCGCCCGTGCCAGCATCCTGGGTGAGGTGCGCGGCAACCTGAAGGAGCTGCACGACACGCGTCAGGACCATGTCGCCGCGATCGAGGCATTGACCGCAGACGTCGAGGCGATCGAGGTCGGAGGGGCGTCCGCCGAGGTCGGCTTCAACTTCGCCCTCCTCTCCTCCGCCGCCTGGCAGACCGCCCAGGTCACCCGCGCCACGCAGTTCCTCGAGTTCGAGTGGGTCCAGCGCGTCGCCCGGCTGTACGACCTCCAGACGCTCTACGATGACGCGCAGGCCGGCGTCGTGGAGATGATGGGGACGATCGGCGGCCGACCGGAGGAGGCGGCTCGGGCGGTTCAGGCGCTCGCCAGCCGGATTCGAATCGTGCTCACCCTCCAGGATGGCCTGATGGCCGCCTGCGACAGCGTGCTCGCCGAGGACGTGCCCTCCGGCTGAGCTTCACTAGGACGCCAGCCGAACATCCTCTGTGTCAATGTCGCTTGACATATCGTAAAGGTTGCATTACACTGAGAAGTGTCAAGATACCTTTACATGCGTCGGGTCACACATGGGTGCGATCGGCGGCTACATCGACTACGTGCCGGAGTAGCAGAGACCACTGGAGGAGGGACGAAGAATGGACGCACGCGCGGCCTCACCGGAACGCAGGCTCGGCTTCATCAAGGCCTGCCACGCCCACATGACGCCGGCCGCGAGACGGAAGTCGCGGGTGTTCACGGCCTGGACCCTCGGCTGGGCGATCAGCTTCGTGGGCGCCACCTTCCTCTTGACCGTGGATGTCGTGGAAGGAAGCGCGCTGCGATGGCTCGTACCGGTCGTGCCAACGTTGCTCGGGCTCGTGCTGGTGTTCTCCTACGTCGGGTTTCTCCGCGCCGCGGACGAGCTGCTGCGCAAGATCCACCTCGAGGGCCTCGCGCTCGGCTTCGGCGCCGGCTTTCTGGTCATGACCGGATACCGCCTGTTCGAGCAAGCCGGCGCCCCGGCGGGGAACATCAGCGACCCGCTCGTCGTGGTCGCCCTCTTCTGGGGGCTGGGCGTCTGGCTCGGATACCGGAGGTACCTGTGAAGAACCGCTTGCGCGTCCTCCGGGCGGAGCGGGCGTGGTCGCAGGCCGAGGTAGCCGAGCGGCTGGGGGTGTCGCGACAGACGGTGAACGCGATCGAGAACGGAAAGTACGATCCGAGCCTGCCGCTGGCGTTCGGCATGGCCCGGTTGTTCAGCCTTCGGATCGAGGAGGTGTTCGAGCCTGATCACGGCGAGTGACGGTGGCTCGACAGCTGTCGCCGCCGGCCCCCGACGGCTTGTCGCCGTCCGCGCTCAGGAGATAGGATCTCGGAACGCCGCGGCCGCTTCGTCGGTCGACGGCCGAAGACGGCCCGTGCCCGAACCACTCCAGCGAGGCGCTCGGACGATGGCGAACCGATACTTCACTCCGGCGACGTTCCGGTTTCTCCGCGAGCTGGAGAAGAACAACAACCGGCCGTGGTTCGAGAGGAACAAGACCAGCTACGAGCAGGACCTGAAGGAACCCGCGCTCCGCTTCATCGAGGATTTCGGCAACAGGCTGGCCAGGATCAGCCTCCACTTCCACGCCGGACGCAAGTCGCTGTTCCGGATCTACCGGGACACACGGTTCTCGAAGGACAAGAGCCCCTACAAGACCTACGCCGGGATCCAGTTCCGCCACGAGGCGTGCGGAAACGATGTCCACGCGCCTGGTTTTTACCTGCACATCCAGCCCGGGCACTCCGGCACCGGGTGCGGGATCTGGCGTCCGGACTCCAAGACGCTGCTGAGGATTCGGGAAGCGATCGTGGAGGATTCGCCTCGGTGGAAGCGTGCCCGGGATGCCAAGGGCTTCCGAGCGACGTACGAGCTGGCTGGCGATTCCCTCAAGACGGCGCCCCGGGGCTTCGACGCCGACCATCCGCTGATTGAAGACCTCCGTCGGAAGGACTTCATCGGCTGGACCACCCTGAGCGAAAAGGCCATCTCCGCCCCGACGTTCCTGGACGATTTCACCGCGATCTGCCGGGCCGGGGCTCCCTTCCAGCGCTGGCTGTGCGGGGCGCTCGGCGTCGAGTACTGAGGCTTTGTGAGCACGGCCTCGGTCCCCACGGAGCGGCTGCGCGAGATCGCGGCGCAGAAGGGCATGGCGAGGGCCCAGCGCCACGTGTTTCTCTGCTGCGACCAGACGACCCCGAACTGCTGTGACCGGGCGCGCTCGCTCGAGGCGTGGAAGTACCTGAAGCGCCGGCTCCGGGAGCTGGGGCTCTCGGAGGAGGGCGGCGTCTGTCGCACCAAGGCGAACTGTCTTCGGATCTGCGAAGGTGGTCCGATCGCCGTCGTGTATCCCGAGGGTGCCTGGTACCGAGGCTGCCATCCCCTCGTCCTCGAGCGGATCATCCAGGAGCACCTGATCGCGGGTCGGGTGGTCGAGGAACACCTGATTCTGGCGCGCCCGCTCGCCGGCGAAAGAGATCCGCAGCGATGAGGCCTTCCGCGGCCACGCGAGGTGCCGTTCCCCGCCGTCGCCGACGGCGTTCGCTGTCCTGGCTGGTCGGGGTGGCGATGGTGGCCGCCGGCTGCGGAGGCGGCACGGAGGGACAGGCCGGAGCGGAATCCGAGACGCCCACCCCGGTACCGGTCGAGTCGACGGGCGCGCTGGTCGATACGCTGGCGCTGCAGCAGCGCGCGCGGGCGCGGCAGGCCGACCTCGAGTCGCGTCTCTCCGGCTTGGACTCGACGCGGGGACGCGGAACGGCCGGCGATCTCGATTACTCCTACACCGCCTACTTTGAGGGCGAGGATCTGGTCCTGATTCAGGAGCACCAGGACTCGGGCGACTACGGCATATCGGACAACGAGTACTACTACGCCGACAGCTCCCTGGTCTACTACGTGCAGGGCCAGGTCTCGCGTACCCTCAACCCCGGTGGCCCTCCCACCTCCGACGCCATCGTCGTGCGGCTCTACTTCGATCCCGAGAGTCGGCTGGCCCACGCGGAGAAGACGGTCAACGGCATGCCGGTGGAGCTGGAGGGGTTCGAGGAGCTCGCGGTGCGCCGGCGGTCCGAGACGCTGCGCGCCGCCGCTCTGGCCGGAGGCGGAGAGCACACGGTGGAAGCGACCCGACTCGACCCGCCGGTGGCCGTCGAGCTGGAGCCGGGAGGAGAAGCGGCCGTGTATGAGGGCCGGATCATCGCCCGGCAGGTGCGCAACTACATCGTGACGGCCAAACGGGGCCAGCGGCTTTCGGTCCGGCTGGATACGGAGAGCCGCTACGCCCAGGTCGTCGTCCAGTTCGTCGGTCAGAGCGTCTACGACTCGCGGCGCACCGGCGAGCGGTCGTGGTCCGACGAGCTACCGCGGGATGGCGAGTACACCGTGCGTGTTTACCTGACGCGCGGGGAGGCCGAGCGGGGCGGGACGGCCGAGTATACCCTCACGATCGGGCTCGAAGCCCCGGAGGATGGCCGGAGCTAGGCCGTCCCTGCCGTCGGCCGGGGGCTAGCTCTGCTTGGATCCCGGCGGGAAGGTCTCGAACAGCTTGACGGCCGCCTTGTCCGCGTCGGCCTGCGCCTTGTCGGGGGGCCGGTCGCTCTCGTCGAGCTCTCCCTGCGCCGAGCCCCACCAGATCAGGTTGTTGGTGCTCGGATCGAAGATCCCGACGAAGAACGTGCCCTCGTCCCACTCCTCCACGTAGGTCGTGGTGGTCGTCATGCCCATGCCGCCCCAGCCCGGGCCGTACCAGCCGTAGCCCCAACCGTAGTTGTTGCCGACGGTCTGCAGGCTCTGCTTCTGCTCCACGGTGGCGTGCCAGGCGATGTCGAAGTCGGGATTCGAAGTGACCTCCTGGTAGCCCTTGGCCTGCAAGGCCCGGTTCACGGCCGTCTTCACCCGGCCTTCGACGATCGAGTTGTAGACCTTGGGATCCTTGGCCTCCGGCGGAACCTTTTCGACCCAGCGGTACGTCTTCAGGGCCGAAAAGTCGGTGCTCGGATCGTAGTCGGACCGGTAGGTGAATCCGCCGCAGCCCACGAGGCCCAGCGCCAGCGTGCCAAAGGCGAGTGCCCTCGCTCCCCTCGCATGGCCCGTCATATCGCCTCCCTTCATCTCACATGAACGGACAACCGGCGGGAAGCTAGGACGATCGCGATGGCCGGTCGAGGGGGAGCCGAGCGTCCGTGGGCGGGGAAGCGCGCCGGGGGAGGAGTTGGCTTCGGCGAGAGCGGCCTATGGCGAGAGCGGCTCATGGCGAGAGCGGCTCATGGCGAGAGCCAGAGCTTGATGGCGAAGGCTACGATCGTCAGGGTGACGACTCGTCGGACCCAGCGGTGCCCCTTCAGCACCGTGAGCCGGACCCCGAGCAGCCCTCCCAGGAGGTGGCCGGCGGCCAGCGCGAGACCGGCGGCCCACGCCACCTTTCCCCCGAGGCCGAAGATCAGCAGCGTGACCGGAATGTAGGCGAGGACGAGCAGCACCTTGAGCGCGTTTCCACGCACCAGGTCGAGGCCGGCCAGGGTCGTCACGGCGAGGATCAGGAAGCCGACGCCCGCCTGCACGAATCCCCCGTACAGCCCGACGACGAAGAAACCTCCGACGAGGATCCACCGCTGCAGAGCGCCGCCCGGGGGCCCGCCGGGGCCGTCCCGGCGGCTGAGCGGGTTCCACAGCGCCCAGACGGCGAACACCACCATGAAGAGCGCGAGCAGGCGCTGGAACGCAGCGTCGCCGATGAGGAGTGCGGCCCGGGCGCCGAGCACCGCGCCCACGATCGCGGGAGGAGCGGCAACTCCCAGCCGTTTCCATTCGATCACCCGGTGTCGCTGGAAGCCCCAGACCGCGCCCACGTTCTGCACCAGGATCGCTACCCGGTTGGTCCCGTTGGCGACGGTCGGCGGGAGCCCGAGAAAGATCATCATCGGGAGGGTGAGGAAGGAGCCGCCGCCGGCGATCACGTTCAGCGTTCCGGCCACCGCTCCGACGGCGAGCAGGCTCGCGTATTCCCACCACTCTCCGGCCAAGCGCCGTCTTCCCGCTTTGCATGGTTCGTGGGCCCGTCGACCCGATGTCCGGGCCCAATCTCCGCTCGGCCGGCTCGGGAGCACAACAAGGCTGTCCCTCCGTACCAGGCATTCGCTCGACTAGTGCCGAGGAACCGTACGCGGGCCGGGCCTGTTCACTCCATCGTCAGCGGAACGGATCCCGAACGGCGAGGCGGCTCCCGACATCGGCCGCCGGGGCGCTGGCGCGGCGATCGATCACCCGCACCGTGAGGAGGAAGGAATGAGAAAGCTGGCTCTCGCATGGGTCGCCCTGGGGATCCTCGGCGCACGCCCCGCCGTCGCGCAGGAGATGAAGACGGAGACGGCCGGGGGAACGGACGTGGAGTTCACGGCTCAGGTCGTCGATCTGTCGTGCAAGGTCGTTTTCGACCTGAGTGGCGAGGAGCACCGCATCTGTGCCCAGGTGTGCGCCGATAACGGGATTCCCCTCGGTCTCGTGTCGGCGGAAGGAGAACTCTACCTGCCGGTCAGCCAGGGGATGCCGGGCACCGGAGCCAACGAGCAGCTCAAGCCGTACGCGGAGCAAGAGGTGAAGGTGAAGGGGAAAGTGATCGTGCAGGGGGGCCTGAACACGATCATCATCGAGGCCATTCAGGCCGTCTGACGGGTCGTGGCGTGAGCAGGATCGGACACTCCACGGAAGGCCGGGGGCTCGCCCTCGGTCTCGTCCTCTGTTCCTCGGCGCTACAGGCGTGCGGCGTCGACAGCCGGCCGGTGGCCGTCGCGAACGCCGCGTATGCCGAGCCCTCGATCAGCGGTGAGGGAAGCCGGCGCCTGGTCGAGAACCACGTCGCTCGCGAGCTGCTCGCCGTCTACGCCGAGCTTCCGCAGCGGGAGGTTCGACCCCTCTTCCTGGCCGACGCGGCCGTCGGTGTGCTGCCGGGCGGCAGGTTCGCCTGGCCCGACGGCGAGCGTGGTCGAATCGTCATCTTCGATCGGTTCGGAGCGGTCACGGACATCCTGCACGGAGCGGCTCCGGACGGGCGGAGGTTGACCGCGCCGGTGAGCGTGGCGGCGGACGAGCGGGGGGTGCTGGCGGTGGAGCCCGACGGCTCGGCGCTGCTCTTCCGCGAAGAACGGCCCGAGGCCTGGCTGGAGCCCGCCTCCTCCGGCCTCCTCGGCGGTAGCAGCCCGGCCGGAAGCGTCGTCGTCCGCACCTATCTGGAGTTCCATCTCGCGCCCGTGCTGCCCGATGATCCGCTGGTCTGGCTCGTCTCCCCGAACGGTGGAGCCTCGCGCCCGATCGGCCGTGTCGAAGTGCCGACGAACGGCATCCTCGGCCACCTCGCCAACACGGGCTGGGGCGCCATTGCGCCCGACGGGACGATCTACTTCGCATCGGCGCTCGAGCCGGAGCTGAGGCGGTTCACTCCCGAGGGGGCGCTGGAGTGGGTGAGTCGGTGGACCGCGTCCGCGGACTCTCCCGAACCGCAAATACGCGTCGAGCACGGATCCATCCGTCCGGTGTTCACGGTGGTGCAGCACGGGTTGACCATCGGTCCCGATGGGCGGGTGTACGTTCTCGCCAGCCCGCTGCCGAGCGCGGACGTTCGGCGGCTGCTCGCCTTCGACGGCGGCGGGAGGCTCGTTCGGTCGGCGACGGTGCCGCCGGGCGCAGGGATCTTCTCGGATACGGACGGCAGGATCTTCTCGATCCCCCTGGGCGCCGTCCTGGCGACCGCCCCACCGGTCGGCCGGCCGGGTTTCGACCCGTTCGAGCTCCCGAGCCTGTCGGGCGACGGTACCGTTGATCTGGAGCGATACAGGGGCCGAGTGGTGGTGGTGAACTTCTGGGCGAGCTGGTGCGCACCCTGTCGCCAGGAGATGCCGCTGCTCGATGCCTACGCGACGGAGCTCGCGCCGGACGAGGCGGTCGTCCTCGGGCTGAACGAGGACGTCCGGTGGTCGGACGGCCTCGAATTCCTCGATCGCATCGGAGGCGTGTCGTACGTCAACGCGGCGGGCGGGGGACAGTTGCGGCAACGGTACGGCTACCGGGGACTTCCCTACACGGTGGTTCTGGACCGGGAGCTGCGCGTAGTGAAGGCCTTCTATGGCTTCGGGCGGTCGATCGATCCGATCCGGGACGCGGTGGCGGCGGAGCTGACGGGCGCGGCCGCGGGGGTTGAGCGTGGGCGTCTCGGGTCCGAGGTTGTCGGACGTTCGACCGGCCGCCGAACGCGAGGCCGGATGCCATCCGGAGAGGCCGCGGCATCGCACTGACCTCCCCGGCGTCCAGATCTACAGGGAGGAAAGGCGACGGCTCGGTTCAACGGGGCGCCGGTGTGGCGCCGACTCCCCGCCTGGCTGGCCGCCGGGCTGCTCGCCATCGGCGCGCTCGAGGCCCGTGCGTTCCTGAGGGACGTGCCGCCCCGCGGGCGTGCCAACGACCGGGATCGCGCTGTCGCGGCACAGGCCTCGCCCTCACCGATCGTGATCGACGGCTGGTTCGGGGATTGGTCCGGGATTCCCGCGGCCGCGGCCGACCCCGCCGATGCACCCGATGCGCCCGTCGATTTCGGCCAGATCAAGGCCGCGCACGACGACGAGGCGATCTACCTGCTGGTCGACCTCGGCCGCCCGGTGAACGCCCAGGCCGTACCGGGAACCATCTCCCTGATCTTCGACGCCGACGCCGACGCAGGAACGGGTGGAGAAGCGGGCGGCCTGGCGGGGGCCGACCTCGTCGTGGATCTGTCGCCGTACTATGGCGTCGGCGGCCTCCCGCCGGGAATCGGCGTGGGTGTACGGACGGCAGCGGCACCCCGGCCGCGCGCGGGGGCAGGGCCCGGCGCGGCTCCCCTGGAGAACGGGCGAGTTCCCTTCGAGCGGAAGGACTCCTACGACGTGGGCTTCGTCTTCGCGCCCAAGTTCACATCGCGCCTCATCGAGGTGCGTCTGCAGCGAACCCCAGGAGGTGGCCTGCCGGGATTCGGCGAGGCCGGGTATGCCGCCAAGCTCGTGTTCACGGACCGGACCGGCGCCGTCCGGGACGAGGTCGGCCCGTTCGAGTACCGGATGGTATTCGGCTCCCCAGCGCACCCCGGGCCCGAGGAGGCCGCCGATCCGCTGGCCCGCCTCCCCGGAGCTTCGTTCCGTGTCCTCTCCTGGAACGTCTCCGAGGGGAACCTGGTGGAACGAACCGATGTGTTTCGCCGCATCATCGAAGCGGCGGAACCCGACCTGCTGTTGCTGGACGAGGTCAAGGCCGGACTCTCGGCCGACAGCATCCGCGCCCTCCTCTTCGGCCGGGGTGAGGCCGAGGAGTGGGCGGTCGCCTACGGCGAGGCCGGCGGGCGACAGCGAGGCGTGATCGCGGTGCGAGGCGGGGCGCTGCTGCCCGCCCCGAAGTTGGCGAGGGTCGAATACCCGCCGGATCTGATGACGAGGCTCGGCGGGTCGCGGCCGCTGGGGTTTGGAGGGACGGGCGACGGCGTGCCGGCGGCCGCTGCCGTCGTCCGGATCGAGGGAAGGCGACTGCTGGCGGTCACCGTGGATCTTCAGTGTTGCGGAAACGGGGCACATACGCCGGAGGAGACGGTTCGGATCGCGGAAGCCCGGGCGCTCGCCGCGTCCATCCGGGCCGAACTCGAGGCTCAGGAATCCCGAGCGGACGCGGTCGTCGTGGCGGGGGACTTCAACCTCGTCGGTTCCCGCGAGCCCCTCGTCCTGCTGGCGAGCGGATCGGACCCCGACGGCTCCGACCTCGCCGTCTCCCACCCCCTGGGACCGCGCGGCCTGACGGATGCCACCTGGTCCGGTGCCCGGGCGGCGCGCGCCTTTCCTCCCGGTCGGCTCGACTTCCTGCTCTACAGCGACAGCTCGCTCGGCCTCGAGCGAGCCTTCGTGCTGGACACGGCCGAGCTTCCTGCCCGCTGGTTGGCACGATACGGGCTCGAGCCCGAGGACAGCGCCCGCGCGTCCGACCACTTTCCGTTGGTCGCGGACCTCGCCTGGGTCGAAACGGATTCTTGAGGTTGCTTTCCCCTCCCGGGTCGGCAAGACTCAGCCATCGCCGATCTTGGCACAGGAGAAACGTAGAGGGATGGCTGAGAGCGCTGGTACCGGCCGCGAGCGCCGGGACTTCATCCGGGAGATGGTCGCCGCCGATGTGGCCGCCGGGAAGTACGGTGGCCTCGTCGCCACCCGCTTCCCGCCGGAGCCGAACGGCTTCCTGCACATCGGACATTCGACTGCCCTCTGCCTCGACTTCCAGATCGCCGAGGAATACGGCGGCACCTGCAACCTGCGGTTCGACGACACCAACCCCACCACCGAGGACGAGCGGTTCGCGCGGGCGATCGAGGAGGACATTCGCTGGCTCGGCTTCGAGTGGAACGGTCCCTCCCGATACGCATCCGACTACTTCGAGCGGCTGTATCGGCACGCCCTCCAGCTGATCCGGGACGGACGAGCGTACGTGGACGGATCGAGCGAGGAGGAGATTCGCGCGATGCGCGGCACCGTCAACGAGCCCGGGGTGGCGAGCCCGGACAGGGATCGTCCGTCGGACGAGAGCGTCGAGCTGTTCGAGCGCATGCGGGCTGGCGAGTTCGAGGATGGCGCGCTGGTCCTCCGGGCGCGGATCGACATGGCGGCGTCCAACATGAAGATGCGCGATCCGGTGATCTACCGGATCCGGCACGCCTCCCATTGGCGAACCGGCGACGAGTGGCCGATCTACCCGATGTACGACTGGGCGCATCCTCTGTCGGATGCGATCGAGGGCATCACCCACTCGCTCTGCACGCTCGAGTTCCTGCCGAACCGGGAGCTGTACGACTGGGTGGTCGACAACACGCGCCAGGGTGTCGAGACGGGCGGGCTCGGAGCCTGGGAGCCGCGGCCCCGCCAGACCGAATTCGCGCGCCTGAACGTCGACTACACCGTCATGAGCAAGCGCAAGCTCGCGGCGCTCGTCCGGGAGGGCCGCGAGCCCGGGATTTGGGGCGTCGACGGCTGGGACGATCCGCGCATGCCGACACTGTCCGGCCTTCGCCGCCGGGGCGTTACCCCGGAGGCCATCCGGCGCTTCTGCGATCTGGTCGGGATCGCCAAGGCGGACAAGCGGGTGGACATCGGCAAGCTGGAACACGCCGTGCGCGACGATCTGAACCAGCGGGCTCCGCGCCGGATGTGCGTGCTGCGTCCCCTCTGCCTCGAGATCGTCAACTATCCGGAGGGCCGGACGGAGTGGCTGACAGCGCCGGACTTCCCCCCGGATGTCGGCCGGCCCGGATCCCGGGAGATTCCGTTCTCTCGCCGCATCCTGATCGAGCGGGACGACTTCGCCGAGGATCCGCCGAAAGGGTTCCGTCGACTCGCTCCCGGCCGCGAGGTGCGGCTCAAGTACGCGTACCTGGTCACCTGCAAGGAGATCGTCAGGGATCCGGAGAGCGGACGGATCTGGAGGCTCCGATGCACCTATGATCCGGCGACCCGCGGCGGCTCGGTTCCCGACGGACGGAACGTGGCGGGGACGATCCACTGGGTAGCCGAGGCCGAGGCGATTCCGTGCGAGGTTCGGCTCTACGACCGGCTGTTCTCCGTCGCGAACCCGGAGGAGGACGCCGACTACCACGAGCACCTGAACCCCACCTCCCTCGTCGTCGTGCCGGAAGCGCGGGTCGAGCCGAGCGTCGCCGATGACCCGGCGGGTTCGCACTACCAGTTCGAGCGGCTCGGCTACTTCGTCAGCGACTCGGATCAGGGCGCGGGCGGGCGACCGGTCTACAATCGCACGGTGGAGCTGAAGGACCCGTGGGCGAGGCGGCAGCTCCAGGACGTCCTGCTCCCCTCCGGCTTCTCCGACCAGCCGGCTGCCGAGATCGTGAAGGCCGAAGACGAGAAGGTCGACGCGGAGCCGGAGCCGACGATCGGCGAAGACACCGGACGCCGCGAGCGGGATGGGATTCGGCGGCGGATGCCGGAGCTCGCGGAGCGCTTCGAGCGCTACCGGGCCGAGCTCGGATTGCCGGAGGATGACGCCGACCTGCTGAGCGGAGATCTGGCCGTGGCCGGTTTCTTCGAGGCTGCCCTCTCGGAGGGAGGCTCGCCCCGCGCGGTGGCGAATTGGATCGTGAACGAGCTCCTGCGCGAGCTCAAGGACCGTCCGGTCGGTGACTTGTCGTTCGGTGGAGAGGCGCTTGGTCGGCTCGTCGGGCTGCTGGAGGCCGGCACCATCACCGGCCGGGTCGCCAAGGAGTTGTTCGCCCGCATGGTGGAGGAGGGGGGCGACCCGGAGGAGATCGTGCGGTCGGAGGGTCTCGAGCAGATCAGCGACCGGGAGGAGCTGGGGTCCCTGGTGACCCGCGCCATCGCCGACCATCCGGATCAGGCCGCCCGCTACCGGGAAGGGCAGAGCGGGCTGCTCGGTTTCTTCGTCGGCCGGGTGATGCGCGCCACGGGCGGCAAGGCGAACCCCGAGCTGGTCGCGACGCTCATCCGGGAGCGGCTGGGATGACCGAGAGCGGGGCGGACGGGGCGCGGGTCGGCGGAGCGACCGAAGACGGGGCGGACTGCGAGGCCGGTCTCGACTCGGAGCTGTTCGAGGAGATCCGCCGGATCTTCGCCGAGCGGATCCCCTTCAACCACCTGATCGGACTCCAGCTCGTCTCCTTCACCACCGAACGCGCCAGCTTCCGGTTCGAGATGCGCGATGATCTCGTCGGCAACTACCTTCGCCGCTCGCTTCACGGCGGTGTGATCTCGGCCACGCTGGATGCCACCTGCGGGATGGCCGCTCTGCTCGGGTCGCTCCAGCGGGAGGATCGAACCGCAGAGCAGAAGCTGGCTCTGTTCGGTCGCCTCGGAACGATCGACCTTCGGGTCGACTTTCTGCGGCCCGGTCTGGGCCGCTACTTCGAGGCCACGGGCTGGGTGCTGCGGGCCGGGAAGAGCGTGGCGGTCACGCGGAGCGAGCTGCGGAACGACGAGGGGCGATTGATCGCGGTGGGCACGGGGACGTACACCGTGATCGCGCCGCGGGCGCAATGAAGCGCTTCCGTACGCTCCAGGAAGTCGATTGGGACGGCTGGGCGCCGACCGAGCGCGCCACGCTCCTGTTCGTGGTTCGAGACGATCGGGTGCTGCTGATCCGAAAGAAGCGCGGCCTCGGCGCCGGAAAGATCAACGGGCCCGGAGGGCGGATCGACGACGGCGAGACCCCGATCGAGGCGGCGGCGCGCGAGGTGCACGAGGAGCTCGGCATCCGGCCTACCGGCGTGCGGCAGCACGGCGAGCTGCTGTTCCAGTTCACGGACGGGTTCTCGATCCACGGCTACGTCTTCCGGGCGGACGGCTGGGAGGGCCGACCGGCGGAGACCGACGAGGCGGTCCCGCTCTGGACGCCCCTCGATCGCATCCCTTACGACGAGATGTGGGCGGACGACCGGATCTGGCTCCCGTGGTTGCTCGAGGGCCGGGAGTTTCGCGGCTGGATGTTGTTCGAGGACGACCACCTGATCGAGCACCGCTTCGAGCTGTACGCGTGATGGGGAACGCACAGACGCCGGCTTCACGGATGAAGGAAAGGCGCATGGACACACGAAGCTCCCTCCTGATCCCATTCGGTGTGGTCCTGGGCCTCGCCCTCTCTGTCGCCCACTCGCCGGCCCAGCCGTCGGTGACGGCCCTCGTGGGCGGGCAGTTGATCGACGGGTACGGCGGGCCGCCGCTCCGCAACGCCGTCGTCCTGATAGAGGGGGACCGGATCGCCGCGGTCGGTCGAGTGGGCGAGGTGGAGATCCCGGACGGAGCAGAGCTGGTCTCGACGGAAGGGATGACGGTGCTCCCCGGTCTCTGGGACATGCACGTCCACCTGATGATCGTCGGCCACGCCGACTACGCCTACTGGGACCGCGTCTACCCGCCCCAATTCGGCTCGGTGGTCATGCCGGCGGCCGCACGCCAGCTGCTGCTGGCCGGCGTGACCAGTGCGCGCGACCTCGGGGCCCCGCTCGAGGAGAGCCTCGCGGTGAGGGAGGCGATCGCGCGAGGCGAGATTCCGGGACCGACCCTCTACGTTTCCGGACCGTTCATCCAGCACGCTCCGTACCCCGGGACGGAGCACTTCCGCTGGGGCGTGAGCGGTGCGGCCGACGCCCGGGCCAAGGTCCGGCAGCTCGCAGAGGCCGGCGTCGACGTCATCAAGCTGATCGACCAGGATGAGCTGACGATGGCGGAGCTCGAGGCGGTGGTGGATGAAGCGCATCAGCACGATCTGCCGGTCGTCGCGCACGCCCACCGCCCGGAGGAGATCCGGCGCGGCCTGGCCGTCGGCGTCGACAACTTCGAGCACACGGGTCTGGCGACGGCGCCCGAGTACCCACCCGACGTGATCGCCGCCATTCGGGAGCGCACGGCCCGGATGAACCTGGGCCCGCTCTACTGGACCCCTACGATCGAGGGGCTGTTCAACTACGAGTACGTTCGCGACGAGTGGCGCGAACAGCTCGACGACCCGTGCATGGAGGAGGGCCTGCCGGCCGAGATCGTCGAGGACGTGCGCAGCTCGCTCGAGCGGTACGATCGGCTTCCCTACTTTCAGATCACGCCGAACCGCCGCCCGACGCTGAAGCGGAAATTCGAACAGCTGCAGGACGCGGGGGTGGTGATGCTGGTCGGCACCGACTCGGGCATCCCGGGCAAGTACCACTGCCAGTCGACCTGGCACGAGCTGGACGTGTGGGTGAATCGCCTCGGCGTCGCTCCGATGGAGGCGATCCGCTCGGCGACCTACTGGCCCGCCGCGATGATGGGTGTGGCGGATGAGGTCGGGACGATCGCCGAGGGCAGGTATGCGGACATCATCGCGGTCCGCGGCGACGTGCTCAGAAACATCGGCCTGCTGCAGGACGTGGACATCGTCATCAGGCGGGGCGTGCGGTACAAGTAGCGTCGCGTCGGGCGGTCGGCGGCAAGCCACTTCCAATCCGTACATCGATCACTATTATTGATCTCGGGTCCAGGAGCATTTCGAGATTGGCGCCACGCGCTCCAGCGCCGAGTACGACGAGGTTCGTGAACGATGTTTCGCGTACCCACCTACCTGGCGTGGAGCTCGATCCACGGCGTCGGTGTGTTTGCGGCGATCGAGATCCCGGCCGGAACCCTGATCTGGGAGTTCACCCCCGGCGTGGACTGGCGATTCACTCCGAAAGAGCTCGGATCCTTCCCGCAGCCGTACCAGACCAAGCTTCGCACCTGGTGCTATCTGGAGGAATCCGGACAGTACGTGCTCTGCGGCGACAACGCCCGGTTCATGAACCACTCGTTCGAGCCGAACTGCGATGACGGGGGCGAGCGGACGACGACCCTGCGAGCCATCGCGGCGGGCGAGGAGTTGACCTGCGACTACCGCTGTTTCGACATGGAGTCCCGAAACGGCGAGGGCGAGGCCTTCATCCGCACGGACGGGTCGGAGAATCGCCGTCCCGCCGCGTCACGCGGGCCGGAAAGTCGCCGTCGCGCCGCGTCACGCGGGCCGGGCCGCCCGAAGGAGAGAAGGCTCGATCGCGGCCGGGAAAGCTAGCCCAGGTCTCCCGCCCTCGTCAGCCGCCTCCGCCGGCCGGGGCGCTTCCGGCAGCCGAGCCGCCTCCGCCGGCCGAGCCGTCGGCGCCTTGGTCAGCCAGCTCGGCCCGTAGGGCCGCCGTCTCCTCGCGAACCGCCGCGACGACACCCTCCAGCGGTGCGAGGTGCGCCTCGGCGGCGGTGCGGCGCTTGAGCTCGACGCCGCCGGCGCGCAGCGAGCGTTCGGAGACGACGAGCCGGAGCGGCATGCCCTGGAGGTCCGCGTCGTTCAGCTTCACTCCGGGGCTCGCATCCCGGTCATCGAACAGGACCTCGATCCCCGCGGCCTTGAGCTCGTCGTAGAGGCGCTCCGCCGCCGCGGCCGTCTCGCCGCTGCTGGCGAGCGAGACGAGGCTGACCACGAACGGCGCCACGCTGATCGGCAGCGCCAGTCCGCGTTCGTCCCGGTGCTCTTCGGCCACGCAGGCCAGCAGCCGACCGAGGCCGATGCCGTAGGAGCCGAGCACGATCGGTTTCTCCGCGCCATCCTCGTCCGTGTAGTAGGCGCCCAGCGCCTCCGAGTACCTGGTGCCGAGCTGGAAGATGTTGCCGACCTCGACGCCGCGCTTCAGCACGAGCGCCTCTCCGCACTCCGCACAGGGAGCCCCGTCGAACGCGGCGGCGATCTCGCCCACCGCATCGGCTTCGTAGTCGCGGCGGTAGTTCGTGTGGAGCAGGTGCGCGTCCCGCTCGTTCGCTCCGAGCACCAGGTTCGGCGTCCGGGCGACGAGCGAATCCACGATCACCACCGAAGCGGCACGGTCGAGCCCGATCGGCGACGCAAAGCCCGGCACGCCCCCTACCGCCTCGATCTCCTCGTCGTGCGCCGGACGAAGGGCCGAGGCCCCGACTTGATGCTGCACCTGGAGCGGGTTCGCCTCCATGTCGCCGCGGACGATCGCCACCACCAGCCGTTCGATGGCCGAGCCGTCCCCCGCGGTCGGCGCCTTGGTCGCCGCTTCGGCCGGCGCCCCGTTCCCCGGCGCCTCGGTCGCCGCCTGTCCATCCCCGTTCGCGAACGTTCCCATGAAGAAGACCATTTTTCCGGTTCGCTCCGGCCCGATGCCGAGGAAGGCGCTGAGCTCGGCGATCGTTCGCATCCCGGGCGTGGCGACCCTCTCCACCGGCATCGGCGTCTCGACCGGGGGCTCGCCTCGACCGAACCGGGCGACCTCCAGGTTGGCGGCGTACCCGCAGCCCGGACAGCGCACGAGGCTGTCCTCGCCGATCGGAGTCAGGTAGACGAACTCGTGGGCCACCTGCCCGCCCATCATCCCGACGTCGCTTCGCACCGGGAGCAACGACAGGCCGGCGCGGCGGCCGATCCTCAGATAGGCTCCGTGGTGCGCACCGTACTGGCGTTCCAGGCCCTCCTGGTCCCGGTCCAGGGAGTAGGAGTCCTTCATCAGGAACTCCCGCACCCGAATCAGACCGCCCCGCGAGCGCAGCTCGTCCCTGAACTTCGTCTGGATCTGATAGATGAGGATCGGCAGCTGGCGGTAGGAGCGCACCTCGGTGCTCGCGATCTGCGCGACCACCTCCTCGTGCGTCATGGCGAGGAGCATGTCGCGTCCGCGTCGATCGCGGAAGCGGGCCATCGTGTCGTCGATTCCGTACCAGCGCCCGGTCGCCTGCCAGAGCTCCGCCGGGTGCACGACCGGGAGGCTGACTTCCTGACCGCCGATCGCCTCCATCTCCTCGCGGAGGATCGTCCCGATCTTGCGAAGCGATCTCTGCGCCAGCGGCAGGTAGGAGAAGATCCCGGCGGCCAGCTGGCGAACATACCCGGCCCGGACCAGCAGCTGATGCGATGCGACCTCGGCCTCGGCCGGTGCCTCGCGCAGCGTGGTGCCGAACAGGTGCGAGCTCCTCACGCCCAGATCTCCTCGTACATGATGTAGCGCGACTCCTGCATGCCAAGGGCGACGTAGGTGGCCTGCGCCGTCAGGTTCTCGCGATCGACGTAGAGTCTCAGGCCGACGGCACCCGCCGCCCGTCCCGCCTCGCGCACGCTCGCGTGGAGCATGCGGTAGACCCCGCGCCGGCGGTGTTCGGGCGCGATGTACACGCTCTGGATCCACCAGATCGGCCCGTTGCGCCAGTCGCTCCACTCCAGCGTCACCATGAGCTGGCCGACCGCCTCGCGCCCGGTCGACCTGACTGCCTCCTTGACGGCGCATTCGGCGATGAAGTAGCGGCCCTTCGCCGGGTCCGCGAGCACCGCCTCCACGCCGGCCGTGATCGTCGGCATGTCCAGGTCGTGTCCCTCCGTCTCGCGGGCCATGGCGCGATTGAAGCCGACGATCAGATCCCGGTCCGCCGGCCGGGCGGGACGGACCTCGTAGCGGCCCCGCACCTCACGCCCGCCGGTAGGCACGCGAGAGCAGCCACCAGCTCACGGCCACCGCGGCGGCGATCCAGCCGACTCCCCACACCAGCGTCGGCACGTCGGTCAGCTCGGCCAGCATGCGGGCGTCCGACGGGAGGTGGGGGCGGTCGAGGATGTCGCTCTTGATGTCCAGGATGGCGTAGAGGCAGCTCGTCAGTCCGAGCGCCGTCAGCAGGGTTCGGTTGCCGGAGTAGGGCAGGTAGCGGGCCGCGGCCAGCAGGGCCGCGCTGGCGAGGGCGGCAAACGCGAGGCCGAAGCCGGTGCGCATGAACAGGGCACCCACGACCAGGATGAGGACGCCGACCGCAGCCACGCCGTATCGGCTCCAGCGGCCGCCGCGCAGCGCGACCACGAGCAACAGCGCGCCCCAAGCCACGCTTCCCAGGTAACCGGCCGAGAGGGTGAGGAACGGTGACCCGCCGGGGCAGCGACAGGCGCCGCCCTGATCGGCGGTGATCACGATCTCCCGAATCTCGCCGCCCGTCGCCACCGCCATCAGGCCGTGGCTGATCTCGTGAAGGAGGACGACGAAGATCTTGAGCGGGTAGACGGCTGCCGTATCCCACAGAAACCAGAGGATGAGGAAGTACGCGGCGAACGCCGCCAGGAATGCC
>CAZEBA010000029.1:31045-39894 GCA_964510615.1 uncultured Gemmatimonadota bacterium
GCACGACCAACGCCACGGCGCACAGGACCAGACCGGTCATGGCAGCGATCGGCAGGGTCCGATCGAACCAGGCCCGGCTGATCCCGAAGATCGCCAGGAAGAAGGCGAGCGAGCCGTACACCGCGACCAGCAGGTCGCGCCAGAGCTCGCTGCGATTCAGCAGCAGCACCGCGATGCCCGTGGCGGCCGCCGCCGCCAGGAGGGTCCGCTCGTGCATCGCCTCGGCCGGGCGCGCGTACGCCGTAGCCGGAAGCCGTCCGGCCAGGGCGAAGGGCAGCAGCAGCGCGGCCTCCGCCGCCAGCGTGGCCAGCCAGATCTGCTGCGCGCTTCCGTGAGCGGTCAGGGCATCCGTGAAGGCGGCGAAGCCAATCGACGTAACGGAGACGATCCCCATCATGTAGAGGCCATAGGCGATCACCCGCGTCGACACGAGATTGGCGAAGTACCGGCCGGGCTCATCGCGACGGAGACGAAGCGACGGCACGCTGTCGAGCGGCCACCGGCGCACGAACCGAGGCGGCCAATCACGCTCGCGAATCCGTTGCCGCACCCGTCGCGCTTCGGCTCGCGCCTCCTGCGCGTCGTCGTGGTCGATCCAGCCCTCCGACTCGGCTTCCTCCAGCTCGCTCTCGTCGAGCAGCCGAGCGGGTCCCCTCCGCGGCTGCCAGAGATCGAGGAACGCATCGGTGATCTGCCAGACGCCGGGGAAAGCGAGGTCCGGCGGTCGCACGATATTCGTGTAGAAGCCCCGCAGCCGGCCGCTCGCTTCGTACACGGCCGCGACCTCGTACGGCCTGCCCGGAAAGGTGAACCAGAGCAGCGCCGCCCCCGCTGCCGGCTCCCGACCGACCTCGCCCCCGTGCTGCAACGTGATCTTGCACTCGTCGCCGTCCAACAGGAGCTCCTGTCGATGCCGCGTCACCCTCGCCGGAGGCCGGCGGTAGACGATATCGATGCAAGGTGCGTCCGGAAGCGGTCGCACGTCGGCCGCCGAGACGAGGGGGCGGCGAAACGGGGGCCTGCGGCTACTCAGTGTCCGTAAACAGCAGATCCTGGTCCGCCATCGAACGGAGCAGGCTGGCCGGAGCGAAGCGGGCGCCGAGTCGCTCCTCGAAGCCGGAGAGCCGCTCGGCGATCGAGCCGAGTCCTTCACGGTCGGCCCAGCTCAAGAGACCGCCTCGGAAGGGGGGAAACCCGATTCCCATCACGAGCGCCAGGTCGAGTTCGCCCGCGGTGTCGACCACCTTCTCCTCGAGGGCGTGGGCGGCTTCGTTGACCATCAGGTAGAGCGACCGCTGCCGGATCTCATCCGCGCCGGGGACCTCCGCACCCCTCCCTCCGGGATACCGCTTCTCGACCGCGGGTTCCACCTCCTTCGGCCTGCCGGCCTCATAGCGATAGAAGCCGCGGCCGTTCTTCCTACCCAGCAGTCCCTCCTGGCGGAGCCCATCGACGACGCCGGCTGCGCGCATCCGCTCGCCGAACGCGCGCTCCATCTCTCCGGACACGTGCTCGGCTACGTCGAGCCCGACCTCGTCCAGCAAGCGACACGGTCCCATCGGCATGCCGAACTCCTCGAGCGCATGGTCGATCGAGTCGACGCTCGCGCCGGCCTCGAGCAGGTACCCGGCCTCGTTCAGGTACGGTGCCAGCAGCCGGTTGACGAGGAAGCCCGGCCGGTCGGCGACCAGCACGGGAGTCTTGCCCATGGCGGTCACGAACGAGAAGGCGGAAGCGAGGACCTCCTCCGAGGTATGGGTGGTGCGCACGATCTCCACCAGCGGCATCCGGTGCACGGGATTGAAGAAGTGGATGCCGACCACCCGCTCCGAGCGCCGCGCTGCCTCGGCGAGCCGGGTCACCGAGAGAGACGACGTGTTGGTGGCGAAGATCGTTGTCGGCGGGACCGTTTCCTCGACATCCTGGAGCACTTGCTGCTTCACCGTCATCCGCTCGACGACCGCCTCGATCACCAGCTCGACCTCGCTGAACTTCTCGTAACTGAGCGTGCCCTGGATCAAGGCGAACTTGAGGCCGGCTTCCCCTGGGCTGAACCGGCCCTTGGAGGCGGCGGCTTGAAGAAGCTCGTTGGCGTGGCGAAGCCCGGCGTCCAGTGCCTCCTGCTGGATGTCCTTGAGGAGGACCGGGACATCGTGCGCCGCGATCAGCTCCGCGATGGCACCGCCCATGACCCCGGCTCCCAGGACCGCCGCCCGTTCCACCGATCGGGCACGGGCCATCGACTCCTCGCCGAGCTTCCGCTTGGCGTCCTGCTGAAGGAGGAAGATCCGGACGAGGCTGCGCGACTCCCGCGTGACCGCTAGCTCGGCCAGTGCCTCCGCCTCGAGCTCGAGGGCTCGATCGATCTGGACACCGTACGTGTCGGCCACGAGACGGAGCACGCGGCCGGGAGCCGGATACCAGCCCTTCGACCGGGCCGCCACCTTCCGCTCCGCCAGCGAGAACACGAGCGTGCGGCCAAGGCGCGTGTCCTCGAGCAGCCGGCCCATCAGCGGCTTCTTCCGCGGACCCGGCGACGTGCCGCCGGCGAGCACCTCCTTGAGGAACGCCGACACCTCCATCTCGAACCGGGGCTTAGGCACCACGCGATCCAGGAGGCCGATCCGGCGCGCCCGCTCGGCCGAGATCATCCTGCCGGTCAGGATCAGGTCGAGGGCGGCCTGAATCCCCACCAGGGCCGGGAGGCGGACGCTGCCGCCGAAGCCGGGGAGGATGCCGAGTTTCACCTCCGGCAGCCCCAACCGCGTGGAGGGATCATCCGACGCGATTCGGTAGTCGCAGGCCAGGGCGAGCTCGGTGCCTCCACCGAGGCACATCCCGTCGATCGAAGCGATCGTCGGCACGGTCAGCCGTTCGAGGCGTCGGAAGATCCTCTGCACCCGGCGGCTCTTCTCGAGGGCGTCGCTGCGGTCGACGATGCCCGCAAGTTCGCGGACGTCCAACCCGTGGACGAAGGACCCGGGCTTGGCGCTGCGGACGACGACGGCCACCAGCTTGCCGGTGGCGATCCTCGACTCGAGCTCGCCGATCAGCCGGTCGAGGAGCGCCAGGGTGGGTCCGTTGAGGAGATTCACCTTCGAAGCGGGCTGGTCGAGGCTGATCCAGCCCACGTAGTCGCGGTCGACGTCCAGCGTCAGGGGGTCCCGGTCTTCAGACATGGCGAGTCGGCCCATCTTCGGGCGAGCACACAGCGCTAGCGGCGAAGCGCGAGCCGACGGCCGCGCGGATCGCTTCGACCCGCCGGCCGCGCGTACAAGGAGCCTGTGCGCCCTTCGCTAGAACTTGATCCGCTCCTCGGCGTTCCCGCGGGTCAGCCGGAGCGTGTCCACGGCACCGGGATCGACGGGGACATTCCAGTACAGCTCCGAGAACGGCAGGGAGAGGCGCGTATGCACGAACCAGTCACCGCCGGGCAGGCTGGTCGTGGCCGTGCCCTCGGCATTTGTCGTGTCGTAGACGATCTCGCGGCCGAGACCGGTCAAAATCTCCGTCTCGATGTCGAGGTAGTCCATGAACGCGATGTCCTCCCACGCCTCGATGACGGCGCGCACGGAATCCGCTCGACCGAGGGTCTTTCGCTGCAGCTCGTCGAAGGCCTGGAAAGCCTGCTGCCGGGCGTTGTTGAGACGTCGCTCGGTGGATTCCAGTCCGTCGAACTGACGGTAGAGCTGCTGGTACTCCCGACTCCGCCGGTCGAGACGCTGGAGTCGGCTCGACAGGTTCTGCAGCGCCTCGCGTGCCTCGGCCCACTCCGACTCCCCGGCCCGCCAGTTCTCCTGCAGGACCGCCACGGAATCGAACTGGGCTCGCAGGTCGTCGGGAATCTGCGGCTCGGGCTCCTCCGCTGTCGCGGCGAGCGACCTGAAAATCGAGTCCCGATTGAACGGCAGGAACTCTACCGGAAGGTCGGCTACGGGTTGCTCCTCGTCTTCCTCGCCTGCCAGGACGACCACGGTCAGATCGGAGCCGCCACAGGCGGCGAGCGAGGGGAGGAGGGCGATCAGGCCCGTCAGAACCGATCGTCTAAGCATCAGACCCACTCCAGGAAACGATGTCACGAGATGCGGCCGAGAAAGCGACAGAATGTAGACCCGCGGATGGTCATTTTCAACGAAGAAGACGAAACGCCTTCGCCGGAGAGGACGACGCGGGGCTCGGGGACCTGGGGGTGGGGGGCTGCGCCCGTTGACGCTAGTCGGCGGTTTGGATCGTGTAACGCTCGAGCAGGTAGCGGTAGGGATTGACCGGCTGTCCGTTGACGTGCACCTCGTAGTGCAGGTGCGGGGCGGTTGCGAGACCGGTCTTGCCGACGGAGCCGATCACCTCGCCGCGCTCGACGCGCTGTCCCTTGCGGACGTGCCACTCGGCGAGGTGAGCATAACGCGTCACGTGGCCGTAGCCGTGGTCGATCTCGATGACTCGGCCGGCCGCCGCTTCCGTGGCTACGGTGATGACCGTTCCACGGGCGGTGGCCACGACCGGTGCCCCTCGCGGGGCGGAGACGTCCAGGCCGAGATGGGGACGCCGCTTCAGAAGCAGCGGGTGCAGTCGGCTGCGCGCGAAGCCGGAGCTGAGCCAGGCCATTTCACCCGCCACCGGCCAGATGGAGGGACGGGCGAGGAACGCCTCGTTGCTCGCGGCGAGCGAGTCGACGGCCTCGGTCAGACCTGCCTGGAGGAGCTTGGCGCGACGCAGCAGCCGATCGAGCTCGTACCCGGTCGCATAGGCCTCCTGAGCCAGGTCGGGCCGCACGCGGAAGAACTCGTCCCGCTCCCGGTCGATCGCGGCGGGCCCGCCGACCCCCACCTGCTGGATCTCGGGGTCGACGAGGGGGAGGCCGGCGAGGAGGCGGAACCGTTCCTCGCGGACGGCGAGGTCGTCCAGGGCCTGGTCGAGCGCACCGGCCCTCTCGTTCAGCGCTTCGAGGCTGGAGGCGAGAAGACGATTCTCGGCGCTGAGACGAAGAACCTGGACCTGCCGTCCGGCCGCTCCGGTTGCGGAGAAGAGGCCGGAGAGGCCCGCCGCCACGAGGAGAACGATCGCGATCGCGGCGGCCACTGCCGAGCGCCGGCGGATGCGCAGGGTGCGGACGCGGCCCACGCCCTCCGGAACGAGCTGGAAGGTCCATGTATCGGACTTCAGCAATCGCCAAAGCCGCCTCGCCTTCGCTACGCCTCGTTCCTTGTGGAAGAACTCCAGCTGCAAGTGTGACCGCCGTGTCCAGAGTATACAGATCGACCGATCCGGGGACCGATCGGGGCGACGCCGCAGGCGCGGCAAGGGTATCCCCCGGGCGCGGGCATGTCAAGCTGGCTCGTGCGCTTGGCCGGCCCGGCGCTGGTCGTCTCCGGGCTCGTAGCGGGGGAACAGGGGCGGGGGCTTGCGGACGGCGACGGTCCTGCCCGCCTGCGAGGCGAGCACGGCAGCCGCGTCTGCCGGAGGCACTCCCGCGTCCTCGAACGTCGGCGGGCCGGCTTGGCCCTCCACGCCGGCTCCGCCCATGCTGCTCCAGATCTCGGCCGCCCTCTCCGGCATGTACGGGGCGAGCATGGCCGCCGCCCCGCGGAGACAGCCCACCAGTGCGGCGAGCGTCTCATCCAGGCGATCCGCTGCGGCCTCGCCTTCCTTCGCCAGCCGCCAGGGTTGCCTCTCGTCGATGAAGGCGTTGGCCTGACGCACGAGGCCGAGCACGAGCTGGAGCCCGTCGTGCAGAAGATACGCCTGCATCCGCTCGTGGTACCGTTCGGCTGCCGCTGCCACCGCCTCGTCCAGCGGCGTGGATCGGCCGAGCGATACGGCCCCGTCCCGATACTTCTGCACCATGGCCGCGGTTCGGCTCACCAGGTTGCCGAGGTCGTTCGCCAGCTCCGAGTTGTAGCGCTCGTCGAACCGGTCGAGCAGATCGGTAGGTGAGGCGAACTCCCTGTCCCCGTCCCACGGCGCTTCCCGAACGAGAAAGTAGCGGAACGCATCCGTTCCATGCCGCTCGATCAGCTCGTCCAGGTCGAGCTCGGCCCCGGCGTCCTTGGAGATCTTGCCGCCGGCGATGCTGACGAAGCCGTGCCCCCACACCGCCGCCGGCAGCTCGACGCCGGCCGAAAGGAGCATGGCCGGCCAGATGACGCAGTGGAATCGGGTGATGTCCTTCCCGACGATGTGGAGCTGCGCCGGCCAGAACCGGCCGTAGCCCTCCTCCGGGTATCCGGTGGCCGACAGGTAGTTGGTGAGAGCGTCGATCCACACGTAGACGGTGTGGTCCTCCGCTCCAGGAAACGGGATTCCCCAAGGGAGCCGCGAGCGCGAGGCCGAGATGTCTTCGAGCCCTCCCTCGAGAAGGCGGAGGATCTCGTTTCGTCGGCTGGAGGGCTGGACGAAGTCGGGGTGCCGCTCGAGGTGGCGCAGCAGCGGATCGCGGTAGCGGGAGAGGCGGAAGAACCAGTTCTCCTCCTCGGTCCAGGTGATCTCTCGTTTCGGATGGAAGGGGCACCGTCCATCGACCAGCTCGTCCTCTTTCCGAAACCGCTCGCAGCGGATGCAGTAGAAGCCGGCGTACCGGTCGATGTAGAGGTCTCCGGAGGCCTGCATGCCGGCCACGATCGCCTCTACCGCCCGGCGATGCCGATCCTGGGTCGTCCGGATGAAGTCGTCGTTGGAGATCTCGAGCCGCTTCCACACCCCTGCCCAGAGTCCTGCCAGCTCGTCGACCAGCACCTGCGGCTCGACCCCCCGGCGTTCGGCTTCTTCGGCGATGCTCTGACCGTGCTCGTCCATGCCGATGACGAAGTGGACGTCGTCGCCGAGCGAGCGCCGGTAGCGGGCGATCACGTCCGCGCCGACCTTCTCGAACGCGTGCCCCGCGTGAGGCTCTCCGTTCGCGTAGTCGATCGCGGTGGTCAGGTAAAACCGGCCCAATCGGTCCCCGTCGTCGTTCGGGTGAAGTTCGCGCCTGGTGGAGGGCGGGTGGTCTCAGGCCACCGGTGGAGCGTCGCTTCGCCGGCCCTCGCTTCGGCGCTGGCGGAGAGCCTTCGCCTCCCGTTTCAGCTCCTCGAGCGGCACGACCCGGATCTGCCCGCTCCGGTCGCGGAGGGAGACCGTCTCCTTGAGGAGGTTCCAACTGGCCACCTCCTCCGGGCCGAGCGAGGTCTCCAGGGTCTGCCCGACGCGAGGAAACCGCTTCTTGGCCTGCAAGTACAGCTCGTGCTCATAGCGGAGGCAGTTCATCAGCCGTCCGCAGGCACCGGAGATCTGAGCCGGGTTCAGCGACAATCCCTGGTCCTTGGCCAGCTGCAGCGTCACGGGCTGGATCTCCGGCAACCACATCCGGCAGCACAGCTCGCGCCCGCAGCGACCCAGGCCTCCGAGCCGCCTGGCCTCGTCGCGGACCCCGATCTGCCGGAGCTCGATCCGCGTGCGGAAGGTGCGGGCCATGTCGCGCACGAGGGCGCGGAAATCGACCCGTTTCTCGGCCGTGAAGTAGACCGTCAGCTTGTTGCGGTCCCACTGCCACTCCGCCTCGCTGACCTTCATCTTGAGCTTGTGCTGCTTGACCAGCTCGCGGGTCTTGCGCCGCACCGGCTCTTCCTCGTCCCTCAGCTGTCGCGCCCGCTGCACGTCGGCCGGTGACGCTCTCCGGATCACGCGCTTCTCGGGCGGTACGACGGGCCGGTCGGCTACCTCCTCGCACCCGCCACCGCACGTCGCGATGGCCGCGTCCTGTGCCTTGCGGATCCAGCCCAGGTCCTGGCCGCGGTCCGCCTCCACGATCACGTACTCGCCTTCCCGGGCGGGGACGGCGCTGCGGATGGAGAAGCACGCCTCCCGCAGACCCTTGAAGCGCACGAGAACGATCTGCATCTCTCCGGCCGTCGGCGGGCGGGGAGACTCCAGAGGCGGGTGGCCCCCTCCACCGGCGCGCACCGGCGTGGGCACCTGGCTCATTCGACCGGCATCTCCTCCCAGCGACCCATCCCGTAGTACTTCTCCCGACGGGCGGCGACCAGCTCCTCCAGGCTTCGAGCGCAAAGATCGTCCAGGTGGCGAGCCAGCGCCTCGCCCAGGCGCTCGGCCGCGCCCCCGGGATCGAGATGCGCCCCCCTGGCAGGTTCGGGGATCAGCTCATCCACGATCCCGAACTCCAGGAGGTCGGAGGCCGTGAGCTTCAGGGCCTCGGCCGCCCGCTCCGCCTCATCGCTGCTCCGCCAGAGGATGGCGGCGCAGCCCTCGGGCGAGATGACCGAGTAGATCGCGTTTTCCAGCATGAGGACCCGGTCCGCGACGGCGATGCCCAGCGCACCGCCGCTGCCGCCCTCGCCGATCACGCAGCTGATGATGGGCGTTCGGAGACCGGCCATGACGAACAGGTTGCGTGCGATCGCTTCCGCCTGGCCCCGCTCCTCCGCCCCGATTCCGGGGTACGCCCCTTGGGTGTCGACGAAGGTGACGACCGGCCTATGGAACTTCTCGGCCATCTTCATCAGGCGTTCGGCTTTGCGGTAGCCTTCCGGGTGGGGCGAGCCGAAGTTCCGGCGAAGGTTCTCCTTCATGTCCCGGCCCTTCTGGTGACCGATCACCATGAGGCTGCGTCCCCGGAAGCTCGCCCATCCGCCCACGATGGCCGGATCGTCGCGGAAGCTGCGGTCACCGTGCAGCTCGACGAAGTCGGTGAACAGGTCGCGGATGTAATCGATCGTGAACGGGCGCTCCTGGTGCCGCGCCAGCTTGACCCGCTCGTAGCGCGACGAAGCCTCTCCTTGCCGAGCCGCGCCCTCCTGGCTCTTGTCGGCCACTGTCTCGCCGCCCGTCCCCTGGCCGCCCGCGACGTCGCCGCC
>CAZEBA010000029.1:39994-44921 GCA_964510615.1 uncultured Gemmatimonadota bacterium
TTCCGACGCCCACCCCGCTCAGTCTCGGACGAGGTGAACGTGCTCGCTGCCCAGGAGCGACCGAAGATCTGCCAGCAGATCCGCGTTCGGTGACACTCGCAAGGACGACGCAAAGCGCGGCGTCGCGCCGTTGCCGGCTTTCTTCCACTCGACGATCAGCGGCCCGCTGCCGGGCGACCCCTCGACGAGAGTGCGCACCTTGTCGAACACATCCGGCGCTGGCGGCCTCTCGTGGCTCAGCTCGATGCGGATGCCGACGTGACCGCTCCGGCGGACCTCCGCCAGGGGCGTGACCGAGTCCACGAAGATGGGGGGAGCCTCCTCGTCGCGCGAGCGACCGGAGACGGCGCCCTCGATGAGAACCGGCGCATCCTGGGTGAGGAGGTCGCGGTGCTTCACCCAGGTGTCCCCGAATACCAGGGCGGTGGCGGTGCCGTGGTAGTCCTCGATCGTGAGCCTGCACCACTCCCTGCCATCTCGCCGCGACGAGCGCACCGTCGCCTCGGTGACGACGCAGGCTACCTGCACCTTCCGGTCCCTGAGGTCGGCGAGGTTGGCGGTCTGTGCCTCCAGGGCGTACAGGTTCACGAGATCCAGATAGCGGTCGAGGGGGTGGCCCGAGGTGTAGTATCCGATGACCTTCTTCTCCCGCTGCAGCCGCTCCCGCTCGCTCCACGGCGACACGGGTGGAAGTGGGGGGTCGGGTCGCTGGGCCGGGCCTTCGCCGAACAGGGTCGTCTGACCCGCCTCTTCCTCGCGTTGTCGCGCCTGGGCTTCGGCCAGGGCCGCATCGAGACCCGCCATCAGTGCGGCCCGGTCCCCGAGCTCGTCCAGGGCGCCGGACTCGATCAACGCCTCCAGCACCCGGCGGTTGTTCAGTCGGAGGTCGATCCGGCGGCAGAACTCGCACAGCGAGGTGAACGGCCCGTGCTCGCGCGCCTCGATGATGTTCTGGATCGCGGCGTAGCCGACGCCTTTGATGGCGCCGAGCCCGAAGCGGATCTTGGTCCCGTCGACGACCGCGAACTTGTACCTGGACTCGTTCACGCTCGGCGGCAGCACCTCGATCGCGAGGCTGCGGGCCTCCGCGATGTACCCGACCACGGCGTCCGTGCTATCGATCTGCGATGAGAGCAGGGCCGCCATGAACTCCGGCGCGTGGTGCGCCTTCAGCCAGGCCGTCCGATAGGACAGGATCGCGTACGCCGTCGAGTGAGCCTTGTTGAATCCATAGCGGCCGAAGGTGCGGATCAGCTCGGCGATCTCTCGCGCCTTGGAGCGCTCGATGCCGCGCTCGCACGCCTTTTCGACGAACTCTCCCAGCACCTTCCTGGTGAGCTCGGCGTCCTTCTTCCCGACCGCCTTCCTGAGAACGTCGGCCTCCGCCAGCGTGAAGCCCGCCAGCAGATTGGCCACTCGCATCACCTGCTCCTGGTAGGTGATGACGCCGTAGGTCGGCTCGAGCAGGTCGGCGAGGTCGGGATGCGGATAGGCGACGGGCTCGAAGCCGCGCTTTCTGCGGATGAAGACGTCCGTCATCCCGCTGTCGAGCGGTCCCGGGCGGATGAGCGCGTTGACCGCGATCAGGTCGTCGAACCGGTCGCAGCGCATGGCCCGGAGCTTGTCGGTGGCGAGCGAGGACTCGAACTGGAAGACGCCCGAGGTGCCGCCGCTGGCCAGCATATCGAACACGGCCGGATCGCTGAGGCCGATCTCCTCCCAGTCGATCCGAATTCCCTTCTCCCGGATCGCCTCGACCGCATGCCGGATCACCGTGAGGGTGCGAAGGCCGAGGAAGTCCATCTTGAGCATCCCCACGCCTTCGAGCGCGTTCATGTCGAACTGGGTGATCACGGCGGCTTCGGTGCTCTTGCCGTTCTTGGCGTCGGTGCAGACGGGGACGTACTCCTCGAGCGGGCCCGGAGCGATCACCACGCCCGCTGCGTGCACCGAGCTGTGCCGTGAAAGTCCCTCGATCCGGGCGGCGTAGTCGAGCAGCGTACGGGTCCGCGGGTCCGACTCGTACGCCTCCTTCAACTCGAGGACCTTCTCCACCGCCTCCCGGATACCCAGCGCGTATCCCGGCCCGCTCGGGATCAGCTTGGCCAAGCGGTCGGTGTCGGCCGGGGTGAAGCCGAGGACCCGGCCGACATCGCGCACCACCGCCCGGGCCTTCATCGTCCCGAAGGTGATAATCTGGCCCACCGATCGGTTGCCGTACTTGTCCCGCACGTAGTCGATGACCTCGCCCCGGCGCTCGTAGCAGAAGTCGATGTCGATGTCCGGCATCGAGACGCGATCGGGGTTCAGGAACCGCTCGAACAGAAGGTCGAACCGAAGCGGATCGACGTCGGTGATCTGGAGGGCGTACGCGACCAGCGATCCGGCCGCGGACCCGCGTCCCGGTCCGACCGGAATGCCGCGTTCCCTCGCCGCCCGGATGAAGTCCCACACGATGAGGAAGTAGCCCGCGTACCCGGTGCGCTCGATCACGTCGAGCTCGTACTCCATGCGCTCGCGGACCGGGTCGGAGGGCGGCTCGCCGTAGCGTATGCGCGCCCCCTCCTCGACGAGGTGGCGCAGATAGGCGACGTCCTCCTCGAACGGCGCCGGCAGCGGGAAATTGGGCAGGTAGTAGCGGCGCTCGAACCGGACGTTGCACTGCTCGGCGATCGCCAGCGTGTTGTCGAACACGTCGGTTCGGCCGGGGAACAGGGCCCGCATCTCCTCGGCCGACTTGAAGTAGCTCTCCTCCCCGTAGAACCGCAGCCGGTTCGGGTCCTCCTTGTCCTTGCCGGTCCCGATGCAGAGGAGCGTGTCGTGGGCATCGGCATCCTCGCGGCGGAGGTAGTGGGCATCGTTCGTCGCCACCACGCCCAGGCCGAGCTCGTCGGCCAGCTGGAAGACACCGTCGTTGATCTCCGCCTGGCCGGGGATGCCGTGGTTCTGGACCTCGAGCCAGTACCGGTCGGGCCCGAACACTCGCGCATGCCATGCAGCCGCCGCTCTGGCATCTTCGTAGCGTCCGAGCTGCAGGTACTTCGCCACCTCGCCCGACAGGCACGCACTGAGCGCGATCAGCCCTCCCGCGTGCTGCTCGAGCGTCTCGCGATCGATCCTCGGCCTCCGGTAGAAGCCCTCGAGGTATCCGATCGAGGAGAGGTGGATCAGGTTGCGGTACCCCTCCTCGCTCGCCGCCAGGAGCACCAGGTGCGCGTACTCGGCCGGCGCGTCGGGCGGCTTCACCCGTACGCGACGGTCGCCGTAGGCCACGTAGGCCTCGCAGCCGATGATCGGCCGCACTCCCGCCTTGCGCGCCTTCTTCTGGAAGGTCCAGGCGCCGAACAGATTGCCGTGGTCGGTGAGGGCGAGCGCGGGCATCCCCAACTCGACGGCGCGGCCGATCAGGTCGTCGATCCGGTTCGCGCCGTCCAGCAGCGAGTACTCGCTATGGGTGTGCAGGTGAACGAAGGACACTACGGGCTCTCTGCCGATCCCTCTCCGCAGCGAAACGAGCTCAGAATCTGCTCGAGCTGGATCATGTACTCGTATTTCGGCTTGCGCGGCGCATACAGCCACGCGTCGATGAACACCGTCCTGTCAGGGCACTGGACGAGCCAGGTAATATACGGCCCGGCGGCCGGGAACGTCCCCTCGTCGATCCAGGTGCCGGTCGTTTCCAGAACCTCCCGGTCTCCGACGTTGAGCCGGCGAGGCTCCGCGCCGGAAGGCTCGATCCGTTGCGGGACGTTGTAGTGCACGCTGTCGATCGCCGCCCTCCAGTCGAGCGCGATCTCCTCCGAGAGCTCGATGAGCCGAGGGCGCCAGGTGAGCAGGATCGACCGGATCAGCTCGCTCGGATCCGGGTTGTCGTTGCGAAGGAGCACGACCGTGTCTCGCGGTCCTTCCCTCACGATGAACCGGTATACGTTCGGTATCTCGAGCGCGAACCCGAAGCGGTCCCGGAGGGAATTCGCGACGGCCGTGTCGATGCCGCTCACGAACATTCGCTCCAGCACCCATTCCCGGTAGCGCTCGTCGATACGGTCGATTAGCTCGGGCATGCCTTCGAGCCAGGTCTCGACTTCACGGCCCGGCTCGGCCACGACGACCGTGACCAGCTGGCCCCTCGCCCACACATCGTCCGTCGTGAACACGGACGGCGCCTCCGCCGCGACGCCCGCCCGGTCGGCGGCGGCGCGGACGAGCGGGCTTTCCGGTGTGCCGAGGACGATCACCTGACGGAAGATCAGGAGGTCCGGGAGCTCCGGGCTCTCCGGATCGATCTGGGTGACCTGGAACTTCTTCTCGGAGCGGGTGGTGACGATGGTGGGCTCGAGCACCGCGTAGGTCGTGTCCTCGATCGCGCTCCAGATCTCGTCGGGAGCGACCAGGATCAGGCTCGACGCCTCGCCCCAGGCCGATGGCATCCCGCAGGCGGCGGCCAGGAGGAAAGCGAGCGGGGCGGCGACGGGCGCCGCTCGGGAGAGAGCGTGGGCCCCGGGAAAGGGAGCGCGGGAGTCTGGCGAGCCGCCTCTACGCATCGACGCAACGTAGCCCGGCGGCATGGGCACCTGCAATCGTGAACGAAACGGAACCATCCCGGCTTTTCCGACCGGCGGCCGAATCAGGCTTGACAGCCGCATCGACCCGCATTACTAAGCGGCGAATCCGGTATGCACGGCCATCTTCTCTGGAGGACACGGTGCTTGCTCAGCTGGCCGACCGCTCGTCCATCGAGGACATCGTCCTGCTCTCCCAATGGGATGAGGAGGAGGACGACGAGGACGTCGAGGACGAGGATTGGGACGACGAGGACTTCGACGACGAGGACCTCGATGACGAGGATTGGGACGACGAGGACTTCGACGACGAGGACGTCGATGACGAGTGGGACGAGTACGAGGAGGAGGCGGAGGAGGAGGAG
>CAZEBA010000030.1:0-7994 GCA_964510615.1 uncultured Gemmatimonadota bacterium
ATGCTCTCCTCCACCGCGATCGGGGAATGGTATCTTCGGCCCGTCGATTATTGAGAAAAAGCCGCCGGAGCCGGCGGCTTCATACCCCCTAGGGGAATCGAACCCCTGTCTCCTGGCTGAGAACCAGGTATCCTAGGCCACTAGACGAAGGGGGCACGGTTGGTCGAACTCGCTATCCTACGAACGGCAGCGCCACTGTCAACCCCGTCTGTCCCACAGGGTTCCGCATGAGCCGGGCGTGCGCTCGATGAGCTGGGAGTATCTCCACCAGGTCAGCCAGCCGTTCTCGGTCGTCTTCGGCCTCGCCGGCGTCGGCGTCGGCCTCGCCGGCTGGATCGCCGACCGCGATGCCCTCGAGCGGTACGGGGTCGTCTCCATCCTCCTCGCCGGGCTGTTCTCGATCCCGGCGTTCATCACCGGATTGGCGGCGGCCGACATCGAGGAGGCCCGGACGTTCGTGGGCAGCTCGCCGATCCTCACCCATCGCCTCTGGTCCATCTGGGCCACGGTCGCCCTCCTCCTCTCGGCCACCTTCGCCGGCTTCTCGCTCCTGCAGGCGGGGGACCGCAGGCTCCGCCGCTTCGTGATCGGCGTCTCGGTGGTCTCGGCCGCCGTCGCCGCCTGGGCCGGATACCTCGGCCTGCTCATCCGCCACGGCGACGACCCGGGCGGCAACGACCGGGGCGGCGACGAGCGGGCTCTGCTCCCGGCCCGAGTGGAGCTGGGGCCGCGCGCCGCGCTCGCTTCAGCGTCGGACACGACCTCGGAGCTGGCCCGCCGCGTCCACATGGAGGCGATCGTGGTGGACGGCCACAACGACCTCCCGTGGCGCATCCGCGAGCAGTGGGCCATGGATCCCCGCCGGCTCGACCTCGGCGTGCGGCGCGCCGAGGGACATACGGACATCCCGCGCCTGCGCGAGGGCGGCGTCGACGTCCAGTTCTGGGCAGCGTACGTGCCGGCCGAGTTCATCGGGGACGGCGCTACGGCGGTGGCGCTGGAGCAGATCGACCTGATCAAGCGGCTGGCGGCCGCCTACCCTGATGACCTGGAGATGGCGTACTCGACGGAGGACATCGAGCGCATCGTTTCGCAGGGACGGATCGCCTCCCTGATCGGCATCGAGGGCGGCCACGCGATCTCGAACTCCCTTCCCGTCCTCAGGGAGCTCTACCGGGCCGGCGCCCGCTACCTGACCCTCACCCACTCGAAGACGCTGGCCTGGGCGGACGCTGCCGGGGATACGGCGGTGCACGGCGGTCTGACCGACTTCGGACGGGAGGTGGTGCGCGAGATGAACCGCCTCGGGATGCTGGTCGATCTCTCGCACGTGACCGCCGAGGCGATGCGAGACGCGCTCGAGGTAGCCGAGGCGCCCGTGATCTTCTCCCACTCCTCCGCCCGCGCGATCGCCGACCACCCCCGTAACGTGCCGGACGACGTCCTCCGGCAGGTGGCCGAGAACGGCGGCGTGGTGATGGTCAACTTCTTCTCCGGCTTCGTGGTTCCCGAGTCGGCCCTGCGAATCCGGGAGATCTTCCGGGTGCAGGAGCAGCTCCGCGAGCAGTACGCGGACGACCAGGCGTTCCGGGAGGCGTTCACGGCCTGGATGTTCGAGAACATCGTCCCCGGTGACGTGGAGATCGTCGCCGACCATATCGAGCACATCATCCGGGTCGCGGGGGTCGACCACGTCGGCCTCGGCTCGGACTTCGACGGGATCTCGGTGGTGCCGCGCGGGCTGGAGGACGTCTCCAGATTTCCCGCCGTCACCGCCGTGCTGGTGGAGCGCGGCTACGGCGAGGATGAGCTGCGGAAGATCCTGGGCGGAAACCTGCTGCGCGTCTTCCGCGAGGTCGAGGAGGTCGCGGCCCGGCTGCAGGAGACTGTGCCGCCTGGCTACTCCCGGCTACCGTTCACGGGCCTCGAACCACAGCCCTAGCGGCAACGACGCCCCCAGGCGAACTGCGGCCCTAGCGGCAACGCCCCCAGGCGAGGCGGCGGCCCTCAGCCGTCGCTGACCACGCCGGCCAGGCGCCCCCGCAGCGCCCGGGCCTCGGCGGCTGGCTCGAAGCTGGAATCCGCCGTCTCCCAGACGTCCAAGGCGGCCTCCACCCGCTGCAGGGCGCCTTCGCGGTCTCCCTGCGCTTCCCGGACGCGCGCCAGCTCCAGCAGCGCCTCCGGATCGGCCGCGTGTACGCTCAGAGTGCGGCCCAGGCTGGCGGCGGCTTCCTCCAGCCGCCCGAGCTTCCGCTCGCAGCGGCCCACGTCGGTGTGGATGACGACCCGGGTTGGCTCGAGCTCCAGGGCGGACGCGTACAGCTCCACCGCCTGCGCGCAGTCTCCCTCCAGCTCCCGCAGCCGCCCCTCCGCCCGAACGGCGATCACGCGGAGGTTCTCGAACCCCAGCGTCTGGATCGCCTGGTCGAAGTCCGCCACGGCCCGCGAGAGCCCCGCCGCGTCCTCGAGCTCGGAGTAGACGACGACGGCGCCCAGGGAGCCCAGCGGTTCCCAGGGCGGTGCCAGTTCCTTCTGGATGGCGGCCAGCGAGTCGAGCGCGGCCGCGCCCTCCCCGGCTTCCACGAACAGGTCGAGCGACCTCAGCCGGTCGATGGTGGTCAGGAACGGGGGACGCGTGCTCGCCTCGAGCTCGGCGGTGCGTAGCGCCCGATACCGGATCGCCGCGCCGATCTCTCCGCGCCACTCGGCGAGCTCCCGGCGCTCGCCGTAGACGGCGGCTCGCTGCTCATGGGTCGAGGCGGCCTCGGCCGCCTCACCGAGGCGCGCTTCGGCCTCCCCTGTCCGCCCGGTGGTGTACTCGAGCCTGGCGAGGGCGATCAAGGCCTCCGTGCTCTCGGGGTCGATCACCAGCGCCCGCTCGTAGTTCGCGCGGGCCTCTTCAGGCTCTCCGAGCTGCCGGTGGAGATCCCCGACGGCGAGGAAGGAGCGCTCGTCGCCCGGGAACCGCTCCAGGTACCGCCCGTAGTACTCGAGCGCCTTCTCGAACTCCCCCATCGACTCGTACAGCTCGCCGATCGCCTGCACGATGTCGTGCTGGGACGGATCCAGCTCGAGGATCCGCTCGAACTGCTGAATGGCGGCCGGCCGATCGTTCTGCACGGTGTACAGGTACGCCAGTCGCATGCGCGCTTCCACGTCGTCGGGGAAGAGCTCCGCCTGCATCTCGGCCACGGCCACCGCCCTGGCGGGGTCCTGCCGCGCGATGTGATAGTACTCGACCTTCGCCGCGAACCGGTCGCGCTCGGCCAGCCGATACTCGTGCTCGACCGCCGCCTTGATCGCCTCCTGAGCTTCCGGGCCGAGGTTTCCGAGCATCGCCGTCTGATATGCCAGGAAGTGGGCATAGGCGAACGACGGATCCGCTTCGCGCGCCCTTCGGAGCCGGCTCATCGCTGTTTGCCAGTCACCCACGAACACCAGCTGCCGGAACGCCTCCACGTAGTCGCGAAACGCCGGCTCCACCGACGTGATCAGCTCGGCTACCGGCAGGTCCTCGGCCTCCTCGATGTGCTGCTCCGGGATCTCGAGGCTCCGCTTGAGCTGGACGGAGAGCGAATCGGCAAGCTCCAGCGGGTCCGTTCCCGAGACGGTCACCCGGCCGATCAGCCGGCCGCGCCGAACGTCGTATAGCTCCGTTTCCACGACGATCTGGCCGTTCACGCGGTCGACGGTGCCCGTGAGAAGGTGGTCGCGGTGCAGCTCGTCGGAGATCTCCCGCTTCAGCGGGAGGGGAACCCCCAGGCCGTCCGGGTAGCCAGCCTCGCGGAGCCGCCCCGCGAAGTGCGGCGCGGCACGCAGGTCGAAGAAGAGATCCTGCCGAAGGTCGTGGAGGAGCGCGAGCGGGAGAGCGTGCTGCAACCACGCCAGAGAGGTGTCGGCCGAGGGGTTGTCGAACGGGAACAGCGCCAGGTTGCGACGAAACTCGGCCTTCGGCACCAGCCGTTCGAGCTCGTTGCCCTGCTCATCGGCGACCACGACCCTCGTGGTCGTCGCCCCCAGGTGCTGCCCGCGGAAGAGCGCGAGCAGAACGACCACCATCACCACGAGGTTGAGAGGGATGCCGATCTTCTCGGGTCGGCCCCAGGAGTCGCGGCCGGGAGCGCCGTGGAACCACGCCAACAGGATCACGCTCGGTGCCATCAGGGCCAGCACCGCGAACGCGAGGTCGACCAGGCCGGCGGAGAGCAGGTAGCGGTTGACGACGAAGTCGGCGAACTCGAGCACCGCCCAGGACGCCACCAGGTAGGCGCCGAAGATCTGCGGAACACGCCGCCTGAACAGCTCGGACATCCTAGCGGCCATGGCTCCCGCTCCGCCCCTCCCTCGTTGGTCGACGGTTCAGCGAGAGAGCGTCACGCCCTCCGTCATCACCGCCTCGATCTCATCGGGATCGCGCGGCGCGCGGCTCAGGAGCTCGTGGCCGGTCTCCGTCACCAGCACGTCGTCCTCGATGCGGACGCCGATCCGCTCCCCCGCCAGATAGATCCCCGGCTCCACCGTCAGGACCATGCCCGGCTCCAGCTTGACCGAGTAGTCGCCCACGTCGTGCACGTCCATGCCGAGCCAGTGGCTGACGCCGTGCGGGAAGTACTCGTTGCAGCTCTCGGCACCGCAGATGCCGGCTCCGCGCTCTTCGATGTACCGCCGGGCCGCGCGCTCGACGTCCATGATCGTGTGGCCCGGCTTTACGGCGGCCAACGCCGCCTCCTGGGCTCCGAGGACGAGCTCGTACACCTCCCGCTGCCGGGGCGTGAAGCGACCCGAGACCGGGATCGTGCGGGTGACATCGGCGGAGTAGTAGCTGTACTCGGCCCCGATGTCCATCACCACCAGCTCGCCCTCCTCCATTCGGCGGCGGCTCTTGTCGTAGTGGAGCACCACCGAGTTCGGGCCGGCCCCGACGATGCTGGGAAAGCCGAGCCGCTCGGCACCCGCGCGGCGGAAGTTGTACTCGATCACGGCCTCGAGCTCGTACTCGTACATCCCGGGCCGCGCCGCCCGCATGGCGGCGACCTGGGCCGCGTCGGTGATCTCGATCGCCCGGCGCAGCATCTCGAGCTCGAACGCGTCCTTGACCAGCCGCAGTCGCGCCATGGCGGGCTCGACGTCGGACACCTCGGCCTGGCCCTCGAACAACAGCGCGAGGATGTGTGGCTCGCTGCGGCTGCCGGGGTTGAGCGGCAGGTAGATCCGGTCGACAGCCGGACCCTGCTTCAGCGACTCGACCGCCGTCTTCTCGAAGTCGTCCGCCGACCGGACGTCGCCGATCCCGGAGACGTGCGACGCCTCCTGGAACGACGGTCGGGAGCCGGTCCAGATCTCCTGCTGCGGATCGCGCTCGGGGATGAACAGGATCTCGGCGCGGACCTTTCCCCCGGTGGCAACGACCACCAGCCAGGAGTCCGGCACCTCCAGCCCCGTCAGATAGAAGAAGTTGTTCTCCTGCCGGAAGTCGGAGTCCTGAGGGTAGTCGCCCTCGATGCTCTTGAGGCTCGACGACGGCATCAGGATGACGCCGTCCAGCACCTGCGCAGCCAGCGCGGCCCGCCGTGCCGAGTACGTGGCGGCGGGCGCGAGCCGGATCGGCTCGCCGGGCGTGGTGAGCGACGGGGGCGGCGAGGCTTCGGCGCCACTTCCGGGCGGCGTCGCCGGCTGCGACCCCTGCGCGAGGACCGGCCGCGGAAGGAGAAGCGAGCTCACCGCGGCCGCCACCGCCACGGCCCTGAGAGCGGCGGCCGGGACCGAGAGGGAGGGGTGGGTGGAGGACACGGGCACCATCAGACCAGCGACACCAATCCGTAGAAGGCCAGCATGGCGGCCATCATGGCGATGCCCGGACCGAGGATCCGGGAACCGGACATGCCGGCCAGAAAGGCGATGAATCCTCCCACGATCAGAGAGGTCCCCAGCAGGATGATGAGCACCATTTGAAGCTCCTTTGAATCTTCTGCCTACCCTGGCGGCCGGCGTATGTCCCCGGCGGCCCGCGTGTGTCTCTGGCGACCCGCGTAGGTCCCCGGCGGCCGGCGTATGCCCGTCAGCTCGGGCCGAACCGGGCCGACCGCTCGCCGGCCGTCGAGCCGCGACGCTGCATCTGCACCAGCACGGCCATGCCCGCCCGCTCCGCGATCTCCTGGCCGGCGCGCGTCGCCGCCAGTCCCCCGAGGGCGGTCTCGCGGTACCGCACATCCATCTTCCGGCCGACTTCGCCCATGACGTCGATCACCTCGTCGGCGGGAATCGGGAACTCGAGGCCAGCGAGAGCCATCTCGGCGGCGGCCGTCGCCTGGATGCCGGCGGTCGCGTTCCGGTAGGCGCACGGAATCTCGACCAGCCCGGCCACCGGGTCGCAGATGAGCCCCAACATCCCCTGCAGGGTGAAGGCGACCGCCTGGGCCACCTGCTCCGGCGTCCCGCCCTCGAGATGCGTCACGGCCGCCGCGGCCATCGCCGCCGCACTGCCGGTCTCCGCCTGGCAGCCGCCTCCGGCACCGGCAATCGAAGCCCGCTGGGCGATCACGCCACCCACACCGCCTGCCACCAGCATGCCGTCCACCAGCGCGTCGGCCGGCCAGCCCCTCGAGCCGGCAAGCGTGAACAGGACGGCCGGCACGACGCCCGCCGCGCCGGCGGTCGGCGCAGCGACGATGAGCCCCATCCGCGCGTTCACCTCAAGGGTGGCGATCGCCCGGGAGAGCATGCCGGTGAAATCGGGCCCCAGCAGCCCAGGCCCTCGGCCGGCCAGCCGCTTCGCGCGACCTCCCGTCAGACCGGTCGGACTCTGCTCCTCGCTGGCCAGGCCGTCCTCGACGGCCGCCCGCATCACGTCCAGCGTCTGGCGGATCCGCCCGCGGATCTCGTCCGCGGAGAGACCGGACTCCTTCGCCTCCGCCTGCAGAACCGCCGCCGCCAGATCCGTGTCCCGGCTTCGGGCTGCCTCGATCCACTCGTCCATCGACCGAAACACGCGCTCCTCCTCAGGCCCAGGCCGAGATCCGGCGGATCCAGTGCACCCACTCCTGACTTTCCAGCTCGGCCACCAGGCCCGCGGGGATCTCGTGATCCGCCTCGATCGTCATCAGGGCGCGCTCGCCGCGCCCCGTGCGGTCGACCCTCATGGTGGCGAGGTTGAGGCCGTTGGCGGACAGCATCCCGGCGATCCGGGCGATCGTGCCGGGCACATCGTCGGCCAGGACCACCAGGGTCGGCAGGCCGCCCGTCACGTTCACCTCGAACCCGTCGATCCGATCGAGCCGCACGCGACCGCCGCCAATCGAGGACCCTACGATCCGCGTTGCCGCCTCCCCTCTCCACACCTCGAGGCGGGCCGAGTTGGGGTGAGCTCCCTCGCCGAGGTCGATCGTCTCGAACTCGTACTCGAGTCCCGCGTCGGCCGCCTCCGCGAAGCTCTCCCGCAGGCGGGGGTCGTCGGGCTGGAAGCCGAGCAGGCCGCCGATGATCGCCCGCTTCGTCCCGTGACCTTCCCCGGTCATCGCGAAGCTGCCGTGGAGTCCGATCCGGGCCCGCTCCGGCGTTCCGCCCACCACGGCCTGTGCGAGATGGCCGAGTCGGCAGGCGCCGGCGGTGTGCGAGCTCGACGGGCCGACCATCGTCGGCCCCAGGATCTCGAACAGCCTAGGCAAGACCCGACGACAGACCGGCAGGTGCGGACCGCAGGCCCAGTCCGCGCGCCTCGAGATCGGCGAGCTCCACCTCGCCGACCGCGACTCCGAACGCCGCCCCGAAACCGCCCGCGACCTCGGCCAGCACGCGTTCCCACGAGGCCTCGACCCGCTCGCTCTCGAGGCTCGTCATCCTCACCCCGTGGATGCCGCACGGGACGATGGCCCGGAAGGGCCCGAGCGCCTCGGCCCGCACGTTGAGGGCGAAGCCGTGCCAGGTGACCCAGCGGCTCACGTGGACGCCGATCGAGGCGATCTTCCGCAGCCGGCCCGTCGCGATCCCCTCCACCA
>CAZEBA010000030.1:8004-42540 GCA_964510615.1 uncultured Gemmatimonadota bacterium
CGGCGCCGTTGCCGCTCCATGGGAAGAATCCCGACTCCCGGGCTCCGGGTCGTGCTCGTCGCCCACCCACACGCCGGTGTGGCCGGCCACGCGGCATCCACGCCCGCCGAGTCCGGCCAGAGCCCGCAGCAGCGCCTCCTCGAGCGTCCGGACATACCAGTGCAGGTCCTTCCGGAAACGTCCGAGGTCGAGAATCGGATACCCGACCAGCTGTCCCGGCCCGTGGTAGGTGATGTCGCCGCCCCGCTCGATCTCGAACCTCGGGATCCCCGGCGCCAAGCCATCCGAAGCCGCCCCCAAGCCATCGGAAGCCGCCGCCAGGCCATCGGAAGCCGTCGCCCCGCGCCCGGCGGTGAGCACCGCCTCATGCTCGAGCAGGATCAGCAGGTCGTCGCTCAGCCCGCCCTCGATCCGCGCCCTGGCGAGTCGGCGCTGCCACTCGAGGCCCGCGTCGTACGGGACGAGGCCCGGCACGCGCACGACCGTGACGCGCCGACCTGCGACGCGCTTCCCGGGGGTAAAGCGATCGGGTAAAGGCGTGACGGTCACGAGGATATCGGCCAGTCGGGTTCAAACATGGATCGCGCGCCCCAGGGTCGCGAATGCCGCCTCCATCACCGCCTCCGCCATGCTCGGGTGCGCGTGGGCGTGCGCCGCCACCTCGTCGAGCGTCGCCTCCAGCATCCGGGCGACCCCGGCCTCGGCGATCAGCTCGCTCACGTTGTGGCCGATCATGTGCACGCCGAGAATCTCTCCGTACTTCGCATCGGCCACGATCTTGATGAAGCCCTCGTTGTGCCCGGCGGTGAGCGCCCGGCCGTGGGCGCCGAGCGGGAACTTGCCGACCTTCACCTCGTGACCGGCCTCGAGGGCGGCCGGTTCGCTCAGCCCGATGCTGGCGATCTCCGGATGACAGTAGCCGACGCTCGGAATGTTGTCGTAGCGCAGCGGATGCGGCTCGAGGTCGGCGATGTGCTCCGCCGCCACGATGCCCTCGTGCGAGCCCTTGTGCGCCAGCATCGGCGGACCGGCCACATCGCCGACCGCGTATACCGTGTCGGCGCTGGTACGGCAGTACGGATCGATGGCGATGAAGCCATCCTCCACCCGTGCGCCGGCCTCCTCGAGCCCGATACCGTCCAGCACCGGTTTCCGGCCGACGGCCATCAGAACCTGGTCGGTCTCGATCCGCTCCTCGCCCTTCGAGGACTCGACGGTGAGCAACATCGGCGTGGCCTCGCGGTCCAGCTCCTTCACCATCGTACCGGTCCGGACCTCGATGCCGCGCTTCTTGAACGACCGCGCCAGCGTCTTGCCGATCTCCGGATCCTCGAGCGGAACCAGCGTCTCCAGCGCCTCGACGAGCGTCACCTCGACGCCGAACGCGTTGAAGACGTCCGCGAACTCGACACCGACGAAGCCGGCACCCACGATCACCATCCGGGCAGGGAGCTCCTTGAGCGCCAGAGCCTCGCGGCTGCCGATCACCTTCTCGCCGTCGAGCTCGAAGCCCGGGAACGTCTTCATCACCGCCCCGGTCGCCACGATCACGTGCCTCGCATCGAGGACGCGCGGCTCGCCGCCTGGTTCGGCCGGCTCGACGACCACGTCCTTCTCGGGCGTCAGCCGCCCGTGCCCGGCCACGGACTCCACGCCGTTCTTCTTGAACAGGTACGCCACGCCCTTGCTGAGCTTCTCGCTGATCGAGCGGCTGCGATCCACGGCGGCACCCATGTCGTACTCGACCTCTACCGGCCGCACGCCGAACTCGGCCCCTTGCGTCTTGAGCGTCTGCGCGAGGGCGGCGCTCTCCAGGAGCGCCTTGGCCGGGATGCAGCCCCAGTTCAGGCACGTGCCCCCCAGGCCACCCTCGTAGCCGCCGGCCTCGACGCAGGCGGTCTTCAGACCCAACTGCGCGGCCCGAATCGCGGCCACGTACCCGCCGGGCCCTGCTCCGATCACCACCACGTTGTACCATTCAGACATCCGGTCGCCTCGCTCCTCGCGGCTCGGCCGTTGCCGCCGTCCGCTGCTTTACCCTGACGTAAAGCGGTGTTCCTGCCTGGTCTTTTGTACTCCTGGGCTCACAGAATCATCGCGAGCGGATTCTCGAGCATTTCCCTGAACGTGGCCAGGAAGCGGGCCCCGGTGGCCCCATCGACGACCCGATGGTCGCACGACATTGTCACCCGCAGCCGACGTCGCACCACGACCTGACCGTCCAGGACGACGGGCTTCTCCTGCGTCGCTCCGATCGCCAGGATGCCGGCCTCGGGCGGGTTGATGACCGCCGTGAACTCGTCGATCCCGAACATCCCGAGATTGCTCACCGAGAAGGTAGCTCCCTGGTACTCCTCGGGAAGCAGCTTGCGTTCCCGGGCGCGCTCGACGAGCCGGGCTGCTTCCTCGGCGATCAACCGCAGGCCCTTTCGGTCCGCGTCCCGGAGCACGGGTGTGATCAGGCCGTCCTCCACCGCCACCGCGATCCCGAGGTCGACGCGCCCGTGCCGCTGGATCGCATCGCCGTCCCAGGAGGCGTTGACCGCCGGATGACGGACCAGCGCTTCGGCGGCGGCCTTCAGCAGGAGGTCGTTCACCCCGATCTTGAAGCCCTCGGCCCGCGCGTTCAGCTCCGCCCGCATCTCCAGCGCACGGCCCATGTCGATCTCGGTGGTGAGGGAGAAGTGCGGCACCGGACCGATCGACTGGGCGAGCCGACGAGCGATCGCCTTTCTCATCTGGCTCGCTTCCACCCGCTCATCGCGGAGCCGCGGCTCGCCGGCCGCGACGCCGGCACCGGCCGCCACCGGCGGAGACGGGACACCGGCCGCGGCGGCCGCCTCCACGTCCGCCTTGACGATCCGGCCTCCCGGGCCCGTCCCCGCGATCGCACCGAGATCGACCCCCAGCTCGGCGGCCATCTTCCTGGCCACCGGCGACGCACGCACCCGACCTTCAGCCTCCGCGCGCCCCTCCCCGGGCTTCGCCCGCTCCTTGGCCTCCGCAGGCACCTCCGCCTCCGCAGGCACCTCCGCCTCCGGGGGCGCTTCTGCCTCGACCGGCCCCGCAGCCTCCACGGCCGCCTTCTCGTCGGCGGGCTCCTTCGCGGCCTCCACCGACGGCGCGGAGGCCGCCTCGGCGAGCAGCGGCCCGATGTCCTCGTCCGCTTCCGCGATGATCCCGATCAGCGTCCCCACCGGCACCGTCGCTCCGGCCTCGACGAGGATCTTCCGGAGCACGCCGCCACCCAGCGCCTCCACGTCCATGTTCGCCTTGTCGGTCTCGATCTCGGCCACGATGTCGCCCTGGGCCACCGCGTCCCCCTCGGAGATCTTCCACTCGATCAGCTTGCCCTCTTCCATCGTCGGGCTGAGCTGGGCCATCACGACCTTGGTGGGCATCTAGGCGCTATCCCTTAACCGCGGGGGCAACCAAGCACGGGGCACGCGGTTATCGCCGAGCAGATCGCATATCGGACGCCTATCATATCGTCATGCGATATAGCAGACTCGGCGGGCCGCCGCGAGGATGTCGTCCGCCGAAGGCAGGACCTGCTTCTCGAGGTTCCGGGCGTACGGCATCGGGACGTCGAGGCCCGCCACCCGGGCGATCGGCGCGTCCAGCTCATCGAACGCCTCGCGCTGGATGTCGTCCACCAGCTGGGCGCCGATGTTCGCCACCGGCCATCCCTCCTCCACCACCAGCGCCCGATTCGTCTTCCGAACCGAGTCGATCACCGTCGGCACGTCGATCGGCCGCACGGAGCGGAGGTCGATCACCTCGGCCTCGACTTCATCGTCGGTGGCCAGGACCTCGGCGGCCCGCAACGCCTCGTGCACCATCTTCCCGTAGGCGACGATCGTGAGGTCCTCGCCGGGGCGCTTCACGTCCGCCGAACCGATCGGCACCAGGATCTCCTCGTCGTCCGGCACCTCTCCCTTGATGTTGTAGAGAAGCTCGCCCTCGATGAGCACGACCGGGTCGTTGTCGCGCACGGCCGACTTGAGCAGCCCCTTCGCGTCGTAGGGCGTGGCCGGCGAGCAGACCTTGAGGCCGGGGACATAGGCGAGCCAAGGCTCGGGCGCCTGGGAGTGCTGGGCGGCCAGCATGAGCGCCGCGCCTCCCGGGCCGCGAAACACGATCGGCACGTTGTACTGCCCGCCCGACATCTGGTAGAGCTTGGCCGCGCTGTTGATCACCTGGTCGATCGCCAGCAGCGCAAAGTTCCAGGTCATGAATTCCACGATCGGACGCAGGCCGGCCATCGCCGCACCGACGCCGAGGCCGGCGAAGCCGAGCTCGGCGATCGGCGTATCCCTCACGCGCCACTCCCCGAACTCCGCCAGCAGGGTCTTCGAGACCTTGTAGGCGCCGTCGTACTCTCCCACCTCCTCCCCGATCAGGAAGACGCTCTCATCCCGGGCCATCTCCTCGCGAAGCGCCTGGTTCAGGGCCTCGCGGTAGGTGATCACCGCCACGAATCCCTCCGGTCCGCCCCGTGAGCGTACTCATCCGAGTAAACGAGGCCGTAGATGTGGCCCGGATCGGGAGGCGGGCTGGCGTCCGCGAACTCGGCCGCCTCTTCCACCTCCGCGATCGCCTCGCGGTCCATCCGCTCGTACTCGTCCGGGCTCAGCCGGCCGGCGTCGATCAGCCGGTCGCTGAACGACAGGATCGGATCATCCTCCCGCCACTCTTCCACCTCCTCGCGCGTGCGGTAGGTCCCGTGCGAGGGATCGGCCATCGAGTGCCCCACGAAGCGGTAAGTGATCGCCTCGATGAGCGACGGTCGCTTCTCCTGGCGGGCGATCCGGACCGCCTCCCCGACCGCGGCCCGGACCTCCAGGACGTTCATTCCGTCCACCTGGGCGGAGTGCGTGCCCTCGTAGGCACAGGCGCGGTCGACGAGCTCGGAGACCGCGGCCGAGCGGCGGATCCCCGTGCCCATCCCGTAGGCGTTGTTCTCGATGACCCAGATCACCGGCAGCTTCCACTTCGCCGTCATGTTCAGCGCCTCGTGGAAGGCGCCGATGTTCACCGCCGCGTCGCCGAAGAAACACAGGCATACCTGATCGCCACCCCAGTAGCGGATCGCGTAGCCGACGCCGGCGGCGATCGGAAGGTGGGAGCCGACGATCGCGTGGCCGCCGAGGAAGTTCACGGAGCGGTCGAACAGGTGCATCGAGCCACCCATCCCCTTCGAGCAGCCGTCGACCCGGCCGTAGAGCTCCGCCATCACGGCCCGGGTCGAGATCCCGCGCACGAGCGCTTGGGCGTGCTCCCGGTAGGCGGAGATCACGTAGTCGTCCTCCCGCAGCGCCGTGATCGCGCCGGCGGCGACCGCCTCCTGGCCGATGTAGAGGTGGAGAAAGCCGCCGATCTTCCCCAGCTGATAGGACTCGGCGCACTTCTCCTCGAACCGTCGCGACCGGATCATCAGGCGCAGGATCTCCTTCAGCTCCGCGGCCTCCAGGCCGAGGGTGTCTAGAAGACCCGACTCCGCCGCCGCTTCGACCCGACCGCTCGGTCGTGGCGGCTTCTCCGGAATCGCGCTCCCCTGCGCCTGTCTCGCTTTGGTAGCCATGATCGTCGGGATCCCCTGCCTCGACGCCCTGTTTCCGAGCGACCGGCGCCGGCCCTCAGGCCAGCGGCCGGCGTCGGCCCTCAGGCCAGCGACGCGGCGCGGGCCCTCAGCTCCTCCACCTGCTCGCGCGCATGATAGCTGCTCCGGACCAGCGCGCCGCTCTCCACGTGCAGCAGGCCCAGCTCCTCGCCGATCCGCTTCCAGTCGGCGAACTCCTCGGGCGTCGCGTAGCGCGCGATCGGCAGGTGTTCGACGGACGGCCGCAGGTACTGGCCCAGCGTGAGGATCTGAACGCCGGCCGCCACCGCGTCGTGCATGAGCTCGAGCACATCATCGGGCGCCTCGCCGAGGCCGAGCATGATCCCCGTCTTGATCAGCACTCGGTCGTCCATCTCCCGCGCGTCGGCGAGGACCCGAAGCGACCGCTCGTACCGGCCTCCGGGCCTGGCGGTCCTGTGCAGCCTCCGCACCGTCTCCATGTTGTGGTTGAAGATCTCGGGTCCCGCGTCCAGCACGGTCCGGATCGACGCCCGGCGGCCGCGGAAGTCCGGCGTGAGCACCTCGAGCGAGCAGTCGGGCTGCCGCACCCGGATCTGCCGGATGACGTCCGCGAAGATCCGCGCCCCGCCATCGGGAAGATCGTCCCGGTCCACCGAGGTGATGACCACGTGGTTCAGCTCCAGGAGAGCCACCGCCTCGGCCACGCGCCGCGGCTCGTCCTCGTCCAGCTCCTCCGGACGGCCGTGGGCGATGGCGCAATATGGACAGTTCCGCGTGCAGATCTCCCCCATGATGAGGAAGGTGGCGGTTCCCGCCTCCCAGCACTCTCCGATGTTCGGGCAGTGCGCCTCTTCGCACACCGAATGCAGCTCGCCGCTCCGCATCAGCGTCTTGAGCCGGCGGTAGTTGGCACCCCCGGGCGCACGGACCTTCAGCCACTCCGGTTTGCGGGCGGGCCAGAACGCCGCGCCGTTGCCTCCGGATTCCGCTGCCAAGACCGTTAGACTCTTCATCCGCTCCTTCGACGCTTCATCCGCTCCTTCGACGCCGAAGCCCCGTCGTCCGGCCAGCCAGCGCGGGAGACGAGGCACGCGAGTCATCCTGCCGAACCGGCACGACGGGCGGCCCTGCGGCCCCCGGACCGGTCCGGATGCAACTTTTGAACATACCCCGGCAAGAGGTGGTCGTCCACCGAAACACCATGTCCGATACTCGGTTGCAGAACGGTTGTGTCCACGGTATTCTCACCCGCCGGTAGGGGCATCGAATCCCGGCCGGACCAGGACACCGACGAAGGCGATCGGAACCCGATGACCTATATCATCACGCAACCCTGCATCGACACCAAGGACGCCTCGTGCGTCGACGTCTGCCCGGTCGACTGCATCTACGAGGGGGAGGACATGTACTACATCCACCCCGAGGAGTGCATCGACTGCGGCGCTTGCGTGCCGGAGTGCCCCGTGGAGGCGATCTTCCCGGATGACGAGGTCCCGGACGAGTGGGCCGAGTTCATCGCCAAGAACTACACGTTCTTCGACGTTCCGCCTCCCTGACGGGTAGGCCCGGCTTCCGAAGGCCACCCTTTCCAGCCGAACGAGTTTGTCCGATGCGATTCATACCTGACCAAGCTGTCCGCACGCCCCTCACCGTCCTCGCCCTGTCGCTGGCCGTGAGCACGGCCGCCTGCGGCCCGGAGGCCCCGGCGGTCACTGTCGACCGGGATGAGAGCCTGACCGTGATCGACCACCCCGGCGAGGGAGCGCTCGAGTTCGTGATCGGCCCCGTGGACCTCGCGGCGGCCGGCGCGCACATCCGCCTCCCGATGCAGTGGGCGAAAGTTCCGTTCGACGCCTACATGCACGGCTTCGAGTGGGAGATTCGGAGCGGCGACGGCGAGATGCTGCCGCCCGACCTTCTCCACCACATCAACCTGATCGATCCGGACAACCGCGAGCTGTTCTCACCGATCTCCCGCCGCATCCTGGCCGCCGGCCGGGAGACCCAGAAGGAGGAGATCCCGAGCATCCTCGGCTACCCGCTGGAGAAGGACGGCCGGATCCTGATCGCGACCATGTTCGGCAACCCGCTCGACGAGGACTACGAGGACGTCTACCTGCACTTCAAGATCCTCTACAGCCGGGCCGACGAGGGCCTCATCTCGCCGCGGGCCGTCTACCCGTTCTACGTAGACGTCATGGGCTTCACGGACGTGAAGGACTTCGAGGTGCCGCCGGGCCACACCGAGCGGCGCTACCGCGTGCGACCTGCCGTCGACGCCCGTATCCTGGGCATCGGCGGGCACGTGCACGACTACGCCACCGAGCTGCGGTTCGAGGACGTCACCACCGGCGACGTGCTCTGGCGGGCGGAGCCCGACGTCAACGAGTCGGGCCGGGTGGTGGGACTGCCCAGCTCCAAGTTCCTGCTGCAGCTCGGGAAGAAAATCTACCAGGACCACGAGTACGAGATCATCGTCGAGTACGAGAACCCGCTCGACATCCCCGCCCCCGACATGGGCATGGGCGCGCTCGGAGGCGTGGTGACGCTCACCGGGGACGACGAGTGGCCGGCGTACGACCCGAACGACCCGGACTACGTGCTCGACCTCAACAACACGATCACGGCGCCTGATCGCATGGAGGGGCACGGCCACGGCGGCGGGCACGGTCACGGCACCCAGACGATGGATGACTTGCAGATGCCCGGCATGGGCGGCATGCCCGCCGAGGGCGCTGAGGAGATGCCGGCGGAGGGCGCTGCGGGCGAGGGCATGCCGGCGGAGGGCGCGCCGGCGCAGCATCATCCCGAGCCGGAGAAGGCAGGCGGGCACGACCACGGCCAGCACGACGGCTAGGAGGGAACCGGGCCTCCAGGGCGACGCCTAGCTGACTCCCGGAAGCCGCCCCTACTCCCGGAAGATCGCCACCTCCGGCTCCCCGCCGGCCCGCAGGTACCCCCGCAGCATGGCGGAGGTGTTGAACGGCATCGCGACGTTGCCCTCCGGATCCATGGCGATCACGCCGCCGTCGGCGCTCTGCTCCGCCAGCAAGCCCATCACCACGTACTCCGCCGCGTCGTGGATGGTCTCCTCCAGGTACCCCACCCGGGCGCAGATGTCGTAGGCGACGGCGTTGAGAATGAAGTACTCGCCGTGGCCCGTGCCCGAGACGGCGCAGGCGGCGTTGTCGGCGTAGGTCCCCGCTCCGACGATCGGCGAATCGCCGATGCGCCCGTAGCGCTTGTTGTTGCGACCGCCGGTCGAGGTGCCGGCCGCGAGGTTCCCCTCCCGATCCAGCGCCACGGCGCCCACCGTGCCCTGCTCACCGAGCGCTCCGTCGGCCGCCTCCGCCCGCTGCTCCGCCTCCAGCGCCCGCTGCAGCGACTGCCAGCGGGACTCGGTGAAGAAGTAGGACGCGGGCACGAGCTCGACCCCCTGCTCGAGGGCGAACTCCTCGGCGCCATCGCCGGCCAGCAGGACGTGGGGCGAGGCCTCCATCACGAGCCGGGAGAGGGTGATCGGGTTCTTGACGTGGTGCACGGCGGCCACGGCTCCCGCCATCAGGGTGGAGCCGTCCATGATCGAGGCATCGAGCTCGTTCCGCCCGTCGTGCGTGAACACGGCCCCCTTGCCGGCGTTGAACAGCGGGGAGTCCTCCAGAATCCGGAGGGCGGCCTCCACCGCGTCGAGGGCGCTGCCTCCGGCCGCCAGCACCTGGCCACCCGCGTCGAGCGCCTCGGTCAGCTTGTCACGGAATTGACGCTCGCGGTCGCTGCCCATGTCCTCCGGCCGTGCCGTCCCGGCCCCGCCGTGCACGGAGATCGCCCACTCGGGCCGGGAGGTTTGGGCCTCCGCCGGCCCCGGCGTGGCCAGGATCGGCGCGGCGGCGGAGAGCGACCACACCACCGCCCACCGGCGGAGGCGCACGGAAGAGGGGCTCGGTCGATGTCGCATCGCATTCGCCTCCGGCTTCATGGTTCGCGGTCTCCCGGCCCGGCCCCTTCCCACTGAGACAGCATCTCGCGTATCAGCGGCTCGGGATCGCCTCCCTCCTCCGACAGCGGCCCGAGAAGCTCGGCCGCTCCCCGGTCGTCGCCGCGCTCGCGGCGGATGGCGGCCAGGAGGAGGCGAGCCGGAAGGTAGCTCGGCCGCAGCTCCGTCGCCCGCTCCGCCGCCTTCTCGGCCTCGGGCAGCTGCCCGAGCCGGCGCCGTGCCGCCGCTTCGCCGAAGGCCGCCTGCGCCGAGCTCTCGTCCAGCCGGCCCGCGATCAGGAAATGGCGGAGGGCCTCCGTGGGAGCTCCCTGGTGGAGCCAGGCGACGCCGATGTTGGCGTGGGCCGCGCCCGGATACGAGTACCGCCTTCCCAGATTGAACAGTGGCTGCCAGCGCTCGAAGCCGGGGTCGCCCTCGACCTCGGCGAGAAAGCGCTCGAGCTCCGTACGGGCCTCGGCGGGCTGCCCGGCCTTCAGCATCCGCAAGGCGCGGCGAAAGCGCCGTGTCCGCCAGCGCCACCAGCGTCCCGGCAGGAGCAGCAGGACGAGCACCCCGGCGACGATCCCGACCCCGGGACGCCAGTAGGCGAGCAGCAGCACCACGGCGATCGCCACGAGGAGAAACGGCGCGATCATCGGCCGGCCAGCGCCGCGGGGAGAAACGGCGCGATCATCGGCCGGCCAGCGCCGGCAGGCTCCGGCGATCCACGAAGCGGGCTGGCGGGAGGGCACGCCGCGGCCGGGCCCGGGCCATCAGGGAGCCCAGAACCACGGCGTCACCAGCATCACCGTGAGGAACACCACCAGCGTCAGCGGCAGGCCGACCCGCATGTAGTCGGTGAACTTGTACCCGCCGGGGCCCATCACCAGCACGTTCGCGGGGTGGGAGACCGGGCTGCCAAAGCTGGCCGAGGCCGCCATGGCGACCGTCATCATCAGGGTGTACGGGGAGATTCCCATCCCGGCCGCCGTGCCGAGAACGATCGGCGCCATCAGGACGACGAGGGCCGCCGTCGGGATGATCTGGGTGCCCGCCGAAGTGAGGAGGAAGAGGGCCGCCATCACGGCGATCGGGCCGAAGCGTCCGACCGAGTTCACCACGGTGTTGGCCACCAGGGCTGCCGCGCCCGTCTGGTCGAGCGCGATGCCGAGCGGCAGCATGCCGGCGATCAGGAAGACGGCCGGCCACTCGATGTCCCGGTACGCCTCCTCCATCGTCAGGCAGCCCGTCAGCACCATCAGCGAGGCCCCCGCCACGCCGGCGATGTAGATCGGCAGCCAGCCGAGCAGGACCGGCAGGATCACCGCGGCCATCAGCGCAGCAGCGAGCGGAGCCTTCTCCGTCCGCCGGGCCTCCTGCGCGGCCCGGGTCAGCACGAGGAAGTCCGGCTCCTCGCCGAGGAGGCGGAGACGCTCGGCGGGGCCGTAGAGCAGCAGGGCGTCCCCGAAGCGGAGCGCGATGTCGGCTACCCCGGCGCGCAGCACCTCGCCCTGCCGCATGATGGCGAGCGCCGTCAGCCCGTATTTCTCGCGGAAATGGAGCTGCCGGAGGCTGGAGCCGGCCAGCCTGGTGCGCGGGGCGAGCACCGCCTCGACCAGACCGACGCGCTCCGAGCGCAGCGCCTCCAGGCTTCCCTCGCCAGCGCGCTCGATTTTCAGCTCGCGAAGCGTTTCGATCGCCTCCATGTCCTCCGGACGGCCGGAGACGATCAGGGCGTCGCCCGCCCTCAGCTTCTCATCGGGATCCGGCATCGGCTGCACCGTCCCCTCGCGCAGGATGCTCAGCACCGAGAGGCCAAACGCTCCGCCGAGCCGGCTCTCGGCCAGGGATCGGCCGGCCAGCATCGAGTCGGCCGGCACACGCACGACGAACAGCCGCTCCGCCAGCCGGTAGAGCGTCGCCCGTTCCGCGGGCGACACCACGACGCCGGGCTCGCGTCGCAGCACCTCGAGCCGATCCGCCGGACCCTGAACGAGCAGGCGGTCGCCGGCGCGCAGGCGGTGATCCGGCCGCACCCGGCGGTCCGGGGCTCCCTCGCGCTCGATCGCCAGCACGCTCAGGCCGTAGGCGCTGCGAAAGTCGATCTCCCGCAGCGATCGGTCGAGAAATGGCGCGCCCGCCACCAGTTCGGCCTCCGCCAGGTCGACGTCGGCCGAGGTCAGCCGCTCCACCGCCAGGCTGTCGGCCGCGAACTCCAGCTGCCTCCGGCCGCGAAACTCCGCCAGGCGCTCTGGCCGCCCCTGAACGAGGAGCCGGTCGCCCGGCTGCAGCACTTCCTCGGGCCCCGGCGCGGTCTTGGTATGACCGTCCCGGATGATGGCGATCACGTTCAGGTCGAGCGCGGCCCCGAGCCGGCTCTCGGCCAGCGGCTTGCCGGCCAGCGGCGAGCCGCGGGAGACGGCGATCGTGAACAGCTCCTCGTGCAGCTCGTATAGCTCCTCCAGGTCCGCCGGCGCCCGGCCCGGCTCGAGCTCGCGCCCGAGCGTCTGGTTGGCTTCGATCGGCGGCACCCCGACCTCGGCGGCGGCCGGCGGCGCAGCGCCCGACGCCGTCGCGGGATCGCGGGTGGGAAGCAGCCGCCGGCCGATCAGCGCCACGAACAGCGTTCCGGTCAGCATCGCGAAGCCGCCCACCGGGGTGTAGTCGAACAGCCCGAACGGCCGCAGGCCCTGATCCCGCAGCGCTTCCGAGACCAGGATGTTGGGAGGGGTGCCGATCAGGGTCGTCAGGCCGCCCAGCAGCGACGCGTAGGCGAGAGGCATGAGCAGCCGGGAGGGCGAGGTGCCGGTGCTGCGGGAGATGTCCATCACGACCGGGAGCAGAAGGGCGGCGACGCCGACATTGTTCATGAACGCCGAGAGCACGCCGGAAACGAGCATGATGACGACGACGAGCCGGAGCTCCCCCCGGCCGGCCACCTTCACGACCTGCTCGCCCAGAATGCCGGCGACGCCCGTCCGGGTCAGACCGCCGCTGAGGATGAACATCGCCCAGACAGTGACGACCGCCGGACTGGAGAACCCGGAAAGCGCCTCGCGCGGCGTCACCAGCCCGCTCATCGCCAGGCCGGCGAGCACCAGCAGGGCGACGAGGTCGATCCGGATCCAACCGCCGACGAAGAGGATGAGGCAGACGAGCAGAATCGCGAAGATGAGCGCGATCTCGAAGGTCATTCCGTTACGTCCGCGTCTGCGGGTCCGCCCGGCGGTGCGGGCGGCTCGGCCCGGAAGACGTCGGTGTGGTTTGTTGAGAGGCCGTCAGTCCGATCCGCCGGTGTTGAGGACGTTGATCTGCCGGAAGCGAGCCACCGGACAGCCGTGCGAGACCGCGTTGACCTGGCCGGGCTGGCCCTTGCCGTCGTAGAAGCTGCCGCCCACGTAATAGGTCTCCGGCCCGCCGATCATGTCCATGGCGTTCCAGAAGTCGGTCGTGCGGGCCTGGTAGGCGACGTCCTTCAGCATCCGCGTCTTCTTGCCGCCCTTGATCTCCCAGAACACCTGGCCGCCGAACTGGAAGTTGTACCGCTGTTGATCGATCGAGTAGGAACCGCGGCTCTCGATGTAGATCCCGTCGTCGGTGGCCCCGATCACGTCATCCTGGGAGATCTCCTCCCGGGCGGGCAGCAGGTTCACGTTCGGCATGCGCTGGAAGGGAATGTCGGCCCAGGACTGGGTATGGGCGCAGCCGTGGCTCCGCCTCACGCCGGTGAGATCGGAGATCCAGCCCGCCTGCTCGCGGGTCGTCTGGTAGTCGACGAAGATCCCGTCCTCGATCAGCGGCCACTCCTCCGCCTTCACGCCCTCCTCGTCCCAGCCGATGGTGGCCAGCCCGCCGGGGGAGGTGCGCTCGCCGACGATCTGCATGAAATCGGGCCCGTACCTCAGCCGGCCGAGCACCTCGGCGGGCGGCGCCAGGAAGCTGGTGCCGGCATAGTTCGCCTCGTATCCGAGCGCCCGGTCCAGCTCGGTGGGATGGCCGATCGACTCGTGGATCGTCAGCCAGAGGTGCGACGGGTGGAGCACGAGGTCGTAGGCTCCCGGCTCCACCGGGACGGCCGAGAGCTTCTGCACCGCCTCCGAGGCCCAGACCTCCACCGCCTCCGGCGTCATCTGGTCCCGGATGTACTCCCACCCCCGGCCGGCCGGATCCAGCACCTCCGAGCGGCTCTGGAAGTCGCTGCGGTCGGGCGCGACGGCCGTGATCGACATGTCGGGGTTCGTGCGGATGATCCGCTGCGCCGCGATCGTGCCGTCCGTGGTGGCCGAGGTGGTCTCGATCTTCACGAAGTGGAGGCTCGACGTCACGAAGCTGACGCCGGAGGTGCCCATCGCCAGCCGATTGAGGGCGAGCAGGTGCTCCGCCTTGTCCTCGACCGGGATCTCCCACGGATCGATCTCGTAGGCGCTCGCCCAGCTGACCTCGCCATAAGCCTCGACGGGCGCGAGCGTGACCGGAGAGCGCTCGACCCGCGCGTTGGCGGCGCCGGTGGCGGCCGCCTGCCGGCCGGCGCGCCCCGCCGCCTCGCGGCTCAGCTCGGCCACGGCGGCGAACCCCCAGCTGCCGTTCACCAGCGCCCGCACCCCGAGCCCCAGGGAGCGGGTCTCGCTCACGTTGGTGACCCTCTCCTCCCGCGTGCCGACCCGCTGGTTGAGGTAGAGTCCGACGCGCGCGTCGGCGTACTGGGCGCCCGCCGAGGTGGCGGCGTCGAGCGCCTCCATGAGGAGGTCTCGGGTCGCCGGATCGACGGCCGGCGGAGGCGGGCTCACCGCCCGCGGCGACGGGCTCGCGGCCGCGGGGGATCGACCGACCCACGGAGCGGCACCGGACAGGGGCGGTCTGACGAGCGCGACCACGCCGGCTGCCATCGCCGAGCTCTTCACGAAGTCGCGACGCTCCATCATACGGCCTCCGACACGCTGCTGAAGGTGAAACGGCTCGAGCGGATCGCCGGCACGATCCGGCTGGCGGAGACCCGCACCGGCCGGCTCATCGCCTCCAGATGGCCGAGGACGGAGAGGGGAGAGTCGTTCCAGCGGAAGTTGTTGACCGGATGGGAGATCTGGCCGTTCTCGATCGTGAAGTTCCCGTCTCGGGTCAGCCCCGTGTAGGAGACGGTGCGCGGGTCGATCGCGCGGATGTACCAGAACCGGGTGACGAGAACGCCCCGCTCGGTCGAAGCGATCAGCTCCTCGAGCGACCGGTCCTCGCCCGGCATGATCAGCGTGCTGGGGAAACCGCTCGGGCGCGCGCCCTGCTTCTCCGCCCAGTAGCGGGAGTAGTAGAGGTTCCGCAGCACGCCGTTCTCCACCCACAGCTGACGGCCGAGCGCGAGCCCCGAGTCGTCGGAGCCGAAGCCTCCAAACCCGCCGAAGCCTCCGAAACCGCCCGCGCCGGCGAACGGGGCTGCGCCCAGCTCGGCCGGATCGCTCAGCAGCGTGACCCTCGGATCGACGATCTGCTCCCCGATCTTCGTGCCGCCTCCGGTGGCCGAAAAGGCACTCCGTCCCTCGTCGGCGGAGCGGGCGCTGAGGGAGAAGGCGAGCAACCCGACCAGATCCGACACGGCCTCCGGCTCGAGCACGACGGTGTAGGTCCCGGGCTCGAGCGGCCTCGGATCGCGGGACCGGATCGCTTTCTCGATCGCACGGCGGTGCAGGCCGTCGGCGTCCACCTCGCCCCAGTCGCGCCCGCCCCGGCCGGCCCAGCCGGAGCCCGTCCCGTCCTCCGTCCGGACCGTGACCGAGTACTCGAACGTCGTGCTGGCGTGGAAGCCGAACAGGCCGGCCGAGTTCGCCAGCGCGGACGAGCCGGCCGAGCACTCGAGGAACCCGGCCGCCTCCAGGCTACCGGCCTCCCGGGTCGCCCCGATGGCCTCGGCCGCGACGTCCGCCCGCTTCCCGGCGTCCAGCTCGGCGGTCTCCTCGAAGTAGCCCTGCGACGGCGCGTACGTCTGCGGCCCCATGAGCGGCAGCTGCTCCGCATTCTCCGGCGCCAGCCGGGCGAGCTCCTCGGCGCTCGCGACCGCCCCGCGAAGGCCCTCGTCGTCGAGCGCGTTCGTCGTCACACTGCCGGATCGCTTCCCGAACCGCGCCGTGATGCGCGCCGTCACGTCCTCCGACTCGCCGGCGGTGGTCACGCGGTTGACCGCGAACCGGGTGTTGAACTGCCGTCCGCTTCGGAGGGCGACCTCCGCTTCGTCGGCCCCGCTCATCCCGAGAATCCGGTCGGCCAGCTCCCTCGCCTGCTGCTCCGTCAGACCGGCGGAGGGCTTCCTCCGCCGGGCGGCGGCGTCCCGCGCCGCTCGCCCGTCGGCGTCTCTCACCGCCCGGGTCCGTGCCTCCGCGGTACCGGCCTCGCGAGCGCGCTCCCGGCCGGGAAGCGCGGCCCGCAACATCTCCCTGCGACTCAGCGTCCTCATCCAGCCTCCTGCGTTTCGGCCGCCTTCGACAGGGCGGCAATCTTCCGCCGGAGCGCGATGCGGGCAACACCGCCGTACCGGTGCGGCGCCGCAATGGCTTGTGATCCGGGGAAGTCGAGGGGAGATTCGTCGGGCCGTGATCAAATACCACTACCATTCCGCACCCCGGGATCTCCCCCGATTGGGCGTCGAGCGGGGCGATCGCATGTGCCACGTCTACAGCGACCGCTCCCTCGACGAGCTGCTCGACTGGGGGCGGCGGCACGGGCTGCGGCCCGAGTGGATCGATCGCCGCAACGCAATGCCGCACTTCGACGCGTACGGAGAGTACCTCGAGCGGTGCGGCCCCGCGGTGAGCCGGGCGGAGCTCGTTCGCGACCTGCGGCGTTGGCGCCGGAGGAGGCGCGAGAGCCGGGACTAGGCGCCCGGCTCCAGCAGGAGGTAGGTGAACAGGCCCTTGGCGACCAGCTCGCCGCCCTGGACCACCTCGATGTCGCACAGGCTCACCGAGCGCCCGCTCTTGACCAGCCGGGCGGTCGCATGCAGCTCGCCGGCACCGGCCACCGCCGCCCGCACGAAGTTCAGCTTGAACTCGATGCTGGCCATCGATCGGCCGGGCGGCAGCGTGCGGTACAGGAGGTAGGCACCGGCCGTATCGGCCAGGGTGGCGAGCAGTCCGCCGTGCACCCGCCCGTCCACCTGCAGCACGGAGGGCGGCACAGGCGCCGCGAGCTCGACCGCGGAGGCTGTCTCGGCCGCCAGGCGATAGCCGAAGTCGCCGATCAGCGGCACCCGGTCCGCGAACCGCTCGAAGCTCGGTCCGTCGCCTTCCTCTCCACCCGCGGGCTCGTCGGGCGAGCCGGCCGGCGCGCGGCGGTCGGCCGCGCCCTCGCTCAATACGCCGCGAGCTCGGCGATCGCCTCGGCGATCTCCTCGACCTGCGGGAGGATGGCGTCCTCCAGCCGGGGGGCATAGCCGACGAACGTGTCCGTCGAGGCGAGCCGGCGAACCGGCCCGTCCAGCCACTCGAAGACCTCGTCGGCGATCCGTGCCGCGATCTCGGCGCCGAAGCCGAACGACTTCGCGTCCTCGTAGGCCACCAGCACCTTGTTGGTGCGCCGGACGGAGGCCGCCACCGTGGCCATGTCGAGGGGATTCAGGGTGCGCAGGTCGATGATCTCCGCGTCGACCGGCCGTCCCTCCTTCTCGAGCTGGCGGCACGCCTTCCGGGAGCGCTCGACCAGGGCCCCGTAGGTGACGAGCGTGAGGTCGGCACCCGGCTGGACGATCTCGGCCCGGCCGAACGGGATCATGAAGTCGGGGCCGGGATAGGCCGCCTTGGCGTACGGCTGCCGGTAGAGGTGCTTGTGCTCGAGGAAGAGCACCGGATCCTCGCAGCGGATCGAGGTCCGCAGCAGCCCGTTGGCATCCAGGGCGTTGGAGGGGCAGACCACGTGCATGCCGGGCGTGTGGGTGAACAGCGTCGCCCCGGTCTGCGAGTGGTACATGGCGCCACCGGCCAGGTAGCCGCCGTAGGTGGTCCGTACTACCACGGGGCAGGTGAAGGCTCCGTTCGAGCGCCACCGGTACGTGGCCATCTCGTTGCGCAGCTGGTGGAAGGCCGGCCAGATGTAGTCGAAGAACTGGATCTCCACCACCGGCTTCATGCCGCGCAGAGCCATGCCGATCGCCCGGCCGACGATGTTCGCCTCGGCCAGGGGCGAGTTGTAGACCCGCTCCGCCCCGAAGGCGCGCTGCAGGCCCGCCGTCACCTTGAAGACGCCGCCCTTCCCCTTCACCTCGTCCAGGAACCGCTCCTTGCTGACGTCGGCCACGTCCTGCCCGAAGACCACGATCCGCGGATCCCGCTCCATCTCGTCGCGCAGGCAGGCGTTGAGCAGGTCCACAGTCGTCTTCGGGTCCCCCTCGAACCGCGGCTCCGTCTCGAACGCCGGGCCGCAGGGGTCGACATCGGCCGAGAAGACGTGCCGGTAGACGGTCTCCGGACCGGGCTGCGGCCGCTCGGCCGCCCGGTCGGCCGCCTCGGCCACCTCAGCGATGACCTCTTCCCGCAGCCGCTCGAGCTCGTCCTCGGTGGCGATCCCCTCCTGGACGAGGAAGAGGCCGAAGTTCCGGATCGGGTCGCGCTTATTCTCCTCCTCGCGCTCCTGCTCCGGCTTGTACATCCGCTCGTCGTCCGACATCGAGTGGCTGTAGGGCCGCACCACGCGGGCGTGGACCAGCGCCGGCCCGCGCCGCTCGCGGCAATAGGCCACCGCTTCGCTCATCACGCCGTAGGAGGCGATCGGGTCCGTGCCGTCCACCTCGCGGATCAGCAGATCCGGGAAGCCGACCACCAGGCGCGAGATGCTCCCGCCGGCCGTGTTGACATCCACCGGGACCGAGATCGCGTATCCGTTGTCCTCGATCAGGTAGACCACCGGCAGCTTCAGGTTCGAGGCCGTGTTGAGCGACTCCCAGAACTCGCCTTCCGAAGTCGTGCCCTCCCCCGAACAGAGGAGAACGACCTCGTCCGCCTCGAACCGCACGCGATCCCCCAGGCCGAGCCGCGCCGCCCGCACGCCGGCCTCCGCGCACCCGACCGCCTGCAGGAACTGGGTGCCCGTCGGGCTGGAGGCGGACGGGATGTTGTAGGCGACGTGCCCGAAGTGCGACGGCATCTGACGGCCCCCGCTGGCCGGATCCTCCTCCGCCCCGACCGCCTGCAGGAACATCTCGTACGGCGTGACGCCGAGCTGGAGGCAGAGAGCGCGGTCGCGATAGTAGGTGAAGTACCAGTCGTGGGCGGAGCGCGTGGCCATGCCGGCCGCGGTGAGCACCGCCTCGTGCCCGGCGCCGCTGATCTGGAAGAAGATCTTCTGTTGCCGCTTCATCGCCATCTCGCGATCGTCGATGGAGCGGGAAGTGAACATCGTGCGGTACATGGAAAGCAGGTCGGCGGGCGTCAGCCCGAACCACTCATCCGGCTCGACCCGTCTTTCCATCTGCTCGACCGGCGTGCTCATGCACCTCTCGTGGCTGAATCGGCTCGGTGTCTCAGGGCCTCCGGCCCCGATGCGCGGCGCTCTGCCGTCCGCTACGCGCGGGCGCGGAGCGTCGGAATGAAGGCGTAAAGCTAAAATCTCGGCCGGATCGGTGCGAGAAACCGCCCAGTTCGGTTACCCGGGCGGACGGGAAAGGAGCGAGCCCGATGACGCGATCTCCAGCTGCGCGACGCCGCGGTGCCCCCGGAACCGATGTCGCCCGGATGGCCGCCGTCCGGCCCGCCGCCGCCGGCATCGTCGTCGCCCTCGCGCTTGTCGCTCCGGGGACGGCGAGGGCTCAGGCCGCGCAGACGGCGACCGAGATCTTCCTGCGCGCCTTCGACGACTACGAGCAGCGGGCGGCGGAGATCTCCGGCTACACGGTGACGCAGGAGACGTTGGGTTATCGGGTCACGCTCGAGTTCGCGAAGGAGATCCTCGAGGGCCACCCGATCTTCGTGCTGACCTCCACGCAGGGCCGGGAGATCTCGCGCTGGGGCCACTTCTACGGCGCCTATCTGCTGCTGGCCGAGCGCGCCCGACTGGACGGAACCGAGGCGGTGGACGGAAGGGACGTCCATGTGCTCCGGGTCGATGATTTCGCCGGCCTCGACCTGAGCGAGGAGATCGGGGCGGGCCTGCAGGGCGACTTCACGCCGGAGCGCGGGTGGTTCTCCATCGATGCGTCGAGCTATCTCCTCCGCCGGGTGGTGATGAACGGCACGCTCGCCGGCGGGGAGGCCGCGAGCCCGTTCACCTTCGAGCTCGCGCTGCGCGATTGGAGAGAGGTCGATGGCTGGCTCCATCCGTTCGAGCTGGTCGTCACCGCCGAGGGCATGCCGCCCGGGATGACCGCAGCCGACCTGGAGAAGCTGCTGCTGAGGCTGCGCCGAATGAGGGAGGAGATCGCGGCCACGCCGGAGGAGCAGCGCGACGCACTCGAGCGACTGATCGGGTCGCGGATTCAGGAGCTCGAGCGGATGATCGAGACCGGTGTCTACGAGGTCCGGGTTCGAACCGTCGACCTCGTCGTCAACCCGCCGCCGTCTGGCTCGCCGGAGTGACGACCGCCGGCTCCCCCGAGTCGAGGGCGCGTTCCAGGCTGGCTACGATCTGCCACACCTCGTCGCGCGAGATCTTCGCCCCGGATCCCTCCCTCTCGACCCGATCCAGAGTCGCCAGCGCCAACCGGACGGGGAGGGCGTTGAACGCCACCAGACCGGCCGGCGCGCCGGCCTCCTGAAGCGCCACGGTGTACTCCGACGCCGCCTCCAGATCGCGCCGCGCCAGGGCGAAGACCTCGGACCGATCCACGCCAGCCGGAATGTAGGCCCTGCCTTCCCTCACGTCGGCGGCCGAGTCCTTCAGGATGTTGACGAGCTGCAGCCCCTCGCCGAACCAGCGGGATCGCTCGCGCAGGTAGGGGGCGATCGCCTCGAGGGCCGGACGCCCCAGCAGGAAGAGCTCGGTCAGCATCTCGCCCACGATGCCGGCGACCACGTAGCAGTAGTCGCGCAGGTCCCCGAGCGTCTGGAGCTGCAGCCGGCCCTGGTCGTCGGTACCGGCCACGAAGCCAGCCATGCCCTGCGCGGTTCGCACGGTGTGCCGGCAGACGAGCTTCCGCGCCTCGTCGGCCAGACCGGCGTACTGCTCGAGGACGAACGGAGCATCCGCCATCAGCTCCCGGTAACCGGCGTGGGAGAGCGGCATCTCTGCCGCCCAGCCGCCCGCCAGCCGGTCGGCTTCGGCCAGGCCGGCACCGTCGGCACCCGCGACCCCCTCGCCGTCGAAGCGCTCGACGAGCTCGCAGAAGCGCTTCAGCGCCTTGATCCGTCGCTCGCGCGGCCAGGAAGACGAGTCCTCGAACGTGTCGGCGATCCGGAAGAGTAGATACGCGACGGTGACTTCCCGGCGCGTGGGCTCCGGAAGGAGGGGAATCGACAGGGCGAAGGTGCGGCTGGTCCTCTCCAGCAGGAGATCCAGGTCGGCCATGGCCTCCTCGTCTCGAGGGCTCGCAGGGACCACCGGAGCCTCTTCTGGTGTGTGCCGAGTCTAGCGGCCGGGCGGCGGCGGCGTCAAACCTGCCCAACGCGTGGGCCTGCCGCACCGCGGCCGGCAGCGGCGGAGGGCCGGAGGAGCCGGAAGGGGCGCAGGGCCGGCAGCACCAGCAGCGTGCAGACGAGCACGGCCAGCATGCCGATCGTCAGCAGCCGGCCCATGCTGGCGGTCCCCGGGTGATCCGAGAAGGCCAGGCTGCCGAAGCTGAAGATCGTTGTCAGCGAGGCGTAGAGCACCGCCCGCGCGGTGCTGGTCACCAGCAGACCGCCCGGCGGCACCCCACCGGTGCGATCCCGATGCACCATGTGGATTCCGTTGTCCACCCCCACCCCCAGCAGGAGGGGGATCGCGATCACGTTCGCGTAGTTGAACGGAATCCCGAACACCACGGTCGCCGCTCCGGTCATCGCCGCGGCCAGCAGCAACGGCAGCATCACGCGGGCCGCATCCGGAACGCTCCGCAGGGCGATGACCAGGAGGAGCAGCGTCGCCACCGAGGCCCCGGCGAGGGCGCGCCGAAACGCCGTCACCACCGCCTCCCCCGCCGACACGTTGATCACCGGCTCCCCGGTCGCGTCCGGCGCGACGGTCCGGACCTCCGCCACGAAAGCGCGGAGTGCGGCCGGATCGGCGAGATCGTCGCGGGGGATCACCTCCACCCGCCGGGTCCCGTCCGCCGCTCGCCAGCGGGCCACCAGATCGCCCGGCAAACTGTCCACGGTGACGGGTCGGGCGTCGAACGAGGCCCTCAGCTCTCGCAGGCTCCGCTCCAGCTCGCCCAGGAGGCTCTCCTCCACCCTCGCCACGACCCGCTCGCGCGCCGGCGGCGGAAGTTGCTCCATCCAGCGCTGCCAGCTCCGGAGCTGGAAGACCACGAAGCGGGCCACGTCCGCCTCCTCCCCTTCCAGACGGAGGGCGCGAAGGCTCTCGCGGAAGCGGTCCACCTCGGCGAGCGTCTCGTCCACGTCGTCCCGCACCAGCGTGTCGTCCACCTCGGCCTGCGTCACCAGCGTCCCGTCCACGTCCACCCGCCGCACCAACGTGTCGCCGGGCCCGGCTTGCCGTGCCTCCGTCGCCTCGGGCGCGGGGCCGATGAGGCGGGCGATGCGGCCGATGCGGTCGAGCTTCGTCTCCTGCTCCCCGGGCACGAAGTCGTCGAGGCCGACCGCCGCCTCGACGGCACCGAGAGCCTCCAGGTCGGCGCTCACTCGCCACGCCTCCTCCCGATCGGCCGCCAACACCGAGACGGTCAGCGGCCTGGCGCTACTGTCGGCCAGCAGCTCCAGAAAGGTCGATGTCGACTCCCCTTCCGGATTCCGGAGGCTCAGGGGGTCGAGGTCGAACCGGGCACGCGGGAGCAGGGCCAAGCAGACGACCGCCACCAGCGCCGCGCCGGCCAGAACGAAACCGGGGCGCGTCAGTCCTCGCTCGAGCCCGACCGGCAGCACGCCGCCGACCAGCGGTTCCTCGCCGGGAGCCGGCCGGAACGGCGCCAGGCCGAGGATCGCGGGCAGCAGCGTGATCGTGGTCGCGAAGCTGATCAGCATCCCGGTACCGCCGATCAGGCCGAGCTCCGAGACGCCGCTGAAGTCGGTCGGGATGAAGGCGTAGAAGCAGGCGGCCGTGGTCACGGCGCTGAGAAGCAGCGAGGCGCCCACGTCCTCGGACGTGCCACGAAGCGCCTCCCGCCCTCCGCTTCCCCGGCAGCGCAGCTCTCGATAGCGGAGGCAGTAGTGGATGGCGTAGTCGATCCCGAGGCCGATGTAGAGCACGGCGAACGCCATGCTGATCAGGTTCAGGCGGCCGACGGCGAGAGCGGCGAAGGCGGCAGTGAAGGATAGCCCGACCAGAAGGGTCGCCAGCGCCGCGAGGATGAGGCGGCCCGAACGCAGACCGACGTAGAGGGTCCCGGCGACCAGCACGAGCGAGATGAGGCCTGCCACCCACAGTCCCCGGCCGGCGCTCCGCAGCTCCTCCTCCGACATCGGCAGGAAGCCCGTCAGGCGCACGCTCACCCCGTTTCTCGCCGTCAGGCCGAGGCTGTCGGCCACGACCCGTATCCGCTCGATCGCGGGCTCGGCGGGGAGCAGCTGCGCGAAGTCGAGCTCCGGCAGCACCTCGATGTACCGCCGGAGTTCTTCCGGGGAAGGCGGCTCCTCGGTCATGAGACTACGCCAGGGGAGCGGCTGGACCCGGTCGACCATCGAGGCCTCGAACGCGAGCCCGATGGCTCCGAGCAGGCCCAGCGCGCGGGGATCGGCACCCTGCGCCAGCAGGCTGTCCACCACGGTCAGGAGGCGGGCCACCCCCGGCTGCCGCTCCAGGTCCAGGAGCCACGGCCCCGCCTCCTCGAGGCCCTCCTCCAGCGCCTCCAGCTCCTCCGTCTCCAGGTAGAGGAGGGAGCGGCCTCGGAAGAACGGGCCGCCGCCCACCAGATGGACGTCCTCGAACCGCTCCGGCTCGGCGCGAAGGCGTTCCCCCAGCCTCCGCTGGGCTTCCGCGGCCAGCTCCGGCGTAGCACCGCGCACGACGACGACGATGTTGTCCGCGTAGTGCGGGTAGAGACGCTTGTGACGCTCGTTCTCGATCCGCCACGGCAGCTCGGCCGAGAGCATCTCCACGGTGTCGGTGTCGATGCCGAGGTGACGGATCGCATGGAGCCCGGCGGCGATGCCGGAGGCGGTAACCAGGAGGACGACCAGCCACGCGCGACGGGTGACAATATTGGTCCAGGACCCGAGAACTCGGGCAACTCTCCCGATGGGAGCGTCAGTGGACTCGGCGGGGGTGTGAGCGGACTCGGCGCGGGGGTTCATGCCGGACCGCGCGATCAGGGCGCGGCGGGCACGGTCGTTCCGCCGATCTCCTCGCCCGCCAGCGCTCCGGCCAGGGCACCCGCGCGGTTTCCGTCGCCGATCCACGACCGGATGCCGAGCCGGGCGAGGCTCAGGGCCGTCTCGAGCCGGTGGGCCATCCCTCCGGTCACGTCCGTCGCGCCCGATCCGCCGACGGCGCCGAGCGACCCGCCGACGGCGCCGAGCGACCCGCGATCTCCGCCGACGGTGCCGACGGGCACACTGGGGACCGTCTCGCCCGCCTCGTCGTAGACCCCTTCCGTCCCGCCGAGCCAGATCGCGCGCTCCACCGGCCAGCCCCGCTCGAGCAGCCAGCGGGCGAGCTCGGCCAGCACGGTCTCGGTCGACAGGATCGACGCGCCGCGCTCGCGGTCCAGCACCACGTCGCCGTAGGTGACCGGAAGCAGGGAGCGCGAGAGCCCGAGCGCGAAGGGCTCGCCGTGGAAGGAGACGACCCTGGCATCGGCCGCCACCGCTGCGCTGCCAGGCGCTATCGAGTAGGCCGGCAGGCCCGCCTCCCGCAGCGCGGCCAGCACGATCCTGTGCAGCTCGGCGGCCTTCGCCTGGACCTCCGAGGCGGCGGCGACGTCGCGCGCGCTAGCGTCCTGGGCCGCGGCTGGGGGCTCGGAAGCCGCACCGGCCACATCGCCTGCGGCCGATGGCTCCAGGGCGGCAGCGTGGCCGAGCAGGCCCCGCCGCCACGCTGCGACGTGGCCGAACGACCCGCTCCCGTGCCCGACCACGATCCCGCCCGCGGCCCGCGGCCACGCGTCGGCGAGCTCGGCCGCCAGCCGGGTGATCACCTCGCGGCGCGCCGTGTCAGGCCGCTCCTTCTCGGTAATTAGGCTTCCGCCCAGCTTCACCAGCGTGACGGGCTTCACAGGAGGTGGTCCTCGCAGAGCCGCGGGCCGGGGCCCACGCCGTCGCGGATCACCTCCTGGACCGATCCCAGCCCGGCGAGCCGGTCAGCGACCGCCTCCTCCTCCGCGGGCCGGCAGATCACGTGCACGTTCGGGCCCGCATCCATCGTGGAGTACGCCTCCACCCCGTCCCGGCGCAGGTCGCGGATGGCTCCCAGGACCTCGACCGTCCCGGGGGACCAGTAGAAGATCGGCGGAATCGCCGACATGGCGACGAGATGGAGGTCGATGCCCTCCTCCTCCACCACCGGGCCGAGCAGATGGAAGTCGCGGGTTTCGATCGCCTGTCGCACGGACGCGAGCCGGCCCGGGAGCAGCGCCAGCCGCTCGCGAAAGTAGGGGCTCGAGCGGACGCGGCGGTGTCCGTCCCGCGAGGAGACCGCCTTCGGCTCTTCGGCCACCACCGCGATCACGTCGCGCAGATCCCAGTCCTCGGGCGAGGCGAGGGGACGCGCGTAGACGTCGTCCTCGTGCGGGCCGCCGGGAAGCTCGACGTAGCCTCCCAGGACCGAGCGGGCCGCCGAGCCGGATCCACTTCGCCGGGCTAGGATCGACAGCTCGCGCTCCGACGGCTCTCGATCCAGCGCCCGCAGGGTCGCCAGGGTGAGCGCGGCGAAGCCGGAGGCGGACGAGGCGAGGCCGGCTCCCGCCGGGAAGCTGTTTCGGGTGGCCACCCGGAAGGTCACGTCGGCGCCGGAGAGGTCACGGAGCCGGTCGAGCTGGCCGTGGATCCGACAGGCGAAGGGCTCGGGGGCCGGCCGAAGCCCGCCGGCGTCGGCGAGGAGGACCTCGTCCGCCTGGCCGGTGCGCCCGGACCGCGTCTCGACGGTGCAGGTGCTCAGGCAGCGGCTGAGGGTCATGGAGACGGAGGGGTTCAGTGGAATGCCCCGCTCCAGGTCGTGCGCCCCCCAGTACTTGATGAACGCGATGTTGGCCGGCGCGATGGCCGTGACCCGTCGGCTCATGCGGCCTCCAGCCGGAGCCCCGGCGCGATAGGCGTCACCCGTCCGCTCATGCGGCCTCCAGCCGGAGCCCCGGCGCACCCAATCCGATGTCGTACCGACGGAGCTTCGTGAGGAAGGTCCAGCCCTCCAGCACCATCGGATCGGGGTGAAAGACGAGGATGCAGCCCGCCCCCGACCGCCCTTCCACCCTTCGAGCCGGCGCCCCTCCCGGCCGGTGTCCGTGCGCGTGCGCCTCCGCTTCGAGCGAGCCGGCTCCAGAGATCTTCGCGGCGCCGCCCTCGGCCTCGATCTTCCGGATCAGCTCCCGGACCTCCGCCGGAACCACGCCGAGCTCCTCCAGTCCGCGCTCGTACTCCCGAATGCAGGCGATCACGGCCGCGGGCTCCGGCTCGCTCTCGGCCAGCTCCGAGCGGAAGATGCGCGTCGTCTCGCCCATCTGCTCGAGCAGACCGCCGAACCGCTCGGGGTCCTCCTCCACGCGCTCCCGGACCGCCTCGACCACCGTCCCCGTCGACTCGGACGGCGGACCCGTGTCGAAGACGCGAAACGCGCCCAGCAGCTTCGAGCGATCGAGCGCGCGGCTGAACTGGAGCCTGCCCTTCGCATCGGGCTCGGCCCACACCATCCCGCCCTGTAGGACCGTCGACCCATCCACGCCCGACGGGAAGCCGTGCTGCCGCCGCTCCACCTCGAGAGCCAGGCTCTCCACCACGTCGTTGCCGGGAGGCGGGCCGCAGACGGCGAGGGTGCTGGCGACGACGCCGACCGCGAGGGCTGCCGAGCTTCCCATCCCGCGCCCGAGGGGGATCCGCGACTCGACCTCGAGCGTCAGCGGTCCCACGTCCGCCTGCTCCGACTCGGCCAGCCGGAGCAGGTACCCCATCGCCTCTCCCACCGCCACCTTGATCAGGTGGGCCGGATCAGCATCGCTCACGCCCTCGAACCCCTCCGCCGTCGGTCGGTCCGCGTACCGCTCCCAGCGGCTTCGCACCGCGGCGGCGTAGGTTGCCAGGTCGGCCCAGGTCGAGTCGAACTCGAGCGCCTGCAGGTTCCCGCCCGCCCGCTCGGTGGCCCGGATGACTACCCTGTCCGTCCCGCCGGCGGCCGGCTGGCCGAGGGTGGCCGCCGCCACCAGTCTCACATCGACCGCCGTGACCAGCGCCGGATGCCCGTAGACCACGGCATGCTCCCCCATCAGGATGAGCTTGCCCGGCACCGAGGCCCGCACCGTCGTCATCACGGCCACCGCCGCACCATCTCGATCACTGGAGCATCATCGCAGCGAAAAAGCGCGTCATCGCAGGCACAACGAGCATCATCACGGCCAGAAGCGCAGAGCGGGCAGCCGTCGCCGCCCGCTCTCGTGTCCGCCGTGCGCCCCGGGAGCGACCGGGGCGATCTCAGCCCCGGCCCTGCCGGCTGTCGGTGGGTACGCTTCCACGGCCCAGCTTCTCGTGCGCGCTCGCCAGATCCTGGGAGGTGAACGCCGCCATCAGCGATAGCTCGCCGGCCAGCACGGTCGCTCCCACGATCTCCGCCAGCCTCAGCGCGGCCCGGCCGGGTCGCGACGGATCCGCTTCGATCCCCAGCATCTTCAGCGCCTGGCGCTGCGTGGCGAGCTCGGTGCCGCCACCCACGGCCCCGATCGGGACGTCCGGCATGTAGACCGAGGCGTACACGGCTTCCGGCCCGAAGGCCTCGATGCAGGTGATCCCGAGGGAGCCCTCCACCACGTGGGCCGGATCCTGGCCCGTGGCGATGAACAGGGCCGCCAGCAGGTTCGCATAGTGCGCGTTGAAGCCCTGCGCCCCGGCGGCGATCGAGCCGAGCAGGTTCTTCCGGTACTGGACCTCCACCAGGGTGCGCGCGGTCGTCTTCAGGATCCGGCGGAGCACGGCCGCCTCGAGGATCACCTCGGCGAAGATCCGCTTGCCCCGGCCCTCGTGGAAGTTGATCGCGGCCGGCTTCTTGTCCACGCAGTAGTTCCCCGAGAGGGCCACGCACTCGACGCCGGTCTCGGGCTCGATGAAGTCGCGCACGATCCGGTCGCAGGCGATCGTCGCCATGTTCATCCCCATCGCGTCCCCCGCCGAGAAGCGGAAGCGCAGCAGCACCGTGGTTCCGAAGCTCTTCGGGCGGATGTCCAGCAGCTTCAGGTGCCGGCTGCTCGACTCGGCGATCCGCCGGATGTCCTCGACCCGCTCTTCGATCCAGCCCACGAACTTCCGCGTCGCCTCGAGACCGGAGGTCCGGAACACCGGCGCCCGGGTCATCCCGACGTCCTCGACGTGCACGCGGGCGCCGCCCGCGGCGCGGATCGCCGAGCAGCCACGGTTCGTGCTGGCCACCAGGGCCGCCTCGGTGGTCGCGAGCGGGACGTAGACCTCCTCGTCGATGTGCTCGCCGCGGATCGACAGGGGGCCCACGACGCCCATCGGGACCTGTGCCACCCCGATGAAGTTCTCGCAGTTCCGGAGCGCCGCCCGAGTCGAGTCGAGCGAGTAGTGCCCCACGTCCCCGAGGCTCGCACCGGTCAGCTGCTCGAGGGCCTGCCGGCGGATCTGCGCCTGCATGTCGGTCGGCAGGTCGCGAGGCAGCTCGTGAAAGCCGATCTCTCCGTCCACCAGCGCCCGGACCCACTCCTCCGGCGTCCGAGCCTTCGAGGGTACGGCGGATGCTTTCCTCATCTCCTAGACCCTTTGACTAGGTCGACGCCCCGCAGCGCGTCGATCGTGGGTACCCCCACACATAACATCGCGATTTTCAGTTCCTCCACGATCCGCCCGACCTTGGCCTGGACCGCCTCGGCGGAGACGGTAGCCGGCTCCAGAAACGGGTAGGCCAGCCCGACCATGTGGGCGCCGAACGCGATCGCCTTGGCGACATCGACGCCGTTGCGGATCCCGCCACTCCCGATCACCGTAACGCCCGGTACGGCTGCGACTTCCTGGATCGACACCGGAGTCGGGATCCCCCAGTCCGCGAACATCTCGCCGATCTCGACGTCCCCGGCCCGGCGCGCCTCGATGCGCGCCCAGCTCGTGCCGCCGAGGCCGGCCGTGTCGATGATCCGGATCCCCTGCCCCGCCAGCGCCCGCGCCGTTTTCCCGGAGATCCCGCAGCCGATCTCCTTCGCGATCACCGGCACCTCGAGCCGTCGGGCGATCTCGCCCATCTTCGGCAGCAGGCCGCTGAAGTCGGTGTCTCCTTCGGGCTGGATCGCTTCCTGGAGCACATTCAGATGGAACACCAGGCCGTCCGCGTCAATCATCCGGACGGCCGCCCTGCACTCCTCCAGTCCGTACCCGTGATTGAGCTGAACGGCACCCAGGTTGGCCAGCAACGGGACCGAGGGCGCGAGATCCCGCACCTGGAAGGTGACCGCCTGCACCGGATCCTCAAGCGCCTTCCGCTGCGAGCCCACCCCGATGGCGATGCGGGAGGCCTCCGCCGCCTCGGCGAGGTTGCGGTTGATCCGCCCGGCCGCATCGGTGCCTCCGGTCATGCAGGAGACGAGCAGGGGAGCGTCGAGCTTTCGGCCCAGGAACTCTACCGAGACGTCGATCTCGGCGAGGTCCAGCTCGGGCAGCGCCTGATGGACGAAGGCGTAGTCGTCGAAGAAGCTGTGCCCGGCCTGGTTGCTGGCGTCGAGCGCCAGGCGGATGTGTTCCGCCTTGCGGTCGCGTTCGATCGCCGTCGCACCGGTCTCGCGGCCGTTCATCGGTCCCGACGTCCCGAGTACTCGACCAGGCCCTCGAGGAAGGGGAGCTCTCCAAGCTCCACCGACAGCTCCTCCAGCGCCTCCCGGGCCTCGGCCAGCCGCTCGTCGATCATCTCGGCGACGGCCCGCAGGCCGCCGGAGGACCGGATGATCTCCCGCGCCCGCGCCACCTCGTCCTCCCCCAGGTCGGGCCGCCCGAGGACGCCGCGCAGATGCGCCGCGTCGGCCGGTGCCGCCACCCGCAGGGTGTGGTGGATGAGGAAGGTGTACTTGCCCTCCGACAGATCCGAGGCCACGGGCTTCCCCACGGCGTCGGCGTCGCCGAACGTGCCCAGCACGTCATCGCGGAGCTGGAAGACCTCGCCCACGGCCCGGCCGTAGGCGAGGAGCGCCTCGAGCACCGGACGGGAGGCGCCGGCCAGCAGCGCCCCGAGCTCGATCGGCCGCTCGACCGAGTAGCGCCCCGACTTGAGGCGCAGGGCCCGCAGGAGCTGATCCTCGGTCGGCTGCGGCAGGTGCGGAAGCACCATCTCCAGGTACTGGCCGCGGATCACCTCCTCGCACATCCCCGAGAAGGCGGCGTCGAGCGCCCGGCCGCTCTCCGAGTCGTCGCCCAGCGACGCGCGTGCCGCGACGTACGTCTCCACGGCCCAGGTGTGTGCCAGATCGCCGAGCAGGATGGCCACCGAGCGACCGAAATCCACCGCGTCGCCCTCCCGGTCCCGCTGGCGGTGGATCTCCCGGAAGCGGGCGTGGGCGGCCGCCTGTCCTCTCCGGATCTCGCTGTGGTCCATGATGTCGTCGTGGATGAGCAGGTAGGTGTGGAGCAGCTCCGTGCTCATCGCCAGCGGGAGCACCGCCGCGTCGGATCCGCCGCCGCAGGCCCGGTAGGTGTGGTAGACCAGGGCCGGACGCAGACGCTTTCCGCCGCTCATAACCAGGCGACGAACCTCGTCGACCAGCTCGACGCCCTCGGGATCGCCCGCCACCCCGCGCCGCTTGCCATCGAAGAAGCGCTCCAGCTCGGCCTCGATGCGGTCGCGGAACGCGCCCAGCCGGTCGAGAAAACCGGTGATGGCCGAGCGCTGGGCGGCCTCGAGCGTGCCCGCGGGCTCCATCAGCCTGCCACCATGCGGAGGAGCTCCATCAGCCTGCCACCATGGCCCGGGAGGCGTCGGCCGGGATCCCGAGGTAGCCTTCCACTGCGCCGGCGAGTGCTCGGCCGCAACGCTCGAGCCGGCTCCGGAGGCGGGCGAGCTCCGGGATCGCCGAGGGATGGAGCGCGGCGTGGCGGAGGACGGCCCGGCGCCGGATCGCGCCGTCCGGTCCGGAGCAGGCTTCGAGGAAGCCGGGAAGATCCTCGGCCGCCGTGTCGCTCACGGCCCGGATCACCGCCCACGGGAGACCCACCTCCTCCCCGACGGCGACGACGTGCGCGGATTCGAGGTCCACGACGACGGCCGCCTGCCCGCCGAGCGAATCGCGCAGGCCGAGCGAATCGCGCAGGCCGAGCGACTCGAGCAGCCGGCGCTTCTCGCCGGAGGTCAGCACCAGCCGCTCCGCGGTGACCACGGTGCCGAGCCTCGCTCCGGCGGCCCGCGCATCCGGCTCGTCCGCAGCGCGCGCCTCGAACCGGCGTCCGTCCGTCCCGATCACCTCACGCGCCAGCACCAGGTCGCCCGGCCCGAGTTCCGGGCTGAGCCCGCCGCCGGCGCCGACGACGAGCAGCCGCCCCACGGGCACCGTGCGGAGGAGCGCTTTCAGGCCGGCCGCCGCGCGCCGCCCGCCGTCCCCGGTGACGAGCACGGCCAGCGGCTCGCCGCCGAGAAACCCCAGCGTGAGGTCGATCGTCTCGTCGCGCTCGGCCGCAGCGGATCCCACGGCAGCAGATCCGGCCGCAGCAGCCTTCCGGCGCCCGGTCTCGACGGCCAGCGGCACGTCCGTTCGGTCCTCGAGGCGCGCCAGGAGAGCGGAGACCTCCTCCCGCAGCGCCGCCACCACGGCCGTCCTCGGGCCAGCACCCTCGGGCAGCTCGGTCGCGCGCCGGGAGGCGCCAGCCTCGACCGGCCGGCCGGCGGCGCCCTCGCCGTTGCTCATCCGGCGAGGTTCCATTTCGCCATCCGGGCCATGTCGCGCGGGCTCCGGCGCAGCTCGATCACCGCCGAGGCCTCGAAGCCCGAGTGCATCTTGCAGTTGGCGCAGAGCGGATCGGTCCGCGACTCCCAGTACTCCCAGTCGGTGCCGTTCCAGAACTCGTCCCAGTCGAAGGTGTGCGTCTTCTGGATCAGGTAGCAGGGTCCCTTCCAGCCCATCGGGGTGAAGGTGACCGTGCTCCAGGGCGAGCAGGCGTAGTCGCGGAAGCCGGCGGCGAACTCGAGGAACATCGGGGTCGAGGTGAACCGGAAACGGTCCGACAGCTCGAGAATCCGCTGGAACTTCTCCTCGATGTCGCGGCCGGTGAGGAAGATGTCCTGCTCGACCGACTCGTACTGATAGCCCGGCGAGATCAGCATCCCGTCCACGTCGACCTCGCGGGTGAGGAAGTCGCACAGCTCCTCGACCTCCTCGATTTCGGTCTCCTTGTAGACGGTGGTGTTGGTGATCACGTGGTAGCCGAGGCGCTTGGCCTCCTTCATCATCTCGATCGCCTTGTCGAACACGCCGCCGCGGTCGACCACGTAGTCGTGCGTGTCCCGCATCCCGTCCAGATGGACGTTGATCGTGAGGCGCTTGTGCGGGTCGATGCTGCCGAACACGCGCTTGTCGAGCAGGAGCGCGTTCGTGCACAGGTAGATGTGCCGCCGGCGCTCGATGATGCCGTCGATCAGCTCCTTCAGCTCCGGGTAGATCGTCGGCTCGCCGCCGCAGAGCGACACCGCGGCCGCTCCGCAGTCATCCAGCGCCTTGAGGCAGACGTCGACCTCGAGCCGGTCCTTCAGCTTGCCGGTGTGGCGCTCCACGGAGCAGCCGAGGCAGGCCAGGTTGCAGGTCCAGAGCGGCTCGAGCATCAGCACGAACGGGTAGCGGCGCTTCCGCCGCAGGGCGTTCTTCACCTGCAGCCGGACCATGTCGGTGGTGATATGGAGGGGAAAGCGCATCTCAGGACCCGGTCGCCTGCCGGTACCTCGCGAGGGCGAGGAGCGGGAAGTAGTCGTCGTACAGGTGGTACTTGAGGTAGAAGACCTTCGGGAAGCCCGTCCCCGTCCAGTGCTCGTCGTCCCAGGACCCGTCGCCGAGCTGCATGCGGAGGAGGAAGTCCACGCCCCTGCGCACGGCCGACGAGGTGTAGTCGCCGCCCGCGAACAGCCCGAGCAGCGCCCACGACGTCTGGGCCGCCGTGCTATCGCCGATACCCTTCAGGTCGGGCTCCTCATAGGAACGCAGGGTCTCCCCCCAGCCCCCGTCCTCGTTCTGGCGTGACCGCAGCCACCGGACGGCCCGCTGATACCGCTCCTGCCGCATGTCGACGTCGAAGCGGCTGAGGCCGTCGAGCGCCAGCCAGGTGCCGTAGATGTAGTTGCAACCCCAGCGGCCGTACCACGTGCCGTCCTCGCACTGCCGGGAATCCAGGAACGCGATCGCGCGCTGCACCGCTCCGTCGTCCGCGGCGAAGCCCTCGAGCGACAGCGTCTCCAGCACGCGGCCGGTCACGTCCTCCCAGCTCGGATCGATCATCGCGTTGTGATCGGCGAACGGGATGAGCTTCAGCAGCTCCTTGTCGCAGCCGCGATCGAACGCCGCCCAGCCGCCGTCGGGATTCTGCATCGAGAGGAGCCAGCGGAGGGCGCGCCGCCGGGCCCCGTCGACTCGCTCCCGGAGCACCGGATCCGTGATCCGCATCCGCGCCAGCGCGGTGAGCACCATCGCCGTGTCGTCGCAGTCCGGATAGAACTCGTTCGCGTACTCGAAGTACCAGCCGCTCACGTCGTCGTGACCGTTCTTGCGCTGCCAGTCCCCGGGGTGTCGCACCTCCTTGGTGAGCAGCCAGGCGCTGGCCCGCTGCAGCGCCTCGTGGTCCGCCCGCAGACCGCACGCCGCCAGGATGCCGGCGGCCTGCGCCGTGTCCCACACCGGGGAGAGGGCCGGCTGGATCTTGAGCGTCTCGCCCAGGTCGACCTCGAGCTTCTCGAGCGCCTCCAGCTGGCTCGCGATCGCCGGGTCGTCGGGCGAGTAGCCGAGGCAGCGGAAGGCGAACACCGTGTTGACGATGGCGGGGAAGATCGCGCCGAGGCCGTCGCTCATGTCCAGCCGGCGACGGGTCCACTCCTCGGCCGCCCGCAGCGCCTTGCGCCGCAGCACCTTGAAGCCGCCCCGCTCGAGGAGCTTGATCCCGCGATCGGCGCGGTTGAAGAGGTAGTGCAGGCCCCGCGTCAAGGCGCCGGTTCCGTTCGCGCCCCCGGGCGCGCCGGCCAGCGCGCTCGTCGGCCCGAACAGCTCGGGGATGTGAGCGTGCTCGGGCACCAGACACCGCGGCTTGTACGCCCAGATGATGGAGAGCGGGACGAAGATGCCCCGGGACCAGGAGGACATCTCGTTCAGGTTGAGATAGAACCACCCCGGCAGCAGGACCATCTCGGGCGGCACCGCCGGGCACTTGTCCCAGTCGTACTGTCCGAAGATCGCCAGGTAGATCTTCGTGTAGGTGTTCGTCGCCTCGACGCCGCCCAGGTCGAGGATCGCGCGCCGGGCCCTGACCATGTGCGGCGCCTCGGGATCGTCCCCCAGCAGCTTGAGGACGAAGTACCCCTTCACCGAGGCGCTCACCTCCGGCGGGCCGCCGTGGTAGATCGCCCAGCCGCCCTCGGGCAGCTGCAGGGAGCGGATCCGGCAGGCCATCTTGTGGACGCGATCCTGCTTGCCCCTGCCCAGGAAGTAGAGGAGGAGGATGTACTCAGACTCGAGGACGCTGTCCGCCTCGAGCTCGCCCCTCCAGTGCCCATCATCGGCCTGGAGCTCGAGGAGGTTCTCGCGGGCGAG
>CAZEBA010000031.1:0-38908 GCA_964510615.1 uncultured Gemmatimonadota bacterium
GCACCTGGAAGGTCCACTCCAGCTCCAGCTCCAGGGAGTCGCCGGGGAGCACGGCCCGGGGAGGTTTAATGCGGAGCAGGGACCCGCCCACCGCATAGCCGACCGAGTCCTCCGATGCATCCGGCGAGAGCACGTGCCCCCCTACCCGCACTACCGACAGGGCGACGCCTCCGGTCACCTGCTGCGGCCGGTTCCGGACCACGCCCGCCGCGTGCACGTTCTGCATCAGGTGCAGGTAGAGGACGGGCAACGAGTCCGGCGACCGGTTGTGGTAGGTGATCCGCGTCCGGCCGTAGAGCCGCCGCTCCTGCGGGCGAAGGGTGGCCGAAAGCTGGTAATCGGTCCACTGCTGCCAGTAGGCCGGACCCGGGCTCCCGGACAGGGTGCGGGTACCGTTCCTCACCGCAGCGAGAAAGGCTCGCGACGGGACGACCGGGTAGGGGATTGGGCGGCGGGCTCGCTCAGGGGCGGATCGCTTCAGCGTGTCCGCCGGGGACGAGGCGAGCGGCACCACGCGGTCCGCCTGAATCTGCACGCCCGGCGCAAAGGTGAGGGCCCCGATCGAAGGTTGAACCGGATGGAATGATGCCGGCGCGGCGATCGCGGGCGCGGCGATCGCGCTACCGACCAGAGCCGCCAGCCAAAGGGGTGTGCTGCACCGCCGAGAGGGCATCGGGAGCGTCACCTCGTACGGGTTCATGGGAAAGACAGGCTGAAGAATGCTCGTCGATCGCGAATCGTGGTGCCAGACCTCAGCCGGATCGTGAAGTGTCAGGCCGAATCGGCCACCCGGTAGACGGTGTCGATCACCGTTCCGTCTACCCACTTGATCACGGCTACCGGCTCGTCCGTGACGCAGGCCTTGTCCGGCTTCCCGCCGCACAAGCGCTCCACCTCCGCCTGGATCTCCTCGATCGGCCGGATGGGTAGCTCGGAGCCGCGTAGCGCGTCGAACAGATCCCGGCGACGCGGGTTGATGGCGATCCCGCGCTCGGTGGCGACGACGTCGATCAGCTCGCCCGGCCCGGTCACGGTGGTGACCTCGTCCCTGATCACCGGGATCCGGTCGCGGAAGGAGGGGACGGCCAGGATCGTGCAGCCGGCGAACAGGCAGTTCTGCCAGCCGCCGATTCCGTGCAGCAGACGTCCGTCCGAGTGGGTGTTGACGTTCGCTTTGAAGCCGACATCGACCTCGGTGGCCCCCAGGACCACCGCATCGACCAGCGAGGCGAAGTTGCCCTTGCCGTGCCAGTTGTAGGAGGTGAACGGCGAGGTGGCGACGTGACGGGGGTCGGAGGCGATGGAGCGCACCCCATCCAGATCGAAGGTCTGGCCGTCCAAGATGTAGTCGATCAGGCCCTCCTGGAGGAGGTCGACCAGATACCGGGTCGAGCCGCCGCGGACGAACCGGGCCTTCACCCCCGCCTCGCGCATGAGGTCGGCCAGGTAGGAGACGAACGCGAGAGCGATCCCGCCGGCCCCGGCCTGGAAGGAGAACCCCTCCCGCATGATGCCCGTCTCCTTCAGCAGCCGCGCTACGTTGCGTCCGATCAGCAGCCGCTCGGGGCTGCGGGTGATCTGCGTCGTGCCGGAGACGATCTTGGCGGGGTCGCCGATGCTTTCGACCTCGACCACGTAGTCGACGTGGTTGCCCTGGATCTGCCACGGGATGCAGGGGAACGGCACCAGGTGGTCGGTGACGACGATCACATGCTCGGCGTAGAGGGAGTCGGCGAGGGCGAAACCGAGCGATCCGCAGGCCGAGGGGCCGTGCGAGCCGTCGCAGTTTCCGAACGGGTCCGCCGTCGGAGCGGCGATCACGGCCACGTCGATCTTCACCTCGCCGTCCTGTATGGCCTGCCACCGCCCGCCATGGGAGCGGAGCACGCCGAGGCCCCGCATTCGACCCTCCGAGCAGTAAGCCCCCAGCGGGCCGTTGAGGCTGCCCTCGACATGATGGACCACTCCGGCCTCCATCAGATCGATCACCGGGGCGTGGCACGGGAAGGAGGCGCTCGGGAACCACATCAGATCCTTCACCCCCAGGCGCGCTGCCGCCTCCAGCGCCATCAGGCCGACCCGGTCCCCATCCCGCAGATGGTGGTGGGATGAGATCACCATGCCGTCGGAGAGCCTGCAGCGCCGAAGGGCCTCCTCGAGGCTGGCCACCCGCTTGTCCCCGTCCGATGGGTAGTCCGAGCAGCTCCTTATCGGCGGCGCCTGCTTTCGGCCCTCCGGACGACACGCGCCGACGCCCTTGAACGGCACCGCCTCCCGTCCGTTCACCCGGGACGGCACGCGGCGACCCAGCGCGTTCTCGACCATGGGTCCGGTCGGCTCGCGGTCCGCTCGAATCCGTCGTCCGTCCGTAGACTTCGTCGCCGTGCTCATCGGTCGGCCTCCCCGCCGGTCGTCTCGGCCTCCCCGCCGGTCGTGCCGGCCTCCCCGCCGTCCGGTGCACCGATCATCCCCAGCCCTCTGGCCTGCTCCACCAGGGTCAGGGCCTGCCTGACGACGGGCGGGTCGATCATCTTCGAGCCCAGGCTCACCACGCCCCGACCCTCGGCCCGCGCCGCCTCGTACGCCTCGACGATCTGCAGTGCCTTTTCCAGCTGCGCGGTGGTCGGCCGGAAGACCTCGTGGATCACCTCGATCTGCCGGGGATGGATGCAGCCCATGCCCTCGTAGCCCATCGCCCGCGCCCGCTCTCCCCAGCGCCTCAGGCCGTCCAGGTCGTCGGTCTGCCCGTAGACGGAGTCGATGGCCTGGACGTCGGCGGCTTTGGCCGCGTTGAGGAGGCGCTGGCGCGCGTACGCGGACTCCGATCCGTCCCCCGTCCTCGGAACCCCGATATCGGCGGCGTAGTCCTCCAGACCGATCGTCAGCGCGGCCACTCGCGGGCTGGCCAGCGCGATCTCGAAGGCGTTTTCGATCCCCCGGGCGCTCTCGAGGATCGGCATCAGCCAGGGCGGCCCGTCGGTCGGCCCGGACGCCAGGCTCGCGCCGATCGCCCTGTCGACTTCGCTCAGCTGGTCGGCGGTCTCCACCTTGGGGACCAGGATCATCTCGGGTTTCTCGGGGACGACAGCGGCCAGGTCCTCCAGCCCCAAGGGGAGCTGGTTGATCCTCACCATGCGCTCCGCAGCGAGGAAATCGACGCACCGGAGCGCGTTCCGCACCAGCAGCCGGGCGTCGAGCTTCGCGTCTGGGTGCACCGAGTCCTCGAGGTCCAGGATGATCGCGTCCGGGCGGTAGAGCCCGGCGCTGATGAAGAACTTGGGCTCGTTTCCGGGCAGATAGAGCCGCGAGCGGCGCAGCCGGCGCCGCCGGGCTTCGGGCGTCGGCGGCACCGTTCGATCGGGCCGCGCGTCTGCCGCTGCCACCACCCCCGCCGCCCGGGCAGCCGCCTCCAGCCGGGCCTGGATGACGAAGGGCAGGGCACCGGTGTCCTCGATCCCCACGCGGGCGTCGGTCACGCCCAGCCGCCCGAGCACTTCCCGGACCTGCGCCCGGATCGCATCCCCGTAGTAGGGCTCGACCCTCGAGCCCAGCTCCAGCTCGAGGCCGCCCCGGTCCCGAAGCTCCAGCAGAACCCGGAGGTCCGAGCGAATCCCCTCGCCGCACCGGCCGGCCGATCCGATGCCGGCCGTCCTGGCCTCGACCGTCACGCCCATCGTGCCCTCCCCTGAATCCGGATTCCCCGGCGCATCACGCCGCCTGTCGGCCCCCATCCGCCTCGCGCGCGACTGGCTGCTTAGACAGCCGCGGCCACACCGAGCCGCGCGATGATCGCGTCCGTCATCTGCCTCGTCGTCGCGGCCCCCTGGGCGATCACGTCGGGTCCGCCGGGGAGCTTCATCATGTCGTACATGCGCACCCGCCCCTCCCGCACGACCGCCGCCACCGCCTCGCGGACCCGCCCCGCTGCCTCCAGCTCCCCGATGTGGTCCAGCATCATCGCGGCGGCGAGGATCATGGCGATCGGGTTCACGATCGGCGGGTCGAGCGCGGCGTACTTCGGCGCGGAGCCGTGCGTCGGCTCGAACACCGCCACCTCGTCCCCGATGTTCCCGGAGGCGGCGAAGCCCAGCCCGCCCACCAGTCCCGCGAACGCGTCGGAGACGATGTCACCGAACAGGTTGCCGGCGACGATCACGCCGTAGGCCTCCGGGTTCTTGGTCAGCCACATCATCTGCGCATCGATGTTGGTGGACCCGAGCCGGATCTCCGGGTACTCCTCGTGGATCCGCTTGGCCTCCTCCTCCATCATCCCGGAGGTCTCCCGCAGGACGTTGGGCTTTTCGCATACGGTGACCGACTCGTAGCCGTGCTTGCGGGCGTACTCGAAGCCGGCCCGGAGGATGCGACGGCAGGCCCGGCGGGTGAAGACGCGGGTGCTGATCGCCAGGTCCTCGGGCGGCGTGTCGGCGAACTTCTTCCACTTCGGGTGCGTCGCCAGCGCGGCGAGCACCGGTTCCGGCGGCCCGGTCCACTCGATCCCGGAGTACATCCCCTCCGTGTTCTGCCGGAAGATCACCGCATCGACGAGCGGCTCCTCGAAACCGCCATCGGGCGTGCGCCGGATGAAGTTGAGCGGGTTGCCGGCGAAGGAGCGGCACGGGCGGATGCAGACGTCGAGGTCGAAGAGCTGGCGCATGGCGACGATCGGGCTGAAGTAGCTGAAGCCATGGGCCTGCAGGGCCGGATCCAGCTCGGCCGCCGCCTCGGCCTTGGGCTTCGAGGTGATCGCCCCGAACAGGCCCAGGCGGTGCTGCTCCAGCAGCCGGACGGTACGCTCCGGCAGGGCGTTGCCCTCTCGCCGCCAGAACTCCCAGCCGATGTCTCCATGCACGTACTCCGCGTCGAAGCCGACGGCCTCCAGCACCCGGAGGGCCTCCGCCAGCACCACGCTCCCGATGCCGTCTCCCGGCATGGTGACCACCGTATGCTTCGCCATTCTTCTCCTCTCCCTGATCGAGCGACCGTGGTGGGGCGCTCGTTCAACCGCCGCTCGTCCTCGCCCGCTGCCAAGCCACTTCGTCGGCGTCGCGGCCTCCGGACGCGCTACCGGATCCCGAGCTCGGTGCGGACCCGGTTCTCGATCCCTCCGGCGACCACCAGCGCCTGCGGCACGGGTCCCAGGGGAGGAAAGCGGAAGCTCATGGACTCGAAGCCGATCGAGCCGGTCGAGAAGTCGATCGCGATCTCCTCGCCCGGGATCACGGCCCGATCCCCGGCCTCGATCCGGTCGCCCAGACGCTGCCGCAGCCGGGCCACGAGCTCCGGGCACTCCACGCACGGGAACCCGTTGTTGAAGGCGTTACGGAGGTAGGTCTGCGAGAAGCTGCCGGCCACGAGAAGCGAGATCCCCTTGGCCTGCAGCGCGGTGACCGCCTGCTCGCGGCTGGAGCCGGTACCGAAGTTGAAGCCGCCGACGACGACGTCGCCCGCTGTCAAGCGATCCGCCAGCTCGGGATCGTAGTTCTCGAACACCACACGGGCCATCGCCTCGACGGTCATGTCGTCCCGGTAGGTGTAGTCCTTCCCGTAGATGCCGTCGGTGTTGAGGTTGTCCCGCGGCAGGAAGACGAGCCGGCCGGAGACCTGCTCGGCGAAACCCGCCAGAATCTCGACCTTCCCCTCCATCGGTCGGGGTTGCTCGAGCTCCCGGTAGAGGTACGGGAGCTGCCCGTTGCCGCCCGCGGGGCCTACCGTCTCCCCTGGTGGGCCGGAGATGAAGCCGGCGGCGGCCGAGGCCGCCACCACCGCCGGGCTGGCCAGATAACACCGGGCGTCGCGTGAGCCCATCCGGCCCTTAAAGTTGCGGTTGGTGGCCGAGATGCCCGCCTCGCCCGCCTCGAGAAGGCCGGCCCCGAGACCGATGCACGGCCCGCACCCGGGCGGGAGGGGGACGGCACCGGCGTCGACCAGCGTCTGCCACGTCCCGCGTCGCTCCGACTCCTCCTGCACCTCGCGGCTGGCGGCCGCCACGTACAGCCGTACGCCCTCCGCCACCCTTCTTCCCTCCAGCACCGCAGCGGCGGCGGCGATGTCCTCGGCCCGGGAATTGACGCAGGAGACGAGGTAGGCCTTCTGGATAGGGATTCGGTCGCGCTCGACCTGGGACAGCGGCGCGGTCACCTGCACCGAGTCGGGTCCGGCGATCCGGGGAGACACCGAGGCGAGGTCGAGGTCGATGCGGGCCGCGTAGCTCGCGTCGGGATCCGGTCCGGGCGGCTCGTCGACCCAGCGGGCCAGGTCGTCCTCGCTCGTCCGCCCGTCCGCCTTGTCCTCCCCGTCCGCCAGAAGCCGCCTCCGCTCGGCCAGAAAGGCGAGCGTTACCGCATCCACCGGGAACCAGCCGACCAGCGCCCCCCACTCCGTCGTCATGTTGGCGATCGCCAGCCGCTCCTCCAGGGAGAGCGCGCCGATTCCGGGTCCCGAGAACTCGACCGCCGCGTTCAACACCTCACCCCGGTCGTACCGCCCGCAGAGGGCGAGGATGACGTCCTTGCCCGTCGCACCCGGCGCCAGCTTCCCCTCCAGCCGGACCTGGACGGTCCGAGGGATCTGCCACCAGAAGGTGCCAGTAGCCCAGATCGCCGCGGCGTCGGTGCGCACGACCGGGGTCCCGACCGCGCCCACTCCCCCGTACATGTTGGCATGCGAGTCGGAGGCGACGACGAACGCCCCCGGGACCGCGTACAGTTGCTCGACGATCACCTGGTGCCCGATCCCGGTCCCGGCCGGGTAGAAGTCGATTCCGTGCCGGCGTGCGAACGCCTCGATCGCGGCGTACTTGGCGAGGTTTTCGTCCGACGTGTTCTGGATGTCGTGGTCCAGCACGAACACCGGCTGGGAGGGGTCGAAGATCCGGCTGGCCCCGATCGCCTCGAACTTCTTCATCACGGGCGCGGTGTTGTCGTGGGTCAGCACGTGCCGCGGGTGGATGGTCAGGAAGTCCCCCGCCCGCAGCGGCCGGTCCCGGGGACCCTCGGCCATGTGGGCCTGGGCCACCTTCTCGACGATCGTCTGTCCCATCGGACGCTCCTCAGACGCGGGCGGCGACGCCCGCGCGCGTCAGCCGCATCAGCTCCGTGATCGACGGCAGGTCCTCCAGGGACCAGATCGCGCGCTTGAGCGCCTCGCGGTCCTCCTCGGGAAGGATCGGTCCGGCCAGGGCGTCGAACTTCTCCTCGATCTCGGCGTCGGTGAGCGGGTGACGAGGATCTCCCTTCGGGTAGTCGATCTGTTTCGTGAGCTGGCGCCCATCGGCCGTGTGGATGGTGACGATCACCCGCTGGAGGGCCGGGAACAGGGCCTCGATCTCCGGATCGGCGACGACCTCCACCTTGTCGAGCTGGGCGCGGATCGTCGGGTCCATGATCTTCTCCGGCGTGAACTGGACCGGCGTCACTTGACGCTCGGCGATCGCCGCCGCGATCACGTACGGCAGGCTGTGGTCCGCGGTCTCCTTGGTGCGAGGGTCGTACTTGGTGGGGTCCGCCAGGATATCGGCGGTGCGGGCCAGCGATCGTATCTGGACCTTCTCGACGTCGTCCGGCGCCAGTTCGTGCTCCTTGACGAGGTCCAGCGTGCACGAGATCGGCGCGTGCGTCAGCGCCTCGGTCGGGAACGCCTTCATACCGCAGTGCGTGATGCGGAAGCTCTCCCCGAGTCCCTCCTCGAGAGCATCGAGCTTCCACTCCGGTCCCAGGCAGTGGACGAGCCCCTCCTTGCCGTCGATGACGTGCTCGGGGCCGGTATATCCCTTCTCCGCCAGGAGAGCCGCCAGGACGCCGCTCTGGGTCGCCAGCGGGTCCACGGTGTTCTTCATCATCGTGAGCTTCCCGGCCGTAACCGCTCCCAGCGTCGCCATGCGGGAGCCGGAGATCCCGATCGCGTGCTGCATCGGTCCGGGTCCGAGATCCAGCATGCGCGCCGCGACGATCGGCGACACGAAGGCGGTGAGCGTGGCGTGATGCCAGCCTCGCTCGCGGATCCCCGGGAACGCCGCCTCGCAGAGCCGCATCTCGAACTCGTGGCCCAGGACGATCCCGAGGATGAGGTCGCGCCCTCCCTTCTCCGCCCGCTCGCCGCACGCCAGCGCCGCCGGAATGAGGTCCGACGGATGAGAGGGATCCTGCTTCCAGTAGATGTCGTTGTAGTCCATCACCCGAACCATCAGGGCGTTCAGCAGCGAGGCCGAGATCGGGTCGATCCGCTCTCCCGTCCCGATCACCGTGGCCGGGCCGCGCCCTGCGTGCTCCTCCAGCACCTCGAGGGCGATTTGGACGTCATGTTGCTGGAAGCCGCCCAGGGCGCAGCCCACGGAGTCGAGCAGATAGCGCTTCGCCTCGCGGACTGCTTCGGCGCCGAGGTCCTCGTACGTCAGGTCGCAGGCCCAGCGCGAGATACGGGCCGTGATCGTGTCACTCATTTGAATGGCTCGTAGCTCATGAAATCCGCGTGGTGGACGATGAATGCCTCGGTGCTGCGCCGGACGAGGTCTCCCTCGGCCGCGTGGGTCGCGATGATGTGGCACACCTCATCCGGGACGCCGCATGCCATGGCCAGGTGAACGCCGGTGAACGGGTGTCGGAGCGCCTTCCCCCGCTCGCTCTGCACGGCCTTCCCGTCGACGCGCTCGTACTCCAGCAGCTTCCCCACGTCAGCGAGGATGGCCCCGGCGATGACCACGTCCAGGTCGATCGGTAGGGCCCGACCGAGAAACTCCTCCATCGCCTCGGCCGAGCGGCGCGCGATGTGGACGACGCAGCGCTTGTGCTCCATGAACGTGGCGGGGCAGTCGGGGACCAGCAGCGTGAACGGGATCTCGCTCAGATCGTCGGGCTCGAGCGGACTCGCCTCGAACGCCTCGATCCAGGTCCGCAACGTGGCCTCGCGGAGCTCGTCGGACCCGATCCACTCCAGCTCGGGCCAGAGCTTCCGAACGGCCTCCCGGATCGGCGGGGCTTCAGCGACCTTGGCCATGGGATCTCCTCCGTAGAGCCGGCGGAAGACGGTGATCGGGCCTGGTCGGGTGGCAGGCGTCGCGCGGCGGAGCGAGGCCTCGGCGGCGCGTAATCGAAGCGTCTGCCGCCGTCTCGCCCGGGGTCTCCTCCTACAAGGCTCGGGAGAAGGCTACTCGCGCGGCCGGGTGCCGCAAGTCGGGAAAGAACCCACCCCGCGTGTCGGGAAAAGACCGTGGCTCAAGCGACGGTGCTTAAACGAGATGCCTCGCCCGCTGGGCGCCCGTTCCCTACTGTGCACGTCCGGATTCGAGGCCTGGAAAAGGAGGGTCGGTATGGAGAGCCTGTCGAGAAGCGATGCCGAGTCGAGCGGCGCCGTCCTACGGGCACGCCGCTGGCGGGCCCGGATCCTGGCGTGCGCCGCGGCCGTGTCGGCCGCCGCACCGCTCGCCTGCCAGGACGCGGGGGAGGCCCCGGCGGCCGGCGACGTCCGGGCGTCTTCGGCGGCGCAGAGCACCCGCGACGCCAGCGCAGGCTGCCCGAGGTGCGATCTCGACGGGCTGATCGATGAGCTCGGTCTGGTCGAGGCTCCGGCGCCGGTGCGGGAGCGGGAGGGGTGGAGAGCGCCCCGCAAGGTCGTGGTCCGGGGTGAGGAGGGGTTCGCCGATTGGCTGCAGGAGGTGGCTCCCGGCGTCGAGATCGTCGCGGCAGCGGAGTACGAGGAGGCCGTGGGCTCCCTACCCGGCGCCGACGCCGTGCTCGGCTACTGCAGCGCCGAGATCCTCGAGGCGGGCGATGAGCTGCGTTGGATCCAGCTCTACTCCGCGGGAGCAGAACGGTGCGTGAGTCTGCCCGCGGTCCGGGATCGGGAGATCCTGGTCACGAATGCGCAGCGGATCTACGGCCCCGAGATCGCCGAGCACGTGCTGGCGATGATGCTTGCCTTCTCGCGCGGGCTCTACCGCTACATCCCGGAGCAGCTCGAGGGCCGCTGGAGTCGCTCGGCGGTGCCGGAGGACCGCATGTGGGAGCTGGATGGACGGACGATCCTCGTCGTGGGCCTCGGCGGAATCGGGACCGAAGTGGCACGGCGTGCCCACGCGCTCGGCATGCGGGTGCTGGCCACCCGGCGGAGCAGCCGAGCGGGTCCAGATTTCGTGGACTACGTGGGACTGGCGGACGAGCTGGAGGAGCTGGCGGCCGCGGCCGACGTGGTGGTGAACGCGACGCCGCTCACCGAGGAGACGACGGGGATCTTCGATGCCGCCTTCTTCGCCCGGATGAAACCGACTGCCTACTTCATCAACATCGGGCGCGGGAGGAGCGTCGTCACCGATGACCTGGTGGCGGCCCTGCAGGCGGGCGAGCTGGCGGGAGCCGGCCTGGACGTCACCGATCCGGAGCCCCTGCCGGCGGGACATCCGCTCTGGAAGCTGCCGAACGTGATCATAACGCCGCATGTCGCGGGATCGTCGGCCGAAGCGGAGAGGCGGCAGGGGCTGGTGGTGCGGGAGAACCTGCGGCGGTACGTGGCGGGGGAGCCGCTGCTCTCGGCCGTCGACGTCGAACGCGGGTACTGACGGGCAGCGAACGGCGAGGGGCCGGGTTAGCGGCCGAGAAGGTAGCGGTACGCCGCCAGATTCCCGACCAGAACCAGCCCTCCGAGCCACGGCTCGAGCCGCGTCCAGAGCGCCGGATCGATAGCTCGCCCGACATAGTGGCGGAGGCAGCTGCCCCCGTAGTCCTCCCCGCCTCCGGCCACCCGATACCGGTTCTCGAGCCGGGTGAGCGGACAGGTCCCGCCGAGGACCTCGATGGCGGCCCCGTACACTACGCTCGGGATGTGGAGCCAGGCGAGCCACGGCTTCCAGGCGACGGCCAGCGCGCCGGCGACCACGAAGAGGACGAAACCGGCATGCACGGCGGCGACCCCGCCAGCGAGCACTCGGTGTCGCATGGTCGAGACAGATACGCACGGTCCCTTCGTTCCCGCAAGAGATCTCGTCTCCTTTCGCTCGGGCGCGCCGATGATATGATGGAGGGCCGCGAAACGATCACGGCGAAGCTGCCGGGAGCAGGATCGGCTGAACGAACGTCAACGTTGCGACGGGTTGCGACCCGAAGAGCCGAGAGAGGAGAAGAGGAAGAACATGAAGACCAGGATCACCGTAGGAGTCATCGGGCTGGGCGTGCTGCTCGTCTCCGGGCGTCCCGCCCTCGCCCAGGAGCCGCCCCCGCCGCCGCCCACAGCGCAGGAAGCGCCCCAGCAGCAGGCACCGGCCGAACAGCCGCCGGCGCAGGAGCCTACACCCCAGCAAAGGATCGCCGCTCTCAAGGCCAACCTGGCCGCCAGCCAGAGCGCGCTCAAGAAGTACGAGTGGATCGAGACGACCACCATCAGCGTCAAGGGCGAGCAGAAGTCGCAGACCGTGGACCAGTGCTACTACGACGTGACCGGGACCCTGCAGAAGGTGCAGACCTCGGAGTCGGCGGCGCCTCAGAAAAAGCCGCGCGGCCCGTTCGGGAGGGCTCCCGTGCGCAGCGAGATCGCCGAGTCGAAGAAGGAGGGCATGGAGGACTACATGAAGTCGGCGGTGGCCCTCATGCAGTCGTACGTGCCGCCGGATCCCTCGAAGCTCCAGGCCCTCCAGCAGGCAGGCCAGATGACGATCCAGCCGCTCGAGCCCGGCAAGACGTTGAGGCTGACCTTCACGGGATACGAGAAGCCCGGTGACAGCTTTGCCGTGGACCTGGACCTGACGAGCAATCAGATCCTCAATGTCGGGATCGCGAGCTACCTGGACTCGGAGGACGATGCGGTGACGATGCAGGTGAAGTTCGGGACGCTGCCCGGGAATATCTCTTACGCGTCCGACATCACCCTGGACGCGCAGGCCAAGAACATGACCGTGACGGTGCAGAACACGGGCTACCGGCCGGCGAGTTCCTGAAACGAAGGGGTGCAGCGAGATGTCCAACGGCAAGATGCAGAGGGTGACCGTCCCCAACGCCCGCAACCTGCGCTACGGCGAGATCTTGATCATCAAGGAGACAGGTCTCGAGGTTTACAACACGACCGGCCTCAACGACTGTCCGGTCGAGCTGTGGGACGCGTTGGATCTCGAGGCGATCAAGGAAAAGCACGGCGCGCTCTCCGTTCAGAAGAACGGTCCGCACTTCTGGATGATGGACTGGCAGCAAGTGTCCTTTGGAGAGAAGGTCTCGTTCCAGGGTCTCGAGGCGCGCTGGGCTGCCCGGGCGCCTCTCTCCGTGGTTCAAGCGGGAGCGACGGGTGGCGCGCCCTACAAGATCTACACGCCGTCGAAGAGTCAGAAGATGGTGTACTCGAAGGGAAAGCCCGTCTACGAGCTCGTCGATCCGGACGGCCACCCCTACGTCCTCCAGGCGCGAGAAGAACAATTCTCGGAAGAGGACCTGGCGACGCTCGGTGACAGGCTCAGTGTGCCCGAGGGCTGGGGTTACCGCACCCGGGTCCTGACCGAGGACCTGACCCTGGACCTCGGTCCCGACGAGACGATCTACGCCGTCGGGGACGACTTCCACCAGTACTACACGCGCTACTGAGAGCGCCCGGTAGACCCAAAGGGGTTTTGGATGCCCGAACCAAGCGAGCTGCGCCGACTCGGAAACAAGTCGTACGAGAACGTCATCCGCACCAATGAGCTGTACGGAAACGATCCGGTGTGGCTCGGCCCACGGGGCCGGGACTATGGGGAGATGCTCGAGGATCCGAAGCCCTATCAGATCGCCAACCTCTATCCCGACCAGAACTCGAGCTACTGGCTCGCACAGCTCAAGATGCCCCGTGGGACGGCCTTGATCCTACGCGGGCGCTATCCGTTCGCTCGCTACTGCCAGTTCGCTCTCTATCGGCCGGATCCGGCGATGGGCTCGTACACGGCGACGGGAGAATCGGCGTTGGACAATCATATCCAGCCGGACGAAGGTTCCGTGAATTCGTTCGTACCCGGCAACCCCCGCCTGGGCGACAATCGTGACTACACGCTCCGCGTTCTCGCGGAGGAAGCCCCGGCGAGGAAGGCGGACAGAAAGCCGAACACGCTCTATGCCGGTGAGGACGGAGACTTCCAGATGGTGTATCGCGTCTATCTTCCGGACGTGAACCGCGACGGCTCCGGCGACGTCGGGCTCCCGACGTACGAGGCGGAGCTCCCGGACGGGGCCCGGCTATCGGCCGCCGAAGTGTGCGAGCAGCTCAACAACCCGCTGACCCAAGGAGTCCCGTCAGGCATGACGACCGAGGCCTGGTTGTCGCTCGTCAACGCGCCTGACAACGACCCGGAGATGGATCCGGCGACGATCCCCGCGCGCAATCCACTTGTGATCGAGCGGTATTTCAACAATGCGTACAACCTCATCGGGGTGTTCAAGCCGCCGGAGGTACGGGCGCAGGAGTCGCAAGAAGTGGCGACGGGCTTCGGCGGTGATCCGGTAACGCTCTTCATGTTCGGTTTCGCATCGCGGATCTTCGGACCTGTTCTGGTGCTTCGCGGCAAGATGCCGAAGTTCCCCGACACCTTCATGGGGAAGGGTGGGAAGGGCCTCGAGACGATGACCGATTGGGAGTCCCGCTACTGGTCGGTCATCATGAGCGAGGCCCCGCCCTCGGGGAGGGGCAACGACGCCCTCACCGACATGCAGGTTCCGCTAGACGAGGATCGCAACTTCACGATCGTCGTCAGTCGGGAGGAAGACCGTCCCGCCAACGCCACCGAAGAGAACGGCGTCGCCTGGTTGGACTGGGGAACGCGCGGCGAGGGGCTCGATGATCCGGCCAACCGGCCGGACTTCGGATTTCTCGTCTTCCGCTTCATGTACAACAACCCCTCGTGGGAGCATAACCCCGACACCATCACGGAACCGGGAACCGAGGCCGAGGTGATGGGGCCGTACTACCCGCGGGGCTACTACACCACCAAGGCGGAGTTCGAGGCGAACGGGCCGAAAAAGTAGGGGAGAGGGAGTCATGGCCAAGTCGGACGAGCTGACGAGCGACGAGAAGGCGGCCAACGGACCGTTTCCCGGCGACCTGAGCACGATTCCGAAAGAGTGGGCCAAGTGCCAGGAGATCGACACCCGCGGCTACTTCAAGTCGCTCAACGGCGCCGAAGTCGGGGATGCGCAGCGCAGCCAGTGCTACCCCGCGGCCAGCTTCCTCGGCTCGATGACCGGCCCCAACCAGGTGTTCGCCTGGCGCAGCCAGGATTCCTACCAGGGCGTCCTGTTCATGAACAACCGGCGGCCGGGGGAGCTGTACCTGACCGGCGGGAACAACCCGCCGCCGAGAGGGCCGGTGCCGCCCGGTCCGTTCGTGGCCAAGGTCGATGCCACCACGGGCAAGGAGATCTGGCGGACGGTCCTCGAAAACGGAAACGTGTCGGGCGCCTGGGTCGGGGCGGCCAACCTCAACATCCTGCCGGACGGAAACCTCCCGATCGCGTTCGGCAACACGCTCGTGAAGCTTGACGGCGACACGGGACGGATCCTCCAGCACATCGCGCTGCCGACGGGGGCGGCTCCGCCGGAGGGCAGCAACCACAAGCACCTCACCATCGCCCCCGACGGCACGCTGATCGTCAAGAACCAGACGCGCGCGACCCCGTGCGACATCCAGGGCACCCTGGCGGCGTTTCAGTGCCCCGGCGGCGTTCAGGCGTCTCCCGGCTCCAACATCTGCGCCGTCGATCCGGAGACGTTCGAGATCTACGACCAGATCGATGTGCCCGAGAATACGGTGACGCCGCACAGCATCACGATGTTCGAGGACCGGATCGCGATCTATGCTCCATCGTACCTCAAGTTCTACCGCTACTTCTGGGATCCCGAGAAGAAGAAGCTGTCAAAGGACCCGGACTGGGTGGTCTCGTCATATCTTGAGCCCGGCCAGACCAGCGGCGATGCGCCCGGCATTCTGGGAGACTGGGTGGTGGTCCAGGTCAACGGACTGCCGTCGAAGGTGGCGTCCTCCATCGTCGCCATCGACCAGCGCGACCCGACGCGGATCACCCGGGTCTACCCGTTCGGGAAGGACGTTTCCACGGGGATGAGCTGGGCGCCGCCTAAGTCGGCGGTCGACACCGAGAACAGCATGGTCTTCTCGGCGGACCAGGGGATGATGAAGATCGGCGGCATCCGGCTCGATCAGGACACGGGTGAGATGACGACCGTGTGGACTCTCGACGCTGCCACCACCGCACTGCAGGCGTTGTACGGGCCGGCGGACCGGCGGGTGCTGGGCACGGCACGGGCCGAGGCCGGAACGACACTCGAGCAGCTCAACAAGAATTTCGGTCCGACCTACAGGCAGCAGGCTCTGTGGCTGGAGGCGAAGACCGGCCGAGTTCTCGCCGAGTCATCGTTCTTCGAGCCGATGAACTTCAACACCTTGCTCACCCCGGGCTTCGGAGGACGCTTCTACTACATGTGGGACCAGGGCTTCATCGTCCTGCAGGTGCGTCCGGCGGCTGAGTAGCGCGATGGAGACGATCCGCTCGGCGATCGAGTGGGCGGCCTTTGGGCTCGACATTCTGGCGGTCGTGGTGATTGTGGCCGGCGTGGTCATTGCGACCTTGAGATGTGGCCCGATCCGCGCGCTGCTGCATCTCGACCAGATGAATGTCGAGTCCCGCTACAAGCAGCAGCTCGGCAACGGTCTGCTGATGGGGCTGGATCTCCTCGTAGCTGCCGATGTGATCCGAACGGTCGCGCTGGAGGTGACGCTCTACAACGTGGCGACGCTCGGGCTGCTGGTGATCGTAAGGATCCTGCTGACCTGGTCGCTGGTCGTCGAGCTCGAGGCGCGCTGGCCCTGGCAGCCGCGATCGGCCACCGGTGGGGGCGACCCGGCCGAGCGGAGCGGACCATGACCAGCGGACCGGCCGGGGCGAGCCCCGAGATGGACCGGGGCACGAGGCTCGGCTACGAGCGCACGTACCTGGCGCACGAGCGCACCCAGCTGGCATGGGTACGGACCGGCCTGGCTGCGATCAGCTTCGGCTTTGGTATCGCCAAGTTCTTCCAGTACCTGCATCAACAGCAGGGCGTGAGCCCTCCGCTGCTGGGAGGCTACACGGTCGGGATGGTGATGATCGGCATCGGACTCGTCGGTCTGACGCTGGCAAACCTCCAGCACTGGCGGGCGATGAGGGCACTGCGGAAGGAATGTCCCGGCCTCCCGCCATCGGTGGCCGGCGGGAAGGCCATCCTCATCATGGTGCTGGGTCTGCTTGCTTTCTTCGGAGCCCTCGTGCGGCACTGACCGCGCGGAAGGCTGGGGGCTGTTTGCGGCCCGCTGCCCGGCGCGGTGAAGCCGCCCCGCTGTCCACGGCCGCGGTGCCTAGCCGAATCGGGCCAGCTGAAACCGGGGCAGGGGATCACGCTCGCCGGAGACGAGCCCGGCGGCGAACTCTCCCACAGCGGGACCCATCTTGAACCCGTGGCCCGAGCCGCCGCCGAGGAGCCAGGCGTTGGCCGCTTCCGGGTGCCGGTCGAGGATGAAGTCGCCGTCCGGGCTGTTCTCGTACTGGCAGACTCTTGACTCGACGAGCGGAGCATCGGCGAGCGCGGGGAAGCGGCGGGCGATGAACTGGCGGGCGCGCTCCAGGTCCTCGGGGTCGGTGATGCGCTCCAGCGCGGTCGGATCGACGGGTCGGCCGCGCGTATCGTCGGCGATCTTGAACCCGCGCCCGTCGTTTCCGGGGATCCCGTAGAAGAACCTCTCTCCGGAGAAGAGCCAGCACGGGAAGCGAGACTCGTCGAAGAGATCGCTTCCGGCCGGGGTGCCGAAGTAGAACACCTCCTGCCGCGACGGCTGCACCCGGTCGCCGATCACCTCCGGAAACAGCGTGCCCAGCCATGGCCCGCACGCGAAGACGTAGGCATCGGCTGCGAGTCGCTCGCCATCTGAGAGCCGAAGCCCGGCCATCGTGCCGGATCGGATCTCGCCTGGCCGTACGACCGCCTGCCGATAGACGCCGCCATCCGCCACGAAGGCCTCAGCCACCGCCCGGCAGGCGTGCCGGGCCCGGAGGTAGCCCGTCTCGTCCTCGTAGAAGACGCTCGTCACGCCGTCGAACGACACCTGGGGGAACCGGGCGCGGGCCTCGTCCAGGCTCAGCTCCCGAGCCGCCATGTCGGTGTCGGCCAGCAGCGGGAGCGCGGAGCGGGCATAGCTGTCGTCGCCGTCGAACATCCACAGGCCGCCCGTGCGCCGGTAGAGTCGCTGGTGCCAGCGCTCCTCGCTCTCCCGCCAGAGAGCGAGCGAACGCGCCGCCCACTCCACGTAGATGGGATTGGGGCCATAGATCCCGCGGATCACGCGGGTCTCCCCGCCCGAGCTCGCGCGCGGGTTTCCCGGTCCCCAGGCATCGAGCAGCGTGACCTCGGCTCCGGAACGCCGCAGCCAGCGGGCGGTCCAACCGCCAAAGGCGCCGGCCCCGACGACGGCCACCGACAGAGGGGAGCCGCGGCGCTCGCGGCTGCGGTCAGCGCCGGCCACCTCCGCGCTCCGTCTCATTCGGCGAGGAAGGAACCGGTCCAGCGGCAGGGACAAGCGGGACACCAGCGGCAGGGCCGCCGCGGTCTTCAGGAAGTCGCGGCGACCGAGGTCGAGAGTACTCACCGCCAGCATGGAGGCCGGGTGCTCATCCCGGGGCGGAGGCACGCCGGCGAACGGTCCTCAGTCACTACTGCCTGGCGGGTAGTCCTGGAGGATCTTCGCCACGGCCTCGTCGATCCGCTTCTGGATCTCCTCCGGGCTCGGGTTTCCGCCCGAAAGCGTCTTGGAGCCCGTGCCGGTGAAGATCATCTCCTTCGTTTTCGTGTCGAAGAGGGCGATGACCAGCGTGCCCACCTCGTAATTCTGGGCCGTCGTGGTGCTCGTGGTCATGCCGCCGCCGCCGTACCAGCCCCCCCAGCCGTACCCGTAGCCCCCCCAGCCGGTGTTCACGGTCCGGTAGCTCGTTTGTTGCTCCGTCGTGAGCTGCCACCCGACGGCCACTTCCGCGTCATCGGCGCTCTGAACTTGCTGCATCCCCTTCGCCTGCAGCGTCTTGCCGATGGAAGTCTTGATCCGGCTCTGGTTCAGCTGATCGATCCCGCTGCCCCCGGTGGCTTCCTCCAACACCACGAAGGTGTGGAAGGCGGAGAAGTTCACTCCCGGATCCCAGTCGCTCTTCACACTGATGCCGCTGCCACAGCCCGACAACACCACGGCCAGCGTTCCCGCCATCATGCTCCCGCGCGTACCATCCATGCTCGCTCTCCCCTCGATGCTCGCGGCCTCCTGCAACCGGGGGATCAATATTCGGCGGGCGCCGTCGCGGCGCCAGCCGATCAGCGGAACAGGATCGGCTGTGCTAGCCACACGGCGATCGGTTTGTCCCGGTTCATGGCGGGCGAAAACTGCATCCGCCCCGCGGCGGCCACGGCGGCTTCGTCCATCGATGGGTAGCCGCTGGACTCCTGCACTTCCGCAGACTGCACCGCTCCCTGTTCGTCGATGAACAGCCAGACGATGACCGACCCTTCGATGCCGGCCGCGCGCAGCCTCGCGGGATAAGATCGCTCCAGCAGACGCTGGATCTCCGCCGAGTTCCTGAGCTTCGGCGCGATGTCATGTGGGATGAACGAGGGTCGTTCCGCCGGGGTCCCCGTCGGGAGAGGGGAGAGGTCGGACACAAGGACGGGCCGCGTTGCCTCCGGGACGGCCAGGTCGAGCTCGAGCTCGACGGTTTCCTCACCGCCGGCAGCGGTCTCGGGCGCAGAGATCGCGAGTGGGGCGGGAGGCGTCCAGGGATCCGCGGCGGGATCCGAACCGAAGCCGACCCTGGCCGCGCCACTGGATCCGGCCGTCGTCACGCCCGTCGATCCTGCGGCTGCGAGGCCGGCAGCCTCGGCAGGCCGCAGCGCATTCCCAGATTGTGCGGCGCCTGGCTGGGCGTGCGCGCCACCTTCGGCCTCCGCCGGGCCGGTGCCGGCCGTTTCGGCGGCGAGGAAGCCATCCGAAACCAGCGGAATCGGGAGGTCGGCGATCCCGAATGCGGCATATCCCCCGATCGCGACCAGAACCACCGCGGCTGCCGCCAGCAGTGCTCGCGATCTTGTCCGCCGTCTTCCGATCGGCTCGTGCTCGGGCGCAGCCTGCTCGCGCTCGGTCGCAACCTGCTCGCGCTCGGTCGGATGGTCCGCCACCCGGTTTCGAGCAGCCGCCTCGACGAGGTGTTCTGGCTCTGGCGACGCCACCTCGGGAGCGGCCGGAGCCCGAACGGTCCGCGAGCCCAGGGCACGCGGTAGCGAGCGCAGGGCGCCGAACAGTGTTTCGAGGGCGGCGGGGAGCGTCCGAACTCTACCGAGCCCCTGCCGTGCGAACCGGACAGGAGACGTGTTCTTGCCTCCAGGTCTTCGGTCCCTTGAGTCGTGTGGGCCGAGAGGAGCCGACGCATACGGCGCTCTCGGTCCGGCGTCCAGGACGGCGGCTTCGTCCGCGCTAGGATCTGCGACGGGGTCGGCAGGGAGCGGTGGAGTGGGAACGAAAACCGCCCTGGTACGGGCTAGCGATTCGGTCGCCGCGGGCGGGACCGTCTCGGCGACCTCCAGCGTCGTCGCGGTCGCCGCGGGTTCGGAGACGGGCTCGATCGGCTTCACGACGGGCTCGCCGGGAAGCGGGCCCGATCGTCTCAGTTCGGCCTTACGCTCTTCGGTGAGCGCTCGCAGCCGGGCCTCGATCTCTGCCCGGTGGAGCAGCCGCTCCCGCTCCGCTGCTTGTTTCTCGTCCATCTCGGCCTCCGCGGACCCTTCGCAAAACGCGAGGATCGCACCACGGTTCGTCCGCCTTGTCGCAGCCGAATCTCGAATCGAATGAGCCGGGATCGATTTCGGTGCGGTTCCATAAGAGGCTGTCGCAACGTCAGATCGGTGGAATCCAATCCGGCGTCTGCGGGGCCTTCCCCGCAGAGAGCCGGCGGGATCGCACAGGCTGGCGTCGGTAGTGCCAGTTGGAAGGGGGCAAATTCAGGACCGCGGTACCGGAAGTGGGCTCAACCGCGCTGGGCGAGGATCTCCTCGATGGTCTGCCGTGCGGCCTGAACCCGAGGCTGGAGCTCCGGATCCGCTTCGGCCCACAGCTCGATGAACGCTCCGAGATGGCGCAAAGCAGCGGTGGTGTCGCCGAGGGCGAGATACACCTGACCCGCCCGCTCGTGAGCGACGGGTTGGAAGGGCGGGTGCGCGCGCACGTCCATGAAGTTGAGCCCCAAGGTTCCTGAAACGGTGTCGTACCGTGCCACGGCCTCCGGCAACTGCCCGAGTGCCGCATACGTGTCGGCGAGGAGCACCCGGGAGTGATCGCGCACGAGCCCGAAGTCGGCGATGCGAGCTCCCTCCAAGTACGTCAGCGCCTCCGTGGGCTGCCCCTCGCGGAGGGCGAGCAGGGCCCGCACATGCTCGCCGATGCCGGAAGGACGGAAGTCCCCGGCGGCGACCAGCGAATCCATCTGGGCCAGAAGCGCGTGGGCCCGACGAGTCTCCCCCATGGCGGCGTAGCCCGTTGCGAAGACGCCGAGGGCGAAATGATAGAATGGCGGCGAGGCCCGGAAGCTCTCGGCGGACCGGAACACGGGCAGCCACCGCTCCAGCAGAGGCTCGGCGGCCCGAGGCTCGGTGGCGAGGGCGGTGTTCACGATCAGGTGCATGACCGAAGTAGCCCAGATCGGCGATCCCACCTCCAGGTAGCGCGTGGCGGCCGAGTCGGCGAGCGCCAGGGCGAGTGCCGTCTGGCCACGCATGCCAGCCAGCGAGGCGAGCAGCTCGCGGCCGCCTCCACGCGCCTCGGGATCCGGCTGCCTTGCCCAGTCCCGGGCGATGCTGTCCAGACGCGCCAGGTCTCCGGCGTACATGGCGTTGGAGGCGGCCGTGATCCCATGCAGCCGTCCCACCGGGGCGCGCTGGTTCATCTCCTCGAGCGCTGAATCGGCCGTGGCGTGCAGCCCGAGCGTGCGGGCAGCGCTGGCCAGATTGACATAGCCGGTGACGTGAGCCGGGCTCGCCTCGGTCGCTCTCCGGTAGAGTTCGAGCGCCTCCTCGTAGCGGCCCATCCTTTCGTAGACGTCGCCCAGGTTGTTGAGGTACGTATTACTGTCCGGCCAGCGCTCCAGGAGCAGCCGGTAGTAGTAAGCCGTCGAATCGGCCCACCCCCGCGAGCCATGAAAGCCGGCGCTGGCCAGGTAGCGCTCTCGGTCGGGCAGCCGTTCGGCGTAGCGATAGGCCAGCTCGGCATAGCGGTGGCCCTCTGCCGGTTTGCCGCGGTTGTAGCTCAGGGCCGCGAGAGCTCGGTATGCCATCGCGAACGTCGTGTCCTCGGCCGCCGCGCGCCGCAACAGTGGCAGCGCCCCCTCCTGGTCTCCCTGACGACTCAGCCTCAGGGCCGCGGCCAGCAGCTCGAGTGCTTCGAGAGAGGAGGTCGTCACGGCCGGTAGCGCACTGCTCTGCCGCACGCTGGCCAGGGACTCGCCGATCTTGGCGCGCAGGCGCTTGGATAGCCGGTCGACGGCTTCAATGATCTCTCCCCGGCTTCGGGCCGTCTCACGATAGGTCGCCAGCTCCTGGCCCGTTTCGGTAGCTACCAGCCGCACGGAGATGACATAGGCCGAGCCCACCGGGTTGATCTCTCCCACGATGAACCCCTTGAGGCCTTCTCTCTGCGCCATCTCCCGAGCGAGAGCGTCGTTCAGCGGCGTTTCAGGATCCCTGCGCATGCGGCCGAGGGCCTCTCGAACCTCCTGTGCCGTCATGAGGGTCATGGCCGGCGACTGCGAGAGGTCGACTCGGAGGGCTTCCGTCACCGCGCCGCCCAGCAGCGAGTCCGGGGACTGGTTGTCGAAGTCAGCCAGCACGAGAGGCTCCCGGCTCTCGAGCACTCCACTCGCGATGAGGGAAGCCGCAGGCCCGACGCCGAGCGCCCGCAGACCCAGATGGGCAGCCGTGCCGACACCGAGTGCCGCAAAGCCGAGCCCGGCCGCTATAGCGACGTTCCTCCACGTGAACCGTGTGCGAGGCTCCGCGCCTCCCGGGCCGTCGCCGGCAGGCGCTGTCTCTCCCCGCCTCCTCTGCACGTGACTCGTCACGACCACGACCGGTAGCAGGGCGAGAAGGAGCACGAACAGCAAGCGTCCGAACCACAGGGGCAGGCCGATCAGCGACCCCAGGGTTTCCGCCACCTGGAGGATGATCCACGACGCCAGCACGTATCCGCCGAGCACCTGCCATGGCCCCCCGGCCCGGAGTCCCAGGCGGCCTTCGGGCGCATCGACCGGGAGCGATCCAAGCTCCGGCCCGTCGCTGGCCGCCTGGGTCGGAGCGGCGCGCTCTGGATCCGCCAGCTGGAGGCTGGCGGCGAATTCGCCTGCCGTGGCTGGGCGCTGCGCCGGATCCTGTGAGAGGGCTCGCATGACCGCCTCGTCGACGCGAGGCGGGACATCGGCGCGGAGCTCTCGCAGCGGTACCGGCGTCTCGCGCAGGCGACGTGCGGCGATCTCTCCGGGCGAAGCGGCGGCGAGCGGTACGCTCCCCGAGAGCATCTCGTACACGACGCAGCCGAGGGCGTAGATGTCCGTTCGGGGCGTCACCTCGCCGAGGAGCTGTTCGGGCGCCATGTAGGCTGGCGTTCCGACGATCTGCCCGAGCTGCGTGACGGTCGTGCCGTCAGGTTCCGAAAGCGCCTTTGCGATCCCGAAGTCGGTGATCAGGGCGTGGCCGGCGGTCAGCAAGAAGTTCTCCGGCTTGATGTCCCGATGAATCACCTCCTTCCCATGGGCGTAGTCGAGGGCTCCCGCGGCGTCGCGCGCGATGCCCAGCGCCTCCTCGACCGGAACCCGGTCATCGCGCGTCATTCGTCGACGCAACGTCTCTCCCTCGACGAACGGCATGATGTAAAAGAGCGTGTTACCGGCTGTGCCCGAGTCCAGCAAGGGAAGGATGTGCGGATGCTGAAGGCTGGCCGTGATCTTGATCTCGCGCTCGAAGCGACTCCGTACCTCGGGCGTGGTGAGATCGGGACGAATCGTCTTGATCGCGACGCGCCGCCCGTGCCTGAGGTCCAGGGCGAGGTAGACCATGCCCATGCCCCCCTCGCCGAGCACCTTCTCCAACTCGTAGCGGTCTGCGAGATGGGTGTGCAAGGCTTCGTGAGGATCGCTCATCGGATGCGCTCCGATTCCTTTATCTCGGCGCCGGCACGACTTGCCCGGAAGACCTCGACCGACAAGCTAGCCCTGACGGACCTCTCCTTGTAGGGTTGATCCGACCTTCACCAATCCTGGCCCGGTCGGAGCCGCAGCGACGGGGACTGAAACCGCAGCGGCATGGAGCCGTCGCGTCCCGACGAACCCGGCGAGGGAGGAAGCACCACGGACCCGTTCACCGTCGCGCTGATCCAGAACTGCGCCGGGCCCGACCTCGAGGCCAACCTGGCCGAGACGCTGGCCATGAGCGTGCAGGCCGCGAGCGACGGCGCTGCGCTGATCTGCCTTCCGGAGCACTTCAGCGCGCTCTCGTCGGACGGGCCGAGACTCACGATGCCATCCTTCACCGAGGCGGCCCATCCGGCCCCGCCAGCCTTCGCGCGGCTGGCTCGAGAGCGCGAGGTCTGGGTGCTGCTGGGCTCGCTGCCGATCACCGCCGCCGCCGGCAGGTTCCGTAATCGAAGCCTGCTCATCGGGCCTGACGGCTCCGTGGCCGGCCGCTACGACAAGATCCATCTCTTCGACGTCGAGCTAGAGAGCGGCGAGCACTACCGGGAATCGGCGACCGCGGAACCGGGCGACGAAGCGGTGTTGGTCGAGCTGCCCTGGGGCCGGCTCGGGATGACGATCTGCTACGACCTTCGCTTCCCGCAGCTCTACCGCAGCCTGGCCCGAGCCGGCGCCGACTATCTCTCGGTGCCCGCCGCCTTCACCCGGACGACCGGGGAGGCGCACTGGCATGCCCTGAACCGGGCGCGGGCGATCGAGAACGGCGCCTACGTCTTCGCGCCCTGCCAGTGCGGCGAGCACGCCGGCGGGAGCCAGACCTACGGCCATTCGCTGATCGTCGATCCCTGGGGGCGGGTGATCGCCGACGGCGGGGACGAGCGGGGTGTGGTGCTGGCAGAGATCGACCCGGCCGAGGTCACTCGGGCACGCGCCATGATCCCCTCTCTCCGGCACGACCGTCCGTACCGGCTCGTCGATATGGCCCCCGGCGAGACGGGCTGACGGTCATGCCCGGACCGCGAGAATCACGGCAGAGCCGGTTGGGCGGAGTGCATGCCCGCAAGCGGCGACCTGGTCGTCCTGTCGATTGTCCGGTCTCGTCAAAACGCTCAGTTTCTCAGCGGAAACGGGATCGGCTCGCGCCCGAACGGAAGATGGGAGACACACGACGATGAAGTCCGGTACAGCCGTTCACCCCCTGCGCCGGGCGATCCTCGCCGTGCCGCTCCTGCTCGTCCTTCCCTCCGGGCTGCTACGGGGGCAGGAGGCCCGGCAGGATGGGTCCCGGCAGACCCAGGAAGCGGAGACCGCCGACCTGGCGAAGAAGACACAGAACCCGGTCAGCGACCTGATCAGCCTTCCGTTCCAGAACAACACCAGCTTCCAGATCGGGCCGTTCGACCGCACCTCGAACGTCCTCAACATTCAGCCGGTGATCCCGGTCCGGCTAACGGGCTCCGTCAACCTGATCAACCGGGCGATCCTGCCCGTCGTGTCCGCGCCCGACGTGACCCGCCGGGAGGGCACGACCTGGGGTCTGGGAGACCTCAACTACACGGCCTTCTTCTCGCCGGCGCACTCCGGCGCGCTCATCTGGGGAGCCGGACCGGCGCTGCTCTTTCCGACCGGAACCAGTGACGAGACGGGGACCGGCAAGTGGGGTGCCGGTCCCTCGGTCGTTCTCCTCGGCATGCCGGGCAAGGCCGTGCTCGGGATCCTCATCAACAACATCTGGTCCTACGCTGGGGGCTCGGATCGGGACGACGTCAACCAGCTGCTCGTCCAGTACTTCGTCAACTACAACCTGCCGAACGGCTGGTACCTTTCGAGCGCCCCGATCATCACGTCGAACTGGGAGAAGCCGGCTCGCGAGGGGTGGGTCGTGCCGTTCGGGGGGGGCGGCGGCAAGATCTTCCGGATCGGCCGCCAGCCGATGAACGGACAGATCCAGGCGTTCTACAACCTGGTCACGGCGGAGAACGAGGCGGGAGTCCGAACCGGACCGACATGGTCCCTTCGGGTCCAGCTCCAGCTTCTGTTCCCGAAGGGCCGATGACCCAAGCAAGGGGAAGGCGATGAAGACGATACAGATCACGCTCGCCGCCGCATTGGCTCTTGGCCTGCCCGGTTGGGTGGGCGCACAGGACAACGAGGAGCCAAGCAAGGAAGCGAAGGAGCGGCAGGAGATCAACGCGATGGCACAACAGACCCTCGAGCGTCTGTTTGCCGAGAGCTCAGGATCGAAGTCGCTGTACGAGAAGGCCTACGGGTACGCGGTATTCACCGGGACCCAGACCTCGTTCGCCCTCTCCGGAGGCCGCGGGAAGGGCGTGGCAGTGGCCAAGGAGAGCGGAAAGCGCACCTACATGAAGGTGGCCTCGCTCGGTGCAGGCATCGGTATCGGCATCCAGAAGCTGAAGACGGTCTTTCTGTTCGAGACGAAGGCGAAGTTCGACGCGTTCGTCCAAGGCGGCTGGGAAGGCGACGCGACCGCCAGCGCCGCCGCCGGGGAGGACGGAGCCGCAGCGGCCGGGTCGTTCACCAACGGGATGGCCTTCTATCAGCTCAACGACAAGGGCCTCATCGCCCAGGCGTCCGTCAAGGGCACGAAGTACTCCCAGAACGACAAGCTGAACCAGGGCGGATAGGGATGATCGTCACCTCGTAGCCATGTCGTGTTGTCGGGGGCGAGTCACTCCTCTTGTCGGGGGCGAGTCACTCCTCTTGTCGGGGGCGAGTCACTCCTCGTCCTCGCGCCGACTCCTGAAGAACTCGACGGCCAGGCGATGCAGTCGCGGCTTGTCCGAGCTCCACCGCAGGCAACCGACGTCGTCCACGGCGATATCCGTATATGGATCGAAGTCCAGGTCCCGTAGAAGCCGGTGTCGATCAAGGTATTGTCGATTCTTGATCGATCCGTGCCGGAGGTGCCCGATCGCAGCATCGGCGTAACCCAGGTGGCCGCCAGCGGTCTCGTGGAACGGCACCGCCCATTCGCGGAAATGCTCCTCCTGGCGCGCGGTCAGATGATGTATCTCAGCGAGCGCCTCGTATTGGCCGAGCGCGGCACAGAGCAGCGCCCGATCGTTTCCGCCCAGAGCACGCCCGAAGTAGAAGCCGTGCCGGTCGAGCAGATCGCGGTGGAAAGCCAGAGCGAACCCGGTTCGCCAGGGAGGGCGCCGGCCGTCAGCGAAAGCGGGGGCGAGAACGCTGGCGATTGACGTACCGGTCGCAGCCGCGTACCCGACCGACAACCCGCGATCGGTCGCGGACTCGGCTAGGCCGGCTCCCCTCCACTCGGAGGGCAGATCGAAGGCATCCTTGAAGGGTTGGACAACCACGTGGTTCTCCAAGCTTTCGCACACCAGCGGCCAGGGATCGGCCGGCTCGAAGATGACATCGCAGTCGATCGCGACGACCTTGTCGCACGACGCCGGCACAGCCGCGAGTGCGATGTCCAGCAATCGCTCCTTCTGCCAGAGGATGTCCCCGCCTCGAATCTGTATCAGAAGGTCGGCATCCGGCTTGCCAAGCTCGAAGGCTCCGTCGTAGGCGAGCTCCACCGCGACGAGGGGCAGAGTAAGCCGGCTTCGGAAGATCCGGTAGTTTCTTGGGCGTGACCGGTATCGCATCGGGTTGAAATAGGCAGTGATCGCCCAAATCTTGCTGTGCTTCAATGGCTCGGTTCCTTGTTTGTTGACCTGTTTCGCAGACGGCCAACGATCCTGGAAGATGTTGGTGCCGAAGCTCTACCGCATCCGGCAACGATTCCACTCGAAGCCCATCGAGGATCTCCCCGGTGCCGTCCGCCGCTCGTTGGCGGCATTCGGTCTCGGAGAGAGGACGCGCCCCGGCGAGAGCGTAGCGCTTGGAATCGGGTCCAGGGGCCTTCGTGACCTGGCAGAGATCGTGAAAGCGACCGTGGACTGCCTGCGGGCGCACGGGCTCGAGCCGTTCATCTTCCCGGCGATGGGATCCCACGGCGGAGGTACCGCCGAGGGCCAGGCCCGGGTGCTGGCTGAACTGGGCATTACAGAAGGCACATTGGGAGTCCCGATCGTATCCAATATGGACACCATTTCTTTCGGCCGGCTGGAGGAGGGCGCCGAGGTTTGGTTTGCTCAAGCTGCGACGGCCGCGGACCACATCATCGTGATCAATCGTGTGAAGCCCCACACCGCCTTTCGCGGGAGCGTCGAGTCGGGCCTTTGCAAGATGCTCGCCGTAGGCTGCGGGAGAGATCGGGGGGCATCCGAGATGCACCGGTTCGGCCTGGCCAAGACCATCGTTCCGGCTGCCCGGATGATCGCAGAGCACACCCCGGTGCTGTGCGGCCTGGCGATCACCGAGACACCGGGCGGCGGCACCCATTCGATCCGGGTTGCGAAGCCCGAGGAGTTTCCGGAGGTGGACCTGGAGCTGCTCGAGGTCGCCTGGAGGCTGCTTCCCAGGCTTCCGGTGGAGGATCTCGACGTGCTGATCGTCGACGAGATGGGCAAGGACATCAGCGGCGCCGGCATGGATCCGAATGTCATCGGCTTCTGGAGGAGGGAAGGCGGCCCACGCGAGCCCGACTATCGTACCCTGCTCGTGCTCGACCTGACGGACGCGTCGAGGGGCAATGCCACGGGCATCGGCATGGCCGACCTGACCACGCGCCGGCTGGTCGACAAGATCGATTGGGCTGCCACGTACAAGAATGCCTTGACCTCGGGGGTCCTGCGCTCCGCCCGGCTGCCGATTGTGTTGGACGACGATCGGCTGGCCCTCCAGGCGGCGCTCGGTGGCTTCCCCGACCCGCCCGGGCTTCGGCTTGTTCGCATCGTCAACACGGCGGAGCTTGCCACCTTCTGGGCCAGTGAGGCGCTGCTGCCCGAGCTCCGGGAGCGATCCGACATCCTGGTCGAGGATGCGCCGCTCGAGATCCGCTTCAGCCGCGATGGGAGAATGCTCCCGATGGAGCTCTGAGCCGGGTCCGAACACCTCCTGACCCGCGGCCTCTTGCCAGGGAAGGGCGGTCCACCGGATGGGCCGCCTTCGATCATTCGGCCATCCGCAACTCCTCAGCGTTCTCGCGGGGGACCCAGCCGAGCACACGGCGGGGCGCTTCGAGGTCCCAGATACGCCAGGTGTTGGCCGAGACGCCATAAAGCACGGAGTAAGGCACCCGCTCGACCCGCAAGCAGGCGTCGATCAGGGCTGCGAGATCGGCATGAGTCAGCAGCGTCGCCCTCTCGCGCGGCGATCGTGGTCGGTTCTCCCTGTTGACCGTACCGATACGAACGCAGATGACCTCCAGGCCGAACACCTCGGCGTAGTACCGACCCAGGGCCTCTCCGAACGCCTTGCTGATCCCATACGGTGAATCGGGCCGGATGGGCCACTCATGGGTGATGCGATCGAGCCGTCCCGGATCGAGCCCGGCGCGGTCTCCGCCGAGAATCGCCTTGAAGGGCATATCGTGCTCGTACATGCCGGTCACGTGATTCGAGGAGGCGAACACGACCCGCCTCAACCCTGCCTGTCGCGCGGCCTCGAGAACGGCTCGCGTTCCTTCGATATTCGGCTCCCGCAGCTCCTTCCAGGTGGTGGATGGGTGAGAGCGCGCCCCGAGGTGGACGACGGCATCGACCCCTGCCATCAGGCCGGACACCACGTCCAGGTCCAGCATGTCCGCCTCGACGATCCGAGGGTCGGGCGTCGACCGCAGGTCGATGCCGGCGAGGTTCCATTCTTCGCCCAGACGCTCCCACAGGATGTTACCGATCCGGCCGGCGGCGCCCGTGACCACGACCCTTGGCTTTCTCACCGCTCTCGTCTTTCATGTCAGGTGCCCCCCAACTCATCACGCCACGCGATGGCCTCGAGCTCGACGCGTACCGCATCCTCGACGGGAATCACGGGATGTGCCTTGAACACGAAAGCCGGATAAGTCGAGCACACCTTGTGAACGGTCGCCGGATCGTCGCACTCCACCAGCATATGTCCGCCCCACTCGCCCACTCGTACGACGAACACTTCGATCTTGAAGTTGTCCGGCGACTCCCATTGCCGGAATACCTCGAGGATCCGCTTCTGGGCGTTCTCGTACTCCATGGGCGAACCTTGCGGGCGTTCGAACCAGCTGATCATGTACTTCATGGCTCGCTCCTTGATTGGGTTGCCTTCGCCTGATCCGAATCGGTGACAAGATCACCGAACGGCGCGAAGTCGGCCAGGCGCGACTCCAGCACCGACGGAGTCCCGAGCATGCTCTTCGCGACCACGATTCTGGCCGCTCGGATCGAGAGGGCCGAATGCGGCCTGCTGTCGGAGGCGGCGCGGGCCGTTGCCAGGTTGCACCCCGGAGCGGACGTCGTGGTGAAACCGGTAGCCGGCGGCGTCGCTACGTATGCCGGCGAGGGCTCGCCCCTCAACAAGGTGGCCGGGCTCGGCTTCGAGGGGCCGGTGACGGAGGCGGAGCTCGACGAGATCGAGCGTCTCTTCGCCACGCGAGGGGTGCCCATGCAGGCGGAGCTCAGCGCTCTGGCGGATCCGGCGGTGGGGGTCACGCTCACGGCCCGCGGTTACTCGCTGGTGGGCTTCGAGAACGTGCTGGGCCGAGCGCTGGCTCGCGAGAGCCTCTCGCCGAACCGGGCGTCACCCGGCATCGACATCACCGTGAGTGGGGACCGGGAGTTCGCGACCTGGGTGGACACCGTCGTCGAGGGGTTCGCCCATCCCGACGAGCAGGGGGTTCCTTCCCACGAGTCCTTCCCCAGAGAGACTCTCGAGCAGGTCATGAGCGACATGGCCCACGCCGAGGGCTTCGTGCGCTATCTGGCTAGCCGGGAAGGAAAGCCGGCGGGCGGCGCCGGCATGCGGATCGGCGAGGGGATTGCCCAGCTGTGCGGTGCGTCGACGCGGCCGGAGCATCGACGCCGGGGCGTTCAGACCGCTCTGCTGGCCCGTCGTCTCGCCGACGCGGCCCGGGCCGGCTGCGACATGGCCGTGGTCACCACCCAGCCAGGATCCAAGTCCCAGGAGAACGTACAGCGAAGGGGATTCGAGCTGTTGTACACACGGGCGATTCTGGTGCGGGCGCCGGCACCATCGTAGTTGGTTGGTTTGGCCGGAGTGGCGGAACGGCAGACGCAAGATTCCCCACCAGCGGGCGCAAGAATCTCCCGACAGACAACTGGGCGGATCGACCCTACGCTAGCCCAGGCGGGCAGATTCCTCCGCGATGGGTGATCAGACCAGCAACAGTCCGACATGACACTGAATCGCAGGGAAACAGAGTTCATCTCCGTCGGTGTCTCCGTGGCGGCGGGGTGCAAGAACTGCTTCGAGTCTCACGTCAGCGAGGCGCGATTTCAGGGGGTCTCGGAGGACGAGCTCCTCCAGTCGATGAACATCGGCCTCGACGTTCGGGAGCGCGCCCAGGCGATCTCTGAGGAGCACGGGCTAAGTGTGCTGGGTCGCAAGCTGACCCAGCTGGTTGGTCGAACTCAAGAAGGCGAGAGGAGAGATGCCGAAGCACCGCCGGGCACGAGAATCGAGGAGCTCACGGCCCTCGCCAGTGCCTTTGCCGTGAACTGCGAGACGAGCCTGAACCGGCACCAGGCCAACGCGCGGACCGCTGGTGCGACGGACGAGGAGATCCAAGAGGCCGTCCGGATCTCTCAATTCATCAAGGGACAGGCGGACTCGCTGTGCTGCAAGCGCATCTGATCGCCGCGACGCGTCGTCGCTCAGATCTATCTGTCTCCGGAACCACCGAGGCAGGCCGTCTGTCTCCTACACCGCGGGGGTGAGCGCATGAAGAGCGACGGGTCAGCGGGCGCTTCGGTAGCCGGCCGCCTGTCGTTTCTCGATCGCTGGCTCACCGTCTGGATCTTCAGCGCGATGGCCCTTGGGGTGGCGATCGGCTACCTGTGGCCGCAGCCGATCGAGGCGCTGAACCAGGCCACCCAGATCGGGACCACGTCCATTCCGATCGCCATCGGACTGATCCTGATGATGTACCCGCCGCTGGCGAAGGTCCGGTACGAGAAGTTCGGCGCCGTCTTCCGACACAAGAAGATTCTGGGCCTCTCATTGCTGCAGAACTTGATCGTCGGCCCGATCGTGATGTTCCTGTTGGCCGTGCTCCTGTTGCGTGACCTACCAGGCTACGCGGTCGGCCTCATCCTCGTCGGCCTCGCCCGCTGCATCGCGATGGTCCTGGTCTGGAACGACCTCGCCGAGGGGGATCACGATCTGGCCGCCGGGCTCGTGGCGGCGAACGCGGTCTTCCAGGTGCTGTTCTACGGTCTCTACGCCTGGATCTTCATCACTCTGCTGCCGCCGCTCTTCGGGCTGGAAGGCGCCGCCATGCATGTCACCGTCGGCGAGATTGCCCGGACAGTCTTCATCTACCTGGGGATCCCGTTCCTCGGCGGCCTGATCTCGCGACTCGTGCTGTTACGCACCAAGGGAAGAGAGTGGTACGAACGGGTCTTTATCCCTCGAATCAGCCCCATCACGCTGGTGGCCCTCCTGTTCACCGTCGTGGTGATGTTCTCGCTGAAGGGCGAGCTGATCGTGCAGCTGCCCAACGATGTCGTCCGAATCGCGATCCCACTCACCCTGTATTTCCTGGCGATGTTCGCGATTACCTTCATGGCTGCCCGGCTCCTGCGCGGCGAGTATCCGGAGACGACGACCGTCGCCCTGACGGCTGCGAGCAACGACTTCGAGCTCGCAATCGCCGTCGCGATCGCGGTGTTCGGAATAGAGTCTCAACCCGCGTTCGCAACCGTTATTGGCCCCCTGGTGGAGGTGCCCGTCCTCATCGGCCTCGTGCAGGTGTCGCTCTGGGCGAAGCGGCGCTTCTTCTGCTTGCCCCAGCCGTCTGCGCTGGTGACGGCGCCCGACGTGGAGCACTGACAGCGGCCGCCTGAGGCACCGGGCCCAAAGGAGTGAGGGGAATAGGGGATAGACCATGAACCGACTCGCCCTCCTTTTGTCAGCGACCGCGACAGTGATCATGGTCGGTTGCTCTTCATCTGAAAACCCGGTCGAAGTCAGCAACATCGAAGTGGTTCGCGTGGTGTTTTCCGAGGTATGGAGCAAAGGAAGCGTCGGGTTGATCGACGATTTGTTTGCAGAGACATTCGTCGGCCACTTTCCTGGAGAGACCGTGCGCGGTCGAGAAGGGTTGCGGGCTCAGGTCATTGCCCATCGCGAGGCCTTTCCAGACTGGACGGAGGAAGTAGAGGATATGATTGCCGATCAGGATCGAATCGCGGTGCGGTTCACCTCGCACGGCACCAATCTGGGGGACTTCCTCGGCAATCCACCGACGAGAAACCGAGTCGAGATCTCTGAAGTGGCCATCTTCAGACTGAGTGACAGCAAGATCGTTGAGCAGTGGGTCTATCCGGACATGCTCAGTCTGCAACGCCAGTTGCGGCAGCAGGCGCAGTAGGAGCGCAAGACGATCAGCGAAGTCCGCTCACCACTCAGGGAAGGCCTTCTGCGGGCGACAGCTGGATGATCCGCCCGGAAGCGGACGGATTCGGGCTCCCGGCATCCACGGAGATCAGCAGCTTGCCACTTGGAAGCTGCGCCACATCGCGGACACGCCCGACCCGGTCCAGCACGATCTCCGTCTCATCCGTGGCCGGGTCGTAGCGGAGCAGGTGCTGGGGGTTGAGCGCGCCCATCAAGAAGGAACCGTTCCACGCCGGGATCTGACCGTCCTCGACGAGGAGCAGCCCCGACGGTGCGACCCGGAAGTCCGGACCCCAGAACTTGACCGGGAGGATCGAGACGGCGGCCGCTTCCTCCTCCGTCATGTCGGATACGGGCGTTCCGTCGTAGTTGAGCCCGTAGGAGAACAGGGGCCATCCGTAGTTGCCGCCGGCGGTAATGATGTTCAGCTCGTCGCCCCCCATGGGGCCGTGCTCGTTCTCGTACAGCGTCTGCGTGGCGGCATCGTAGTGGAGCCCCTGGGGGTTTCGATGACCGTACGACCAGATGGTCGAGGGCTCGCTCGCCCCGGGGAGCAGCGGATTGTCCGGCGGGATCCGCCCCTCGGCCGTGAGGCGGTGGATCTTTCCTACGTCGGAGCCGAGATCCTGCGGGCCCGGAGCCGGGTAGGGACTCCCTCCCACGCCGAACGACAGGAAGAAGTGGGACGCGTCCTCCCAGGCGATCCTCGAGCCCAGAGAGAACTCGTTCGACTCGTAGATCACTTCGAGGTTGTGGGCTCGGTCGTCGCGGAGCTCGAAGCGAGCCACCGCCAGCCCGTAGGCCGCGTCATTGTACGCGATGTAGACCAGCCGGTTGGCCGTGAAATCGGGATGGAGGCTCACGTCCAACAGGCCACCGTACACGAGGCCGGCGTCGATGATCGCGGACTCCGGGATGCCCTCCACCTCGCTTACTTCGCCGCCCAAGTAGTGGTGGAGCGCCCCGCCTCGCTCGGCGAAGAGGAACTCCTCCTCGCCGATGACCGCGATCGCGTCGGGAATCCCGTACCCGGACGCGAGGACGCCGGGCACCGTGCTTCCGTCGTCGGGGGCATCGGGGGCGAGGATCTCGCCCGCCTGGCAGGACGGAAGCAGCAAGAGCACGACGGCCAGTAGGCCCAGACGATTGCGGGTCATGATCTTTACTACCGTCGCTCCACCGTGTGGTTCGACTGGGTTTCTGCTTATCTACGGCGTGTTCGCCATGTGATAGGCTGCACGTCAGGCCAACCAGTGTTCCGACTCGGTGAATACGGTGTCCACGACCGGCTGCTGGTGCACTCCCTCCAAGGCTCGATCGATCTTGGCTCGAATCGCGTCCAGCTCCGCGACCCGCCGAAGGCGGAAGTCGCCGCTGACGAGGATGTGGTTGAGCAGGTAGAAGTAGCGGCCGGCAATAATCATCCGAACTGACGTCTTGGCAAAGCCGTACTCCGCGAGCGCTTCGGACAACCTGCGGCGAACGTCGTCCTGAACCTCTGGCTCGGGAGCCATCCGGAGCAGCTCTCCCAGGTTGTCCCGGATGATGCGCAGCGGCACGGGCAGCACTAACAGCACGAGCACGGTGACGAGAACAGGGTCGACGTAGCTTACCGCCGGATCCCAGCTCGTGCCCTGCATGAACAGCGCCCCCAGAAAGGCGCCGGCCACGACCACGCTCAGCACGCCGTCCAGCAGCCAGCTCTTGGCATCCACTTTCAGAAGGGGGGAATCCGTCGCACGGGCGGCTCGGCGCTGAAGCCAAGCGAGCACAAAGCAGCCAGCCACGGCGATCACGGCGTAGAGAAGCGCCCAGCCGGGGACGATCTCGCGGCCGCCGTGCAGCAGGGCGTCGATCGCGGAGATCAAGGCATAGCCCGCTACGGCGAGAAGGATCAGCCCACGGACCGCGTTGAGGAACGGTTCGAAATAGGCGTAGCCGAAGTTGAAGTACTCGTCGTCCGGCTCCGTCACGAGCCGGGACACCTTGAGTGTGATGAGGCCGATCCCGAACCCGACGAAGGAGAAGAAGCCATCGAGCAGGATCGCGCCGGACTGCGTCAACAGCGCGAAGCCGATTCCCAGGAGTCCGAAGAACAGGTTGGCCCCGGCCGCGACCCGAAGGGCGGTGGCCTCGTCGTTCATCCTGGCCTCCCGAGGTGCGGTTCGTGTGCTGGTCGGTTCTCCGCCGAGCCTGTAGGCTGAACTTGGCTTGGCGCAAGCCTTCTAATGCCGCGAAGACAGCCCGACAGGGTGGGCCTTCTCACGAGAGGCGTGACGATCATGGGCAACCTACTGAAGATGTTGGGCCGGAAATTCATCAGCGGTTTCCTCAGCTTGCTGCCCTTTCTCCTTGCCTACCTGCTGATCGGCGGGTTCTACGACCTCGTGGTCTTGCTCACGACACCGCTGCAAGAGGTGATTCCGCGTTTCGGGATGCTGAGCCCCACCGGCCGTCAGCTGGCCATCCTCGGTTTTCTGTTCCTCATCTTCGTTCTGATCGGAATGCTGAACGACAGCAGGCCAGCTCGGCGGCTGGGTGGATGGATCGAGCGCGAGTACCTCAATCGGTTCCCGCCGTACCGAATCGTGCGCGACATCACGCGGCAGTTGGGAGGCGAGGAGTTGAGGAGCATGAAGCCGGCGCTGCTCGACCTGGGGCCTGGGGTCCGCACCGTAGCGTTCATCGTCGAGGAGTTGGAGGGCGATCGTCTGACGGTGTACCAGCCGCTGACGTCGCTTCCGACCATGGGGACCCTGAAGATCGTAGACTCCGACAAGGTGCACCCCCTCGACACCGCGTTCATGGATGCGGCGGGATGGTATTTCAACTGGGGCGCCGATACGCAGGCCGTCCTGGAGCCGCGGAAGGCTCCGGCCACCTAGAGAGATCGAGGTTCTCGGAGCTCTTCGGCCTCGGCGCAGGAAGCGGCTTCCTCGGCATGCTCGTTCCCGAGGAGAAGCCGGGGGGGTCTAAAAGGACCAACCCACCGACGTGATGACGGCGTTTGATGTTTAGGTAGCCCTAAAGTAGTATGTAGGTCAGTTATTGTTAGGCTGGCCTAAAAATCTGCGTTCGACCTTACCCGCCGGGGATGAATCATGAATGTCTGTCCGTGCGCTGTTAATGGATGGTGCACTGGAGCCGGATGGTGCGATTGAGCCGAGGTCCGCAATGGATCTTCCTCTTCGCGTTGCTTGCTGCGGCGAGCCCAGCCGGAGGGCAGACGCTCTTGACGGGCCATTACATACCGCTGTTCGCGGGTGGCCTCAAGCCGGGGGTTCTGCTTCCAGGACCGGCTGTGGCCCTCCAGAACGGTACGCTCTTCTACCATGCCCGTGCGTTCACCGACGACGACGGAAACGTGATCGAGGATGCCGCGGAACTGAGCATCATCGCCACGCGCTTCGCGGGCTTGTGGGTCACTGGAGTCAAGCTGCTGGGAGCGGACTATGCGGTAGCGTTGGCCGTTCCGATCGCGAACGTGGCGCCGAACCCGGTCTACATCGAGGGACAACCGATCAAGTCCGGAGGCCTCGGGCTGGGTGACATCGCGCTCAACCCGTTTCGGCTCGGCTGGCACTGGACGGCCGCGCACGCGCAGTTCGACTACACGGTCTTCCTCCCCGTAGGCCGATTCGAACAGGGCGTGGCAAGGGATTCTGGACCCACATGTTGACCGCGGCCGGCACCTGGATGCCGCCGGTCAATAACCCTTGGCACGTATCGCTCCAGGCACGCTACGAGATCAACTCGAGCGTTCGCGACTCGGACCTCAAGCCGGGCACTGCGCTCACGCTGGAGTGGGGGGGTCGGCAAGCGGCTGTCCGAGAAGGTGGATCTGGGGCTTGTCGCCTCCTACTGGGGACAGGTGACGGAGGCGAGCGGCGAGGATGCCGCGCCTCCTCTGCTCAAGTACCGCGTCCTCGCACTGGGTGCCGAGTTCCAGTGGCGCATCTCGCCGAAGCTCCTGTTCAAGGCACGTCCGGGCGGGGATGTCGTGTCGAAGAATTCGAGTGAGGGACCGTTCGCGGTCGTCGAGTTCACCTACTTGCCGTGAGGCACAGGAAGGAGCGTTTGAGACTTCCTGACGTGAATGAGAACGCAACCGAAAGGGATAAACAGGTGGAATCGAGTACACCACTAGGAATTGGAGACGGATCCATGGGCCGACCTCGTCTTTCGAACAGATCTGCCGCTTCCAACGCATGCATGTGGAGCGTCGCGCTCGCATTGCTCGCGATCGCGGCTCCTGCTGCGGCCCAGGACCGTGAGTTTGCGACCGCCGACGAGCTCGGCCTCATGGAGGGCTTCCCGCCGCCGCCCGATAAACGGGTCACCCGGACCAACGCGTTGTTGACCCCTCCGTTCAACCGGTGGTCCTACCTGCACATGCGAATGATCTATCCTTCCGCGCCAATTGCCGCGGCCGACCGTGCGATCGCCATCAGCAAGACGATCGATTGGGGGCTCGACGACGTGAGGATCGAGGATCCTGACAGCGGCACCATGACCGACATGACCACGTTCCTACAAGAGACTTACACGGATGCGGTGGTGGTCATTCGCGGCGATAACATCGTTTACGAGAAGTATTTCAACGGCATGCACCCGAACCAGCCGCATCAGATGATGTCGGTCACCAAGTCGTTCGGCGGCCTGATGGGTCTGATGGCGGTGGAAGACGGAAAGCTGCGCGAAGAGGATCCGGTGACGAAATACGTGCCGGAACTCGAGGAGGCCGGTGCGTTTGCCGACGCGACGTTCGGCCAGGTACTAGACATGACCAACTCCATGGAGTTCACCGAGGACTATGCCGATCCGATGTCCGGCATTCGTCGCTATGGGGCTGTACTGGGATGGACCGATCCCGTGCCCGGCATCGAGTACGAAGACAACCTCTACGACTACCTCGTGACCCTCGATATCGATGAGAACCACGAACACGGCGAGATCTTCCACTACCAGACGCCGAAGACCGACGTGGTCAACTGGGTCACGAACCGGGTGAACGGTCAATCCTTTCAGGATGCGATGTACGAGAGGCTCTGGTCCAAGCTCGGCACAGAGGGCGAGACGTACGTGCTGCTGGACAAGAATGCCACGCTCGTGGCCGGAGGGGGGTTGAATGCCACGCCCTACAACCTCGCCCGCTTTGCGATCATGATGATCAATGGCGGCGAGTTCAACGGTCGGCAGGTGGTGGAGCCAGCCGTGATCGAGAAGCTGGCCCTGGGGGGGAAGATAGAGGCGTTTGACAACGGCCCAGACTCGGATGGCGTTGTTCATGCCAAAGGCGAATGGAGCTACCGGGCGCAGTGGTGGGTGAAGCACACGCCAGGGATGGAAGCCTTCATGGCGATCGGCATTCACGGGCAGTGGATCTATCTCGACGTGGAGCGGAAGATCGCCATCGTCAAACAGTCTTCCCAGCCGGTCTCCAAGGACACGTTCCTCAACGGCTACGACCTGAACGCCTTCTATGCGATGGTCGACTATCTGAGCAGGGACTGACCTGCACGACGGCCTTTGTGGGATCGAAGCAGTCCACACCAAAAGGGAAAGAGCCCGCTCTCGCAGGGGGCTCTTTTCAGGCAGGCAACGAGTAGGTGGCTTGTCATCCCACCTGGATAGCGCAGACCTCGCCCGGCTGGGCGAGGAGAAACTGTTAGGCTGTGTCAGAAGGGGTCGATTGCTAGTCCCAGGTCTTTCGGTCGCCGCATTCCTGTCGGGCGCTCTCTGCATTCGCGGGAAGTACTCTGACTCCAAGACGCTCATCTATGTCTTCAAGCCGCTCACGACCTTGCTCATACTTGGCGTGGCCGTGGCCGCTGGGGCGTTTGCCACCGCATACGGGCGGCTAGTCGCTCTGTCGATCGTTTTCGCGCTAGCGGGAGACATCTTACTGATGCTTCCGAAGGATCGTTTCATCAATGGACTGTTGAGCTTCCTGGTCGCACATGTGGTGCTCATCGTGGCATTCACGCTTCAAGCCATTGGCCTTTCGTGGTGGTTCCTTCTACCTCTTGCCGCGGGCATGGGCATGTACACTGCGCTGGCCCCGCACCTCGGCCGCATGAGGACCCCTGTGATCGTCTACATCACCGTGATTGGCGCGATGGCCTGGTCTGCCCTGGAGCGGTGGCATCTGCAGGGCTCGACGAGTGCGGC
>CAZEBA010000032.1:0-31271 GCA_964510615.1 uncultured Gemmatimonadota bacterium
ATCCAGAACGAACAACCGTACGACTGGAAACAACCCTGGGGCCTCCAGTACCAGGGCGGCAGCCCGTAGACCGGGCGCAGCGGAAAACGAAGGCAGTCCGGGAGGAGCGGGGTAGGATGTCGAAGCACGGGAGCCCGATCGGCAACAGGCTGCGCGACCAGCAGGGGGCCACGCTGGTGTTCGTCCTGCTCGGGATCTTCATCCTGCTCGGGATGGTGGCGCTGGCGATCGATGTCGGGGTGTTGATGGGGAGGCGCACGGAGTCTCAGCGGGTCGCCGACGCGGCCGCCCTCGCCGGGGCCGCCTCGTTCATCACCGATCCGACGGATGCCGACCGGCCGCGCGATTGGGCCAAGGAGTACGCGGCGAAGAACACCGTGAACGGCACGGTGGCCGACGTGCGGGACGAGGACGTCGATGTGCTGCTCGACGAGCACAAGGTGCGCGTGCGGGTTCGCAACGAGGCCGCCCGCGACAACGCCGTCCGCACCGTGTTCGCCGGGCTGCTCGGCTTCGGCCAGGTCGACGTGGTGACGGTGGCCGCCGCCGAGGTGGTGGAGGCGGGCTCGGGCGTGTGCCCGCTGCCGGTCGCGCTGGCGGACCGGTGGCTCGACAACCCGAACAACCCGAACGATCACTTCGACCCGGGTGAGGACCTCTTCGAGCCGTACAACTGGGAGCCCAGCTATCCGCCCATGGCCGACGCACAAAAGGATCCGGCGGATCAGTGCCTCGGGGCCGGCGGATGCGACGTCCCCGGCACGAACTGGCAGGCGTATACGGGACCAGATTACACCGGCTACTACGCGGTGGGCCCGAATTCCAACATGGGGCAGGTCGTCGAGATCAAGACGCAGTCCGGCCCGCCCAACCAGGAGGGCGTCCAGACGGATCCGCTCGTGGGGGGCGGCAACGAGCCGTACAACGCCAGCCCTTGCGTCGACGCCTCGTCGTGGCGGTGCTGGTTCTGTCCCGAGGGGGACAACTGCGGCAACTCCGACCTGATCGACTGGATCTGGGGATGTCCGGCGGACGCCGGCCCGGTCCTCTTCGAGGGCGGGGACGAGATCGAGCCGAAGTCGGGCGAGACCCACTCGTCGGTCATCCAGGGGTTCCACGACATGGTCGCGGCGAACGGCGGCAGCGACTGGACCTGGAACGGCAACTGCATGGCGGACTCGAACGGCGACTGCATGGACACGGTGAACCCGGAGTGGTACGACATCCGGCACCGGATGGTGCCGCTGATCGACCCGACCTCGGTCGACCCCACCGGCACCTCGCCGGCCACGATGATCGGCATGCAGTGCGTGTATACGGAGAAGGTAGCGGAGAGCTACTACGACCAATTCGGCCAGCCGACGGACAACGGCGACGGGCCGCCGGGACGGTGGAACGTCTACATTCGGTTCGTGCCGTGCTCCGACGGGATGAATCCGGGGCCCAGCACGGGCACGACGGTGAAGACGCTGCGGCTGGTGAGGCCGTAGTAAACGGTTAGATCGCGCGGACGCGCGAGGATGAGATGAGCGACAAGCGAATACACTTCGAGAGCCAGGCCTCCAAGGCGCCCGTCACCGCGGCGGTGATCTCCGCCGACGCCGCGTTCCGGGATGCGATGACGTCGATCCTGGCCGGCCGCGACGTCGGCGTAAGCCTGGCGGTCGAGATCGACGCGCCCCTGACGGACATCGCCGATCCCGAGCTGGACGAGCTGAAGCGCGCCGAGCCGGGCATCATCTTCCTCGACCTGGAGGAGAACCCGCACGTCGGCCTCAGGTTCGCCGAGTTCCTCGTCGAGTCGTCCCAGGGCACGGCGATCATCGGGGCGAGCGCGAGCGCGTCGCCCGAGCTCCTGCTCTCGGCGATGCAGGCGGGCGTGTCGGAGTTCCTGACGAAGCCGGTCAGCACCGAAGCTGTGCTGTCGGCGATCGAGCGGGTGTGGAAGAAATCCGGCAAGAAGATCGACCTCGGGGCGCACCGCGAGCCGGGCAAGCTGCTCGTCGTGTTCGGGGCCAAGGGCGGATCCGGCTCGACGACGCTGGCCACGAACCTCGCGATCGAGATCCACCGTCTGACGCGGGAGAAGGTCCTCCTCGTCGATCTCGATCTGGAGCTCGGCGAGACCGCCCTCCTGCTCGGCGTCGAGCCGCAGTTCAGCGTGGTGGATCTCATCCGGAACTTCCACCGCGTCGACTCGGGGCTGCTCGCTTCCTACATCCAGCGTCACGAGTCCGGCGTGGAGCTCTTGTCGGCGCCCTTCGAGCCGGCCGACTTCGAGGCGGTCAGCGGGGAGCGGGTGCGGCGGATCATGGAGTTCCTCAAGCATCATTACGAGTACGTGATCGTCGACGCGCCGAAGACGTTCAATCCGGCGACGCTGGCCGCGCTGCGGGAGGCCGACGAGGTGTACCTGCTCGCGACGGCGGATCTTCCGTCGATCCGGAACCTGTCTCGCGCCATGCCGCTCCTCCGCAACCTTCGCAGTCGGAAGCCGACGGACCAGTGGCTACGGCTCGTGGTCAACCGGTACGAGCCCGATCATGAGATCCCGCTGTCGGAGATCGAGCGGACGCTGGGCATGAAGGTCTTCTCCACCCTGCGCAACGACTACGGCCCGGTGATGGCGTCGATCAACTACGGCAAGCCGGTCGTGACCGAGGGGAAGTCCGCCTACGCGAAGGACGTTCGCGGTCTGGCCGGGGGAATCGCGGGCGTCCCCGTCCAGAAGCCGTCGGGCTTTCTCAAAACGTTGTTGGGCCCGTTTCGCAGTAACGGGCGTCGTCCGGCCGCCACCCAGGAGAGGGTGGAGGCACGTGCGCCCACGGAAGCGAGGGTGAGTGCAGATGACTGAGTTGAACCGTTTTTCGAACGAGGACCCGGTCCCGGAGCTGGACTTGGACACAGCGCTCCCCTGGGAGCGCGCGGCGCGCACGGCCCTCGAGACCGACAACGTCGCTCCGGCCTGGGATGGAGGCTCCGAGTTTCAGGAGATCCGCACCCGCGTGCACCGGAAGCTCCTCGAGCGCCTCAACCTCAGCACCTTGAGCGACCGGGACGAGGAAGAGGCGGTCGCCGAGGTGCGCAGCATCGTCCGGCAATTGCTGGAGAGCGAAGCGACTCCGCTGAACCTGGAGGAGCGCGAGGAGCTCGTCGAGCAGGTCCTGCACGAGGTCTTCGGACTCGGCCCGCTGGAGCCGCTGGTCAACGACCCGGGCATCTCGGACATCCTGGTGAACACCTACGACCAGGTGTACGTCGAGCGGAACGGAAAGCTCGAGCGGACCGACGTGCGGTTCAAGGACGACCGCCACCTTCTCCAGGTGATCGATCGGATCGTCTCGGCCGTGGGCCGGCGGATCGACGATTCCTCTCCGATGGTGGACGCGCGGCTTCCCGATGGCTCGCGTGTGAACGCGATCATTCGCCCGCTGGCGATCGACGGCCCTCACCTGTCGATCCGAAAGTTCCGGCGCGATGTGCTCACGACGAAGGATCTGATTCGCAACGGGACGCTCACCGACGCGATGCTCGAGCTCCTGCAGGGAGTCGTGCGGGCCCGGCTGAACGTGCTGATCTCCGGCGGTACGGGCTCGGGAAAGACGACGCTCCTCAACGCGCTCTCCGAGTCGATCCCGTCGAGCGAGCGGATCGTCACCATCGAGGACTCGGCGGAGCTGCAGCTCAGGCAGCCGCACGTGGTGCGGCTCGAGACCCGGCCGCCGAACATCGAGGGCCGAGGACAGATCAGCCAGCGGCAGCTGGTGATCAACTCGCTCCGCATGCGGCCCGACCGGATCATCGTGGGCGAGGTTAGGGGATCCGAGGCGATCGACATGCTCCAGGCCATGAACACGGGTCACGACGGCTCGCTCACGACGCTGCACGCGAACACGCCGCGGGACGCCCTGGCGCGCCTGGAGACGATGATCTCGATGGCGAACCTGAGCCTTCCGGAACGCAGCATGCGTCAGCAGATCGCCAGCGCGATCGACATCGTGATCCACGTCTCGCGGCTGGCGGACGGCAAGCGGAAGCTCGTGCAGATCTCGGAGATCGTCGGCATGGAGGGAGATGTGATCACGATGCAGGACCTGTTCACGTTCGATCGGCTCGGGATAGACACCGATGGAAGCGTGCTCGGCAGGTTCCGGGCGACCGGGATCCGGCCCAGGTGCGCGGATCGGCTTCAGGCCTACGGTATCGACCTGGCCGAGACGCTGTTCGCGAACGCGGACTTCGGCTTCCCGAAGGAGAAGGCGGTATGAATCAGCTACTGGACCAGGGCTGGGTCGTCGCCCTCGCCCTGTTCGGATCGATCGCTCTCGCGATGCTGGCGATCGTGCTGGCATGGGAGGGCACGCGCCGGGTCATCCGTCAGCGCACCCTGACCAGTCAGCTGCGCAAGCTAGAGACCGGGAAGGGGGGCGCGACCGGCGCCGGCCTGCTTCGGTCGGCCGAGAGGGAGGGACCGGCGTGGCTGGATCCGATCCTTCTCCGGATCCCGCACCAGATCGACCTCCGGAACTTCCTCCAACAGGGGGATGTCGGCTGGTCCCTGGCCACGTTCTTCACGTTGACCGTGGGCCTCGCCGCGAGCCTGGGGCTCGCGATCATGGTGGTCGCTCCCGGGATCCTGCCGTTCGTTGCGGCGGCGCTCGGGGCGCTGATCCCGTACGTATACGTGTCGCGACGGCGAAAGAAGCGATTCGCGCAGTTCGAGGAGTACTTCCCCGAGGCGATCGACATCCTGGGCCGCGCGATCCGCGCCGGGCACGCCTTCTCCACCGGCCTCGGGGTCGTGGCCGAGGAGGCGAACGAGCCCGTGGCGGGCGAGTTCCGGCAGGTGTTCGAGGAGCAGAAGTTCGGGCTTCCGCTCCCGGAGTCGCTGCTCTCGCTGGCGGACCGCATCGCGATTCTGGATGTCCGGATCTTCGTCACCGCGGTCATGATCCAGCGGGAGTCGGGCGGCAACCTGGCCGAGATCCTCGACAACCTGGCCTACGTCATTCGGGAGCGGTTCAAGTTCCGGCGCCAGCTGAAGGTGCATACGGCACACGGGCGGATGACCGGATTCGTGCTCGCGATGGCGCCGGTCTTCGCCGGCGTCGGGATGTACATCCTGAACCCAGAGTACATGAGGGTGCTGTTCACGGAGCCCACGGGCCGCCTGATGCTGGCGGTAGCGGTGACGCTCCAGCTGTTCGGCTTTCTCGTGATTCGCAAGATGGTGGACATCAGGTACTGAGCCCGTTCTTGCTGGAAGGCGAACGATGGAATATGCCGTAGTGTTTTTCGCGGCGGCCGCGGCCGGCCTCCTGGTCGTAGGCTTCGCCACCATGATGCCGAGTCAGGCAAAGGTGATGCAGAAGCGGCTCGCCGTGCTGCAGACCGGCGCGATGAGCTACCGGGAACTCCAGGAGCGCAGGCGCCGGCAGCAGAAGAAGGCGCAGCTGGAAGCGGTGCTCGCCACCTTGGGCGGCCGAATCAACCCGAAGCCCGGGTCGTCGCAGACGCGCCAGCTCCTGATGCACGCGGGCTACCGCGGCGCACAGGCTCCCATGATCTTGCTGGGCGTGCAGGTGACCAGCGCCGCACTGGCGTTGATCGGCGTGTTGCTGCTCGGGACGCTGGTCAGGCTGGGCCTGACGCAGCTTCTCTTCATCGCTGGCGTCGGCGGCCTCCTGGGTTGGACCGTACCCAACCTGTTCGTGAGCCTCAAGGCACGGCGGCGGCAGGATGACCTGCGCGTCGCGCTTCCCGACACGCTGGATCTGATGGTGGTGTGTGTCGAGGCGGGACTGGCGCTGAACCAGGCGATCGTACGGGTGGCGGAGGAGATCGACCGCGTAAGCCCGTACATGAGCGAGGAGCTCACGGTCGTGAATCTCGAGATCAGGGCCGGCACCCCGAGGGACGAGGCGCTGAGGCACCTGGCGGAGCGTACGGGCGTCGATGACATCAAGGCGCTGGTCAGCATGCTGCTCCAGACGGATCGCTTCGGCACCTCGATCGCGGACGCCTTGCGGGTGCACTCCGACACGCTCCGGGTGAAGCGTCGGCAGCGGGCGGAGGAGGCGGCGGCGAAGCTGACGGTGAAGCTGATCTTCCCGTTGCTCATCTTCATCTTTCCGGCCTTCTTCGTGGTGCTGCTGGGGCCGTCTCTGTTCCTGTTGAAGGGTCTCTTCCAGAACTTCTGAGCTACGCGATGGAACTGAGACTCCTCACGGTGCGGAACCTCCAGCGTGGAACCGTGCTGGGCCGCCGCGTCGGGCTCGCCGATCGATGGTGGCCGCGACTGAAGGGACTCCTGGGGCGGCCCGGGCTGGAGGAGGGCGAGGGGTTGCTGATCACGGACAGCCAGGGCGTGCACATGTGGTGGATGAAGTTCCCCATCGACGTCGCGATGCTGGACAAGGAGCGCCGGGTCGTGGCCCTGTACCGGGCTCTGCAGCCGGGCAAGCGCACGCGAATGCACCGCGCCGCCCGTTACGCGCTCGAGCTGCCGGTCGGGGTGCTCGACCGGAGCCGGACGGGGGAGGGTGACCGGCTGGAATGGGAGGATGCGGCCTTCGTCGAGGAGGCCGCATCGCACGAAGCAACTCAGGTCAACCAAGCGAGCAGCATGCGATGAGTACGGCAAGCGCACCAATCGAGATGCAGGCCGACCGGTCTTCCGGCGGCGGCCCGGCCATGCCGACGAAGCTGGAGGACACCGGTCTGTCCCAGCCTTTCGTGGCCGACCTGCTCCTCAAGACCCTCTACATCCAGGGCGCGAGGACGGGCGATCAGCTGGCCACGTTCCTCCGGCTCCCGTTCACGATACTGGACGATCTGCTCCTCACCCTACAGCAGCGGCGGCTGATCGCCGTCGGAGCGACACAGGGCAAGGGGCGCCGAGGCTACACGTTCGAACTGACGGGCCAGGGCCGGGACCGCTCCCGGGAGATCATGGTCACGAGCCGGTACGTCGGGCCGGCACCCGTCCCGCTGGCGCAGTACCACGCCATCGCCGACCATCAGAAGGTGGAAGACGCCGAGGTCGACGAGGCGCAGGTGAGGGAGGGCTTGGGGCACCTGGTTCTCAACGAGGCCTTCGTCGAGGGCCTAGGGCCCGCGATCAACTCGGGCCGCTCGCTGTTTCTGTACGGACATGCGGGGAACGGGAAGACCGTGCTGGCGGAAGCCATCGCCGAGATGCTCGGAGATGCGATCTACATCCCGTACGCGGTGGAGATCGACGGCCAGGTGATCGCTGTCTACGACCCGATCTTCCACGAACCGGTGGGTGATGGAGGCTCCGAATCCGGGTCAGTCTGGATCGATCCCGAGCCGGAGCACGACATGCGCTGGCTGCGGATCCGCAGGCCGGTCGTGATGGTGGGCGGAGAGTTGATGCTGGACGATCTGGAGCTCCAGTTCGACCGGCTGGCCGGCGTGTTTCAAGCCCCACCGCAGATGAAGGCGAACGGGGGGGTGTTCATCATCGACGATTTCGGGCGTCAGCGCGTGCGTCCGCGCGATCTGCTGAACCGGTGGATGGTGCCGCTGGAGAAGCACGTCGATTTCCTGAGCCTCCCGATGGGCCACAAGCTGCCGATTCCTTTCCAGTGCCTGCTGATCTTCGCCACCAATCTGGACCCGGCGGAGCTTGTGGAGGAGGCGTTCCTGCGCCGCATCCGGTACAAGATCCTGGTCGACAACCCGACCCGAGAACAGTACGCGGAGATCTTTCGCCGGGAATGCGAGAAGCGGAACCTGGGGTACACGCCACAGGCCGTGGATTTCCTGTACGAGGAGTACTACTCGCAGCCGCACCTGCACCCGCGCAGTTGCCACCCGCGAGACATCGCGAATCACCTCAGGGATGTCGCCCGATACAAGCGGCGCGCCCCCGAGCTGACGCCCGATCTCCTTCGCATGGCCTGCGCCGCTTATTTCCTGGAGGTGGTCGAGCCCACCGAGGATGGCGGAGACGGAGCCGCGGGTCGGTACAACCAGGGCTCGTCGCTGGACGAGCAGCGGGCGGGAGCGCCGCGGAGCTGGCGCGCGCAGGACCGCCTGGATTCGGGAGCCTTCGACGGGTGAACGGGCGATATGGCTGAACGCCGAGCGAGGACGTGGATGGAGCATGCGGGCCTCTCGGCCGAGGAGGTCGAGCGGATGGGTCCGGCAACGTCGCGCGATCCGACCGCGGCTCCGACGGCGGCGGAGAGATCGAGCCAGCCGGCGTGGAGGGGCGGGACGGCGGGCGGGCCGGATGAACTCGGCCGGCCCGCACCAACCCCTCCGACACCGCGCTCGAGCGAGATCCTGGCAGCGTACAGCGGCGATTTCCCAGCCCAGGCAGCCGTGCTGGATGAGGGGATCAGCGAGCTGCGGGAAGCGGCGCTGCGTACCGCCCGCCGCGATGCCGAGGCCGGGGTCCCCCATGCCGGCATGGAGGGACCGTCGGACTCCGAGGTCGAGCTCGGCCAACGCTGCCGCGCCTTCTTCGAGCGCTGGCAGTCGAGTGAACGTCGGCGGCTGAACGACCTGGTAGCCGGCAGCGAGGAGGAAGTCTCCGAAAAGCTCGGTCTGGCCTCGATCGCGATCGACAGGTTCGAGCGGCTCACCAACGACATCATTCGCCTGAAGGCACGTGTCTCGACGCGGCGGATGGAGGTCGCCAAGGAGCTCAGTCAGAGCCAGGAGACGGCGAAGGAGCGGGGCATTCCGACGAAGGTGTACCTCTCGGCCATCGGTTTCCTGGGAATGGTCGAGTTCTTCGCCAACGCGCCGGTGTTCGGCGCGTTGCTCCCCCGGGATCCGCTGACGGAGAGGCAGATCCACCTCGTCGCCGAGACGTCCGAGGGGTGGTTCGCCGGCGCCCAGCGCGTGTTCGCCCAGCTCATCCTCCGTCCTGACGCTGCCCTGCTCGCCGCCGGCGTGGTCACCTTCCTCTGCGTTCTCTGCCACTTCTTCGGCCATTCGCTTCGAGACCTGGTGATCAAGCGGGACCAGGAGTCCCGCAGGCATGCCGTGACCACCCGATCGGCGATGGAGAACGTGGTGCCGATGATCCTGTCGGGCACGGGCCTGGTGCTGGTGATCGCCGTCCTCTTCGTCGCCCGCGTCAAGCTGGGGGAGGTCGGCGCGCAGCAGTACCAGCAGGACATGACCGTGGTCGAGGAGCTCAGGCGAAACGCCGGCTGGCTACGTGTGGACGGAGATCTGCTGGCGGCCAACGAGCAAGCCAACCGGGCGGACGACATGGAGGCCGCCGCGACCGAGCTGCTCGAGTACTCGGGCTCGATGAGCCGCCTGAGCTGGCCGATCCTGCTCCTGAACTCGACGCTGGTCCTGTGCGCGATGTCGGCGGCCTACTTCCACCGGAGGGATGACCGCAGAGAGTTCTTCAACGAGATCCCGTTCGAGGAGGAGCGGAGCGACCTCATCCTGGCCGCCGAACAGTCGGCCAGCGAGGTGACTGCTCTCCTGGCCGAGTTGGTTCGGCGCATCCGCGTCTTGAAGAGCACTCTCGCCTCTCGGCCGCTGGACAGCTGGCGCGGCGTAGCACACCAGCTGGATGCGGTCGTTGCTCTCTACCGGGCCGAGAACGGCCGCGTAAGGGGCACGGACCCGCGGACGATCCCGGCCTTTCGGCAGTCCGTGGACCTGGGGCTCGAGATCGATCCCACGTACGGGTCTGACCTTCTGGCTCGCGACCCGTTAGAATACGAGCGAGAGCGGGAGGACCTGAAGAGGCGCTTCGAAAACGTACGCAAGCGCTTCGTCCAGGAGGCGATCACCGATCATGGCTGACGGACAGGGAGCGTACAGACGGAGGAGGTTCGCCTGGCGCCGCTTCCCCACGACGGCGGCGTGTGCGGTGTTCGGTGCAGTTGCCTGCTCCGGCGGCACGGCAGCGGACAGGGATGAGACGACGGGGCCGAGGAAGCTGGCGATCTTCGTCTTCGACCGGTCCACCAGCATCGAGGGTTATCAGCTGGAGCTTGCACGACAGCTCGCCAACGAGGAGATGGCCAGGCTTCACCACGGAGACCGGATCGCGGCGCTGCAGGTTCTGCAGCTCTCGCTGGCCGAGCCGCCACGTCGATGGTCGCAGCCGGTGCCCGAGCGCGAGTACGCCGGCAGGCCGATCGCCAGCGATTCGATCGCTCTTGCACGCTTCATTCAGGATGCGCGGGACTATCTTCGACCTTTTTCGGAGCCGTCCGATCGTGACAACATCACCGGAACCGACCTGCTTTCGACGCTTCACGATGTGGGCGAGGAAGTGCGGGCGCATCCGGGTCACGCGGCGACCGTCTTCCTGTTTTCCGACATGCTCCAGTCGAATCGGATGATCGACATGGAGGGGCTGCGCAGCATGCCGGCGGATGGTTGGGTCGCAGCGGCGAAGGAGAGCGGGATGCTGCCCGACCTCCGCGGAGTCTGTATCGTGGTCGTGGGGGGGCGCGTCGACACCGAGGCGTCGCAACGTGTGAAGCAGTTCTGGATGGAGTACTTTTCAGCTACGGGCGCGACGTTGCTCGACGAGAACTACACGCACCGGCCGGTTAGCTTGCCGGAGCGACCCTGCCCGGGCGTGCAGCATTAGCCAACGCAGTTCGTCGCCGGTCATCGCGGATCTGAAGAAAAGGAGCGGGAGATGAACCGAAAAGCACTGTATCTGATCGGGATCGTGGTCCTCCTCATCATCATCTTCCTTCGCTGGTTCTAGTCGAGCACACAGCATCGAGCGTGTCCGGGCTTTGCCGTCGGTAGACGCCGGCGAAGCCCGGCAACCCAAAACTCCTCCGGAGCTCCACTTCTCACGAGCTCCAGGGCCGCCGAAGGCCCGCTCGTCCGAGGGACACCAGCAGCAGATTGACGGCCAGCGCGGTTCCGAGCAGGATCGTTCCGAGCGCGATCGCTAGCCCGAAGTTCCCCCGTCTCGTCTCCAGCACGATGGCCGTCGTCATCACGCGGGTTTCGCCGAGGATGTTGCCGCCGACGATCATCACCGCGCCGACCTCGCTGATGATGGCGCCGAAGCCGGCGGCCACCGCAGCAAGCAGGGAGGCCCGGGTCTCCCTCAGCGTGAGCAGTATCGCCTCCAGCCGATTTGCACCGAGTGCCCTCGCCTGCAGCCGGAGATCCTCCGGCAGGTCGCTGGCGGCGGCGAGGCTGATGGCGGCGACATAGGGCGCCGCGATGAGCATCTGGGCGAGGATCATCGCCCCGGGCGAGTAGAGCATCTCGAGGCTGCCCAACGGCCCGGAGCGAGAGAGAAGAAGGTAGACGGCCAGGCCGACGACGACCGGCGGGAGAGCCAGCCCGGTGTTGACCATGGCCACAGTCGGCCGTCGGAGGCGAAACTTGGAGAGGCCGATCGCGGCTCCCAGCGGCAACCCCAGCACGGTGGCGAGCCCGAGGGCGGTGCCGGAGATGTAGAGGGATCGAAGGACGATCTCCCAGAGCTGGAGATCTCCCGAAGTGAGGAGTCTCCAGGCCTCGGCGAGGGGGTTCATGTCGAGGAAGCCATCCGGGTCATCCGCACTGCGGCCCCGCATGCGCTGGGGGCACCGAGCGACAAAGGAAGCGAGCGCGCAGGCTGGCAGGGGGATCGTCAGCGAGCGGGGCGGCCCTCGCATCCGCCCGGCTGACCGGTCGGACGCTCCCTCGATCTCCCACGTCACCCTCGTCGGGCCGAATCGGGGTCCGGAGCGCCTCGTCGGGCCGGATCGAGTGGAAGAGAGGCCGGCCGCTTCCATCGCGAAAGCCATCTACCGCGCGACGGCCGTCGGCGGACGTCAGCCAGCTCAAGAACTCTCTCGCGGCCGGCTCGGCGCGCGATCCGCGGACCACGATCGCCGAGTACACGTTGCGGAGCGCCGAATCCCCTTCCGACACGATCACCAGATCGAGCCGCGGCTCCATGGAATAGAAGGTCGCGCGATCGCTGAGAGCATAGCCGCCGCGCTCGCTGGCCATCTGAAGGAGCGGCCCCATCCCCTGGCCTGCCTCCAGGTACCATGGCTCCGACGGGACGGTGCCAGCGGCTTTCCAGATCTCGAGCTCTCGGCCGTGCGTGCCGGAGTTGTCGCCTCGCGAAAGGAAGAGATGACCCGTTTCGGCGATCGATCGCAGCGCGGCGGCTGCGGATCCGGCGGCTCGCACGCCCGCCGGGTCCGAGCCAGGGCCGACGATGACGAAGTCGTTGTACATGAACGGGACCCGGCGCTCGCCATGGCCGTCGGCGACGAACGCCTCTTCCAGCGCGCGATGGTGGACGATCAACAGGTCCGCGTCGCGGCGACGGCCGAGTTCGAGCGCCTCGCCGCTTCCGACGGCGAGCGGCCGGATGGCCGCGTCCGGCGCCTGCTGGTGGTACGATTCGATCAGGTGGGCGAGCAGGCCCGAGTCGTCGACCGAGGTTGTGGTGGCGAGCACGAGGACGTCCCCCGGTGGGCCGCTGCAGCCGGTCGCGAGCGCGGAGCACAGCAGCAGCATCCGCCTTCGTCGGCGATGCGGGCCGTGCCCGATCCGGCCGCCCGCCGGGCTACTCTCGGGTGGTGCCGGCGCCATTGCCTCAAGCTCGCGTCTGCCGGGATGGGGGCGCAAGCCGTCGCCGGCTGTCGAGAAGATGGTACGTTCGCATATATTAAGGGGTTGCGGCAGTCGCCTCGACACAGCGGAATCTCCGGGAGAAGTCAATGGCCATCTATCGTGTGATGTACTACTCCACGGTCACCGTAGGAAGCGGTGGGCGGATTACCATTCCTCAGGAGATGCGGGACGACATGCGGCTCGAGGACGGTGCCACGCTCACGGTGCGTCTCGAGGAGAGCGAGACGGGACAACGCCAGCTCACGCTTTGGAAGTCGGAGGACGAAGGGTAGCTCCCCTCAGCCCGGCGCCACGGCCGGGCGCTGGCCGAAGTTGATGGCCATGGCTCCGAAGAAGATCTCCAGGAAGCCGCAACGAACGAAGCCGGAGCGCTGCATCAGCCGGACGAGTTCGTCCTGGGCTGGACAACGCCGCAGCGACTCCGGGATATACAGGTAGGCATCCACGTCCCTGTGCAGCAGCCAGCCGATCGCCGAGCCCGTTACCTCCAGGTACCGGAGGTAGAGCCTTCGCAGCAGAGGCGACGGAGGCTTTCCGAAGTCCAGCGACAGCAGCTGTCCTCCCGGCTTCAAGCAGCGATGGATCTCGGCCAGTCCGCTCCAGAGGTCGGTCAGATTGCGCAGACCGTAGCCGATCAGCACCCGATCGAACGACGCGTCCCGGAAGGGGAGCCGTAGCGCGTCGCTCCCGATCCAGAGGATCGACTTCGCGCCGGGCCTCGTGCGCCCGATGTCGAGCATCTGCCGCGTCAGGTCCGCAGCCACCACGAACCCTCCGCCTGCGGTGGCGACACCCCTTCCGACGCTCCCGCGGGCCAAGTCGCCCGTGCCGGCCGCCAGATCCAACACGCGAAAGCCGGGCTCGAGAGCCGCCAGCTGCAGAAGGTAGTCCTTCCAGCGCCGGTGTCGGCCAAGTGACATCACATCGTTGGTGAGATCGTACCGGGGCGCGATGCGGCCGAAGAGTCCGCGCACGTACCGCCCCATGGCGGCCGGCTCGGCGATCTCGGAGCGAATGCGCCTCTTGCGACTCGACCTACCCATCCGGACCCCCCACACAGCCTGTTCGGAGCGGGAATCTCCACCACCGCTCCCGGTGTGTCAAACCGTCTTCGCGGCCCGTGGGGCTCGCCTGGTGGTGGGCACGTCTTTAGCTTGTGGCGCCCGTATTTCGGTCGATCCCTAGGCAGGGTTTGGCAGTGGCAGCGGACACCGTTACGACGATCGAGCGCGAGAGAATCGGCCCCCTTCCGGTGTGGGGCTGGGCAGTGGTCTGCGGGTCGATCGTGTGGTCGCTCTATGTCCTCACACTGGCGCCGACGACGGCGTTCTGGGACACCTCGGAGTACGTCGCGACGGCACACATCCTCGGCATGCCGCACCCGCCGGGGAACCCGCTGTTCGTGGTCATCGGTCGCGTCTGGGATCTATCGCTGGGCTGGACCGGGCTGACCGTCGCTGCCCGGATCAACCTGCTGAGCGCCACGGTTTCGGCAGCTGCCGCGGTGTTCTGGTTCCTCGCCGTGGCCCGGATATGGGCGCACTTTGCCGAGCGGCGTCTCGTTGTGCTTCTGGCCGCCACCGCCGCCGTATGGGTCGGTGCCACCGCCTTTACCGTATGGAGCCAGTCGAACGTCAACGAGAAGGTATATACGGTCTCCCTTCTCGTCGTCGCGATCGTGACTTATCTGGCGATGGTGTGGGAGGACCATGTCGGTACGCCGCGCGGCGATCGGATCCTGGTGCTGGGAGCCTTCCTGCTCGGACTCGGCGCGGCCAACCACACGATGTCGCTGTTGCCGGTGGCCGCCCTCCTGTTCTTCGTCGCCTGGCACGACCTGAGGACCTTCTTTCGCTGGAAGCTCATGGCGGCCGCCCTCCTGTTCACGGCCATCGGCTTCTCGGTCCAGATCATCTTCGTCCCGATCCGCTCCGCCCAGAACCCGATCATCGACGAGGCCGATGCGGAATGCGAGACGGTCGCGTCGGCCGTCATCACACCACTGGAGCTTCTGCCGGTGGCGTCGGCGCTGGTGCCGGATGACGCGGTGTGCGAGCCTCTGCGCGCCTCGCTGGCCCGCGACCAGTACGGCAAACCCCCGCTGACGGAGCGCCAGTCGCCGTTCTCGGCGCAGCTGTCGATGTTCGCGCAGTACTTCGACTGGCAGTGGGCGCACACGCTGCCGAGAGGGATTCGGTGGATCGTGACGCTCCTGTTCATCGCCCTCGGGCTGGGCGGCCTCCGTCGACACTGGAGCGGGGACCGCGACAGCTTCGTCTACTTCTTCACCCTCCTCGCCACGCTCACGATCGGACTCATTATCTACCTGAATTTCCGTTACGGATTCTCGCTCTACCCGGACATCCCGGTGGACTTTCACGAAGTGCGCGAGCGCGACTACTTCTACGTCCTGGGCTTCTACGTCTGGGGCCTGTATGCGGGCATGGGAATCGTCGGCGTCTGGGAGCGAGTGGCCGGATGGTCGAAGGGTCGGCGCGGACAGGCGCTTTCCGCACCCGTCCTGGGGCTCGTTCTGGTTCCGCTGGTGTTGAACTTCGGGCTCGCCGACCGGAGAGGCGATTTCTCGGCTCGCGACTGGGCATACAACGTCCTCCAGTCCGTCGAGCCATACGGGATCCTGTTCACCAACGGGGACAACGACACGTTCCCGCTCTGGTACCTGCAGGAAGTCGAGGGAATCCGCCGCGACGTCACCGTCATCGTGCACTCCTACCTCGGCACGACGTGGTATCCGAAACAGCTGCGGGAACTCACGAAGCCATGCCCCGACGGCGTGGATCCGCTGGCAACTCCGTCCGTCAGGGTCTGCCAGCGCCCGTTCGAGCCCGCAAAGGCGGCACCGCCGTACCGGGAGATAGATGTGGTGCCTCCGACCGGTCCCATCCATACGCTCTCGGATGCGGAGATCGACGCGCTGCCGGTCGTTCCATTCATGGTGCAGAGCGACACGACCGTCCAGATCACACGCTGGGTCGCGGGCCGACTGAGCGGAGGAACGCCGATCTACTACCCGGATCTGCTCGTCTACCAGATTCTGCGGGAGTCGCTCGCAGACCGACCGGTGTATTTTGCCGCCACGGCACCGCCCGTGTACGATCGCTGGGGGTTGCAGCCCCACATGTTGCGGCAAGGCCTGGCCCACAAGATCGTGAACGGCATCCTCGAGAACACGGCCGACACGGTTCAGCTACAGGACGCGTTCGATGTCCGCTGGGTGGACGTGGCCCGGAGCCAGCAGCTGCTGTGGGACGTGTACCAGATCGACTACCTGCTGGATTGGGACCTGTGGCCCGAGAAGTCCACCAGGGCCAGCATCCCGGCGCAGTACTATCTGGCCTACGCTTCGCTCGGGGAGGCGTACCGGCTTCGCGACAAGCCGGCGGCGGCCGAAGAGAACTACTTGAGGGCGGAACGGTTGCTACGGCTCTCCGATGCCTTCGAACCGTAGCAGCCTGTTCGAACCCCGTCCTGCGGCTCGCCGGCGCAGCCGCATCATTCCACCAGCCCCGCGCTCGACATGCCCCTTCCCTGCAGCGAGAAGGACTGTCCCAATCCCGGCACGGTGAGGCTCAAGGTGAAATTCTGAGCGCCCCGAGCCGAGAGGAAGCGTCCCCGGGTGACGTCAAAGCGGACGTTGTCGGCCCTGGAGCCGATCATATCTACGCTGACTCCGGGAAGCGCGCCGCTGTCGGGCTCGAAGTCGTATGCCGTCTCGACGAGAATGTCGGCAATCGTCGAGGAGCCGGAGCGGCTCAGACGCTGCAGGGAGATGTCGTTGATCAGCACGAGGTAGCCGGGAGCGGCCATCCCCATGTCGGCCGCGCGGATGCGGACGGTGTCCTTCCAGCGGTCCCCCACCCGCACGGCTCGGTCGGGAAGAGTCGGGAAGCCCCCTTGACGCAACGCCGAGCGGACCTGGGCGGCCGCCTCCGGCGCCTGCCCCTCGATCTCGATCGAGAGCGGCTTGCCGCGTCGCGTGAACGCGGTACGGAACTTCTGGCCAAGGAGGTCGGCCGACGGGTCGGGCAGCAACTCGGCGCCCTCGGCTGAGGTCAGACTGAAGCTCGCATCCTCCACCGTGGAGTCGTAATAGAGTGTGTCGCCTCGTACGTCCCGGGTGAGCTGCTGCAGTACCATGAGCGATTCGAGGTGTTGATCCCCCCCCAGCTCGGCTGGAACCGCGATATGCAGTTCGAGCTCGAAGCGATACGTCAGGGATTCCCCGGTGGAGGAGTCCAGTCGGAGCTGCACCGCTTCCTGAGCCAGCGCGGTAGCGACCGGCGCCGTGGTCAGGAGGAGCGCCAGACCGGCAACGCCAGCCGACCGCCTTGCCCTTCCCAGCGTACCGAGACTCTTGTTCATACTAGGTCCCTTCCGCGGCCGCCTCGACGCTCGCCGGGTCTACCGTGAGCTCCGCGATCGTGGCCTCGATCGCCGCCGGCACCTCCTCCTGGACACGACCGCCCAGGCACTCGCCGAAGAACGTCTCCATGGACCGGTAGAGCGCCATACGATTGTCAGCGTTCGAGAAGCCATGTCCCTCGTTGTCGGCCACCAGGTACTCGACCGGGATGCCGCGATCGCGGAGCGCCACGACCATCTGGTCGGACTCGAGTTTCGTGACGCGCGGGTCGTTGGCGCCCTGCACGATAAGGATCGGGTCCTCGATCCGGTCCACGTGAAAGAGCGGCGACCGGGTCTTCATGTCCTCGCGGTCCCCTTCCACCGAGGGGTCGCCGACGAAGCGGTACCAGTAGCCCTTGAGGAACGGACGCCAGTAGGCGGGGAACGACTCGATCAGAGTGATCAACGACGAAGGCCCGACGTAGTCGACGCCACAAGCGAAGACCTTGGGCGTGAAGGTAAGGCTCACCAGCGTCGCGTACCCGCCGTACGATCCTCCATATACCCCGACGAGATCGGGATCGGCGATCCCTTGCTCGACCGCCCAGAGAACTCCGTCGATCAGGTCGTCGTGCATCTTGCCCGCGAACTCCTTGACGGCGGCGTTGAAGAACTGCTTGCCGTAGCCAGTCGAGCCGCGGTAGTTGACCTGAAGGACGGCGTAGCCGCGGTTGGCGAGCATCTGTACCTCGGGCTGGTAGCCCCAATCGTCCCTTGCCCACGGCCCGCCGTGCACGAGCAGCACCATCGGGAGACCCTTCGGCTCGACGCCCTCGGGAAGGGTCAGATAGCCGTGGATCTCGAGGCCGTCCCGGGCCGGGAAGGAGACCGGCCGCATCTCGGCGAGCTGATCGGGTTTCAGCCACGGCCGCGGCCGAAACAGGAACTCGCTTTCGCCCGTGTCGCGGTCGTACACGTAGGTGGCGCCGGGATCGGTCGCCGAGTCGAAGGAGACCATCCACTTCGTCTCGTCCGTGGTGGAGGAGCTCACGTTCGGGGTCCCTTCGTGCAGCCGGCGCAGGCGCTCGAGATCCCTGGCCACCTGCTCGCTCTTCGGGTAGATGCGTACCGTGTCGGCGACATAGACGGTCGCCATCAGCTCATCCGTAAGGTCGCTGAACACCGCGTCCCCGAAGTCGACCTCGCCCTCCGGATCGCTCTCCACCTCCTCGATCGTGCCGGTCTCCAGGTCGAGGAGAACGAGCCGCTGGAGGTTGGTGTCGCCCACGTTGCTCGCCATGTAGACCCGCCGGTTGTCCTTGTGGAAGCGGAACGGTCGCACCGTCTCGCTGGCGGTGTAGGCCGCAACCTCTCGCCATTCGGGGTCATCGTCGCTCGAGCGCGTGTAGAGGGACGTACCGCCTTCCGCGTTCTGTCCCATCGCCAGGCGCACCTGAAGGTCGTGGTCCGGCATCACGCCCCGGAAGTTGCCGGGGTTCTCGGCCACGAGTCGCGTCTCGCCGGTCTCGACATCCAGCCAGTAGGCGTCGAACAGGCTCGGGTCCCGCTGGTTCAGCCCGATGAGGATCTCTCCGGGCCGCTCGGGGGGGACGGCGAAGATGACGGCGCGAGCGCCCTCGTGCGGGGTGAGGTTCTTCGCCTCGGGTGTGCCCGTGCCCTCGATCGGGACCGAGTAGACGTGGTAATCCTCGTTCCCGCCCTTGTCCTGGACGTAGAGGAGCATGCTGCCGTCGGCGGACCAGAAGTAGCCGCGCACGGGACGGATCGTGTCGGTCGTCATGCGACGCTCGGTCGAAGAGCCGATCTCCCTCACGTACACGTTCAGCTTGTCCCGGTACGGTTTCAGGTAGGAGATGAACTGTCCGTTCGGCGAGATCTGCGCTCCGGCGATTTCCGGATTGTCGAAGAAATGCTGGATCGGGATCAACGGTGGCGCCTCGCCGTGGCTCTGTGCGGTGGCCTGCCTGGTGACGGATGCGATGGCGACGAGCGCCAGTGCCAGAATCGTAAGGGACCTCACCTTCTCCTCCTCATGACCAGGGATGCGGGTTGAAGATCACATCGGTCGGAATCCATGCAGAAGCCAGCCTGGCCTCTACATCGTGTGGTTCGACAGATGATCGGCGCCCACCGTTGCCGCTCGGCTTCTCGAACGGTTCCCCTACGGTAGGCGGAAAGCACCGAGACCGACCAGCACGATGAGCAGGAAGCCGACGAGCGAACCGACCATCGCGCTCCGTCTGCGAAGCTTGCCGAACCCATCCGGCCGCGTACCGGTCCGTACCCACTCCTCCGCCGCACGAGCCAGCCGAGCCGCGAGAGGGATCTGATAGAAGAGCGCGATGGCGCCGGCCGCGAGGCCGAGCAGCTGCATCTGGAAGAGCCAGTGATTCGGGAACGGTCGGAAGAGTTCGTAGTCGGTCACGGTGACCAGGCCGAGCCCGCTGCCTACCGTGAGGATCACTCCGGCCGTTCCCAGCGTCCGCAGCAGACGCGCCGCCGACAGGTAGGCGAACGCCGCCACGGCCGGCTCCTCCTGTCGGGCCGCCCTCGCCGTTACGAAGGAAAGGGTGAAGGAGAGGCCGAGCCAGAGGACCACTCCGACCAGATGCGCGAACAGCAGCAGGGCACGCGGATTCATGGCCAGAAGCTGGAGGCGATCCCGGGACGAAGCAAGGGAAGACAGCGCGGGAGGGTGCAGCTCGCTGGCGACCGTGCCAGCCTGTGTCTAACTTCGATTATCCGACCGTCGTTGGCGTACTCCCTAACCGGCGTCCAATGAGATTCTCCTTCCACGGCCAGGCGGACCAGCGGACTTTCAGGTGGTTCGCGGGGGGCTTGCGGCAGGTCCTCGCGGAGAACGGACACTCCTTCGTCGAAGCGACGGACCGCGCGTCGCTCGTCATCAACTTCTTTCCCGAGGCATCGCCCCGCTGGTTCCGGCGCAACGGGCAGGCCGTGTTCGTCACGGGCGTCACGCGCATCGAGGGTCCTCTCGACCGCCCGCTGGAGCGCGGCTACCCGCTGCTGGTCAAATCGCTCTCGAACCTGCTCGTCGCCCTCGTCGGCGATGACCTGAAGGGGGAGGCCCACTTTCTCACTCCCGAGCAGGGGCACTATGTGGTGCCCGGCAGCGGTTCCGCGGGCAACGGGGCCGGGGGAGGGGACTTCTTCGCGCGGGTCTACGAGCGGCTCGCACCGCTCGCCTCCTCCACCCTGGTGGTGGACAACGTGATCGTGCCCGATCTTCCCGAGTCGCTCTGGAACGGTGACGAGGCAACAGATTCCATACGTCGGGCCGGCGAGCGGCTCCAGGCGCTCGAGCTACTGCCCGCCCCGTTCCCGATCGCGGACGTCCTGTCGCCGGATGTGCTCCGACACTTGCGCCGACTGTTCGGAATCGGCGGCCTCAGCTACGGCAACCTGAGCGCGAGACGCGATCGGACCAGCTTCTGGATGAGCGCCAGCGGGGTCGACAAGTCCCGACTCCGGTTGGTGGGACGGGACATTGTGCTGGTTACCGACTACGATCCCCGCCGCGGGGCCATGCGGTTGAGCGTACCCCCCGAAACCGAGCCGCGCCGCGTGTCGGTGGACGCGATCGAGCACTGGATGATCTACCGGGAGCATCCGGCCGTCGGCGCCATTCTGCACGTGCACGGCTGGATGGAGGGCGTGCCGAGCACGGCGTTCAACTATCCGTGCGGCACCTACGAACTGGCCAGGGCCGTGGCGGACGTGGTGCGGGAGGCGGAGGATCCATCCCGGGCCGTAGTGGGGTTGAAGAACCACGGGCTCACGATCACGGGTCGGTCGTTGGATGAGATCTTCGAGCGCACGGAGGGGAAGATCCTCCGAAGCGTGCCGATGCGGTAGGCGACCGCCCCCGAGGTGGCGAAACGACCTCTCCCCAAGGTGTCAGGAGAGGGCGATCGTTCCTTCCTGCTCATAGACGAGATCGGCCTCCTCCAGCTCGAGCGTGATGCGTGCCCCGAGCATCTCGTCTCCGCTCAGATCGCCCGCTCGCACCTTCGCACGCACGGCATTCTCGATCTCGCGCTGCGCGCTCACCCCGAACGTCTTGAGGAACTTCCGGATCTCCAGGTTGAGGGTCGCCTCGTCGATCATCGGTTACCTCCTCATGTTGGGACGGGTCCGGCGGCCGACCTGCGCTCGACGCGAGCGGCCGTGCGACGACGCTCCCTGTCCTGAAGGCTGCACACGTCCAACTTGCGGCTTCGCAAGGCGGTGATCGCGTCGGCGGCCGCCGACGCCGCCGAGAGGGTCGTGGTGTAGGGAACGCCACGAGCCACGGCCGCGCGCCGAATTCGGTAATCATCGAACTGCGCGTGCTTGCCCAACGGCGTGTTGATCAGCAGGTGCAGGTCGCCGGAGAGGAGCAGGTCCATGAGGTTCGGGCGTCCCTCGCGCAGCTTGAGTGCCGCTCCGCACGGAATGCCTCGCGCACCGAGATACATGGCCGTGCCCTCCGTGGCCCGAACCTCGAAGCCGAGCTCGTGAAACCGCCGCGCGATGGGCGTAACCGTCGGCTTGTCCCGGTCGTGGACGGTGATGGCGATGGTGCCCTTCACCGGGAGTGAAGAGCCGGCCGACAGCTGCGCCTTGGCGAAGGCGAGACCGAAGCTGTCGGCCACTCCCATCACTTCACCGGTGGACCGCATCTCCGGGCCGAGTTGCGGATCCGCCTCCGGGAACTTGTCGAACGGCAACACGGCTTCCTTGACACAGACGTCCATCAGCTGTGGCTGATTGGGCAACCCCAGCCGATCCAGGCGATGGCCGGCCAGGACCCGGGCCGCGACGCGCGCGAGCGGGATTCCGATCGCCTTGCTCAGGAATGGTATCGTCCGGCTGGCGCGAGGGTTGACCTCGAGGACATAGACCTCGCCTTCGTAAACCGCGTATTGCACGTTGATCAGGCCGCAGACACCGAGCGCCTCCGCCAGCACCCGCGTATGACGCTCCATCTCCACGATGTCCTCGTCGCGGAGGAGGTAGGGAGGCAGCACGCAGGCGGAGTCGCCGGAGTGGATTCCGGCCTCCTCGATGTGCTGCATCACGCCGCCGATCAGGACGCGCTCGCCATCCGCCACCGCGTCAACGTCGGCCTCGAACGCATCTTCGAGGAAGCGGTCCAGGAGCACGGGGTGCTCGGGAGAGGCCTGGATCGCTCGCACGAAGTACTCACGAAGGGAGACCTCGTCGTAGACGATCTCCATCGCCCGTCCGCCGAGGACATAGCTCGGGCGCACCAGGACGGGATAGCCGATCCGCCCGGCCACGACGATGGCCTCCTCGACGCTGGTCGCGGTCCCGGCCTCGGGAGCGCGGATCCCGAGGCGGCGGCAGAGTGACTCGAACCGGCGTCGGTCCTCGGCCTCGTCGATCGCGTCGACGCTGGTCCCGAGGATTGGGACGCCCAGTTCGTCCAGGCTGCGCGCGAGGCCGAGCGGCGTCTGGCCGCCCAGTTGGACGACAACGCCGTCCGGGCGCTCGTGATGGACGATCTCCAGCACATCCTCGAGGGTCAGCGGCTCGAAATACAGCTTGTCGGAGATGTCGAAGTCGGTGGAGACCGTCTCGGGGTTCGAGTTCACCATGATTGTCTCCCAGCCCTCCTCCCTGAGGGCCAGAGCTGCCGAGACGCAGCAGTAGTCGAACTCGAGTCCCTGGCCTATCCGGTTCGGCCCGCTGCCCAGGATCACGGCCTTGGGCCGCTCCGATCGCCCCGACTCGTTCTCCTCCTCGTAGGTGGAATAGAGATACGGGGTAGCCGCGGGGAACTCTCCGGCGCAGGTGTCGACCCGCTTGTACACAGGGCGGATTCCGTGACGGTGCCTCAACTCCCGGACCTCTCCCTCGGCCATGCCGCGCAGTCGTCCCAGCTCCGCGTCGCCGAATCCAAGGCGCTTCATGGTGATCAGTTCTTCGGGCGAAGGCTCGGACGCGGCGTCGCTGACCAGGGTGGCCACCCGCTCCCGGCTGGCCGGTGCCGCGAAGCCCTGCGCGCTGGAGACGAGGTCGGCGAGCTGGTGGAGAAACCACGGGTCGATCTCGGTCAACGCGGCGAGCTCGGCGACCTCCATGCCGGCCTCGAGCGCACGGTAGATCTGGAACGGCCGGTCGGGTGTGGGAGTCCGGAGTGCGGCCCGCAGCGAGGCGGGCTCGGCGTCCGGCAACCCGTCGTCCTCGGGAGCCGCACCGGGATGCCAGCCGCCACGGCCGTTTTCCAGCGCACGAAACCCCTTCAGCCACGCCTGCTGAAAGGTGCGGCCGATGGCCATCACCTCACCGACCGCCTTCATCTGGACGCCGAGCGTCGGATCGCTCATCGGGAACTTCTCGAACGCGAAGCGGGGCACCTTGACCACGACATAGTCGAGGACCGGCTCAAAGCAGGACATCGTCTTGAGCGTGATCGCGTTCTCGATCTCGTCGAGCCGGTAGCCGACCGCCAGCTTCGCTCCGATGCGGGCGATCGGGAAGCCGGTCGCCTTGGAGGCGAGAGCCGAGCTGCGGGAGACGCGCGGATTCATCTCGATCACCAGCATCTCGCCGGTGGCGGGATCGACGGCGAACTGAATGTTGCACCCACCCGCGTCCACGCCGATCTCCCGGATCACGGCGATGGCGGCGTCCCGCATCTCCTGGTACTCGGCGTCCGTGAGCGTCATCGCAGGTGCCACGGTGATCGAATCGCCGGTGTGCACGCCCATCGGATCGACGTTCTCGATCGAGCAGACGACCACGACGTTATCGGCCCCGTCCCGCATCAGCTCCAGCTCGAACTCCTTCCAGCCGATCACCGAGCGGTCGATGAGCACCTCACCGATCGGGGACTTGGCCAGACCGCGCCGCACGGCGGTCACGAACTCCTCGCTGTTGTAGGCGATGCCGCCGCCGCCGCCGCCGAGCGTGAAGGAAGGCCGGATGATGGCCGGGAAGCCGACGTCATCGGAGATCGAGCGTGCCTCATCCAGACTGCGGGCAAAGCCACCGTGCGGCACCGCGAGGCCGATGCGGCCCATCGCCTCGGCGAACTTCTCCCGGTCCTCTGCCTTCCGGATCGCCACCTGATCTGCCCCGATGAGCTCGACGGCGTAGCGGTCCAGCACCCCGCGTTCGTACAACTCAAGCGAGACGTTGAGCGCCGTCTGTCCCCCCATCGTGGGGAGAAGCGCATCCGGTCGCTCCCGCTCGATCACCCGCTCCACCCACTCGGCCGTCAGCGGCTCGATGTACGTGGCGTCGGCCATGTCCGGGTCGGTCATGATGGTGGCGGGATTCGAGTTGACGAGGATGACCCGGTATCCCTCCTCACGGAGGGCGCGGCAGGCCTGCGTGCCGGAATAGTCGAACTCGCAGGCCTGACCGATCACGATCGGGCCCGAGCCGACGAGGAGGATGGATTTCAGATCGTCTCGGCGGGGCATCGCGCCAACGTACGCCCCGGGTTCGTCGCGCGCAGCCCCGGGTCCGTCGCGCGCTGCGCCGGGTCCGTTGTGTGCTGCGCCGGCTCCGCGGACGACGCGAAGAGGTGGGTGCCGCTCCGGGTCAGCCTTCCGGGCAGCTGACCTCGATCTGCCCGGCCACCTCGGTCGCTCCCCCCTCCGGCGCGTCCTTCTGCCGCCGGTCGCGGAACGGCGCACTGCCGTGGACCGCCTGCAGGTCCCCCTCCCAGGCTACGAGGGCCGAGGTTCCACGTCCGGACCCCGCCACCCAGATCTGCTCCGCCGGGCCACCGAAGCTGTCTGTCCCGACGCGGATGTCGATGTCCGCGCTCTCTGGGTCCTCCGGGTCGAAGTTGGCCACCAGGTAGGCGGCTGTGCCGTCGGCGCTGGTGCCTGCTCCCTGGACTCCCGTAGTGCCGAACATGCAGTGGATGTTGAACTGGTAGACGGTCTCCCCGATTGTGACGGTGGCCGTACCAGGCGTTCCCGCCGGCTCGGCCGGCGGCATCTGGGCGGTGTCCGCAGCTCCCTCTCCGTCGCCGGTGCGCTGGCCTTCTCCACATCCGTACGCGCCGAAGACGCTGATGGCGATGGTCGCGACGACCGTCGCCGCCAACTCGCTTCTCGTGGCCAATCTTTGCTCTCGGCTGAAACCAACGGCGCTATTCAAGGACCCGTACCTCCTTGGTGGTGATGGTGATCTTGAACTGATCGCCAGCCACCATCTCCTTCAGCTTCGCGATCTGCGGTCCCATCATCTTCTCCATCATGGCCCGCTGGGACTCGTCCATCTCGGCCAGGGACTTCTCCATCTCGGCCAGGTTCTTCTGGGTCTCGGCCAGCTGCTCTCCCGCTCCGGTGGCCGTGATCTGCATCACGTAGGGCCAGAGGAAGCCTCCATCGTCGCGGTAGTCGGTGAGGAGCGTTTCAGCGCTCATCGGACTGGCCTGTCCGCCCCTCGTGACCTCGCCCTCCATGTACATTCTGCGAACCAGGTAGTCGTCCGCGTCGAAGTAGAAGGAGCCCTTCTTCGGCGTGAAGGACCCCAGCTGTCCCATCTCGGACCCGAGATCGAGATCGCTGAGGTCGTCGACCACGACGACCCAGCACGGGTGGCCGTCGACCAGCTCCGTTCCATCCACCTGCGCCCTCTCCGCGATCGTCGGGTAGGCTCGATAGAACTTCGCCCAGCCGGCGTTCGCGCTGTCATCGGCGGCGGGCAGGAAGACCGTATGTCCCTCGACCTCGGACCTCTTGTACGTGAGCGTCGCCTCGAGCCCCATCGTCTCCTGGACGACCGTGAAGCTGTCGATTCCCTCCATCCGCGCTTCCTGCCGCGCCAGGGAAGTCGACATGATCTCATGAGCCGACTGGGCGGTCGCGGATGCTGGAAGCACCGCCAGGAACACAGGCGTCAGCAGGCGCAGCGTGGACGGCCTACGGAGCTTCATACAACGAGCCTCCTACAGGTGTGAGGTTCTTACATGCCTCGGGAGAATCGGAGCGCGGAGCCCGGCCGGCTGAGCGACCGGGCTCTGCACAATGTCGGCGTGGCTCATCTCCGACGGTCAAGCCGTAAGGGCTTGTCTACATCTCGTCGTCACCGCCGTCGTCACCGCCGTCGTCATCGTCGTCGGGCAGGGTGCTGGCGCCGGCGTCGACGACGATCATCCAGTTGCCATCGATCTTGCGGAGGACGGTGATGTACTCGCCCTCGTCACCTTCGACCTCACCTGCGCCATCCGGATCGTAGCTCCACCAACCCCGCTCAACGGCCAGGTCGCCGGATTCGGCGATCCAAACCGACTTCGCCCCCCAGTCAGCCGTAGCATCCGGGTACTCCTCGAAATCCGCCGTCATGTCGGCCAGGATCTCGGCTCGCCCTTCACGCAGGCCCTCGTCGCCGAGCGTGAATCCGTCCTCGAGGAATAGAGCCGAGATGGCGGCGGCGTCGCGCGCCCGGAAGAGGTCGAGCCAATCCATGTTGACCTGCCGAACGGCCGCTTCCTCCGCCGCCAGGTCGACCTCCGCCTCCTGGCTCGCCGGCTCCCCGCCGCCCGCACAACCCGCCACGCCGGCCGCGAGGCTGACCGACAGCCCAACGACGGCCAAGAGGTGGCTGCTTCTCAAACCGCTCATGTGATCCTCCTGTGCAACGGGAAGACCGGCCGAGGCCGGCCGCACGCACCTCACCAACCTCCCATCATAACCTTGATCTCATAGGTCGGCACGATGTCCACCGGAACCTCCCGCAGACGGGCCCTGGCCAGCTCGAGTTCTAGCGAGGCTTGGCCGTAGCGGTCGAAGAACGTGGCTGCGCCCTCGTAGTCCCCGGTGACCTCCACCGTCAGGTAGATACGGGCGAGCTCCGTGATAGCGGAGGGCATCAGCTCCTGGACGACCATGAACCGCTCGGCCGCCTGGTCGTACGCGATCGCGCCTTGCTCGAGGAGGAAGTTGAATTGGCTCAGACAGGCCTTGCCGTGGGCCTCGGTGACACCGAAGCGCATGCACCGAAAGAGGTCGGCGACGTGCCCGATGTAGACCTGGCGCAGGAACTCGTCGGTGTAGACGCCCCGCTCGGTGAGGACGCCGAGGCTGTGCGTGCCCACCGCGTCCGCCTTGGCCTCCTCGACGGCCGAGTACCGGTCCCGGAGCGCTCGGTTCACCGTCAGGTCCTCCGAGCCGGCCACGTAATCAGGACCGAGACCGTGGGCGAGCTCGTGCATGAGAACGCGAGTGAAGTACTCCTCGATCCCGACCGCTCCGGCCTGTTCGGCAACAAGCACCCGGAGCGCGATCGGCTTTAGGATCGCCTCGAACTTCGCCTCGATCACATTCCTCAGCATCACTTTCTTCAAGCCCTCCTGGGCCCGCACGCGCGGGTCGTTCGGAAGGCTGAAGGCGATGGTCTGGACACCCGCCCGTGCGTCGCCGGCCGCATAGGCCAGGTCGACGACGGAGACCGGGGAGCGGAAGGGGCGATCCAGGTTCTTGTACTCGTCGGGGATCGGCAGGGCCCGCTCCAGGGCGGGAAGCTCCGATACCAGTCCTTCGAGCCGCTCGCTCTCCTTCGGGTGTTTGATGCCGATATAGGACTCGAACGCCGCCTTGTACCCGAACAGTCCGTCTTCGTACACCTCGTACGGACCGATGGTGGGCTCTATGAGGTTGTTCTCGAGGCGCATCCAGGCGACGTCGCTATCGAAGTAGTCATTGGAGAGAAAAGCGGCTGCCCGAAGCGAGAGGTAGCGGCGAAGCGACGGGTTACCCGTTACCGCCGCTGCCTGCCGCAGAGCGGCCGCTGCCGGCTCCAGCCGGCTCCGGTACGCCCGCGAGTAGGGGACCGCCACCAGGCGCCCCTCGAGCTGCCGGATGACGGTGAAGTACGAGGAAAAGTCCGCCTGATCCTGCTCGTGCTCCTGGAGCCAGCGCTGAAATCCTTCTCGTGACAGCTCGTCGTCATAGTAGCCGGCGCCGAGGGGCTTCGGTCCAACGTTCAGGAAAGGCTCGTCCTCCTCGAGGCGATCCCACGGGCCGGCCATGATCTCGAAGTAGGCGCGGGCCGCGTCCATCCCGGGACCCTGCCGCTCGGCGAGCTTCCCCTCCAGTTCCGGGTTCTGGCGCCACACCTGCTCCAGGAAGATCTCCTGAAGGTAGTCCGACGCCTCGACGAGCTTTCGAAGGGCCGCCTTCTGGTTGGAATCGAGCAGCTCCTCGTCGAACCCGAGCGTCACGGGGGCGAACTGCGCGACCCGTCGCTCCAGGTCCTCCGGCGTCAGGCCGGGTGCGATCTCGACGAACTCGGGAAGCGTTGCATGGGCCGGCATCGCGCCCATATCGGGAGACGGGTGCTCGGTCCCGGTCGATCCGGCGGAGCGGCGTGTAATCTCCGGCTCTCGATCGGCGGTGCAGGCAGAGACGGCCGCGATCGCGAGGCAGCTTGCGGCCGCGAGTACGCGGGAGGAACCGGCCGTCATGCGGCCGCGGGGGCCGGCCGGAATCCACCGGCAGGGCGCGGTCGTGATCGCGGGCGGGTCGCTCACGACGGCTTGGCTCGCTCGCGCAGAATGGCGGTGGCCAGGATGAGGCCGAGGCCACCCCAGACGAAACCGAGGATCAGCATCATGGCGACGATGGCGGTGGCGGACATGTCCCCAAGATGGGGTCAACGCGCGCTTCCCTCCAGCCCGAGCTGCTCGGCGATCGGACGCATCGCGTCGATCACGAAAGCGATGTGCTCGGTCATGTCCATGCCCAGTTCCTCGGCTGCCGTCCGCATCGCGTCGCGGTCCACAGCGGCCGCGAACGACCGGTCCTTCATCTTCTTCTTCACCGATTTCGGCTCCAGATCGGCAATCCCGTTCGGGCGGACCAGCGAGCAGGCCACCACGAAGCCGGTCAGCTCGTCCACCGCCCGCAGCGCCTTCTCCATCCGCGTCAGTGGCTCGACACCCGTGTACTCGGCGTGCGCCATGATCGCTCGCAGCACATCCTCCGGAACTCCGCGTTTCCTCAATATCTCCCGACCCGACGAGGGGTGACCGTCGGTCGCGCTGTGCTCCGGGTTGGGCCAGCGCTCGTAGTCGAAGTCGTGAAGGAGACCCGTGATCCCCCAGCGCTCCTCATCCTCGTCGAACCGACGCGCGTAGGCTCTCATGGCCGCCTCGACCGCGTACATGTGCTTCCGAAGGTTCTCGTTCGTCGTGTGCTCGCGCATGATCGCGAGGGCCTGCTCTCGGGAGGGGATGTCCGACATGTGGCTCACCTTGGCTTGATTTCTTCCAGGGCACGCGGGAAAACGTCGGGGGCTACGAGGCTCGACAGCGCCGAGTAGTCCATAGTCCGTTGCTTGGATCGATACCCGGGTGCGGCCCGAAGGTCCAGCGCCCCGGCTTCCTCGATGTACACACATGGAGCCTTCGCCGACCTCGGTGTCATGTGGAGGATCGTAGTCATCCCTGCGCTCCTGGTGGTTCTGCGACTATACCCGGCTCGGCCCCGCGTGGCGGGCCGCGCCCGCGTGCCCCCAAGCGCGATGCTTGATGGTCTGGTGAGCCCTGTTCTGAATCGTGGTCCATGCCGAACGACGAAGATAGAGAGCGATTCCGGTTCCGTTTTCTCCGCCTTCCTTCCAGCTGTACAGCTGGACAGGTAGAAAGGCGAGCGCGAGAAGTGCTCCGGGCGTGGCTCGCGATCCGAGTCGAGCGGACCGCGCTCGAGCGGGACCAGCGCATCTGGTTCGAGTCCTCCCCTCGTCCGGTTGATCCGGTACGGCCCTTCTGCTTCCAGCTGGACCGGATGAAGCGAAGCTGGCGCCAGGCGGACCGGAGGGCGGATGATTCGGGCTTTCCCGCGCACCTCACCGTAGGATCAACTTGGGCCCGGGAGCATTGGTTTGGTTTGCTGTCGAAGGCTCTGACTCACGATGAAGTGATTCGGGTCCGTCACCGGTACCACGATGAACCCGCTCTCCTGATGCGCGAGTCCCGTTTTCGCCTGCTAGAAAAGGCCGCCGAGGCAACCGCTGCGCATCGGTGCCGCGAGTTCAGTCGTCGTCCAGCAGCTCGGCGCGAGTCAACGCACGCCTCCCGAACCGCTCCTTGAGAGAATCGATCGCACGGGCGATGCGCCGATCGCCGCGGTCTCCGGCTCCGAACAGGGAGAGCTGCCGCTCGCCCTCCTGCGCCAGGCCCGAGAGGCTCACGCCGATAAGGCGGATGCGCCGGCCCTTTCGGTCGGCCTCGCGAAACAGGCTTACGGCCACGGGCCAGATCGTCTCGAACGTGTTGACCGGCGCAGGCAGCCGGAGCTGACGCGTCACGGTCTCGAATCCCTCCCAGCGGAGCTTTACCGTGACCGTGGTTCCCACCAGCCCTCTTTGGCGAAGACCGGCGGCTACCTGTTCGCAAAGATCGAGAAGCGTCCGCTCCACCGTTCTGCGCTCGCTCACATCGGCGTCGAACGTGAGCTCCTTGCCCAGCGACTTGCGGCCTCGGTCGGCCAACACGGGTCGGTCGTCCATGCCGCGGCAGAGGCGATGGAAGCGGTTGCCGGCCGCCTCCCCGAACTGTCGGATCAGTTCCTCCCGCTGCCACCGCTGGAGGTCGCCGAAGGTCCGGATTCCCAGGGAGTACATCCGATCCAGGGTCCTGGGGCCGGCGCCCCACAGGCGCTTGATCGCCAGGGGGGCGAGAAAGGCGGATTCCGATCCGGGTGGTACGACGACGAGCCCGTCCGGTTTCTTCAGGTCGCTGGCCAACTTCGCGATAAACTTGGAGCTAGCGACGCCGACAGAGGCGGTGAGCGACTCCGCGCCACGGATCTCCGCCTTGATGGTGCGTGCGATCTCCAGCCCGTCTCCGAACAGGACCGCGCTGGCCGTGACATCGAGGAATGCTTCATCGATGCTGAGCGGCTCCACGAGATCCGTGTACCGTCCGAGAATAGCGAAGATGCGGCGGGAGACCTCCGCGTACAGCGACCCGCGGGGCGGGAGAAAGACGGCGTTAGGACAACGCCGATACGCTTCCGAGATCGCCATGGCGGAGCCGATGCCGTATTCCCGCGCCTCGTAGTTGGCGGCCGCCACCACGCCCCGGCCTTGTCCTCCCCTCGGGTCCGCTCCGACGATGACCGGCCGTCCGGCCAGCCGAGGGTTCTCGCGCACCTCGACCGAGGCATAGAACGCGTCCATGTCCACATGGAGGATGGTCCGCGCGGATGCCCCCCGGCGGCTCACGGATGCCCCCGGCGGCTCACGGATGCTCCCGGCGGCTCACGGATGCTCCCGGCGGC
>CAZEBA010000032.1:31371-35734 GCA_964510615.1 uncultured Gemmatimonadota bacterium
GCTCCCGGCGGCGATTCGCTCCCGGAGAATTCGCAGGGCGCGCGCCGGATCATCGGAAATCAGGCCGTCGACGCCCCACTCCCAGAGCCGTCGCATGGCGTCCGGTCGGTTTACCGTCCAGACGAAGACGCCGAGGCCGTCCCCCCTGGCGCGACGCACGAACCGTGGCGTCACGATCCGCAGGCCGCGGTACCGCTCTGGTACCATCACCGCATCGGCATCGGGTACCGATACTCCCGCCAGGCCGACCTTTCCCAGGAGCACGTAGGCCCTCAGCTCCGCCCTGCTGGCGCACCGCTCGAAGGCATGCGGGGCCACGGATTCCAGCGCGCTTCGGGAGAAGGAGCCCACGAGCGCGCGTCCCCGGACTTCGGTCTTCGAGAGCCAGCCGCGCAGCGCCGCCGCCGCGCGCTCGGACTTGATCTCGAGGACGACGGGGAGCTTGCCGAGCCGGGCGATTACTTCATCCAGGGTCGGGATCCGCACGCCCCGTCCACGGAAGGGAAAGGTGGTCCCCCGATCCGAAGTGAATCGGTACCCGGCGTCCAACCCTCTGGCTTCCGCCAACGTCATCCCGTCGATCGGGCCGGATCCGTCCGTGGTTCGGTCCACGGTCGGGTCGTGGAGGGCGACGAGACGATGGTCCGCCGTGCACTGGAGGTCGAATTCCACGGCGTGGGCCCCAACGGCCACCGCATGGTCGAAGGCGGGCAACGTGTTCTCGGGAGCCACGCCGGCCGCGCCGCGGTGGCCGATGACACGGAGGGCGGTTCCGGGCCGAAAGGTCATCTGCCGAACTTACCCTCTACGCGCGGCGGACGCCGCCGTGCACGTCGCGTCGTCCGCTTTCTTGCCGCCCGGACGAGCGGAACGCTACCATCTCGTTCCCGTAGCCGCCTCCATGAGGTCACGCACGCAACGAAACCGATGGCAAACAGCGAAACCGACACCGGGCATCCCCCGGATCTGATGAACAAGCTGGCGTCGCTCTGCAAGCGCCGCGGTTTCATCTTCCAGTCCTCCGAAATCTACGGCGGCGTCGGGTCCGTCTACGACTACGGGCCGTTGGGTGTGGAGCTGAAGAACAACATCCGCGGTGCCTGGTGGAGGGAGATGGTGCATCGCCGGGATGACATCGAGGGACTCGACGCCGGGATCCTGATGAACTCGCGGGTCTGGGAGGCCAGCGGCCACGTGGAGGGATTCACTGACCCTCTCGTGGAATGTCGAAACTGCCACCGCCGCTTCCGGGCCGACGAGCTCGAGAGCGTGCAGTGCCCGTCGTGCGGGATGTCGGGCACCTTCACCGAGCCCCGGCAGTTCAACCTGATGTTCCGCACGTTCATGGGTCCGGTCGAGGATGAGGCATCGGTCGTCTACCTTCGGCCCGAGACTGCGCAGGGGATCTACGTCAACTTCCGCAACGTCCAGGAGACGGCACGCCAGAAGATACCGTTCGGCATCGCGCAGATCGGGAAGGCGTTTCGAAACGAGATCACGCCCGGCAACTTCATCTTCCGGATGCGGGAATTCGAGCAGATGGAGATGCAGTACTTCGTTCGGCCAGGGAACGATTCCGAGTGGTTCGAGAAGTGGAAGCAGGCGCGGATGGAGTGGGTCTGCCGCCTCGGGATCAGACCCGAACGGCTCCGGTTCCACGAACACGGGCCCGACGAGCTGGCGCACTACGCGAAGGCGGCGTTCGACATTCAGTATCTCTTCCCCTTCGGCTGGCAGGAGTTCGAGGGAATCCACAACCGGACGGACTTCGACCTGTCCCGCCATCAGGAGTACTCGGGGAAGAAGCTCGAGTACTTCGATCCCGCCGCGGGCGACCGTTTCGTCCCCTACGTCATCGAGACGTCGGCCGGGCTTGATCGCACCCTGCTCGTCGTGCTGGCCGACGCGTATGCGGAGGAGGAGGTGGAGGGGGAGCCGCGGGTGCTGCTCCGGCTCCACCCGCGCCTGGCTCCGGTCAAGGCGGCGGTGTTCCCGCTGGTGAAGAAGGATGGGATGCCGGAGATAGCGGTCCGCGTGGCCGACTCGCTGCGACGCACGCTGACCGTCTTTTACGACGAGGCCGGCTCGATCGGTCGCCGGTACCGCCGGCAGGACGAGGCCGGCACGCCGTACTGCATCACCATTGACGGCCAGACGATCGACGACGATACGGTCACGATCCGGGATCGCGACACGCTGCGACAGGAGCGGGTGGCGATCGATGGATTGCCGGCTCGCCTGCACGACCTGCTGGAGGCGTCGGCGGCGTGATCCCGCACCGGCCAAGGGCCAGCTGACGGCTTGAGCCTCACACTCGACGAACTGCGCGTCCGGGCCGAACGCTTCCTGGCCCGGGAACGCACCGAGCGCTTCGAGGCGGAGGCCGGGCTCAAGACCCGACCCGCGCTCGAGGAGGTGTACGACTCGGAGCCGCTGCTCGACATCGCCATCTCCATGCCCGCGGTCGAGCGCGAGCTGGCGGAGTCGTCCGGGGGTGAGGAGCGTCGACTGAGGCTGCTGCTGGAGTGGCTGGGCATCCGGCACCTCGAGAAAGCCCGAGCGCCCCTGGATGAGGAGCTCTACGTCTGGGAGAGTACGACCACCTTCGATCTCGACGGCCATGAGCGGCCGCTCGTCGGTGTTCTGGATCTCCTCCGGGACTCGGACCGCGACTCCGCCTTCGCGCTGGAGGACCTGAGGAATCGCGAGCTCGAGGACGTCGTGCCTCTCCTCATGGACCGGGGCTACCGGGTCCGGCAGGCGGCCGAAGAGTTGGGGTACGGCTCCTACGTGGAGGCCTGCTCGAGGCTCGTCGGCTTCAGCCTCGAAGCGACCGGCCGCCAGGCCCGCCACCTGCTGAACGAGACCGACACGGCCTTCCGCGACCAGCTCGATTATCACCTGAGCAGGTGGTTGCAGCTGTCCCCGGCCAAGGCGGAACGATCGGATGCCAGACGGCTCCGGCGGATGGCGTGGCTGGATCACGTTTTTCGGCCGCGCGAGGTGCTGGAGGCGACGAGCCGTGACCTGGCGCACCTTGGCACGCCGATCGGGGCGGACGGGCGGATGCGGTTGGACCGCGAAGCCAGGCCGCTGAAGCGTGCGCGTGCTTTCGCGACGGCGATCCGGGTCCCGGACGAGGTCGTGGTCTGTATCGCGCCGGTCGGAGGACGTGCCGGCTGCTCCGGCGTGCTGCGAGCCGTGGGACGGGGCCTCCATGCGGCGTACACGGCATCCGATCTTCCGTTCGAGTACCGCTGCCTGGGCGACACGTCGGTGGCACGCGGCTTCGGACGATCGTTTGCCAGACAGAACGCGTGTCAGGAGTGGGTCGAGCGGACCACGGGGCTTTCGGGCGAAGCGCTGACGGACTATCTGCGGCTCGCCGCCTTCGTCGACCTCCAGGCGGTGCGTCGTGACGCCGCCACTCTGGTGTACGAGCTCGAGTTGGCCGAGAGCGAGCATCTGAGTGAATTGCCGCCGCGTTACGAGCAGCTGATGCGCCGGGCGACGGGTGTGCGCCACGATCCGCGATCGTTCCTCGAGCAGGCGGATGGTGTGTTTACCAGCGCGCGGCGGCTTCGTGGGTGGATGCTCAGCGCCATCCTCTCGAGCGAGCTCCGGGAGCGCTACGATGCTGATTGGTCGAGGAACCCGCAGGCCGGGACGTCGCTGCGGGAGCTGTGGTCCCTGGGCACGATGGAAGATGCGTCGGACCTCGCACGTCGGTTCGGCGAGCGGCTGACCCCCGAGCCGCTCGTCGTCCAGCTGGTCGGAGACCTGGGCTGAGCCGTGACCACGCCCCCTCGCCGGTCCTTGTCCCCCGCCCACCTGGGCGCAGGCTTCGCGACCCTCGCTGTTGGCTACGCGGCTTGGGTGCGGCGACGCAACCGTCGCCTGCGCCGACCTCCGGTTCGCGGCCAGGATGGGACCGCCTATCCATCCGGAGTGCTCGTCTACTCGGACGGGGAGGAAGTGCCATTCCTGGATGTCGGGGAGGGCGAGCCCATGGTGTTGATCCCCGGTGCGGACGGGATGAAGGAGACGTTCCGATACCAGATTCCCGTGCTTGCCGGCCATTACCGGGTCATCGCGGCAGACATGCGGGATCGGCACGCGTCCGGGGCGACTTTCGACCGTCTGGCAGATGATGTCGCCGAGCTCATGGAGGATCGCGGCGTCGGCGAGGCGGTGGTAATCGGCCAGAGTCTCGGTGGAGCGGTGGCGCTTCGCTTCGCGACCCGATATCCGAAGCGGGTCCGCGGATTGGTGATCTCCAACTCGCTCACCCATGTCTCGCTGAAGCACGCCGGCCTGAACCGAACGGGCCTCATTCCGCTTGCCCGCTTCACGACCCGGTATC
>CAZEBA010000033.1:0-2281 GCA_964510615.1 uncultured Gemmatimonadota bacterium
GTCGAGCTCGGTCCAGTCGTCCCAGCGCTCCTTCGGCGGGAAGGAGGCGAGATGAATGCGGCTGGCGCCGGGGTAGAACGTCTCGCCGCGTGCTTCCGTCTCGGCCCGTGCCGCGCTCACGCGGTCTTTGGTCTCGTTCTCGCTCATCCGCGATCCGCTCTTCCCATCAGGCCAGCGGCACGGCCTGGCCAGCCTGCACGTAGGCGTGCTCGAACGCGAGGAGCCCGACGAGCGCACCGGCGGCCGACGCCGTCCCCAGCCAGGGGGCCGACATCGCCGCCAGCCAGGGCGCCGCCACCGCGCCGGCCACCAGCACGGCGCCTACCCAGAAGAGCATCGCGTATCGGCCGCGGGTGAGCTCCCGAGCGGCCAGATGCGCGTGCGCCGTCCCGTGGGTCAGCGTCGTCTCGCCGGCGATCAGGAGCAGGTGGAGGAGGCTGGTGGCCGAGAGAATCCGCAGCAGATCCGCCAGCGCGGCCGGCTCCCAGGCCGCGGCCGCCAGAACCAGCGCCGCCGTTCCGGCCAGCAGGGACTGGACGAGGAAGTGCGGAGGCAGGAGCGGGTTCTGCCACAGGTCGCGCCCCTTCGCCTGCGCGAACAGGTACGCCGTGTAGACGGCGGTGAGCCCGGCCAGCGGTAATCCGGCCCACATCAGCGTCGACGCAACTCCTGGCCGGCCCGCCAGCGTGCCCGCGAGGTGGAGCGTGAGAGCCGTCCCGTAGCCGGCGATGATCAGCGCCCCGCGCACCAGCCAGCTCTTCCACTGCGGCCGGGTGAATATCAGGTAGAAGCGGGCCGGGCGCTCTAGGTCCCAGATCAGCAGAGCTCCCGTGATGGCCAGGAAGATGGCCGCCAGCCCCGGAGCCGCCCAGCGCCAGACCGTACCGCTCGGGTCGAGGGATCCGAAGAGGAGGAGGAGCGCCGCGGTCAGGTAGGTGCCGGCGGCTATCCCCTTGGTCAGCGTGTACAGGCTGACGCGCCAGTCCCAGGGCGCCCGGTGGCCGACGTCGTACGAGACGATCGCCGCCGCCGAGGAGTTGGAAGGACTCACGGGGCCGGCGCGTTCTTGGCCGGGATGGCCCGAGACGACCATGCCGGGTCCCGCCTGCTGCTCGCTCCACATGAACAGACCGCCGGAGGGGCGGGCGGCCCCGATAGGGTCGAGCGTCGCCTGATGCGCTCCGGCGTAGAAGAGCTTCGGATGCGTCTCCTTCTCGGGCCGGCGGACCGAGACCGGGCGCCGGCCCACGGTTCGGGCGACTGCCGAGCCCGGGTCGTTCAGGTCGCCGATCAGGATCGCCTCGGTCGGGCAGACGACGACGCAGGCGGGCTCGAGCCCGAGGTCCAGGCGGTGCGCGCAGAAGTTACACTTCTCGGCCGCGTGGTCCTCGGGGTTGATGAAGATGGCGTCGTAGGGACAGGCCGCGATGCACGCCTTGCAGCCGATGCAGATGGACTTGTCGAAGTCGACGATGCCGTCCGCGCGCCGGAACATGGCTCCGGTGGGGCAGGCGGTCACGCACGGCGGCCTCTCGCACTGGTTGCAGCGGGTGACCTGAAACGACCGGCGGACCTGCGGGAAGACCCCGACGTCCACGTACTTGACGTACGTGCGGGTCACTGAGAGCGGCACCTCGTTCTCGGACTTGCACGCCGTCGTGCAGGCGTGGCAACCGATGCAGCGGTCGTGATCGATCAGCTTGGCCCAGCGAACCGGCCGCTGGGGCTCGGTCGGCGTGGCTCGGTCGGCTGCCTGTCGTTGTGGCTGCCGCTGGTAGACCGCTCGGGCGGCTGGCTCCGGCACCGGCTTTATCTCCCGGGACGAGGTCGGCTCCGTGAAGGACCGTCCGGTCTAGGTACGACGGACGGACCAGGCGGGGCAAGGGCGATCCGGGCGCGGGCCGATCGCGGGCCTTGCCCTTTCTGCCGGGCCAGGGCACCATTCCAGGGTCGATCTCCGCAGTCCGATCGCGTCCCGCCCGGAGGTGTGCCATGCGCTCCCGTCGTTCGCTTCTCCCCTTCCTGTGGCGACCGCTTCTCCTCTGCCTGTCAGGCTCGGTTCTCCTTTCCGGATGCGCCCCCGACGGCCGTCCGACCGGGCTGGACGATGCGTCGCTCGCGGCAAAAAAGGGCGGCAGGAGGCCGCCTCCCGATCTCGCCGACGAGCCGACGCCGATGCAGATCTACGGGGCGTGGCACTGCAGCGACGACGCCTGCCTCTGGGGCACCGAACGCGAAATCGCGGAGTTCGACCAGGCGAACCACTGGTTGATCGATCGCG
>CAZEBA010000033.1:2381-25032 GCA_964510615.1 uncultured Gemmatimonadota bacterium
GCCGCGGTGGCTTCGAATCTCGGGGTCGGGATCGAGATCGACTACGAGGAGAACCGTTACCCGGACCTCGCGGGACTCCAGGCCTTCATTAGCGCCTACCGCTCCGTTCATCCCTACGACGCCAGCGGCGGGAACCCCGCAGCCCGGCTCACCATCGACCTCGCCGCCGGCGACCGCTGGCTGATCGACCTCACCCGCCACGCCACGGAGAACTGGCTTGATGTGACGGATCCGGTGCTGGACCATGCGAACGCGATGGTGCCGAACCGCCAGCCCGGCTCGGCCGACGACGCGATCGCCAACTGGCAGGAGCACGTGGACGGGAAGCCGCGGTACGATCCGCCGATCCCGCCGCTCGCCCCGCAGATGTTCACCGGCAGCCTGTACGTCGTCACCGGTCGCAACGTGGCGCCGGAGTGCGACGACTTCGCCTCGTCACTCCAGCAGGCCACGGGCGAGTTCGTGCAAGGAGTGATGCCGAACGGCGCCGGAGACGTGCCCGGGATGCTGGGGTTCATGTTCTGGGGGGCGGAGCTCGCGTCACCGCGGCGGGTCTCGACCGCTCCGCCGAACTCCTGCGAGGGTGGTGTGGGGGCGGGCGCGGCCGCCTACGACATTCCAGTTCCGATGCCGGCTCTCCGGTAGTCCGCCGCACGGCCGTGCCTCTCGGGCGTCGCGACTGGCCGCTACCTTGCCGGATGATGGCGGCGAGGGGCGAACCCTGATGGGAGAGAGCGTGGTGCGGGCGCCCGCCGGACGCCCGCCGGACGTCTGCCGGTTCGCCCGACGGATCAGCGAGAGGAGGAACGATGGCGCGATTGATCGTGACGGCAGTCTCCGGGTCGAGCTTCGAGATCGAGGTGGAGTCCTACGAGAGCGGAGTCGATCAGGCCCTGTTCTTCATGGAGCGGCAGGCTCGACACGACACGGACCAGGGCACGGTGTTCTATCCCGCGCACCAGATCGCGAAGCTCGAGGTGAGGCGCTGAAGCGACCCGGTATCAGAACGGGTTGGTCGCGAAGACGGAGAACTCCGGGATGAAGCCGCGGTTGTCCAGCTTGAGCGCCCCGATGATCGCGTCGGCGATCTCTTCGGGCCTGAGCTTTTTGGCTGACGCCTCCTGCCCGTAGCCGGCCTTGGAGGAAAACCCGGTGAGCACCTCGCTCGGATTGACCAGCATCACCCGGACATCGTGGCGTCTCAGCTCGTCGCGCCAGCACTCGGTCATGCCCCGGAGCGCGAACTTGGACGAGCTGTAGGCGGTGCTCCCCCGTCCACCCCGAAGTCCCGAGGTGGAGGAGATGTTGATGAGTTCGCCGCTCCCCTGCTTGACGAACTGACGGGCCGCCTCGCGCGCCATCAGGAACGCGCCGAAGACGTTGGTGCGGTAGACGTCCTCCAGCTCCTCCAGCTCCATCTCGACGAGCGGCTTGAAGATGCCGTAGCCGGCGTTGTTCACCAGGATGTCGAGGCGGCCGTGCTTTTCGATCACCGTGGCCACGGTGCGAACCGCGTCCGCCTCCCGCCCCACATCGCCCGCGATGAACTCGACGCCGAGCTCTTCGGCTGTCGCCCGGAGCCGATGCTCCCGGCGGCCCGTGATCGTGACTTCGGCGCCCTCCGCCTTCAGCGCCGCCGCGATCGCCCGACCGATGCCCTCGCTCCCGCCCGTCACCAGGGCGACCGAATCTCTCAGCGCCATCTCGCCACGTCCTTGCCTCCGGTTCGCTCAGCCTCGCCGCGCCGGCGCGGTCCGTACCTGGTTGAACACCTCCAGCGTCTCCTCGAACTGGTCGGCCGCTTTCTCGATGTAGTCGTGCGCCTCATCGACGTACCCGTCCGTCGACGCCGACCACACCCGGTTCAAGTGGCGCTCCCCGGCCGCGAACCGGTTCATCACCTCCGCGTAGGCCTGGAGACCGTAGCCGTGGGCAATGCTCTCCCTGGCATCCACGAAGGTGACGAGGTCGCTCAGAAATCGCCGATCGATCACGTGCCGAAGCTCGTACACGTCGATCTCGTCCTTCTCGGAGCAGAGTCTTTCCATGCCGGCCACGATACGGTCCAGCGTTGCCTCCAGCGCCTGGATGTTCGCGCTGCGCCGGACCTCGTCCTTCGCCTCTCGCCGGGCGGCGTGGCGGGCCAGCCATACGCCGAGGATGCCGAGCCCCAGCCAGGCCAGAAAGATTGCGGCCGCGATCCCCTCGACCTGCCGCACCGCGGTGAAGGCGCCGCCGAGGAAGCCGATCGTGATCAGCGCGTAGCCCAGCCGTCTCATGCCCGCTGCCCGCATGGCTCCTACGCTCCGCCGCTGCCGAAGACGATCATCAACGAGTAGACGACGCCGACCAGCGCCTCGCCCACGATCAACCCGGCCGCGATCGGTACGCCCACATCCTCGCTGAACAGCTTCCCGAATCGCCGGTCGAAGAAGATCCGCAGAAAGGTGCCGATCGTGTAGGTAAGCACGATGTTGAACGGCAGATAGAAGCCGAGCCCGACCAGTACGCCCAGTCCCCCGATGCCGCTCGCGCTGAGCAGCGCCCCCAGACCGGCGCCGGCGAGGTATTTGTCCATCGGCACGTCGCCGCCGAGGATCCCCTGGATCACGCTGGCGAGCGCCTGGCCCTGCGGGGCCGGGAGCATGTCGCTGCCCATGCCGTACGCCCGGTGAAGCACCACGATGAGCGCCATGACGACGATCGGCCCGAGCCAGGTGCCGAGAAACTGGGCGATCTGCTGCTTCCTGGGGATCGCTCCGACCAGGTACCCGGTCTTGAGGTCGAGCATCAGGTCCGTGGCCTGCGCCATGGCCACGCACATCGCCGCGCCCACCGTGACCGAAGCGATGATCGACGGCCGGTCGCCGATGCCGCTCGTGAGCAGGATCAGGATGGTCACGCCGATCAGGGTCATCCCGGAGAGCGGCGACCAGTTGGTGCGGCCGATGCACTCGGAGAGAACGACGCCGGCGACCCAGATCCACAGCGTGCCGAGGACGGCCATCAGGACCCCTCGCATGACTCCGACCTCGGTCACCGAGAGGTACGAGATCAGCGCGAGCACCACGAACGCGGCGGTCACCCCCATGTAGAGGAACTGGATCGGCATCTCGTCCCGCGAGAGTGCCGTTCCGGACCTGGCCGCGTCGCGCATGCTCCTGACGGCGCTCGCCACCAGCGGGAGCGCCAGGGCGATGCCCATCAGCGCCCCGCCCACCAGCATCCCGATGCCTACGGGTCGGAAGAGGTTGAGGCGCAGGTAGTTGGCGATGCCGAGCCCCGACTCGGCCACCGCCGCCGGGTCGGGCAGGAGGCCCGTCACATCCAGCAGGGGTGCCAGGATCCAGTAGCACACATAGCCGCCGGCGATGAAGAAGAAGCCGCCCTTACCGGCCAGGAAGGCCACGCCGACGGTGAGGAGCGAGATGTACCAGATCCCGTTCATGTACTCGGGCAGCCCGAGTAGGGCGCCGAGGTTCCAGTTCTCGAACCCGGAGGAGAGGCTGAGCAGATGGGCGACCGCGCTGACGCCGGCGGCTCCCAGCAGCAGCCACGCCTTTTTCACGCCCGCGCCGGGTGACTTGAGCACCGCCGCCGTGGCGATCCCGCCGGGAAACGCGAGCCGATTGAAGTCGATCATCTGCTTTCGCAGCGGGATGATGAACGCGATCCCCAGGAAGCCGCCCGCGATGCAGCCGAGAACGAGCAGCGGGTAGTTGAAGTCGGTGATTCCGAGGATGAAGAGAGCCGGCACGGAGAACATCATGCCGGCCGAGGCGCCGTTCACGGCGCTCGCCAGCGTCTGGTTGATGTTGTTCTCGATGATGCTGTTGCGGCGCATGAGGCCACGCAGCACGCCGAAACCGAGAATCGCGGCCAGCTCGGAGCCCTCGATCGAGAAGCCGAGCTTGAGGCTGAGATACCCGATGCTGACGGCGATCAGGACGCCGATCGCATAGCCGACCAGGACACCCGCCCAGGTGAACTCCGGGTACGGCCCGTGGCGGATCGGCCGATCGCTCCGGTCCGCGCTGGTCACGACCGGATCGCGGTTCTCCAAGTCTTCTCTTCGGCTACGGGTCCGGTGCCGCGTCCGACTCGTGGTCGGGACGGGGCGGCACGAGGCCTGCTCGTGGTCTCGAGCAGGGCGCGAGATCACCGAGCATAGCACCCGCGGCCGCCGGCAAAAAGAGCGGTTGCCGAGCGGGTCGGAAGGTGGCAGCGTAGGGCGGACCACCGTTCCAGAACCAGGAGAGTCACGAGCCCATGGCCGATCCGAGATACACGAAGCTGGCGGACACCCTCATCACCTACTCCTGCGATCTGCAGGCGGGCGAGAAGGTCCTGATCGAGGCGATCGACGTGCCCGCCGACTTCACTCGCGAGCTGATCCGCGCGGCCTACCGCGCCGACGGGGTGCCGCTGTTGCTCCTCAAGAGTCAGCCGTTGATGAGAGAGCTTCTCCTCGGCGCCAGTTCCGAACAGCTGACGGTGATGGCCGATGCGGAGGAGCTGTCGATGAAGGCGGTCGACGCCTACATCGGGATGCGGGGCAGCGCCAACGTGTCGGAGCTGTCCGACGTGCCCACGGCGAAGATGAAACTCTACGACGAGCTGCTGTGGAAGCGGGTGCACGTCGACGTCCGCGTCTCGCGGACGAAGTGGGTCGTCAGCCGCTGGCCGAGCCCGTCGATGGCGCAGCTGGCTCAGGCCTCCACCGAGGCGTTCGAGAACTTCTACTTTCGCGTCTGCACGATGGACTACGACCGGCTCTCCCGAGCGATCGAGCCGCTGAGGGAGCTCACCGAGGCGACCGATCGGGTACGGCTGGTGGCACCGGGTACGGATCTGTCGTTCAGCATCGCCGGCATCCCGGCCATTTCGTGCGACGGCCACCGCAACATCCCCGACGGCGAGGTGTTCACGGCGCCGGTCCGGGAGAGCGTGAACGGAACGATCCGCTTCAACGCGGAGACTCTCTACCAGGGCGTGACGCACGAGGACGTCCGGCTGGAGTTCGAGGATGGGCGGATCGTGGCTGGCGAGAGCAGCAACACGACCCACCTGCAAGAGGTGCTGGATTCGGACGAGGGCGCCCGTTACGTGGGCGAGTTCGCCATCGGCCTCAACCCGCACATCACGGCGCCGATGAAGGACATCCTGTTCGACGAGAAGATCGCCGGCAGCATCCACCTCACCCCCGGCGGCGCCTACGAGATCGCCGACAACGGGAACCGGAGCCAGATCCACTGGGATCTGGTGCTGATGATGCACCCCGAGGCGGGTGGCGGAGAGATCTGGTTCGACGACCGGCTGATCCGGAAGGACGGACGGTTCGTGATCGAGGAGCTCGAGGGGCTGAATCCCGAAGCCCTCGTCGATTGACCGTCGCGGCGCGCCCTCCGCGCGCCGTCATCCTTCTCCTCCCGAGGCTCCGCCACCCCACGGTCGGGGCGCTTTCACCCCGGCTCACTTCTTGCGTTTCCGGGGGCTGAGCTCCGTTCGCGAGGCCCGGTGGCCAGGAACGGGGCGGCGCGGAGGCGGAATGCGACGATACCGGGATGTCATCGTGGTGCTGGCCATGTTCGGCTTCGTTTGGTTTGCCGCCGCCACGCTTTCGGGGCCCGTCGACCGCAGGTTCGGAGCGCTAGGGGATTTCCTGCGTTGGCTGACGCGATGACGAGCCAACACGCCTCCGGCCGCACCGTTCGGAGTGTGGCCTCCGGAACGCATCTTCCTCCCGCTCCGACGCTCCCAGCTTGAGCAGCCATACGTGTAAATCGCATCATTAAATCACTTACAGCCTTCCCACCTCTCCAGTCTAACCTCCTAGCATGTGGATTGCGTAGGCGGACCTCGGGTACCGCGCGACACGGAGCCAGCCATCCGCGACAGGGGCAGTTCTTGCGGAGAAGTGACCCCTGGCCCGCCGCGTCAACGCCGAGCGCAACCGCGACCTGGTCTGCGAGAGCGGAGGTCCGTAATCTTGTCGGGTGCAAACCTGCAGGAGATGGAACCAGCAGTACGAGGACTGCCCCTTCGGCTGGAGGCCGGCCAGGACACGGCTGAGTACGTGCTCCTCATCATCCTCTTCGCCCTCGCGTTCACGGCGGGCTTCGTCGTCTGGAGGCAGAGCGTGAACGACTCGTACGACTCGGATGAGGATTGCGTCGCCTGGTCGGCCGCCGAGGCGCCCACGTCCGGCACCTTGCCGGCAGATGAGGTCGGCGAACCCGACGACAGCTCCGGTCAGGAGGATCGACTGCGCCGGCGTTGTCCGCCATCCCCATGAGGGAGCACCTGGCGAGGCTCGTTCTCCTCCTGTTGATCACAGCCATCGGCGGCTTGCTGGTGTTCTGGCTCGGTTACGACCCGCCGGCGAGCACCGCCGGGTGGGTGGGCGCCGGGATCGCCTTCTTCGTGTGGATGATGCTTCTGCTGGGAGCCTTCGGCCAGCAGATCGTCCGCTTTTTCCGGATTCTCCTCGGCTGGTCCTGATTCCTCCTCGGCTGGCCCTGACTCCTCCGCTTTCCCCGTCTGCCCTCCTGCTAGAGCCCGTGTAGCTCCGCGAACGCGAGCAGCGCCTGCTCGAAGATCTGGAGCGGCGGTCGCACCAGGCCGGCTCCGATCTGACCGATGCCTGCCTCGCGGTGGGCGATGCCGGTGTTCACGCGCGGGGCGATCCCCAGCTCCACGACGCGGCGCACGTCGATACCGGTGGGGGTGCCGCGGAAGTCGAGGGCCGGGATGGTGAGGTGCTCGTGCTCGGCCACCGTGATCTCGTACATCTCGAGGGTGGCGTTCAGCGCGTCGGCCGGTGAGCCGCTCACGAAGGAGACGATGGCGGGAGCGGCGGCCATCGCGAACGCCCCGATGCCTGCCGTCTCCGTGATCGTGCTGTCGCCTATGTCGGGGTTTGCATCCTCGGCGGAAAAGCCGCTGAAGTACAGGCCATCCGGCGTCTCCGCCGGCGCCGTGAACCACCGGTCGCCGAGGCCGCTCACCCGGATTCCGAAGTCGGTGCCGTTGCGGGCCATCGCGGTCACCACCGTGCTTCCCTCGACGCCGTGCGCCGCATCGGCCATGGCCTTGCAGGCGGCCATCACCGGGTTCAGGACGCTGAGAGCGTTGTCCCCGATGAAGGCGAGCACCCGAGCCTCCTGCGCGGGATCGAGCTCGAGGCCCGCTACCAGAGGTGCGATCCGCTTCAGGAAGAGAAGCGAGCCGGCCTTGTTCCGGTTGTGCCCTTCATCTCCCATGTGGAGCGCCTCGGCCAGCAGCGACCGGATGTCGATGCCTTCGGATCGACCGAGCGCCTCTGCCAGGATCGGTGCCATGGCTTCGTTCATCCACCGGAGGCGGTCCAGAACCTCCGGGCTGAAGGCCCCGTAGCGGAGCACCTTCCCGTACCCCTCGTTCAGGTTGGAGTAGGTTCGGGCTCCGTGCGTCCGGTCCTCGACCACGTAGACGGCCATCGACGCCGAGGTGACACCGGCCATCGGCCCCACGGTCGAATGGTGGTGACAGGGGGCGAACTCCACCTCTCCTCGCTCGGCCAGCTCCCGGGCCGCCGACTCGGTTCCTGCCAGCCCTTCGTACAGCAGGGCGCCGATGACGGCGCCCTGCAGCGGCCCCGACATGCGGTCCCATTCGATCGGCGGTCCGGCATGCAACAGCAGGCGGTCGTGCATCCCCGGCACCACGTCCTGCGCGCGGGCCACGGTGGTGAGAACGGGCCGGGAGGCCACCATCCGCCCCACGGCTGTCGCGTTGGCGCTCGTCACGTCCACTCGCTATCTCCTCATCTTCTCCAGGATCTCCCATAGCCTGTCGTTCCCTCCGGCCGGCGGTCTCCACTCCATCTGGACCACCTGCGCTCCCTGTTCGATCAGGCTGTTGCCGAACCGTTCGAGTCCGATGTTGATGATGCCGATCGGAGGGTCGAGGTCGGAGAGCGACACGGGCGTGCCGGGCTGCGTCGGCATGGCGACCGGGGCCGATGCGCCTCGGTCGTCGACGCCTGCCGGCGGCGCGGTCGCCCATGCCTCGGCGTCGGCGTCGTCGGCGCTGCCTTCCCGATCGGGCAGGCGGGCGAGCGCGAACGAGACGGCGCTGGTCACGCTGGGCAGCACCACCGCTCCCGCCTCCGTCAGGCGGCCGATCTGATCCTCCAACCCCTGCGGGTCCTCGTCGGTGCCCACCACGATCGCCACCACGGCGAGATCGGGCCGTCGGGTCTCAGCGATCACCGGCGCCAGCTCGGATGCCGGATCATCGTGCGCACCGTATCCGAGGACGATGTCGAGGAGGATCAGCCCCACTTGCGGGTCGGCCGCCTCACGCCGGAAGCGGTGGACGCGCAGATCGTTGTCGATCATCGGATGGGGCCGCGCCACCGTAAATTCGTCGGCTCCGAGGTCGAGCACGGTATGTTCCCGGCTCGCCTCGGGGTCCTCGAGCCGCATGACTCCCTCGGCCGTCAGGTTCGAGTGCAGGGCTGGCAGGCGGCCGCGCAAACCCAGCAGCGCCTCGACGGCCAGGGTGCCCCCGGAGAACAAGCCGCGCAGGTACGGCGCGAGGCGGTCACGTGATGCACGTGCCTGCGGGCCTGGCGCGGCGTTGGGTTCTGCCGTGGCGTCGGGCTCTGCCGCGAATCGAAACGCTGCCGGCGGCCCGGAGCCGGGGGCGGTTCCGTCGGCGAGCGAGACGGCGATGGCCGCCGCCTCCCCGAGGTCGGCGGCGAAGCGAATCCCGGGGTCGAGTCGGCCTGCCGCGTGCCGGCCGGGTGCGCGCCGGTAGCCCTGGAAGGCCACCACGAGGGGCTTGCCGGTCGCCGCGGCCGCGGTCAGCAGACGATCCGCCGCCTCCGGGGCCGGCGGCTTCGAGATCAGGACGATCACGCGCGTGCCGGGATCCCGGCGCAACAGGTCGAGCGCCTGGAGTGCGGTGGCGGAGCCCACCGCCGGGTGCAGGTCGCGTCCTCCGGTGCCGATGCCGTGGGAGATGCCGGCGCCCAGGGCGTGGATCCCGCAGGCCACGGCCTGGAGTCCCGTGCCCGAGGCAGCCACGATGCCGATATGGCCGCTCCGCACGCGGTTGGCGAAGCCCAGCCCGATGCCGCCGACGTAGGCCGTACCGCAGTCCGGGCCCATGAGCAGGAGTCCGGTGCTTCGGGCTCGGCGCTTGAGGCGTACCTCGTCCGCCAGCTCGACGTTGTCGCTGTAAAGAAGGACGTGGAGGCCGAGATCGAGCGCCTGCGTTGCGACGGCGGCCGCGAACCGGCCAGGTATCGAGATCAGTGCGAATCGCACCGCAGGCAGCGCCCGCAGAGCGGTTTCCAGGCTACGGGGCCGGTACCCGGCCTCTACCTCCGTTGTCTCGCGACGGAGGAGATCGTCGATCCGGGCCAGCGCCCGGTCTCCCTGCTCGCGGCCATCGGCCCGGACCACGACCAACAGGTCGGCGGAGCCGGCCGCCGGCGCCGGATCGGGAAGCAGACCGGTCCGGTCCAGGAGAGCGAGATTCTCCGGCGTCGCCATCACGGCGCCCGCATCGTCGATGCCCGGCAGCTCCGCCAGGGCCGCCTGAAGCTGCATGAGGATGATGGAATCGCGGTAGGCGCCCGGGCGCACGGCGCTGAGAAGGACGCTCATTTCCGGTCCTCGCCGGCCGCCTCGGCGCGCACGTCCCGCACGGACAGCTGCAGGTCCCGGCCTCGCACGGCCGCCGAGCCGACGAAGCCTGTCGCTGGCTCGAGGTGAAAGAGCGACCAGCGTTTCGCTTCCTTCCGGCTGCCGTCCAGCGCGAGAACCTCTGCCGCGCTCTCCGGATCGAGGCTCACCTGCACGCGGCCCACCGTAGACCACATGCCGTCACCCAGAGCCTTGGCGACGGCCTCCTTGCGCGTCCAGCCGCTGAAGAAGCCGCGCAGGCGCCCATCGGCCGCCAGGTCGCAGAGGACCTCGCGCTCCCGGGGCGAGAAGATGCGTCGCTCGATCGCCTCCCGGTGCGGGAGTGGCCGGATCCGCTCGAGGTCCACGCCCACAGGTCGCCCGCACGCCACCCCCAGCAGGAGCAGGTCATCGCAGTGCGAGAGGTTGAACCGAAGGAGCGTGTCGGCCGCATCCGAGATGCGCGGTTGGCCCATGTCGCCGTAGGAGAAGCCGATCCGAGCGGCAGGTCGACCGAGGTAGGCGGAGAGAACGCATCGGGCGAGCCCTCGGCCGGCAACGAAGCGCCGGCGGTCGGTTCGGCGGCGGAGCCGTTCGGCACGCCGGAGCTCGTCGGCCGACAGGGTGGCCTGGAGCGCCGCCAGGTCCTCTGGCCCCATGGCCAGCGAGACGAGCCACAGGTGGATCTCGTCGCTTTCGATCGCAGTGGGCTGGAATCGGATCATCAGGGCTCCCGCTTCGCTGCCGCTCGACCCGGTTGCCCCGGTTTTCCGAGGTGCTACACGTACATCGGGTACACCGGCTCGTACATTTGCTCCCGCACGTGCTCCGCCAGCGTCGGTCCCTGGGGCGCCGGCTTGCGCGCCAGTCGGCGCTCGTAGGCCAGCTCCGCCACGCTGGTGGCGATCGCGGCCGAGACCTGGCGAATCTCGGTGAGCGGTGGAAAGAGGCAGCCGCTCGCCAGCGACTCCGCCGAGACGCGGCTCGCCAGCGTCTTCGCGGCTGCGTAGAACATCCCGTCTGTTGCCCGCTGCGCGCCCGACACGATCAGCCCGAGACCCAGGCCGGGGAAGATGTAGGCGTTGTTCGCCTGTCCCGGCACGAGGGTTCGGCCTTCGAGCTCGACCGGGTCGAACGGGCTGCCGCTTGCGAAGATCGCCCGGCCCCCCGTCCACTCGTACGCCTGCTCGGCCGTGCACTCCGAATTGGCGGTCGGGTTCGACAGCGCGAAGATGAGCGGGCGCTCGTTCATCTCGCCCATCTTTCGCACGATCGCCTCGGTGAAGGTGCCGGGCTGCCCGGACACTCCGATCAGGCCGCTCGGGCGGAGCGCCTCGACCGCGGAGGCGAGGTCCGCCACGAACGGATGCTCCTGTGCGTACGGGAGCTTGTGGCGCTGGAGGTCGGTGCGCTCCTTGACGACGAGGCCCTTCGAGTCGAGGAACCAGATCCGCGCCCTCACCGCCGCCTCATCCTCACCCTCGCGCACCTGGGCCGCGACGACCAGGTTCGCGATTCCGACCGCGGCCTCGCCGGCGCCGAGGAAAACCAGCTTCTCCTCGGCCAGCGGGCGCCCGGTGAGGTTCTGTGCCGACAGGAGTCCGGCCAGGACGACCGCCGCCGTCCCCTGGATGTCGTCGTTGAACGCGCACAGCCGGTCGCGATATCGCCGCAGGAGCTCGAACGCGTTCCGGGTCGCGAAGTCCTCGAACTGAAGAACGATCCACGGGAAGCGCTCCTCGATCGCGGCGACGAACTCCTCCACGAACTCTGCGTACTCTTCGTCCCGGAGGCGGTCTTGTCGCAGCCCCAGGTAGAGCGGATCCTGCAGCAGGTCCTCGTTGTTGGTGCCCACGTCGAGCATGATCGGCAGACAGCTCTCGGGATGGACACCGGCGCAGGCGGTGTAGAGGGATAGCTTCCCGATCGGGATGCCCATCCCGTTGGCGCCCAGGTCGCCCAGGCCGAGAATGCGCTCGCCGTCGGTAACGACGATGATCTCCGCCTCGTACGGCCAGTTCTGCAGCACCTTGGAGATCCTTCCCCGGTCCTGGGCCGAGATGTACAGCCCGCGCGGTCGCCGGTAGATGTGCCCGAAGACCTTGCAGGCCGTGCCGACGGTTGGAGTGTAGACGATCGGCATGATCTGCTGGATGTTGTTGATCAGGATCCGATAGAAGAGGGTCTCGTTCCGGTCCTGCAGATCCTTCAGGAAGATGTACCGCTCCAGGTCGGAGGGCATGCGCCGATAGTTCTCCAGGACCCGCTTCTCCTGCATCTCCGGGGTGGCGACGCCGGGCGGCACGAGTCCATGGATGTCGAAGTGCTCCCGCTCCTTCAGCGTGAAGGCCGTACCCTTGTTGAAGGCCGGATCGTGAAGGATCGCGAGCCCGTGCGGGATCTCCAGCCGCATCCTCTTGCGGACCTCGGATCGCCGCTTGTACCCATCCGCGCCCACCTCGGCCGGCGGGGTCTTTGTCGCATCAGCGTTCATCTCGGGTTCTCCATCTTCTGACGGCATCCATTCCCGCGATGCCGATCACGACACCGCGAACCTAACCGCGAACAGCAGCGCGATCACCAGCACGGCCGGCCGGATCTCTCTGTAGCGGCCGCTGAACAGCTTCACCGCCACGTACGAGATGAACCCGAGGCCGATACCGGTGGCGATCGAGAACGTGAGCGGCATGCCGATCGCCGTGACCACCGCCGGCGCGTACTCCGTCGCGTCGTCCCACTCGATCTCGGCCAGACCTCGGGCCATGAGGGCGGCGACGAACAGGAGCGCCGCCGAGGTCGCGTACGCCGGTATCATGGCGGCGAGCGGCGCGAGGAAGAGGGTCAGCCCGAAGAGTCCGGCCACGACCACGGCCGTGAATCCGGTCCGGCCTCCCACGTTCGTGCCGGCCGCGCTCTCGATATAGCTCGTCACCGTCGAGGTGCCCAGCAGGGAACCGACGACCGTGGCGGAGCTGTCGGCGAGCAGCGCCCGGTTGAGCCGCGGCAGGCGGCCCGCTTCGTCGAGGAGGTTCGCCCGGTGCGCGACGCCGATCAGGGTCCCCGCCGTGTCGAACAGGTCCACGAAAAAGAACGTGAACACCACGGTGACGACGCCCACCTCCAATGTAGCAGCCAAGTCGAGCGCTAGCATCGTCGGCCGCGGATCGGGCGGGAGGGAGACGATCCCCTGAAAGCTCGCCAGGCCGAGAGGGAGACCGGCGGCCGTGGCCGCCAGGATGCCGATGAGCACGGAACCGGGGACCCTCTTCCAGGTGAGCGCGGCGATCAGGGCAAAGCCGCCCATCGCGAGTGCCGGTGCGGGTCGTCCCAGATCTCCCAGGGTGACCAGAGTGGTGGGATGGGCGGCTACGAAGCCCGCGTTCTCCAGGCCGATCAGACCCAGGAAAAGGCCGATGCCGGCGGAGATCGCCAGCTTCAGGGTCCCGGGCACGGAGTTGATCACGTGTTGACGGACGCGCAGGAGACTGAGGAGGATGAACAGCACGCCGGATACGAACACGGCGCCGAGCGCCGTCTCCCAGGAGTAGCCGAGCGTCAGCACGACCGTGTAGGCGAAGTAGGCGTTGAGGCCCATGCCGGGGGCGAGAGCGATCGGGTAGTTGGCGTACAGGCCCATCACCAGCGTCCCGATCACAGTCGCGACGCAGGTGGCCACGAAGACGGCGCCCTCGTCCATGCCCGTCTGGGCCAGGATCTGAGGATTCACGAACACGATGTAGACCATCGTGAGGTAGGTCGTGGCACCGGCGATTACCTCGGTCCGGAGGTTCGTGCCGTGCTCGCGGAACCCGAAGTGGCGTTCCAGCATCACGCCCCGCCCGCGAGCGTGTCCGGCCCGCCGTTGGACCAGCGGCTCTCCATCCGGCTCAGGACCGTCGCCGCGAGCGCGTACGCGGCGAAGGAGAGCACCACCACGGCCCGAAAGCCGAGGTGCACGGCCGTCAGGGTGGCGGCCGTCGCGCCCAGCACGGAGGCGGCTCCGTTCAGCCCCCAGGCCCAGGGTACGAGCGGCGGCCGGCGGTCTGACACGAGCTGCAGGCCTGCCGGGAACGGGATGCCCATGCAGAAGGCGAGCGGCGCCAGCAGCGCCAGGCTGAGGGTGATGCGGCCCGCGTCGGGCCAGCCGGCCGCCGCGCGGAAGACGAGCGGCAGGCTCGCCAGGTAGACGATTCCGATCGCCACGATGGCCACCGTCGCCAGGAACACGAGGCGGCTCGCCGGAGGGGGGCGCACGCGCCGCGGGCCGCCGGCGAGCCACCGATCCGCGACGTAGCTGCCGACTCCGGCGAAAACCAGGAAGCCCGTCAGGACGACGGCGACGGCGTATACGGGATAGGTCAGAAAGAGCATGAACCGCTGGATGAAGGCGATCTCTAGGAACATGAAGGCCAACCCCAGGCCGCCGAAGTAGAGGGAGATGCCTCCGCGGCCGCCACCGGTGCCGCGTGCGAACAGGACGAGCGGCAGGATGACGAGGAGGAGGCCGGCGACCGCCGCCTGCGCAACGGCAGCGACCAGCGCCACGTACCCCCACTCGACGAAGTTGAACCATCCGCCACGCGTCGCCTCGAGGAAGCGCGGTAGGGAGCGCCAGCGGAAGAAGCGGAAGAAGTAGGGACGGTCGTCGGTTGCGGGTCGGACATGGAACGCGTATTCGCGGTAGAACCGCTGGCGACGCTCGGAGAGGAGAGCTGACGTCGCCTCGTAGTAGATCGGGGTCTCGAGCACGACGAAGCGGTTGGCTTCCTCGGGCCGGATGCCCGGGACCCAGACCAGGTCGAAGCCCCGGAGTTCGGCGAACCGGCGGATCTCCCGAATCCTCGGCTCCGACAGGGGGGCGCGCGACAGCACCAGAGTGCCCGTGTTCCAGGAGCGGATGAACGCCAGGTGGCGGCTCGGCTCCTCGAGTCCCGCCCGCTCGCACGCCTCCACCATGGTGGCGAACAGCTTGATCGCGTCCCGCGGCGGCGTCTTGAGCCAGCGGGTTATCGAGAGCACGCCCGCCGGCGAGAGCTTCCGGAGGTAGAGCTCGATCGCTTCCGTGGTGTAGAGGTAGCTTTCCGCGAGGGCGTGCACCCCGGCCGAGGCGGCGGTGAACGCGTCCAGAAGCGCCACCTGGATCAGATCGACCGTACCATCCGGCGTCCCCTCCAGGTACCCGCGGGCTTCCGCCACCACGAGCCGTACGTCGTCACGGGCGTACAATCCGCCGGAGTAGTCTCGCAGCGGTCCCAGCAACAGGGCCGGCACGCCGGGGTCCACCTCGACCGCAGTGACGTGGCGCGCTCCGTGCGCCAGGGCGCTCAGCACCTCGATGCCTCCCCCTGCGCCCACCACCAGCACCGCGGGCCGCTCGATGAGGTGGTAGGGCAGGGCGCCGGTCACGTAGTCCAGGAAGGCGAACCTCGACAGGTCACCTCCGAAACGACTGACGGCCGAGACGGAGCCCCCGTCGAAGTAGAGCCCGATCTGCTCCGGTAGCGGCCCCAACTCGCTCATCGGGTAGCCCGAGAGTTGGCCCGGCGTCTCCCGAATCGAGGACGAGGCCACCGCCGTCAGCTCCGAGAGCGGGCTCGGCGTCCGGGCCACCACGCGCGCGTCGGGGAGCCGGAGGGCGTAGGCGAGGCCCTTGTACTCCGAGAGCCGCACCTCCTGGCCGTGGGTGATCCACAGGGTCGCCAGCGGCAGTGCGAGGCCCAGCTGCCAGCGGCGACCGAGCCCGACGCCGGCGAGCGAGAAGGCGAGCGCCGCCGGCAAGGTGAGAACGGCTGGAAGGGCGGCGGGGCGGACCTCGAACAGCAGGGCGACCGCGGCGGCCGCACCGAGGCCCGACCCGAGCAGGTTGAGGAAGTACACCCGGCCCACGTGTCTCGGTTCGAGCAGCAGTCCCAGCGTGATGCACCAGGAGACGAGGAAGAAGGGAAGCGCCAGGACGAGGTAGAGGGTGAACAGGTGCCCCAGCTGCCCGGGCTCCGACACGAGACGGAAGGTCTCGAACGGCACCCGCTGCGCCAGGGCGAAACAGGCCGTCAGGCTGATCGACAGGCCGAGCGTGCCGGCCGCCAGCAGCGGCCGCTCGGCTCCGGCGATCCGATCGCGCACGACCGCCACGGCCGTGCCGCTGGCCGCGAAGCCGAGCATCGCGACGCTGATGATCATGTAGGCGAAGTGGTGCCACTGAGCGATCGAGAGCACGCGGATGAGCGCGATCTCGTAGGCGATCCCGACGGAGCCTGCCAGCAGGACGACGGCGTACAGGCGACGGCGGGCCGCCCTCATTCGGCTCTCGTAAACGGCACGAACCTCACGGGCATCAGGCTCCGCTGCACGATCCGACCATCCGGCCGCTTCTCCACCAGGATCAGCGTCTGGACCTGAAACGGCGGTCCGACCGGGATCACCATCCTCCCCCCCGGCCGCAGCTGTTCGAGAAGCGGGGGCGGGATATGGCTGGCTGCCGCGGTCACGATGATGCCGTCGAACGGCGCCTCCTCCGCCCAGCCGAAGTAGCCGTCACCGTGACGCACCTCGACGTTCCGGTAGCCGAGCTCCTCCAGGCGATTGCGCGCAGCATCGGCCAGAGGCCGGACGATCTCGATCGTGAATACTCGCGAGATGATCTCCGCCAGAACCGCTGCCTGATAGCCGGATCCCGACCCGACCTCGAGCACGCGATCCCCGGGTCCGACTTCGAGCAACTCGGTCATCGTCGCGACGATGAACGGCTGGGAGATGGTTTGGCCGTAGCCGATCGGCAGCGGCTGGTCCTCGTAGGCCAGCGCCACGAGATCGGAGGGGACGAATCGATGCCGCGGGACGGCTCGCATGGCGCGCAGTACCCACTCGTCCTTTACGCCGTACTCGGCCCCGAAGCGGGTCTGGGCGATGTGCTCCCGCACCAGCCGCTCCCGCGCCTCTCGGAACTCGTCATCAGCCGCCTGTCGCCTCGCGGGTTCCTGCGCCACGGCTGGTTCGGCGGGACGGAGCGCCGCGATCGCCAGCAGGGCGACGAGCGCCGCCAGCGGCCAGCGGTCACGGCCGGGAGGGCCGACCGAGCGCCGGTTGCCAGCAAGAGGCTCGACCATGCGGATCCCTCCCCTGCGCGTCGCAGTCGGAGCTCGGCCGACCTCGCGTCGCGAACTTTGAAGTCCTATTCTGGGTTAGATATACGTTGAAGCGACGAGGATAGGTACGACCCCGTTCGGAGACGGGAGATGCCGGTGCACGACGAGAGAGCTTTCTCCGAGTCGACGAGCCGATCCCCCGGAGGGCGCACGCCGCGGTTTGCGGGCTGGCCATCCCGCATCATCGGTTCGCTGCAGGATCTCGAGAACGCGATCACGCGCGAGCATGCCGGGTACAAAAAGGCCCTCCGGCTCGGGGTCGCGATCTCCCTTCTCATCCATGCGCTGGCGCTTGTGATCATCCTTCCACAGATCGCCGGCCGCGTCACGATGAGCCGATACCCGGAGCTGGAGCTCGTCGTGCTGCCACCCGCGGATGAGGCGTACGTCTTCGCGCCGCCTGCCGTCGAGACGCCCGCACCGCCCCAGCCGATCGTCCGGCCCGCGATCCCGAGGGCCGCCGCGGTCGAGGATCCCGAGTGGACTCCGCCCTTCATTCCACACGACACCCCTCCGCGGCTCCTCAACACCGAGGAGGTCGTGCGCCTGCTGGAGCAATCCTATCCGCAGGACCTGAAGGAGCAGGGAGTCGGCGGAGTCGTGCTGATATGGGTGTTCGTGGATGAGAGCGGGAGCCCGACGCAACTGCAGCTTCGAAAGTCGAGTGGCTATCAGGGGCTGGACGACGCGGCGCAGGACGTCGGCCGGGAGATGCGGTTCCGGCCCGCGCTGAACCGGGATCGGCCGGTCGGGGTGTGGGTGGCGCAGCAGATCCGCTTCGAATTCAGGCCCCAGGAGCCGCCCGAGGAGCCGGAGCCTCCTAGCTGACCAGCTTCAGATCCGGGGCCTCGGTCCCCACCGGCGTAGAGTCCGCGCGGCCGGACGGGGACGCATCGGTGTCGGTGCGATCCGCCCGCGTCACCGGCAGCGTGATCCGGAAGGTCGTGCCGCGCCCCTCGCGGCTCTGGACGCCGATCTCGCCTCCGTGGATCTCGACGATCTCCTTGGCGATCGCCAGGCCGATGCCGCTCCCCTTCGCGCGGGCGCCGCTCTGGCCCTGATAGTACATCTCGAACACGTGCGGGAGCTCCGCCGCCGGGATGCCGACGCCCGAGTCGGAGACCTCGATCACCAACCGGTCGCGGCGAGGCAGATCCGCTCCCATGCGCACCGCCACCCTGCCGCCGCTCTCGGTGAACTTGAACGCGTTGCCCAGGAGGTTGCCGAGCACCTCGTTTCGCAGCCGATCTCCATCGGCCTCGATCACCTCGGGGGCCTGGGGGTCGAGCTCGATCTCGAACCGGATGCCCTTCTGGCGGGCGAGAGCCTCGAAGGCACGCTCGAGGCTCGTGCGCAGATCGGCGAGGTAGAGCCTCTCCATCTCGACCCGGAAGGCGCCGGCTTCGTAGCGGCTCAGGTTCACGAGCTGATTCACCTGCTCCAGGAGCGCTCCCGTCTGTTCCTCCATCGCGCCGAGCGCTTTGAGCTGCCCCTCCGCGAGCTCTCCGTAGGTTCCCTCCCGCAGCATCTCGGCATAGCCGCCGAGAACGTTGATCGGGGTCTTCAGGTCATGCGTGACGATGCTCACGAACTCGGCCCGGAGTCGATTAAGCTCCGCAAGCTGCTCGGTCATCGAGACGAACGATCGGTTCAGGTCGCCGAGCTCGTCGATCCGATCGGCGGAAACTTCCGGCGGTGCGTCGAACTCGCCCTGGGCCACACGGGCCATGGCCGTGCGCAGCTGCTGTAAAGGCGTGATGAACTTTCCGATGATCAGGAAGCCGATGGCGATCGCCAGCCCCAGGGACACGAGCACCGCGAGCGGGATCGTGGTCGCGGTCGCCGTCGAGAGCTCGGCGGCGCGTTCGGCCGCCGCTTCGCTCCGCCGGTCAATCGCAGTCCAGACCGGATCGATCGATGCCCTCACGTCGACCAGAACCGGCTGGATCTCCTCGAAGAAGTAGTCGGTGGCCCGCGCCACGTCGCCGCCGTACACCATCCTTTCAAGCCTGAGGGTGACGTACTCGAGGTGCTCGACGGCCGCGATCGTGGTGGCCGCTTCGGCCCCATAGCCGGTCTCCTCCAGCTCGGCCAGCTCCGTGCGGGCGCGGCCCAGGGTCTCGAACGCCGCGGCGCGGCTCTCCGGGCCCGGATCGGCCAGATAGCTTCGAAGTGTGGCGTCGATCTGGCCCAGTCCGGTTTCCAGCCGGCTGAGGGCGACCTCCGCCGCGCTGTGCTGGGCCCTCAGCTCGATGGCGATGTCCCGAATCTCGTCCAGCCGCTGGATGGCGTACAGCGCCGGGAGCACCAGCACCAGCGCCATGCAGGAGAGCATGACCGCCAGTCGCCTGCGCAGCGTCATCTCCTTCAGCGCTCGGGGAAGATCCATGGCAGCGCTCCTAGCGCCGAGTCACGATCCGGCGGATCCGCTCGAGTTCCTGCTCGAGCTCCCGGACCCGCTCGCGCAGCGCGGCGAGCTGGGAGGGGTACGAGGAGCTGGACAGGGTCGGCAGGGTCGCTACCGGACTCCGCTGGCTAGCGGTCGGCCATGCCGCCTCGCAGTAGCCCGAGGCCTCGCCGGCCTTGCCGAGCCCTCCCGTGGCCGAATGTGTCGGGTTGGCGGACTCGACCCGGGCCCACTCGGCCGGGTCTTCGTTCTGCAGGGCGCCCACGCCTCCCGCCTCGGCGGCCGCAGCCTCCCGACCCATGAGGCGCCATCCAAGTTCGGCGGCGTCTGGGTCCGCGGGACCCGGCCTGGTAGCGCCCAGCCGGAGCGAGATCAGGTAGAGAGACTCGGTAAACTGACGCAACCAGGAGCCGTCCTGTATCTCGTCGAGCAGCAGGGCGGCGGACTGGACCGCAAGACCGCGCCGGGGATCCGGGTTGCGGGGATCCAGCTCGGCGGCCGCGATCAGCAGCAGCGCCTGCTGTCCGAGGGGCGTGCCGCCGCAGAGTTCCACGACGTCGAGCAGGTGAGCGTACGCCGCATCGTAGTTCCGCTTCGCCAGCGCGTCGAGGGCGGCCGCCAGCTCTCCCGGTGCCCGTTGCTGCGGTGGGGGCGGGGGCGGGGGAGGTTCGACGATCGGCTCCGGCTCGGGGAGCACGGGACCGGGCTGCGGGTGCGACGAGCAGGCACCCGCCAGGGTGATGGCCCAGGCGGCCAGCGGCGGGAGCCGATGCTGCGCCTGTCGGGTCATTCGGGCGGCCTGCCGCTCATCGCGGTCGACGCGGTCCCGGGGCTCGGCTTGGCGTTCCTGCTCGGCGTCCCGGCTTCGGCCCCACCCTCGGCGAAGCGTGCGACCTCGTCCCGCTGGTGGAGACGGAAGAAGGCATCGACGACGCGGGGCTGGAACTTGGTGCCGCGGAGGCCGGAGATCTCGCTCAGCGCCTGGTCGACCGGCCACGCCTCCTTGTACGGACGCCGGTGCGTTAGCGAATCGAAGACGTCGATCACGGTGACGATGCGCGCCGCTTCGGGAATTGCCTCACCCTTGAGGCCCGCCCGGTAGCCGGTGCCGTCCCAGTTCTCGTGGTGGTAGAGGGCGATCTCGGCCGCCATCTGCATCATCGGGAAGCGACTTCCCGACAGGATGCCGTGCCCGATCGTGACGTGCTCCTTGATGTGGTCGAACTCCTCGGGCGTCAGCTTGCCGGGCTTGAGCAGGACCGCCGAGTCGATGCCGATCTTTCCCACATCGTGCAGGGGAGCCGCCCTTCGGAGCACCTCGACCCGGTCCTCCCTCCAGCCGAGCTCCGCGGCCAGGAGTGCCGACAGGGCCCCCACCCGCTTGGTGTGCTTCCCGGTCTCGTCGTCCCGGTACTCGGCCGCCAGCGCCAGCCGCTCGATGATCTCGAACTGGGCCTCCTCCAGGTCCGCCGTTCGCTGCCTGACCTTGCGCTCCAGGCGCTCGTTCTGGTCTCGAAGAGCCAGCTGGAGGAAACGGGTCTGAAGCAGGTTCGAGACGCGGAGCCGGACTTCGGCCGGGCTGAGAGGCTTGTTGACGAAGTCGCTCGCCCCGCTGGAGAGCGCGCGCGACTTGGCTTCCCGGCTGGTGTCGGAGGTCAAGACGAGCACGGGAAGATGCTCCCAGTCCTCGACGAGAGCGGGCAGGCGCCCGAGCAGCTCGAAGCCATCCACGTGTGGCATCTTGAGATCGAGCACGACCAGGTCCGGCGGGGCTTCCCGGCAGAGGGCCTCCACGCGCCGCGGATCGGTGGTGGTGATCAGGTTGGCGTAGCCGGCGGGCTCGAGGACATGACGGAGCAGGTCGATGTTGGCGGCTTCGTCGTCGATGATGAGGATACGTGCCCGTCGGAGGCCTTCCGGGCCCTCCACCACGCCGGCGCCACGGCTGGTCGTACCGGACACGTCGCTCTCCAGGCTTCCCGGGCTGCGATGTCGTCTGTTCTCGGCTCACTGGCGGCGACCGCGCGATCCGGCCGGCCGCCGCATCGGTCACCCGAGGGGAGCATCCGCCATGCCGGGGCGAGCTTTCGGAAAGCCAGATCCGCCCAGCGGCCTGCTCGAGTCTGGAAGTGCCTCGCATTCGGTCACTTGGGCGCCTCGGCCCCTCCGATGCGGGTCGCGAACCGGGGTTCACCGGCCGCCGCGAGCCACGAGTTCGCGGCGAAAGACCAACGCACTTCGCATTTTGCGCCGGGATCGTCGGGTCCCTGCCGACTCCGCGCCGGTAGCGGCGATGGGTGTCGGCCGGCTAATCTGCGCTCATGCAGGCATCGCAGCTTGAAGCGGGTCGGGTCGACGTTCGCTCCTGGCTGGCGCAGGCGTGGGAGTACGCGCTACCTCGGCTGTTGGAGAGTGCGGGCTGGATCGTGGCGGCTGCCGTGCTCTACGTGGCGTTGCGCTGGCTCCTGCGAAGGGCCGAGCGCGCCACCGCGCGCACCGCCAACCTGCTGGACGACCGATTGGTTCGTCTGGCGCGCCAGCTGCTGCTTCTTTCCGTTCTTTTCTTCGCCGGCTGGCGGGTGGCGCTGGCGTGGGAGCTGGAGACCGCGGGGTCGGCGGTCATCGCGGCGTGGATCGTCGGCCTCGCCTTTCCGGCCTCCACCTTCGCGGCGGGAATCCTCGAGTCGTTGGCGCTGCGGATCGCGCCGCGCACCGAGACTTCGCTGGACGACACCGCCCTGCCGTTGCTGAACCGCGTCGTGCGCGTCCTTCTCATCGCCGCCGCCGCTCTGGTCGCGCTCGAGACGATTGGCGTCCATGTCACTCCGCTGCTGGCCGGGGCGGGGGTCGCGGGGCTGGCGCTCTCGCTCGCAGCCAAGGACACGCTGTCGAACCTCATCGCGGGCGTGCTGCTGATCGTGGATCGTCCCTTCAGGGTCGGTGACCGTGTCGAGCTGTGGTCGGCGCCGCAGGAGTACGGCGCGTGGGGCGATGTGATCGAGATCGGCCTCCGGGCGACCAAGATCCGAACGCCCGACAACCTCATCGTGATCGTTCCGAACAACGAGATCATGCGCCGAGACATCATCAACTACACGGCTTCGGGAGACGACATCCGCCTCCGGATTCCGATCGGGATCGCCTACGACGCCGATGCGAGCCTCGCCAAGGAGCTCGTGCTTCGCGCACTGAAGGAGATCCCGGGGATCCGGGCGACGCCGGAGCCTGTGGTCATCGTGCGCAGCTTCGGGGACTCGGCGGTCAACCTGGAGGCGCGGCCCTGGATCGAGGATGCCCGCCAGCGGCGGGCGATCGGCGACCAGGTCACCGAGCGCGTGAAAGAGCTGTTCGACGCGCACGGAGTGGAGATCCCCTATCCGAAGCGGGACATCTACGTGAGGCGAGTCGGCGCCTCGCGGGAGGAC
>CAZEBA010000033.1:25132-35462 GCA_964510615.1 uncultured Gemmatimonadota bacterium
CCGAGGTCGGATGCGGCTGGCCCTGGGGGCGTGTGCCCTCTTGGTCTGCCCGGGCAGGTCGGAAGCGCAGGTCGCCCCAGAGGGTGTCATCCGTGTGCTGGAGACCGTGCAACCCGCGAGCGGACGCCGGTCGCTTCACGTCATGGAAGGCCTCTCACCCGCCGAGATCCGGGCGGTGCAGGAGGCTCTGCGAGCCGTCGGGTTCGCCGCCGCCTGGCGGGAGGGCCACCTGGACCCGTTCACCCGCGGGGCTCTCCAGCGATTCCAGACCCAGCGAGGCCTGGCGGTATGCGCCTGTGTTTCGCTGGAGACGCTGATCGAGCTCGGCCTCGGGGTGCAGGTGGCGGAGACGGTGGTCCTCGAGGAGCCTACGGAGGCTCCCCCCGCGCCTGCGGTCCGGGAGGAGGCCGAGTCGAGCCCGCCGCTCGCGCCACCCGTGGTGGTGAACTATGGCAGCTACTACCCGTACGGCGTGATCTTCCTGGCGCCGTTTCACCACCCCCGCCGGGATCGGCCATTCCATCCCGTGCGGGGCGGCTCCGCCATCCGTGCCGCCTTTCCAGCGACCGGATTCCCGACCGGCGTCCACAGCGGCGCAGGGGGAGGGCGGTGGACGGGCGCTGGGCCTTGGCCCCCGCCGGCTCCGCTCGGTCCGTTCCCGCGGGTCAGCCCGCCGCCCAACGTCGTACGAGGCGGGGGCTGACGGCTGCCGCGCGACTTGCCGCAGATATTTCGTGTTCGTAATATTGGCGAACGTTCAGCAGAGAGCAGCCTGCCAAGTCGCCCGCTCCCGGTGATGGATCGGCCAAAGCCGATCGAAGGACCCACGCTGGCGGAGACGACGAGTGACGGGCCGAGGTGAGGATGGGGATGACGCTCCGAGTCCTGTCGCCGATCCACAAGGCAACCCGCCAGATCGGGCTCCATCTCGCCGACCGGATGGCCGAGCTGGGGGTGAGCAACGACGAGGCGCACCTCCTCTCCTACCTGGAGAGCTACGGACCGGCGCCGATCTTCGAGTTGCAGCGCGTTTTCGGCCACCGGCCATCCACACTGACGGGCTTGATCGACAGGCTGGAGGAGAGCGGGCTGGTGTGCCGGAAGCGGAACCCTGACGACGGGCGTTCGTTTCTTATCAGCCTCACCACCATAGGGGAGGGTCTGGCTGCGAGCGTCACCGAGGTGGTGGCGCGGTTCGAGACTCGGGTCCTCTCCCGCGTGGACGTGCGGGACCTGGCCGGCTTCCGAGCGGTGATGCAGGCGATCGGCGCGGTGTCGAAGGTGGAGGTCCGGGGCGTGCGGCAGCGCGCGCCGGGTCGGACCGGACCGGACGGTGCGGGCTCGATGCGAAGAAAGGCGGTCGGACTTTGAAGCTCCCGGTGACGGCGATACGCAGGCCGGTTCTCTCCTCGATGATGAGCGCGGCCCTGATCCTGTTCGGCGCGATCGGGTTCAGCCGCCTGCCGGTGCGCCAGTATCCCGATGTGGACTCCCCGATCGTTTCGGTCACCACCGTCCTTCGCGGGGCCAACCCCCGGGTGATCGAGACGACCGTGACGGACGTGATCGAGGAGGAGCTGAGCACGATCCCGGGCGTGAGGACGCTGACCAGCTCGAGCTCGGAGCAGGTGAGCAACATCACGATCGAGTTCACCCTGTCGCGCGATCTCGAGGAAGCGGCCCAGGACGTCAGGGACAAGGTGTCGAGGGTACGAGGGAGGCTTCCGCAGGAGATCGAGGAGCCGATCGTCGAGAAGCAGGATTCGGATGCCTTCCCGTTCATGTGGCTCGCGCTGTCGGGCGAGAACTACGATCTGATCCAGCTGTCGGTGATCGCGGATCGTGTGGTCAAGACGCGCCTCCAGGCCGTCGAGGGGGTCGGGCAGGCCCAGATCCACGGCGAGAGGCGTCCCTCGATGCGGATCTGGCTCTCTCCCTCCGAGCTGGCGGCGCGGGGTCTGACCGTGCAGGACGTGCAAGCGGCGATCCGGAGTCGAAACGTCGAGGTGCCCGCCGGCCGGATCGAGTCGCAGCGTCGCGAGTTCACCGTGCGGGCGCTGGGCGAGCTGAAAACGCCTGCCGAGTTCGCCAGCATGGTCGTGTCGAGTCAGGGGGGCCAGCTCGTTAGGCTGCGCGACCTGGCTCGGGTGGAGCTCGGGCCGGAGCAGGACCGGGCCATCCTGCGCTACAAGGGCCACACCGCGATCGCCATCGGCGTCGTCCGTCAGTCCAAGGCCAACCTGATCGAGGTCTCCGATCACGTGCTTGCCGAGCTCCCGGACATCGAAAAGGAGCTGCCGCCGGGCGTGGAGCTCAACGTGGGATTCGACCGCTCGATCTTCGTACGGCGCTCGATCGACGAAGCCCAACAGACGCTTCTCCTGGCCGGGATCCTGGTGGTGTCGATCATCTTCGTCTTCCTCCGCAACGTGCGGGCGACGATCATCCCCGGCCTGGCGATCCCGACCTCGATCTTCGCCGCCTTCGGGGTCATGTACTTCCTCGGCTTCACGATCAACAACCTCACGCTGCTGGCTCTGATCCTGGCGATCGGGATCGTGGTGGACGACGCGATCATCGTCATGGAGAACGCCTATCGCCACCAGGAAGAGCTGGGCGAGACCCCCACGGACGCCTCGATGCGCGGGACGAGCGAGATCGCCTTCGCGGTCATCGCCACCACCGTCGCCCTGGTGGCCGTGTTCTCGCCGCTCGCCTTCCTGCGCGGGACGACCGGCCGGCTGTTCGGCGAGTTCGGTCTCGCCATGGTCGGTGCGGTAGTCGTCTCGAGCTTCGTCGCGCTCACGCTGACGCCGATGCTGAGCGCGAAGATTCTGCGGGTGCCGAAGAGCCACGGCCCGCTGTTCAACCTCTTCGAGCGGGCCTTCGTCCGCGTGGCCGAGCTGTATAAGACGACGCTCGCCTGGGGGGTACGGCATCGCCGCTACGTGCTTGCCGGTGCGGCCGTTACCGTTTTCGCGGCCGTGTTCGTGTTCCGAGGCCTGAAGCGGGAGTTCGTGCCGGCGGAAGACCAGGGGTACTTCACCGTCTTCACCGTCGCTCCGGAGGGTGCCTCGCTCGAGTACACGGATGAGTATCAGCAGCGCATCGAAGCGATCCTGCTCGGCGTGCCCGAGATCGAGCACCTGTTCAGCGTGATCGGCTGGGGCGGCAGGGTGAACAGCGGGATCATGTTCGCCCGCCTGTCCGACTGGGACGAGCGTGATCGTTCGGTGCAGGATGTCATCTCCGAGATCCAACCCCAATTCTTCGCGATCCCCGGCGTATTCGCGTTCGCCAACAACCCGCCGGCGTTCGGTTGGGGGAGCCCGGTCAACTTCGTGGTGCGAAACCCGGATTTCGATTCGCTCGCCGTCGGCATGGACCGCCTGGTCGGGCGGGCACGTCAGATCCCGGGCCTGATCAACGTCGACACGAACCTCCGGGTCAACAAGCCGGAGCTGACGGTGAGCTACGACCGCGACCGGGCCGAGGACCTGGGGGTGCCGATCGCTGACGTGGCGAGCACGCTCCAGACGATGCTGGGAGGGCGCGAGGTCAGCACCTTCACCCGCGAGAACAAGCTCTACGACGTGATCGTCCAGACCTCACCCGAGGAGAGGGCCACGCCCAGCGACATGCGGGGCCTCTACGTTCGCGGCCGGGACGGGAGCCTGGTGGGGCTCGACGCTCTGGTTCGGGTCGAGGAGACTCTCAGCCCCCGGCAGCTCAACCACTTCTCCCGGGTCCGATCGTTCACCCTGACGGGCAACCTGGCCCCGGGTTTCACGCTGGGCGAAGCGATCGACTCGCTCTACGCCGCGGCGGCGGAGGTACTTCCTCGCGGGAGCAGCACGGCGCTGGCGGGCGACTCCCGGGAGCTGGAGGAGAGCGGCTCGGCCCTCGTCTTCGCCTTCATCCTGGCGCTGGTCGTGGTGTACATGGTACTGGCATCGCAGTTCGAGTCGCTCATCCATCCGTTCACGATCCTGCTCTCCGTGCCACTGGCGGTCACGGGGGCGCTGGTGACCCTCTTCGTCGCCGGCTCTACGCTCAACCTGTTCAGTCAGATCGGGATGGTGCTGCTGATCGGGCTCTCGACCAAGAACTCGATTCTGCTGGTCGAGTACGCGAACCAGCTGAAGGAACGAGGGTTGGCGACGATCGAGGCGGTGCTGGAGGCGGGCAGAATCCGCTTGCGGCCGATCCTGATGACCTCCGTCGCCACCATCACCGCGATCCTGCCGATCGCGCTGGGTCTGGGGGCCGGCTCCGCCAGCCGGCGGCCACTCGGGTACGCGATTCTGGGGGGGATGATCGTTTCCACCACCCTGACGCTCTACCTGGTGCCCGTGGTGTACGTCGTGCTCGATGGGGCGTTGGCGCGGCTCCGCCGTCGGGCCGGCTCGCCGGCGCTGGAGCCGGCACGGGCGGGCGGCAGTTGAGCCGAGACGTCGTACAGAGATGATTCGAACCCAGGGTGCGACATGATACAGATGCGGACGGAGCGGGCCGCGCCAGCGGCGCTGGTCGTCAGCGCGCTCGTGGTCATCGGCTGCGGCCCGGAGTCGAGCGAGGGAGCGGCCGGGGGGGATCCACCGCCGGGCATGCCGGTGGAGGTGGCGATCGCCACCCAGACGACCGTCGTCGAGTCAATCTCGGCCACGGGCGAGATCGAGGCGGTGCAGTCGATCGAGCTGCGGCCTGAAGTCGAGGGTCGCATCGTCGAGATCCTGGTCCGGGAGGGGGCGGAGGCCCGCGAGGGCACGCCGCTGTTCAAGGTGGACGACGCCGAGTTGAGGGCCGAGGTCGCACGGCTCCAGGCGCGCCGTGACCTGGCGGCGCAGGCGCTCGAGCGCACGCGCGCCCTCATCGAAGAGCGGGCCACTTCGCCGGCGCAGCTGGACGAAGCCGAGGCCAACGCACGGAGCACGCAGGCCGAGCTGGACCTGCAGCAGGTGAGGCTCGAGCGCACGCTGGTGCGGGCGCCGTTCAGCGGCGTGGTCGGAGAGCGACTGGTGAGCGTGGGCGACTTCGTGAACCGGACGACTTCGCTCACCACGCTGCAGACGGTCGATCCTCAGCGGGCCAGCTTCCAGGTGCCGGAGCGATACGCTGGCGCGTTGGCTGTCGGCCAGACGGTCACGTTCACCGTCGCGGCCGTGACCGGTCGAGAGTTCACCGGCCAGGTGGAGTTCGTCGACCCGGTGGTCAAGCTGCCGAGCCGGACGATCACGGTGAAAGCGCGCGTCGCCAACCCGGACCGCTACCTGAGGGCGGGCATGTTCATCGAGGCGAGGCTGGCGACCGAGGAACGCCCGGAGGCGGTCGTCGTCCCGGAGGACGCCATCCTTCCCCTGTCCGGAGCCGACTACGTCTGGGCGGTCAGCGGTGGGCAGGCAACTCGGCGCGAGGTGGAGCTCGGCGTCCGCACCCCGGGCTTCGTCGAGCTACATCGCGGCGCCTCGGCCGGGGACACGGTCGTTGTCGGCGGTCTCGAGCGCCTGTCCGAGGGCGCGCCGGTCATGCCGATCCCGGTAGAGAGAGAAGCGGCCGAGAGCCCCACGCCCTAGCGAATCCCGGCTGCTCCTGTGAGCTCCTTCAGTTCAGGTACTCGTCCGGGATAGGGTTGTCGTCCCGTTCCTGATCCCAGAGGACGTTCACGATCCACCAGCGGGAGCCATCCCAGAACAGCTGGATGCTGTTGATCCCGCGCTGGAACGGGTCGTCTTCTCCCTCGACCCGGCTCTCGTAGGTGCTGAACGCATGGGCGATGTTGCCGAACCTCTCGGTCGTGCGACCGACCTCGCTCTCGAAGAAGCCGACCTCCTCCAATTGCGATCCGGCGCGCGAGATGTACTCCTCGGGGGCCCAGACCACATAGCGAATGGTGCCGTCCGGGGTCACGACGGACGGTACCAGGTGAGCGCCCGGGAGGAAGAGCGATCGGAAGCGGTCCCAGTCGCGCTCCTCGCCCGCAGGTCCCGAGATCACGCCGTACAGGGCGCCGATGATCGCGTCGACCGACTCCACATCGTCCGTGTCGGCCTCCATGGGATTCTGCGCCAACAGGAGATGGGACGATCCGAGGAGAGCCCCCGTGAGAACCGCCACTCGGACCGTTGCCGATCGGATCGTCGCCGGCGTGCGCCGGCCGGTGGGGGACGATTTCGGCTTCATTCCGGTCCTCCGTTCAGATGGTGGGTTGCGGGCGAGCGCTGGTCGTCGTGCGGTCATATTATCCGTCCCGGCAGGTGCCGTCCAAGGTCGCCCCCCGACCCGAATGGATCGAACCGAAGGAGCCGATGAGCGAGACCCCGATCTCGGGATCCGTCGAGGCCGATCTCCCCGCGCGGCTGGCCCGCCGCCTGGCGCCCGTGCGCGAGCCGCGGGAGACAGTCGCCGTCGAGATCCCCTCCACGGGCGCGACCCTGGGCTTCGTGCCGGTGGCAACGGCCGGCGATGTGGCGGAGGCGGCGGCACGCGCCCGGGCGGCGAGGCCGGCCTGGGCGTCGAGAGTGTTCAAGGAGCGGGCGATCCCCTTCCTTCGCTTTCACGACCTTCTCCTCCAGCGCCGGCGCGAGGTGCTCGACCTCATCCAGCTCGAAACCGGAAAGGCGAGGGCGCACGCGTTCGAGGAGGTCGGGGATGCGGCGCTGGTCGCCCGCTACTACGCCCTGCACGGCTGGAACCACCTCCGGCCGCGACGACGCCGCGGAGCGTTTCCCGGCTTCACGGCCGCTTGGGAGCACCGCCAACCGCTGGGTCTGGTCGGCTTTCTCTCGCCGTGGAACTATCCGCTCAGCCTGGCGATCAGCGATCCGATCCCGGCGCTGCTCGCCGGAAACGCCGCGCTGCTGAAGCCCGATCCGAAGACCCCGTTCACCGCCCTGTGGGCCGTGGACCTGCTGTACGAGGCGGGCCTGCCCGCCGACCTGTTTCAGGTCGTCGTCGGTGATGCGAACACCGGGACGGCCGTCATCGACGAGGCGGACTACCTGTCGTTTACGGGCAGCACCGCGACCGGCCGGTTGGTGGCACGCCGTGCCGGGGAGCGATTGATCGGGTCCAGCCTGGAGCTCGGCGGAAAGAACCCGATGATCGTGCTGGCCGACGCGGATCTCGACGCGGCCGTGGACGGTGCCGTGCGGGGCTCGTTCGCCAACGCCGGACAGCTCTGCATCTCCTGCGAGAGGCTGTACGTGCACGAGTCGATCACGGATGCCTTTCTCGAGCGATTCATCACCGCCACCCGGGCTCTTCGGCTGGGCGCCGCGCTGGATTTCGGCACCGATGTCGGATCGCTGTCCTCCCGGGAGCAGCTCGACAAGGTCGACGGGCACGTGCGAGACGCGCTGGCGAAGGGTGCTCGTCTGCTCGCCGGCGGCAGGGCGAGGCCGGACCTGGGTCCCTACTTCTACGAACCCACGATTCTGGCCGACGTGACCGAGGAGATGCGGGTGTTCCGCGAGGAAACGTTCGGGCCGGTGACGTGCGTCTACCCGTTCGGTTCGATCGAGGAGGCGATCGGCCGGGCGAACGCCACGTCCTACGGGTTGAGCGCGAGCGTGTGGACCCGGAGCGCGGCGGCTGGCCGCCGCCTCGCGCAGCGGCTGGAGGTGGGGACGGTCAACGTGAACGAGGCCTATGCGGCGGCGTGGGGCTCCGTGGACGCGCCGATGGGAGGCTGGAAGGAATCGGGCGTGGGGCGTCGCCACGGGGGCGAGGGGATACGGAGGTTCACGGAGGCGCAGACGATCGCCGTCCAGCGCGGGCTGCCTCTGGCGGCGCCCGCGTGGCTGGGCCAGGAGCGCTACAGCCGGGCGATGGCGGCGGTTCTCCGCTGGCTACGGCGGATTCCGGGGTTGCGGTAGACAGCGGAGGCGATGCCGCGGAGCATCCCTCGAAACACCAGCAAGTGAAGCGGATAGAGCCCGTACCAATAGAGAAGCCCCCAAAGGCCGATGGGATCGAAGATCGCCGTTTGCCGGATTCGGGTCGTCCCCCCGGTGAGTGGCTTTACCTCGAATTGAAGCCACGCCCTTCCCGGGAGCCGCATCTCGGAGCGCAACGTGAGCAACCGGTCCGGCTCGATCGACTCGACGCGCCAGCAATCGACCGTGTCTCCGACCGACAGCTGGTCGGGATCCCGCCGCCCTCGTCGGGTGCCGGCACCGCCGGCGAGAAGGTCGACGAAACCGCGGAGCCGCCAAAGCCAGTCGGCGTGGTACCAGCCAACGGCGCCGCCGATCCGATGAATCGGCCCGAAGGCTTCGGCTGCAGGTCGTGAGACATCCAGCGAGCGAGAGTCCACGATCCGGCTGCCGAACCGAGACCCTGCCCGGGCGTTCGATGGCGACATCGAGGATAGCGCATCGGACCACCGCGTCCGGGCGAATTCGCGGTCCTCGTTGGCCAGCGCCCGCTCGATCGCTTCGGCGATGTCCCGCGGCCGTACGTCGAACGTACGGCGTGCCGCGTCGTCCCGAACGACGGTCGTATTGCGCAGTCCGTCGATCAGATGCCGGCCCACACGTGCGTAGACGGGCGTGACCAGGCCTAGCCACAGGCTGGAGAGATAGGGCGTGAGGACGGGCACGGCGATCATGGCTCGCCGGAGTCCGCGTTGGCGAGCGTATTCCTGCATGATCTCGCCGTAGGACACGACCGAGCTGCCGCCGATCTCGAAGACGCGACTGTCCGCGAGCGGCGCGTCCAAGGCCGCGAGGAGATAGGCCAGCAAATCCTCGATCGCGATCGGCTGTGCCCGCGTTCGCACCCACGATGGGGTGACCATCACTGGCAGCTTTTCCACCAGGGCCCTCACCATCTCGAACGACGAGCTTCCGCTGCCGATGACGATGGACGCCCGAAACTCGAGAGTCGGAACTCCGGATTCGCGCAGGATGCGACCGACTTCCTGGCGGCTCAGCAGGTGCCGGGACAGGTCCGACCCTTCGCCGAGCGCCCCGAGGTAGACGATTCGACGTACCCCGGCCTTTCGGCAGGCCTGCGAGAAATTGACCGCCGCTCTCCGGTCGGCATCCCGGAAGTCGTCCGTGGACCGCATCGAATGGACCAGGTAGAAGGCGACGTCCACACCGTCCAGCGCCGCTTCCAGGCTGGAGCGATCGAGCACATCGCCTCGGGCCACCTCGGTTTCCGGCCCGACCCGTGGCCCCAGGTGTTCCGGTCGCCGTGCCAGGCAGCGGACCCGCAGGCCCCGCTCCTCCAGCAGCGGCAGCAGGCGACCTCCCACGTATCCGGTCGCGCCGGTAAGCAGGATGCGTCGTGGGCTCATCATTCGTTGCCTTCGTCAAGAGCTACGGGTTGCGAATCTCGGTCCCGGGGAGGGGTGACCTCCCCGGTTACCGATATGGCATGGTGGTCTAGCGGTCGCCCTGGGCCGAGTCGACGGGGTCGCTCGGGAGGATCACCGCGTCAATGACGTGGATGACGCCGTTGCTTGCCGCCACGTCCGCCTTAATGACACGCGCGCCGTCCACCATCACGCCCTTCTCGCTTGTCTCGATCGAGATGTCCTGGCCTTGAACCGTCTTCGCCGAGGTGAGCTTGACCACGTCCGCGGCCATTACCCTACCGGGCACCACGTGGTAAGTGAGGATGGCGATCAGCTTGTCCCGGTTCTCCGGCTTCAGGAGCTCGTCCACCGTGCCGCTCGGAAGCGCTGCGAACGCTTCATCCGTCGGTGCGAAGACCGTGAACGGGCCGTCGCTCTTGAGGACCTCTACGAGATCGGCCGCTTGGACGGCCGCGACCAGCGTCTCGAACGAACCCGCCGAGATCGCGACCTCGACGATGTCGTTCTGCTTACCCTTCCCATAGGCCGCGTCTTGGGCCTGCGCGGGGGAAGTCGTCAGCGCCACCGCGGCGGCGAGGATGGTGAGGAGAGTCGGTTTCATCGGTTCGCTCCTTGAATTGTCGTCCGGGGTTTCGGTGGGGTCGACCTAGTTGTCTCCCCGCCGACCTCCGTGTCACGATGAGTGTCGAGCAATTGTCTAACATGCTACCGTTTCATCTTCGGACTGTCAAGTATATGTCTAAGACAGATAATTGACGAGAGCCCACGGATACCCTACTTTCGGTCCATGGCAGCCGCAGAAAGCGATGCTGGTCCGAGCCTCGGGGGGCGGACCAGTTGGTCCGGGAGCGTACCGCCGGTCCGGATATCGGTCCTGAACGACCGTGATCCGAATCGGGGCGGATCGTACGTGCTCTACTGGATGGTGTCCGCGCGGCGGACGGGGTGGAACTTCGCCCTTCAGCGTGCGCGCGACTGGTCGCATCGGCTCGGAAGGCCGCTTCTGGT
>CAZEBA010000034.1:0-17861 GCA_964510615.1 uncultured Gemmatimonadota bacterium
CGTCCGGCACCCGCGTGCGATCGGTCGGGAGGGCGCTGAAGAAACCCGGTAGGGGTCGCGCGCCCGGGTCTTGGGGGCCTTCTACAGCGGAGCGAGTCGGGCCGTGAAGTGACGTAGCTGCGGCGGCTCCTCGACGATCCGGTACCCGGTCATCCTCGTCCGTCGCTCGGCCACCGCTCTCGCCACGTCGAGCACGTAGTCGATGTGGCTCTTGGTGTAGACGCGCCGCGGCACGGCCAGCCGGAGCAGCTCCAGCGGGGCCGTGCGCTCGCTGCCGGTGGCCGGGTCGACGCCACCGAACATCAGCGTTCCGATCTCCACGCTCCGGATGCCTCCCTCGAGGTAGAGCTCGCAGGCGAGGGCGTGCGCCGGGTACTCCAGCGGAGGGATGTCGGGCAGAAAGGCGCCCGCGTCGATGTAAATCGCGTGCCCGCCCGGGGGCTGGACGATCGGATACCCCTCCTTCATCAAGCCGTTGCCGAGATAGGCCACCGATGCCGTCCGGTAACGAAGGTAGTCTTCCTCCACCACCTCCTCGAGCCCGACGGCGATCGCCTCCAGGTCGCGGCCGGCCATGCCTCCGTAGGTGGGGAAGCCCTCCGTCAGGATGAGTAGGGCCTCCTCCTGCTCCGCCAGCCGATCGTCGTTGGAGCCGAGAAAGCCGCCGATGTTCGCCAGGCCGTCCTTCTTGGCGCTGAACGTGGCGCCGTCGGCGAGCGAGAACGTCTCGCGCGCGATCGACTCGACGGTGCGGTTGGCAAAGCCCTCCTCACGCTGCTTGATGAACCAGGAGTTCTCGGCGAAGCGGCAGGCATCCAGGAAGAACGGGACGGCGTGGTCGCGACAGATCTGGCTCGCTGCCCGGATGTTGGCCATCGAGGCCGGCTGTCCGCCGCCCGAGTTGTTCGTGATCGTGAGGATCACGCCGGCGACGTCCTGTCCCGGATCCGCGAGGACGCGCTCCAGGGCGTCGAGGTCGATGTTCCCCTTGAACGGGTGGTTCTCCTGCGGCCGGAGCGCCTCCGGGGTGGGAAGGTCGACAGCGCGCCCGCCGAGGAACTCGACGTTCGCGCGCGTGGTGTCGAAGTGGGTGTTGCTGACGACGACACGGTTCCGTACGCCGAGACACGAGAAGAGGATGCGCTCGGCGGCACGCCCCTGGTGGGTCGGGATGATGTGCTCGAAGCCGGTGATCTCGCGCACCCGGTCGCGAAAGCGATACCAGGAACGGGCCCCGGCATACGACTCGTCTCCCTGCATGATGCCGGCCCACTGGCGGGCCGACATCGCGCCCGTTCCCGAGTCGGTCAGCAAGTCGATGAGGATGTCCTCCGCTCGCACGCGAAAGAGGTTCCAGTCCGCCTCGGCGAGGATCCGGTGCCGCTCCTCCCGGCTCGTCATTCTCAGCGGCTCGACTGCCTTGATCCGGAACGGCTCGAAGATCCGGGTCACGATCGCCGCGCCGCTGGCTACGCGGCCTCGAGGAGGGCCACGTGGCCTAGGCCACCGGCCGCGCAAACGCTCACCACCGCCCGGGAGCCGCCCGGGAGCTCGGCGAGCTCGAGCGCGGCCTGCGAGAGGAGCCGCGCTCCGGTGGCCGCGAACGGATGTCCGAGCGCCACGCTGCCCCCGTTCGGATTGATCCGGTCGGTGGGGAAGCGGCCGAGCTCGGCGTCCACCAGCGCCCGCTCGCGCACCCAGGCCGGATCCTCCAGCGCCCGGATGGTGCAGAGCACCTGGCCGGCGAACGCCTCGTGGATCTCCCAGAGGTCGATCTCCTCGAACCGAAGGCCGTGCCGGGCCAGGAGGCGCGGGATCGCGATGGCCGGCGCCATCAACAGGCCGTCGACCGCGATCTGGACCGCCGCCTGCTCCCAATCGATGAGCCGCGCCCGGACCGTGCCGGCGCCCAGGCGCTCAAGGCCGGTCTCGCTCGCGATCCAGCAGGCGGCCGCGCCGTCGGTCAGAGGCGAGGAGTTCCCGGCCGTGAGCGAACCGCCGGACCCGAAGGCGGGACGGAGCGCCGCCAGGCGATCGAGCGACGTATCATGCCGCGGGATGGGATCGTCATCGGTCGGGTAGGTGCCTGGCGACACCAGGAGCTTCCGGTAGAAGCCACGCCCGGTGGCGGCCACCGCCCGAAGGTGGCTGGCAAGAGCGAAGCGGTCCTGCTCCTCGCGCGGCACGTTCCACCGCCGCACCATCTCCTCCGTGTGCTGGCCCATCGTCTTGCCGGTGGTGCGCTCCTTCGCCTGCGGGACGGCGATGCGCAGGTCCGCGGCTCGAACCGAGGCCAGCGTCCGCAGCACAGCGGCCGGCCTGCCCGCGGAGGCGGCCCGGCGGATCGTCCGGCTCAGGCCTTCGGACAGCCCGATCTGGGTGGAGCTCATCGATTCGACGCCGCCGCAGAGCGCGAGGTCGATCCCGCCGGCGCGGGCCTGTCCGGCCGCGTGGGTGGCTGCGGCGAGGCTGGTGGCGCACTGCTGCACGATGGTGAGGCCCGGCACCCGAGGGTCGAGCTCCGCATCCAGCCACACCTCCCGGCCCCAGTTGCTCACCGCCAGCGTCGGAACCACCGAGCCCCAGATCACCAGATCGACGCTCCCGTCGCGTCCCCGTCCGACCCCCCCGGGTCCCACCACGGTCTGCTGGATGACGGGCACGGAGAGCGCGAGGGCGTTCAGCCCCTGCAACTCCCGGTCGATGCGCGCAAACGGACTCCGGAGCCCGGGCACCACGTAGACGGCCTGGTCGGCCATGATCTGCTGTAGCCTCGTTCTTCGGCTGGCGATGGACGGTTGCTCGCTGCAAGATGCTTGGCCCCGAAACGGTGTCGCAACGCCCGCGGCCCCCTGGCGAGCCGCGGAAGCCCGAGAGGAGGAGCTTGCCTCACCACGAACGATTGCGGGTGCGGTTCGCCCCCAGCCCGACGGGACACCTTCACGTGGGTGGCGCCCGCACGGCCCTGTTCAACTACCTGCTAGCGCGCGGGCAGGGAGGGGTATTCGTGCTCCGGATCGAGGATACGGATCGGGCCCGCTCGAGCCACGAGATGACCCGCTCGATCCTCGACGCGATGGCGTGGCTCGGGCTCGAGTTCGATGAGGGGCCCTACCACCAGGCGGACGGCCTCGAGCGCCACCGGGCCGACGCGCTTCGCCTCCTGCGCTCCGGCGCGGCCTACCGGTGTTTCTGTCCGCCGGCGGTGGGACGCCCGGTCGAGGGAGCCGGGGCTCGCTGCTCCTGCTCGGCGATCCCGGTCGACGAGTCCGAGGAGAGGGCAGGGAGTGGAGAGGGGCACGCCCTCCGCTTCCGGGTGCCTCCGGGGGAGACGAGCTGGGAGGATGCGGTTCACGGCCGGCGGACCGTGGCGAACGACCACATCGAGGATTTCGTCCTGCTCCGCTCGGACGGCACCCCCGTCTACAACCTGGCCGTCGTCTCCGACGACATCGCGATGGGCATCACCTTCGTGCTGCGGGGCGACGACCACCTGTCGAACACGCCCAAGCAGATCCTGCTGTACGCGGCGCTGGAAGCCGAGCTGCCGACGTTCGCCCACGTTCCGCTGATCCTGGGGCCGGATGGCGGCCGGCTCTCCAAGCGGCACGGAGCCACCTCGGTGGACGCGTTTCGGGACCAGGGGGTCCTGCCGGAGGCCCTGTTCAACTTCCTCGCCCTGCTCGGCTGGTCGCCGGGCGACGACCGCGAGGTGATGGACCGGGCCGAGTTGATCGAGGCGTTCGGGGTCGAGCGGATCCTGAAGAAGAGTGCCGTCTTCGATGGCGAGAAGCTGCTGGCACTCAACCGCCGATACATCGAGCGCCTGCCCGTGGAGCGACTCGCCGTCGCGGCTCGGGAGCCGCTGCTGACCGCGGGGGTGCCGGCGGACAGGCTCGAGGACGAGCCGGAGCGCGTGCGGGAGGTGTTGCGGCTCGTCCGTGAGCGCGGAAGCACCGTGAGCGCAGTCGCGCTCCAGGCCGTCCCGTTTCTCCTCGACTCGATTGACTACGAGCCGGAGGCGGTCGCGCGCTTCTGGAGGGAGCCGGCCGAGGCCGCGGCCCTGCTGAGAGCGGTGGCGGATCGGCTGGAAACACCGGCGGCGTTCACACCCGAATGGTTGGAGGATGAGATCCGCCAACTGGCTGCAGAAAAAGAGATTAAGGCAGGTAAGATCATCCATCCTCTCAGGGTCGCAGTGATGGGCACGGGCGTGAGTCCGGGGATCTTCGACGTGCTTGCCCTCATGGGCCGCGATCGCACGCTGGCCCGGATCGAGAGCGCGCTCGGCTATCTGGACGCCATGGCGGCGGCCGGGCGGAGCCGTGGCCCGGAGCCCTCCGCGAGCTCCACAGGCGAGACGTGAGCCGCCAGCCGCAGGCCGGAGTGGGTGGCGGGCGCTCGGCCGAGGACGCCCGCTGGATGCGGCGGGCGCTGGAGCTGGCGGCCGAGGCCGGGCGGGCCAACGAGGTTCCCGTCGGAGCCGTGGTCCTCGCCCCGGACGGCCGGGCATTCGAGGCGCACAACCGGACCCGCCAGCGAGCCGATCCGACGGCCCATGCCGAGATGCTCGCTCTGCGGCAGGCGGCCGAGGCGGAGGAGGATTGGCGGCTCTACGGACACGTCCTCTACGTCACCCTCGAGCCCTGCGCCATGTGCGCGGGCGCGATCGTCCTGGCTCGCATCGACCGGCTGGTGTTCGGGGCCGCCGACCCGAAGGCCGGCATGTGCGGCTCCCTCGGCAACCTCGTGCAGGACGCGCGCCTCAACCACCGGGTGGAACTGGCGGGCGGAGTCCTGGCCGAGGAGGCGGCGGCCCTGCTCCAGGAGTTCTTTCGCGAGCGGCGCTAGCCCACCGTACCCCTCAGACGTCGACGGTCGGCTTCCCCCCCAGGCGGACGATCGCGTACAGGGCCGCGATCGCCAGACCGTGAGCCAGCGGGAGCGGCAGTCCGAACGCCGTTCCGATGTCGCCGAGCAGCAGGCCGGTGACGGCCACGACCACCGCGTACGGCAGCTGCGTTCGCACGTGATCGACGTGGTCGCAGGCCGAGGCGAGCGAGCTCATCACGGTGGTGTCGGAGATCGGCGAGCAGTGGTCTCCGAAGATGGACCCGGCCAGCACCGAGCTGATGGCGCCGAGGGTGAGCGTGTAGTGGCCGCCTCCCTCGAAGCCGACCCCGCCCCCGAGCGCTACCGACAGCGGGACCACGAGGGGGAAGAGGATCGCCATCGTGGCCCACGACGTCCCGGTGGCGAAGGCGATCACCGCCGCGGCCACGAAGACGAGGCCGGGAAGGAGCGCCGGCATCAGGTTCTCGCTCAGGATCCCGGTCACGTATACCGCCGTCCCCAGCGCCTCGGTCACCTCGCCGAGCGACCAGGCCAGGGTCAGGATCACCGCCGCCAGGACGAGTGACCGCATGCCTCCGAGCCAGGCGTTGACCGCCTCCTCGGCCGACAGGATCCGCTGTCCGACGGAGAGCCCGATCGCGACCAGGCAGCCGGCGAGCGACCCCCAGAGCAGCGCCTTGAACGGGTCGGCGGCGCCGAAGACGTCCCACAACGAGCCGGGCCCGACGGCCGCGCGGCCGTTGAAGTAGAGACCGAGGAGTACGACCACCACGACGGTGAGGACGGGGAGGGCGGCGTTGTACCACCGACCCGGCACCTCGTCCTTCGGCTCCATGGTCCGGTCCGTCGTGTCGACCAGCAGCTGGGCGTCCTCCCGGTAGACTCCGTCGCCGCGCCTCGCACGCTGCTCGGCCGACAGCATCGGTCCGAAGTCCCGCCCCGAGAACACGAGCAGGCCGACCATGATGATCGCCAGGATCGGATAGAAGAGGTACGGCACCGAGTGCAGGAACACCGTGAACGGACTGGCTCCGGCGAGATCGGCTGCCACGGCGGGATCCAGGCCCGGCTGCGCCGCGGCCACCTGAAGGGCGTCCCCGATCAGCGAGATCTCGAAGCCGACCCAGGTGGAGACGAAGACGATCGCCGCCACCGGTGCGGCGGTCGAGTCGACGATGTAGGCCAGCTTCTCGCGCGAGACTCGCACGCGATCGGTGATCGGCCGGAAGGTGTTGCCGACCAGAAGCGTATTGGCGTAGTCGTCGAAGAAGATCGCCAGGCCGGCGAGCCAGGTGGCCGCCTGGGCGCGCCGCGGGCTGGTGGAGAGCGGGCGCAGCGTGTCGACGATGCCCCGTGTCCCGCCGCTCCGCGACATGACGCCCACCATGCCTCCCAGGAGGAGCGAGAACACGAGGATCGCCACGTGATCGGCGTCGGCCAGTGCCGGGACGATGAAGCGGTCGATGGCGCGCCAGGTAGCCGCCAGCGGGTCGAGGCCGGCGTAGGCCAGGGCGCCGAGCCAGACGCCGAAAAAGAGCGAGGCGACGACCTCCTTCAGCGCGATCGCCAGCACGATGGCGACTAGCGGAGGCAGCAGGCTGACCCAACCCGGCAGCCAGCGGATCTCGACGGCGCGACCGAGCCGGGCCACCAGCGGCGTGCCCGGCGATCCGTACTCCAGCCGGAGCGGGAGGTCCTCCCGGCTCTCGAGCCGCAGGCCCTCCAGCCTCGCCTCGGCGCCGGCCCCGAGGGAGCCCGCCTCGAGCTCGCGGCCGCGGGCGGTGAGCAGGCGGTACTCGATGCGGGGCGATTCGGGAGCGACCCGGAGAAGGATGGAGACGGGGATGCCCGAGAGGGCGACGTTCGGCGCCTCGACCTCGATCCCGGGCTCCTGCGGATCCGATTCCAGGGACTCGGTCTGCCATCCGGGCGGCAGACCGCCCTCGGTCGAGGGGGGGGCGAGAAGGAGAAGGAGGAGCCAAGTCCGAAGCATCGCGCCAAGGTAGGCGGCGCCAGAGGAGTCGACAAGCAAGCCCGCCGCGTTGTCGCATCGTGCCCGCGGCGCGCGTATACTGGGCCGGGCGGCCTGCTTTTTTCCCGCCCGATGTCAGCACCAGACCGTCATCGCAGCCGTCGCGCCGCGACGAGCCGGAGAGTCGGACCATGTCCGTGGCCTCGGAGCCCGAGGTGCTCCTGGATCGGGAGCAGACGACAGCCACGCTGAGGGATCTCGCGCGGCAGCTGCTCGAGCGCGAGCCGGACCCGGCCGAGCTGCTGCTGGTCGGCGTTCGGCGACGTGGCGTCGAGCTCGCCGAGCGGCTCGCGGAAGAGATCGAGGCGCTGGGCGGCATCCGCGTGCCCACGGGCTCCCTCGATATCACGCTCTATCGGGACGACTTCGCCCAGATCGGCCCCAAGCCCGTCATCGGCACGACGGAGCTGCCGGTGGAGATCACCGGGCGACACGTGGTGATCGTCGATGACGTACTCCACACCGGCCGGACCACGCGGGCCGCGCTCAACGAGCTCTCCGACTTCGGTCGCCCGCGCAAGATCGAGCTCTGCGTGCTGGTCGATCGCGGCGGCCGGGAGCTGCCGATCCAGCCGGACTACCTGGGCTGTCGAGCGGAGGTCGCGCCCGGCGAGGAGATCGCTGTGAGCGTGCCCGACATGGACGGGGAGCTCGCGGTGCGCCGCGTTCCCGTGGAGAGGTCCGCCTGATGTCGCCCAGGGCGCGAGAATCGGCCGGGCTCGGCCTCGGCAAGGATCTCACCGGGCTGCAGGGACTCAGCTGCGAGCAGATCGAGGGGATCCTCGACACCGCCGAGCCGTTCAAGGAGATCAGCGAGCGGCGGATCAAGAAGGTGCCTGTTCTGCGGGGCAAGACGATCGTCAACCTCTTCCTCGAGCCTTCGACCCGGACGCGAATCTCGTTCGAGTTCGCCGAAAAGCGTCTGAGCGCGGACACGGTGAACATCGCTGCCTCCGGCTCCTCGGTGCAGAAGGGCGAGAGCCTGGTGGACACGGCCCGGAACCTGGAGGCGATGCGGATCGACATGGTGGTGATCCGGCACGGCTCCTCGGGAGCGGCCCAGTTCCTGGCCGACCGAATCCCATCCAACGTGATCAACGCCGGCGACGGGCAGCACGAGCACCCGACCCAGGCCCTCCTCGACCTGCTCACGATCCGCGACCGCTTCGGGTCGCTGGCGGGCCGGCGCGTCTGCATCGTCGGCGATGTCCGGCACTCCCGGGTCGCCCGCTCGGACATCTGGGGGCTGCTGAGGTGCGGCGCGCAGGTGGCGGTATGCGGCCCCAAGACGCTGATCCCACTCGGCATCGAGGAGCTGGGCGTCACGGTGCTCACGAGGGTGGAGGAGGCGATCGAGTGGGCCGAGGTGCTCTACGTGCTCCGGCTCCAGCTCGAGCGGATGGACGCCGGATTGGTCCCGTCGCTCCGCGAGTACAACCGCTTCTTCGGCGTCACCCGGGCCCGACTGGAGCGAGCTCCCGGCGAGATCGCCGTCCTCCACCCCGGGCCGATGAACCGAGGCGTCGAGATCGATTCCGACGTGGCCGATGGCCCCTGGTCGCTCATCCTGCCGCAGGTGACCAACGGGGTGGCGATCCGGATGGCGGTGCTCTATCTGCTGGCCGGCGGCAGCCCCGAGCGGGCCGAGTCGGCGAAGGATGCGGCTCGAGGAGGTGAGGGATGAGCCGGCCGCTGCTCATTGCCGGCGGCAGGCTGCTCGATCCCTCGCAGGGATTGGACGCCCATGGCTCGCTGCTGATCCGGCAAGGTCGGGTCGCGGCCTATGGTCCCGACCTGACCGTGCCGGACGACGCCGAATTGGTCGACGTCGGCGGGCTCGTGGTCGCGCCGGGGTTCATCGATCTCCACGTGCACTTTCGTGAGCCCGGCGACGAACACAAGGAGACGATCGAGAGCGGAGCCGCCTGCGCCGTCGCGGGCGGGTTCACGACCGTGTGGACGATGCCGAACACCGACCCGCCGATCGACGATCCGGCCGCGGTCGGGTTCGTCCGAGCCGCCGGCGAGCGGGCCCGCGGGGCGAAAGTGTTTCCGGTGGGTGCGGCGTCGCGCGGCCTCGCCGGCGAGCAGATGACCGAGGTCGGCGAGCTGGTCGCCGCGGGCGCCGTGGCCGTGTCGGACGACGGCCAGCCGATCTGGAACGCAGGGCTGCTGCGGCGCCTGCTGGAGTACACGCAGGCGTTCGGCATCCCGGTCCTCCAGCATGCCGAGGACCGCCAGCTATCGGTCGGCGGCGTGATGAACGAGGGCAAGGTCGCGACCGCACTCGGACTTCGGGGGATGCCGAATGCCGCCGAGGCCGGAATGGTCGCACGCGACTGCCAGATCGCGGCGCTGACCGGTGGTCACCTCCACGTCTGCCACGTGTCGACGCGCGAGGCGGTCGAGCAGATCCGGCACGCCAAGGAAGGCGGCGCCCACGTGACCGCCGAAGTCACGCCGCACCACCTCGCGCTGACCGAGAGCGCGGTGCGCGGATACCGCACCGAAGCCAAGATGAACCCGCCGCTCAGGACGGAGGCGGATCGCGAGGCCCTGCTGGAGGCTCTGGTGGACGGTACGATCGACGTGATCGCGACCGACCATGCTCCGCACCACTACGAGGAAAAGGAGCGGGAGTTCGATGATGCCCCATTCGGCGTCGTCGGGCTGGAGACCGCATTCGGGGTGGCGATGCGCGAGCTCGTCGCGACGGACCGCCTCTCCCTGGGCGGACTGGTGGATCGCCTCTCCTGCAGCCCGGCCCGGATCATGGGTCTGGATGCCGGAACGTTGCGGCCGGGCAGCCCCGGCGACATCGTCGTCTTCGACCCGGCCGAACGGTGGACGGTCGACCCGTCGACGTTCCTTTCCGGGAGCCGCAACACGCCCTTCATCGGGGCGGAGCTGGTGGGGCGCGTGAGAGCCGCGTGGGTCGGCGGTGAGCTCCGGTACCGGCTGCCGAAGGAGGCGTCGCCGGCGAGGGAAGGCAGCCCGCCCTACGTAAGACAGGGGAGTCTCTAACCGCAGGATGGCGAGCCGATGAGCGAGAAGGAAAAGTCGCGGGACGTCATACCGAAGGAGATCACGCAGCTTCTCGAACGCCGCGCCACGCTGGGCGGATGGCTCGCGCGGCTCGAGGAGCTGAGCGGCACCGTCCGGACAGAGGTCTACGAGCGGGTACGGTCCGACTACGAGGCGCGGCTCCGCAAGCAGGAGTCGGACCTCACGGCCCACCGCTCGGAGATGGAGTCGGCGCTCAAGGAGCGGCGCTCCAGCGTCTCGGCACTCGAGTCGGACCGGGACAAGCGGGCGGCGGAGCTCGAAGAGGCGCAGCTGCGCTTCGCCGTGGGCGAGTTCGCGGAAGCCGAGTTCCAGAAGCGCAAGGCGGCGCACGATGAGAAGCTTGCCGCTCTCGACGCCGAGTTGGCGGCCGACCGGAGTGCATTGGAGCAGCTCGAGGACGTGGTGGGCGTGCTGGCCAACCTCCGGGCGGGCGTTTCCACCGCGGCGCCCCGGACGGGCACGGCGTGGAGCACGCGGCCGGCCGCTGCCGAAGACGCCTGGCCGAGCGAGAAGAAGGCCGTCCCAACCGGGGACACCTGGCCGAGCGAGAAGAAGACCGAGAGCCGCGCCCCACCCGCTTCGTCGTCCGCGGCCGCCGCCGCGACCGTCGAAGAAGCAGGCACCGAGGCCGCGACCGAGGTCGAGCCTCCGGCCACCGAGCAGGAGACGCGGGCCGAAGAGCTGGAGGCCTCAGGTCGGGAATCGGGGGCCACGGAAGAGCGGGAGGACGCCGCCAGCCCGGCCGACGAGGAGGATTACCTCGACGATCTGGAGTTCCTCGAGTCCCTCTCCCTCGACGAGATCGACAATCTGGACGCGGTGTCCGCGATGCTGAACGAGGAGAGCGAAGGGGAAGGGAGGAAGGAAGGTTCGGGGTCGGACGCGTAGGGCGACGCCGGGCGCCGCCTACGGGTGCTCAGCCGGACAGCCGCTGGACGTGCCGCGCGAGCTGGGCCTTCTTGCGGGCGGCCGTGTTGGGGTGCAGTACCCGCTGGCCGGCGGCCCGATCGAGCATGGTATACAGCTCGGAGAGCGCTTCCTGCGCTCCCTCCGCGTCCTGCATCTCGAGCAGCTTTCGCGTCCGGGTGCGGATCGCCGACTTGATCCTGCGGTTGTGCAGGCGCCGCTTGGTCGACTGTCGCAGCCTCTTCTTGGCACTCGCTGTATTGGGCACCTGGTCTATCCCCTCTTTGCGTTCGACGGGTTCGAGTCAGCGAAAGAACGGCCGCGAATTATACCGGCGGCCCGGAGCGAGATCAAGAAACGCCCGGCGTGATGGCCTCTTTCGACGCGCTTCTCCTCCTGGTTCCCGTGCTGCTTCTCTCGGTGGTGGCCCACGAGTACGCCCACGCGCGGGCGGCTCTCTCCCAGGGCGATTCGACCGCTCTCATGTTGGGCCGACTCACGATGAATCCTCTGCCGCACATCGATCCGGTCGGCACCGTCCTCGTGCCCCTTCTGCTCTTCTTCAGCAGCGCCGGCTTCATCCTCGGGTGGGCGAAGCCGGTTCCGGTCAACGCCCGGAACTTCCGGGATTACCGGAGGGGCGACATCCTGGTTTCCAGCGCGGGCGTGATGGCGAACTTCGTGCTCGCCCTCCTCTTCTTCCTCGCGGCGTTGGGGCTCTCGGCGGCGGGCGTGGACGCCGGAGATCCGGGCCTCTTGGGCGGCCTCCGGCGGATGTCGGAGTTCGGGCTGTTTCTGAACCTGCTGCTCGCCGTCTTCAATCTCATTCCCATTCCTCCCCTCGACGGATCCCATCTGCTGTACCACCTGCTGCCGCCGGCCCTGGGAGCGAAGTATCGGGAGCTCGGGCGCTACGGGATCGTGCTCCTCTTCCTCGTGATTCTGGTCCCCGGGTTGCTGAGCGGCTTGCTGTATCCGGTTCGGTTCCTGATGGAGGTCGCCAGGGGCGTGATCGATGGGGTCGCATGAGCAGGTCCGGGCGTCGCGAGAAGGAGCGTCGAGGTCGGACGAACGGTCGTCGAGGTCGGAAGGGAGGACGAACGTGAGCGAGGCCACGGTCCGCGCCATGCCCCGCAGCCGCGACGTCCTCGGGCCGGAGCCGTTCGTCGTCGACCTCGATCGTTTCAGCGGACCTCTCGACCTCCTGCTCCACCTGATCCGATCCCAGGACATCGACATCTTCGACATCCCGATCGCCCGAATCACGGATCAGTTCCAGGCCGCGCTCGATGAGGGCATTCAGAAGCTGGATCTGGACCGGGCCGGCGAGTTTCTCGAGATGGCGGCGACGTTGGTGCGGATCAAGGCGCAGCTGCTGCTTCCCCGCTCGGGCGAGATCGAATGGGACGAGGATCCCCGGGCGGAGCTCGTCCGTCGGTTGCTCGAGTACGAGCACTTCCAGGAGATCTCCCACCTCCTGGCGGGGGCCGAGGGAGACCGGTCGCGGCACTTCGGCAAGGGCTTCATCGAGGCGCGCCTCCCGCCCGAGCCGGTGGAGCGTGAGGTGGAGTTCGGCATCGCCGACCTGGCGCTGGCGGCTCGCCGTGCGCTGGAGCGGGCGGCGGCCCGCGTCCATCACGCACCGTTGCGGGGGGTCAGCATCGCAGAGAAGATCTCTCTCGTTCGCCAGCTTCTGCGCAAGGCGCGGCGGGTGGCCTTCGCCAAGCTGTTCGAGCCGTGGGGCACACGGCAGCACGCGGTGGCCGCCCTGTTGGCGAGCCTCGAGCTCGCGCGTCGTCAGACCATCCGGCTCGAGCAGGTGCGGGCCTTCGGTTCCATCTTCTTGCTGCGCGGCACACGGGCCACGGACAATGCCGAGGAGGAGACATGAGGCCGACCCAGATCGTCGAGGCCGCGCTGTTCGCGAGCCAGTCGCCGCTCAGTCCGCGGGACATTGCCCGCGCCGACGAGTCGCTGACCGAGGCGACGGTCGAAGAGGCGCTGACCGAGCTGCGGGAGGAGTACGAGCGGCAGGAGCGGTCGTTCCAGATCTACAACCTGGGAGACGGCTTCCAGATTCTCACCCGCCCCGAGTATGCGCCGTATCTGGAGCGATTCGACTCCATACCGCGGGTGCAGGGCCTGTCCCCGGCCGCGCTCGAGACGCTGGCGATCATCGCCTATCGGCAGCCGATCAGCCGGGTGGAGATCGAGGACATTCGCGGGGTCGGCTCGACCACCGTCCTCCGGACGCTCCAGGAGTGGGAGCTGATCGACGTGGTGGGACGAGGCGAGGGGATCGGACGCCCGCTCCTGTACGGAACCACCACGCGGTTGCTGGACCACTTCGGCCTGCGCAACCTCTCCGACCTGCCTCGGCTGGAAGACCTGCCCGTAATCCTGCAGGCCGAGCGGCACGTGGAGGTGCCGCTGTCCGAAGAGGCCGTGGAGCCGGAGGCGAGCGCCGAGGCGGCGCAGGGCGTCGATGATGTGCCGGCCGTCGATGATGCGCAGGATGAGGCCGAGGCGGAGAGCCGGTCCGGCGAACCCGAGCCAGCGACCGTGTGACGGACCGCGGAACCAGGCTGCAGAAGTACCTGGCCCGCGCCGGCATCGCGTCGCGCCGCGCGTGCGAGGAGCTGATCGCCGCCGGTCGCGTGCGCGTCGACGGGGAGATCGTCACCCGACCCGGTACCCGCGTCCGGCCGGGCAGCGCCGTGGAGGTGGACGGACGGTCGCTCACACCGGCAGCGGCGCGCTGGGTGGCCCTGCACAAGCCCCCCGGCTACGTCTGCACGCGTAGGGATCCGCGGGGGCGGCCGACCATCTACGATCTCCTGCCATCCGCCCTGGGCCCGCTGTTTCACGTTGGCCGCCTGGATATGTTGAGCGAGGGCCTCCTCCTCCTCACCAACGAGGGCGATGCAGCTCACCGCCTGTTGCATCCCAGCTCGCAAACGCCCCGGCGCTACGAGGTAGGCCTGCGAGAACCGGTTCCGCCCGGCCTGGTGGATCGGCTGCTGCGCGGCGTCGAGCTGGAGGACGGGCTGGCCGCGGCGGATCGAGCGCACCTGCGGAAGAGCCGGGGAGGCACGGTGCTGCTGATCGAGCTGCACGAGGGAAGGAACCGCGAGATCCGCCGGCTGATGGATCGGCTCGACGTCGGCATCCGCTACCTGAAGCGGCTCGCGCTCGGCCCGATCGAGCTCGGCGATCTGGCGCCGGGCGACTGGCGGGACCTCTCGAGCGCAGAGGCGGCGGCGCTGCGAGACGCGGCGGCGTCGCCTCCCGTCCAGCCCGAGGGTCGAAACGCGAGCGTCGGCAGGGGGCGGAACTGAATACACTGAATACACAGAGAGCGAGAGCGTGGACATAGCAGATCGCGTCGTCGTGATCCTCGGCGGTTCGGGTCTGGTGGGCTCGGCGATCGCCCGCCGGCTGATCCCGCTCCGGCCCGCGCGCATCGTCGTCGGGGGTCTCCGGGAGCAGGAGGCGCGCGACGCGGTGGCCGAGCTTCGAGGCTCGCCGGGAGCGGATGAGATCGAGCTCATCCCGGAGTGGGGCGACATCTTCGTGCGGCGGTCGCACCGCGAGCACACCCGCGACGAGATCCTGGCCTCCGACAAGCTGAGGAAGGAGCTGGTGGAGGACATCTTCGGCGAGCTGAGCGAAGAGGCGTTCTCGAACTCGACGCTGTTCTCGCTCCTGCAACGCCACCGCCCACACATCGTCATCGACTGCATCAACACGGCCACGGCCATCGCCTACCAGGAGCTGTTCGGGTCGGTGCAGCGGCTGCGGGTGGCGGCGGCGGAGAAGCGCGTCGACGTGGCCGAAGTCGAGGCGCACCTAACGATGCTCTACCTCCCCCAGCTCATCCGACACGTGCAGCTGCTGCTGGGGGGGATGCGGAGGGCCGGCACGCAGGTGTACCTGAAGATCGGCACCTCGGGCACCGGCGGCATGGGACTCAACGTCCCGTTCACGCACTCCGAAGAACGCCCCTCCCGAGCGCTCCTCGCCAAGGCGAGCGTGGCGGGTGCGCAGTCGCTGCTGCTCTACCTGATGGCCCGGACGCCGGACGCCCCGGTCGTCAAGGAGGTGAAGCCGACGGCCGCGATCGCCTGGAAGCGGATCGCCTACGGACCGGTGATGCGAGGTCGGCAGACCATGCCGCGTTACGATGCCATCCGACCGGTCGTCCTTGAAGCGGCCCTGGATCGATCGGCGGAGGAGGCGTGCGAGCGACTGGAGGACGCGATCGAGTCGGTCTGGCTGGACGCGGGCGAGAACGGCTTGTTCAGCCTCGCGGAGTTCGAGGCGATCTCGGAGCTGCGCATGATGGAGATCATCACGCCGGAGGAGATCGCGCAGACGACGGTCGACGAGATCGTCGGGCGGCCCACCGGACGCGACATCATCGCGGCCCTGGACGCCTCGAGCTCCGGTCCGACGTACCGCGGCGGGGTGCTGCGCGAGGCCGCGCTCCGGCGCATGGAGGAGCTCGAGGCGGAGCACGGCGTGCGCTCGATCGCCTTCGAGATGCTCGGTCCGCCCCGTCTCAGCAAACTGCTGTTCGAGGCGGCGATCCTCCGGGAGCTGTTCGACGATGTCCGGGCCGCGGCGCAGCTGGAGGAGAAGGAGACGGCGGCGAGGGCGGCCGCGCTCATCGAGACCGACCGCGACTTGCGCTCCGGCATCGTGTCGATCGGGCTGCCGATCCTGCTGCCGGACGGCCGTCACCTCCTCCGCGGCCCGTCGATCAAGATCCGGCCGCCAGCGGGCGAGTCGCTGCGGGATTGCCGCTGGGCCGGCCAGGGTTGGGTGGACCTTCGCGCCGTTTCCTGGGTGAAATGGCGGGAACGCTGCGCCGCGTTCATCCGGGATCAGGTGGATGGCACGGGCGCGGACGAGGGGTCGGCTAGGGACCTGGATCCCCGGGCCCGATCCGGCGCGATCCGACCCGGAGCCCTGGCGGCGTTCGTCTTCCGGGTGGAAGACGCGGGCGAACGAGCGAAGCGCTGAGCCGTCCCAGTGAGACGGTGAGGCACGGAGGAGGCGTTCTCTGATGGACGGTGGCGGATGATGATGGATCCCTCGGGCGTGGCGGAACGGCTGTCGGAGGCGGAGCTGGATCGCCTCGCCGGCGAGATCGGAGATGCCGCCGCGTTCCTCACCGAGATTCGGGAAGCCGTCGCGGCCCGCGTGGTCGGGCAACGACAGATGGTCGACCGGCTGCTGATCGGCCTGCTCACGGGCGGACACGTCCTGCTCGAGGGCGTTCCCGGCCTGGCCAAAACGCTGGCGGTGCGGACCCTGGCCGATGCCCTCCACGTGACCTTTCGCCGCATCCAGTTCACCCCCGACCTCCTGCCGGCCGACCTCATCGGGACCCTCGTCTGGGACGAGGCCACCGGCGAGTTCGTGCCGAAACGAGGGCCGATCTTCAGCAATCTCGTGCTGGCCGACGAGGTGAACCGCGCGCCTGCCAAGGTGCAGTCGGCCCTGCTGGAGGCGATGCAGGAGCGACAGGTGACGATCGGGGACACGAGCTACCCGCTGCCGCGACCGTTCCTCGTACTCGCCACACAGAACCCGATCGAGCACGAGGGCACCTACCCGCTCCCGGAGGCCCAGGTCGACCGCTTCATGTTCAAGGTGCGCGTCGACTATCCGAGCCGGGAGGAAGAGCGCGAGATCATGCGGCGCATGGCGACCGACCGGCTGGCGCCCATCCACTCGGTCGTTCACCCGGAGCAGATCCTCGAGGTCCGGGAGCGCCTGCCCGGCATCTACCTCGATACCCGCATCGAGGACTACATCCTCGACCTGGTGCTCGCCACCCGAGATCCGGAGACGGCCGGCGTGGCCAACGTTCGGGAATGGATCGAGTACGGGGCGTCGCCGCGTGCCACCATCTACCTCGCCCGGGCCGCGCGCGCGTTCGCGTTCCTCAACGGCCGGCCCTACGTGCTCCCGGAGGACGTGCAGCAGGTGGCTCACGACGTTCTCCGGCACCGGATCGTGCTGACCTTCCAGGCCGAGGCGGAGCAGGTGCGTTCGGAGGATGTCCTGGCCCGCCTGCTGGAGACCGTGCCGGTGCCGTGATCGGGCTGTGGCGCAAGGCCGCGACGGCGGCCGGCGAGTCAGCCGTCAGCAGTGCGGAGCTGGCGGCTCGCGCGCGGCGGCTGGAGCTGAAGGCCCGGCGCCTCGTCGACGGCCGCGCCCTCGGCGCCTACGACTCGGTCTTTCGCGGCCACGGGATCGAGTTCTCCGAGGTCAGAGCGTACCAGTCGGGCGATCCGTTCACGTCCATCGACTGGAAGGTCACGGCGCGCATGGGGCGTCCCTACGTGAAGCGCTTCGTGGAGGAGCGCGAGCTCACCGTCCTTCTGGTCGTCGACCTCTCTCCCTCCACCGGGTTCGGCACCCGGCTCCGCCTGAAGCGAGAGCTGGCCTACGAGGTGGCGGGCGTGCTGGCGCTGGCGGCGGCTCGCAACAACGACCGGGTCGGCCTGCTGCTGTTCACCGATCGGGTCGAGCGCTTCGTACCGCCGCTGCGTGGTCGCGGTCGGGTGCTCTGTCTGCTGTACGAGCTGCTGCGCTTTCGCCCTCAGGGCACCGGAACGGACCTGGCCGGCGCTCTCGACGCGGCGACCCGGTACCTGAAGGTGCGCTCTCTGATCTTCGTGATCTCCGACTTCCTGGGAGGGCGGGCGGAGCAGGCGCTGCGCGCCGCCGCCGGACGACATGACGTGGTCGCCATCGAGATTCACGATCCGGCCGAGCTCGATCTCCCGCGCTCCGGGCTCGTGGAGGTCCAGAATCCGGAGACGGGCGCACGCGAGATCGCTGACCTCGCCGACCGGCGCACCCGCCGTCGGCTGCGCGAGTTGGCCGAGGCGCAGCGTGACGAGCTCAAGCGCGGGATTCGCCGTTCCGGCGTGGACGAGATCGAGCTTCGGACGGACTCCTCGTACGCGGCGGAGCTGGCCGCGTTCTT
>CAZEBA010000034.1:17961-33840 GCA_964510615.1 uncultured Gemmatimonadota bacterium
GTGGAGCAGGTCGGAGAGGTGGAGGTCGGGCGACGGCGGCCGCTGAGCGGCGTCTCCCGCGCCTACTACCGCGTCGTGGCCTGGACGGCGGGATCCCGCGTGATGCCACCGATCGGCGTACTGCTCGTGCGGTCTGCGGATGAGGCCGAGCCGATCGAGCTCCGGGTTCCGGTCCCGCCGCTGACCGTGGAGACGGTGCTCCCCGCCGAGATCGAGGGCCTCGAGCTCCGGCAGGCGCTGCCCTTCCTGCGCCCGCTGCCGTTCTCTCTCCTGCTACTGCTCGCTCTGCTCGCGCTGCTCATCGGCCTCTGGGCCTACCGACGGTTCCGCAAGCGAGACGAGGAGCCGATGGAGACCACCCGGTCGCTCTCCCCCTGGGAGCGCGCCCTGGCCGAGCTGAAGAGCCTCATGGAGCGGTGGCGGGGCGGCGAGATCGAACACGATGCCTTCTGCGATGGGCTGGAGGCGGTTCTGCGGCGGTACCTGGCAGCGACCGAGGGGTGGGCGCCCGGTGTGCCCACCCGTGCGGTCGTGAACGGCGACCGCCGGCTGGCACATGCCCTCGAGTACTCGGCGCGGGTCCGGTTCGCCCGGCTCGGGGGAGGGTACGGGGGGCCGATCGAGGCCTCTGATGCGTGCCGGGACTGGATCGCCTCGCGTCATGGCCTGCTCGGGGTCGAGCCGGGGCGGGGAGACGGGGAGTCGCCGTGAGCGGGCTCACCTTCTCGGGCTGGATGTACCTGCTCCTGCTGCCGCTGATTCCGCTCGGATGGTGGTGGGCCGGGCGGCGGCGCGTGCGGGTGCCGTACACGCGGACGTCGCTTCTGCACTCGGCCGCGAGTCCGACGCGATGGATCTGGTGGCTCTGGCAGCCGGCGCTCCGTACGGCGGCCCTGGTGCTCGTCCTGCTGGCACTGCTCCAGCCGCAGCGCCTGTTCCAGAGGGTGGAGGAGGTTACGGAGGGAGTGGCGATCGTCCTGGTGGTCGACATCTCGAGCTCCATGCTGGCGGAGGACTTTCGGCCCCAGAACCGACTGGCGATCGCGAAGCGGGAGGTGCAGCGCTTCATCGAAGGACGCGAAGAGGATTGGCTCGGCTTGGTGAGCTTCTCCGGGGAAGCGCTCACGGTGATCCCGGGAACCCTGGATCACGATCTCGTCGTCACCGCCGTGGAGGAGCTCGATGTGGGCCAGCTTCGCGACGGCACGGCCATCGGGGTGGCGCTCGCGACGGCCGCGAATCGTCTGCGCGGGCTCGAGTCGAGCTCCAAGGTCGTGATCCTGCTCACCGATGGCGACAACAACAGCGGCACCATCGGCCCCCTCGATGCGGCGGGCGCGGCCCGGGCGCTCGGGATTCGCGTGTACACGATCGGAATCGGGCGGGATGGGGTCGCTCCCGTGCCGATCGCCCGCACCGCCTATGGCTACCAGTACGCCAACGTCCAGGTGCGGGTGAACGAGGAGTTGCTCGAGTCGATTGCGGCGGCCACCGGGGGTCTCTACTTCCGCGCCACGGATCCCGACGCGCTCGCCCGCATCTATAGGCGGATCGACGAGCTGGAGACGGCTCCCATCCGGGAGATCCGCACCGTGGAGAGCGTGGCCCTCCGCCCCGAGCTCCTTTGGCTGGCGATGGGGCTCCTGGTCCTCGAGCTGGCCGGCGCGGCCACGCGCGGCCTCCGGGTGCTGCACGCATGAGCCCGATGCTGGTGGCCCTGGTCGTCCTCGTTGTGCTGCTCCTGCGGGGGGTCGCCGTCTGGCGCGCGCGGCAGGAGCGAGAGCGGCTCGCCGACCCGCGCGTCATCCGGCTGCTCGTCGGCGAGGCCTCGCCGGTCCTCACCGCCCTGCGCAGCGTGGCGCTGGGGATCGGGATCGTCGCCCTCGGCCTCGCGGCGATCGGCGGCTCCAAGGACGACGCGGAGCGACAGGATCCGGCCGGGCTCGAGACCGTCCTCGTCCTGGACGCCTCCAACTCGATGCTGGCGGACGACCTCACGCCGACGCGCCTCGCCGTGCAGCAGGAGATGGCGCGGCGGTTCATCGCCCTGTTGCCGGGCCGCCTCGCGGTGGTCTACTTCGCCGGCCGCGGCTACGTGCTCTCGCCGCTCACGACCGACCGCGACGCGGCGCTGATGTATGCCGAGAGTGTCCACCCGGCGGTGGTGGGCCGGGGCGGCTCGGCCCTGGCTTCCGGCCTCGCGCAGGCGCTCCAGCTGCTCGATGGCGGAGAGGAGGACAACCGCAAGGCGATCATCCTGTTTACCGATGGCGAGTCGACGGAGGGGGAGCAGCAGGAGCTGCGCGAGTCGATCGAGCGGGCCTCGAGGAGCGGCATCGAGATCCACACGATCGGTGTCGGAACCCGTCAGGGCGGGCGAATCTCGGCCGCCGCCGCCGTCGGCCTCGCCGGACGGCGGGCCGGTCCACCGGGCAGCTATCTCCGCGGTCCCGACGGCGAGATCGTCACCACCAGGCTCGATGACGAGTCGCTGAAGTCGATCGCGAGCGCGACCGGCGGATCCTACGAGGAGGCGAGCGACGATACGGTCGGCCGCATCGTTTCGCGGCTCAGCCTGGCCGGGCTGGATGATCGTCCGAGGAGTGCCGGGACCGCGAACCTGTTCCTCGTGCTGGCCTTCCTCGCCCTCTGGGCCGAAGGCTTCGTGGCGAGGAGAGCGTGATGTCCGGCGGTTTGCCCTCGGGCGGCTCTCCCTCCGACGGTCCCCCCTCCGGCGGTTTGCCCTCGGGCGGTCTGCCGTCGGCCCGTCTGTCTTTGGCGCGGCGCGTGCCGCTCGGAACCGTCTCGGGCGGTCTCGTGGCGGCCCTCACCGCCATCGCGTTCGCCGCCTTCGCCATGGCAGGCGCGGGCTCCGCGCCCGCGCAGGAGGAGCCCGGCGTCGGCGACCGAGCCGGGGATGGGGCGCCGACGAACGACATGGAGGCGGAGATCGACCGATATCGCGACAGGGCCGAGCGGTCGAAGAAGCCTCGCGATCTGTACAACCTGGGTACCGCGTACCTGGCGGCCCGGCAGTGGCCGGAGGCGCGGACCGAGCTGGCCAGGGCGGCCGACGAGGGGGAGGGCAAGGTGGAGCGGTTCGCCCGCTACAACCTCGGTCTGGCGAACGCCATGGAGGGGCATCCGGCCGGCGATGCGCCGGAGGATGAGCGGCGCGAGCGGCTCGTGTCGGCCCGCGACGCGTTCCGGGAGGTGCTGCGAGGCGACCCGGACGACCTCAACGCGCGCTGGAACTTGGAGCTGGTGAACCGCTGGCTGGAGGAGACCTCGGCCGGAGGAGGCGGATCGAGCCAGGACGAGGATGAGGAGCAGGGCGGGGCCGGCGGATCGGCCGGGCAGCCGGGTCCGGCGGAGCCCGGCGGCGAGGCGCCCAGCCTGACGCGCGAGGAGGCCGAGCAGCTTCTGCAGCAGGCGGCCGGCGCGGAGGACGAGGTGCGCGACAAGACGCTGCGACGCGGGCGGCTACGGGATCCCGTCGTGGAGCGAAACTGGTAGAAACGGCGGCGGCTCCCTACTCCGCAATGTCGCCCGCTTCCTCCGCCTCCGCCTCGATGAGCGGGACGAAGCGCGCCCCCTCGATGGGCTCACTGATCAACCGTCCCTCCTTCTCGCGGTACCGGTAGATCGTCTGCAGACCGTAGCCGCCCACCGGCGCCACGATCACCCCATCGGGCGCAAGCTGCTCCACGATCGCCTCCGGCACGTCCGGAGCCCCCGCCGTGAGGATGGCCCGCGCGAACGGCGCTTCCTCCGGCCAGCCCTTGCTGCCGTCCCCCACCCGGAGGCGAACCCGGTCGAGGTAGCCGGCCGCCGCCAGGTTTTCGCGCGCGAACGCCGACAGCGCCGGTATGCGCTCGATCGAGTAGATCTCGAGGCCACAGGCCGCCAGGACGGCGGCCTGATAGCCCGAGCCCGTGCCGATCTCCAGGACCTTGAGGCCCGGCTCCGGGTCGAGCAGGCTAGTCATCAGCGCGACGATGTAGGGCTGCGAGATCGTCTGCCCATGGCCGATCGGGAGCGCGTGGTCGCCGTACGCCTCCCGCGCCCACGAGGCGGGCACGAACAGGTGCCGGGGCACCGCCAGCATGGCCTGCAGGACCGGCTCGTCACGGAGGCCCCGACGGCGGATCTGGTGCTCGACCATCGCCTCGCGCTGCCGGGCCGGGTCTCCCGCTTCCGGGCTCCTTCGCCACTTCATCGTCGTGCGTTGCAGGCGGCTTCGGGGGGTGGGTAGCTTCCGGAATGAACACGCCCTCTGCGGAACGCGTTCGGCTTACACAATACTCACACGGTGCCGGCTGAGCGTGCAAGCTGGGTCCGGAGGACCTGCAACACGTTCTGGGATTCGTGGAGTTGAGGGAGGACCCGAGCCTGCTCGTCGGCCTCGAGTCTCCCGATGATGCCGCCGTGTATCGATTGGGGGAGAGGCAGGCGATCGTGGCCAGCCTCGACTTCTTCACGCCGATCGTGGACGATCCGGCGGACTTCGGGGCGATCGCGGCCGCCAACGCGCTCAGCGACCTCTATGCCATGCGGGCGCGACCGCTGTTCGCGCTCAACGTGCTCGCCGTGCGGCTCGAGTCGCTCGGCCCCGACGTCGTCGGGGCGATCCTGCGCGGCGCCGCCTCCACCTGCGCCGAGGCGGGCATCTCGGTCGCCGGCGGTCACTCGATCGATGATCCGGAGCCCAAGTTCGGCATGGTGGCGCTCGGGCTGGCCGACCCGGAACGGCTCTGGCGCAAGACTGGGGCGCGGCCCGGGGACGCGATCGTGCTGGGAAAGGCGCTCGGCACCGGCGTGATCACCACCGGCCTCAAGCAGGGGTCGGCCGGCGAGGGATCGGTGATGGCCGCCGTGCGGTCGATGCGGCGGCTCAATCGGGAGGCGGCGGAGGTCCTCACGGGATTCGACGTGCACGCAGCCACCGACGTGACGGGGTACGGGCTGCTCGGGCACCTGGCCGAGGTCTGCCGAGCCTCGAAGGTGGCGGCACGGGTCGAGGCGTCCGCGCCGGCGCTCCTCCCCGGCGCCCTCGAGCTGGCCGCCGCGGGCGTCCGTCCCGGGGGCACCGACCGGAATCGACGCTCGGTCGAATCGCTGGTATCGTGGAGTGCCGAGGTGAGCGAGGCGCACCGGTGGTTGCTCTGCGATGCCCAGACCTCGGGCGGCCTGCTCGCCTTCCTGATGGAGGAGAAAGCCGCAGCGGCCGCCGGTCGGCTTCGGGAGGAGGGCTATACCGCGGCGGTCATCGGCCGGATCGAATCCGGCCCGCCGGCGATTCGGGTCGAGCCGTGAAGGGCCGCTCCGACGTCGGACCGGCGTCACGCAAGGCGCGGGGAGGCTCGCTGCACGAGATGAAAGGAGATCGGGCGCTGGCTGATTCCAGGGAGTACCCGAATCTGACGGTCGTCGACCATCCGCTCCTGCGCCACAAGGTCTCGCTCCTGCGGGACGTCGGTACGCAGAAGAAGGAGTTCATGGAGCTGGTGGACGAGATCGCCATGCTGATGGCCTACGAGGTGACGGCGGACCTCGATACGGAGGAGTACGAGGTCGAGACGCCGCTCGAGTTCGCGAAGGGATACCGGGTGAGCGGGACGCGCATCACGCTGATCCCGATCCTGCGGGCCGGGCTCGGCATGGTGGACGGGGTGATGCGGCTGCTCCCCACCATGCGGGTGGGTCACATCGGGCTCTACCGCCACCACGACACGCTCGAGCCGGTCGACTACTACTTCAAGATCCCGCCCCACCCGGAGGAGCGGCAGTTCATCGTCACCGATCCGATGCTGGCCACGGGCGGCTCGGCGAGCGCAGCGATCAGCTTCCTCAAGAAGAGCGGGGCCGACAGGATCCGGCTCATGTGCATCGTAGCGGCGCCGGAGGGCGTCCGGAGGCTGCTGCACGATCACCCCGAGGTCCCGGTGTTCACGGCGGCCCTGGACCGGACGCTGAACGAGCACGGCTACATCCTGCCCGGGTTGGGAGACGCCGGGGACCGGCTGTACGGAACGCTATAGCGCGCGCAGGCCGACGCCGTTGCGTCCCGGCCACTCGAAGGCCCATCGTGGCATCGGACATCGGGCACGCCAGAGGAGTAGCTCTCGGGCCGCCCAGCACGTAACGAGGAGAGAAGTGAGACGATGAGCGGACGGATTGGCAGGCAATCAGTCGCATGGGTGACGGTCGGCCTGTTGGCGCTCTCGGCGGCCGGCTCCACCAAGGCTCGGGCGCAGGCGCAGGGACCGACGGTGGACCCGGAAGCCGTGGAGATTCTGCGACGCACCACGGACTGGCTCAGCGGTCTGGAGCGATTCAGCGTGGACGCGCAAAGCTCGTGGGAGGATGTGGTCGACTCCGGGCACCGGATCGATTACGAGATGTTCGGGACGGCGCTGGTTAGCCGGCCGAACCACCTGCGGACCGAACGCCACGGGGATGGCATCGATCAGATCTTCTATTACAACGGTGAGATTCTCACCCTGTACAACCCTCCCGATGGCGTTTATGGCGTGGAGGTCGCGCCCGGGACGATCGAGGAGATGTTCCAGTTCGCGTACGACTCGCTCGGCATCGGCACGCCGATCTCCGACTTGGTCCACCGCGATGTCTTCCCGCTGCTGATGCAGGGCGTGGACCTGGCCGTCGTCGTCGGCAAGGAGATGATCAACGGGGTCCGCTGCGATCATCTGCTCTTCAGCCGCCCGGATGTCGATTTCCAGATCTGGGTGGCCGACAGCGGGCCGCCGGTGCCGCTCAAGTACCTCGTCACCGACACGACGACCCCCGAGCTGCTGAGCGTAGCGGCCGTCATGAGCAACTGGAACCTCGATCCGGCCGTTCCCGATACCGCCTTCACCTTCGTGCCACCCGAAGGGGCCCGGCCGGTGCCGTTCCTGAGAGCCGAATCGAGTGGAGTTCCCGACCCGATGTCGCCCGACGGAGGACGATGATGAAGCCGAGACTCCGAACGGCAGGAATGCTCGCTGGCATCCTCCTGCTTCTTGCCCCCGATCTATCTTTCGAGCCCTCCCCATGGGTGCCGTGGGTCCCCCTGCAAGTGACGCACGCCACCGCGGAGGCGCAGGCGGGCGGCGCGTTTCGCCGGACCCGACGCCGGACCCGGCGCCGGACGGCCGTCGTAGTAGGCAGCGAGACTCACGCCGCCGACGAGGCCTCTGCCCAGCAGCAACAACAGCAACAGCAAGCCGCCCAGCAACAACAAGCGCAACCCCAGCAAGCCCCGGCTCAGCAGCAGCCGCAGCAGCAGACGGCCGACCAGCAGCAACAAGCGCAACCTCAGCAGCCTGGCGCCCAGCAACCGCCCGCCCAACCGCCGCCGGCCGGTGGCGCCGGTCAACCCCTGCCGGTTGGCACGGTCCAGTCGACGCTCCCATCGGGTTGCGTCTCTACGCCTTCCGGTGGCGTGGAGTACTATCACTGCGGGAGTGACTACTACCGGGCGGTGTTCCAGGGGAACGACTTGGTGTATGTGACGACCGCCCCGCCGAATTGAGCCGGACCAGGCGAGCCTCGTCGAGGATGTAACGGGCCCGTAGCTCAGTTGGTCAGAGCAGGGGACTCATAATCCCAAGGTCGCAGGTTCGAGTCCTGCCGGGCCCATAACGACTTACGTGCCATCAGCGCCCATCTGGTGGACCGATTTGCTGCCCTGTGTTGGCAAGAACTGTTGCGCCTCCGCGCCGGCGCTGTTCATCCTATGAGGCGGGAGCGACCCCTCGGTTTCTCGTTTCTGAGGAGTAGCAGTGCTGCATCCCTCCTCCTTTTGCCCAGCCTTCTTTCACCGGAGAGGCGGAGTCCATCGGCTCATCGCGTCATGCACCCTCCCGGTACTGCTGATGGTGGCAACGACCCCGCACGCGAGCGCCCAAACGGAAGAGGGCCGGATCCTCTTCCAGTCTGAGGCCGACGGAGAACCCGGCCTGTTCATCATGGACGGCGACGGGGGCAACCAGAGGAGGCTAACGAGCGGGCCTGACGATTGGCCGATGTGGTCTCCTGACGGATGTTGGATCGTTTTCAGGCGAGGGCTAATCGAGATCTACGTCGTGGATGCCGAGGGATCCCACGAGACCCTTGTCGCACGTACGGGCGGAGAGGACCCCCAGGGCGACTTGCGCGCCTACTTCTCTCCCGATAACTCGCGCATCCTCTTCGACGCCAGCCTTACGACATCCTACCGAGACATCTTCGTCGTCAACGTGGACGGTTCTAACCTGACCAATCTTACCAACAACACCAAATCCAACGATTGGGAGCCCTCCTGGTCCCCGGATGGGTCCAAGATCCTCTTCGAGTCTCAGAGAGAGCCCAGGGGCATTTACGTGATGAACGCCGACGGGACCGCTGCTCGGAGACTGGCGGCTGGAACCAATCCGACCTGGTCGCCGGATGGATCCAAGATCGTGTTCGTCTCCGCCGATCGAGGTCACAGCGACATCGTCGTGATGAACGCGGACGGTACGAATGTCACGCGGCTTACGGATAGCTCCGGGTTGGCCTGGCGGCCGTCGTGGTCACCCGACGATTCGAGGATCGCTTTCGAGACGGTGAGCGATGAGGACGTGCTTCTTGAAGTGATGAACGCGGACGGTACGAATCGAACCCAGCTCGCCGATCAGGTCATGTTCGTCATGGCTGGGGTGCGTCCGGTCTCTTGGTCGCCAGACGGATCCAGAGTCGTCTTGACCCGAATGCCAGTCCCGCTTGGTGAAATGGCAGAAATGATGGGGGGAGAGCCGGGACTCAGCCTCGACATCTACGCGGTGGCCGCCGACGGCTCCGACCTTACGAGGCTCACAACCGGAGGCCACAGCGTCCTGCCAGCGTGGTCGCCCACAGCGAAGTGCGAGAAAGGCTACTGATTAGGCGGCGGTTCCCGCTCAACCTCAAGAAGGAAACTGCCGGGCGCGCCCTAGGCAACGGGGCGACCGTCGTGGGTCGCTCTAGAAGTACGTTACCGGGAGGAGATCATGGCCAACGTGCTTGCCCTTGGGGGGCCTGGCTCCAGGTGGAAGAGACCCGATGGGCCTTCAGCGGGACTCTGGGCGGGTCTCTGGCACGGTTTGATAGCTCCGATCGCGTTCGTTGTTAGCCTCTTCAACTCGAAGGTGCGGATTTACGAGACCAACAACCTTCCCGGCCGAGGGCGAGACGACGGCCCACCGGCTCACAGGAGCGCGAGGCGGAGGAACTTCTAGAACTCAAGAAGAAGCTTGAGGCCACCGTCACACGCGCAGGAGCGAAAGCGCCGCCCCGTAGGCCGATTCAGGATGCGAGGAACCGGAGGGCACCGGCCCGTACAGATAGAGGGTCGCACTTCTCGGGGCATCCAATAGGCAGGATCCCCAGGCGGGCCGTGCCTCGCGTCTGATTTTCTCACAGGGCCCGCGACTCTAGTCTTCTCACTAACCTACACTTGCGCATGGGTACACACAGCCGACTAGCCTTAGGTATCGAGCTTGGTCCTAGAGACGACGTCCTACATTTCGCCAGGGAGGTGCCGAGATGATCGCCGGTAGGTCGCTCGTTGTCCTCGGAGTCGTGCTGTTGTTGGTGGTAGCGGGACTAGTCATGCGAAGGCGGCGTGAGGGGGACGGTGGTGCGAAGACGGGGATCTGGGAGGGGAACGGTGACCGCCGCTCGGGACTCGACAGGCGAAGCGGCCGTGACCGCCGCTCAGGCGATGATCGGCGGAAGAAGCAGATAGCCATCGACTTCCCCGACAGGCGCGAAGCCGAGCGCCGCCGTGGTGAGCGGAGAAGTGGAGAAGATCGCCGCAAGACCACCGACTGAGATCGAACGCAGGCACGAAGACTGCTGACGCCACCCTTCCTATGTCTGTCCCCCTTGTAGCCTTTATGAACGATCTCCGACCGTTAAGCGGGAGGCTGAAACGGCGCGCAATCGCTACAAGCGACCTCCAGGAACCGGCTTACATGGGTTGCCCAACCTTCGGGCACGGCTCGTGAACGAGACCGCTGCGGGATGGCTCACAACCGTCGCGATGAGTGCCAACACGACGGCGATGGGCCAATCGCCGGGATCTGGGCGCTTCGGCCGGACGCGCGCCCGCCAACCAGGTGTACGAGAGCATCGTGTTGATGATGGACGTCGACGAGTTTCTCGCCCTCGCCAACGGGGAGAAGGTCGAGTACACGATCGGGCCCGATACGGGAGAGCTCTCCGGCAAGCAGCGCGAGGCGCTGGCTGCCCTGGCCGGGAAGATGCCGGAGCCGGACGAGCCGATGGCGAAAGCTGAGGAACCGGAGGGCTCCAAGCCCGACAGATAGAGAGTGGCACTTCTCGCCGCATCCACCAGGGACGTTCCACGTTCCCATCGGCGGCGCGTTCGAAGCCGCGCTCGACGTCCATCGGGGGTCCGTCGGGATCAACGATCGGACGACCCTGTGCCCTCTGGCCGCACTGCACCTGGCCCACGGGACGGCGGCAGTATCATTATCGGACAGGTCACACTAGACAGCACACGTCAGATTGAAACCGTGGGCTCATGCGTTCCGATGCCTTGGCCGCTATTCCGCCACCTCGGTGACCGGGACTTGAAGGCCCTGTATCGCTACATCCGGACGCTGGTGCCGACCGGTGATCCGGCGCCTAGCTACTTGCCGCCGGGCGAGGAAACTCCCCCGCCGTATTGGACAAGGGTAGACTCTCTGCTGATGCCACTGCTTCCTTGAAACCCGCGCTCAGGGGCCCACTCGGGAAAGAGCCTACACCATGACGCTTCGCGCGCGGCTCGACCGGATCTCCCCCCTCTGGCTCGGCATCGGGATCAGCGGAACCAGCCTCGCGATCCTTTTCGTCTCGGAGACCGTGCTCGGACGATGGGAACTCCTAATCGCCGAGTACGGATTCGATCCGCTCGCCCGGGTCTCTGGCGGCGTCCTGCGCGATCTTCGGCTGGCGATCGTCCACTGCCTGCTCATCGGATACCTGCCGGCCGCGTTTCTCTACGTCCTGCAGAGCGGCCGGCGGACCGTGCTCGTGCTTCAGGGGGCGCTGGACTGCACGCGTGAGGAGTGCGAGGCCCTGGCGGCATCGGTCCGGCTTCGCGGGCGCGGCCTCCTGATTACGGGGCTGATCGGGCTGGCACTCTCGTTCATCGTACCGTACCTGACCGCGCCCGTCCCGCCGACCCCGTGGAAACCCTCGACCTGGAGCCCGGAGGTCGTCTGGCACCGCATCCTGTCCCCGGCGGCGAACGTATGGATATGGTGGCTCGGCTACGCCGTGATCGCCGTCTCGCTGCGGCTCTCCCGTCTGGCGCGGAAGCTGGACCGCATCGACCTCCTCGACCTGTCGCCGCTCGGACCGTTCACCCGGCAGGGGCTCACGAACGCCCTCTTGGTGATCGGTGTGCTGTCGATCTCCAGCCTGATGCTGCTGGAGACGGGGTTGGGGCGCGTGATGATCGGGTACGGCGGGGCGACGCTGGTCGTGGCCACTCTCACCCTGCTCGCCCCGGTGAGCGGGGTGCACCAGAGAATCCGCCTCTCCAAGAAGGCGGAGCTCCGCCGAGTGAACGAGGCGATCGCGAAGCTGCGCATGGCGATCGAAAAGCAGGACGCCGGTCCATCGAGAGGCGAGATGGCGGACCTGGTCGCCTTTCGCAGCCTCATCGAGGGCGTCCCCGAGTGGCCGTTCACCACCTCCACTTACGCCCGGTTCGTCCTCTACCTGCTCATCCCGGTGGCGTCCTGGGTCTTCGGGGTGGTGGCGGAGGAGGTGGTGGGCCGCGCGCTGTTCTAGGGAGCCTGGCGTCGTCACCACTGGCAGCCAACGGCAGAGTCAGGGATGGTTCCTTCGGGTCGCCCCTGTTGTCACGTCGCAGAGATGGAGAGGTCAATGAGGAAGGATCAACGGCCCCCCAGGAGTATCGACGAGTACATCGCTGGCTTTCCTCCCAATGTGCAGGAGGTTCTTGAACAGATACGAATGGCGATCAAAGAAGTCGCGCCCGACGCAGAGGAGGCCATCAGCTACCGAATCCCGACGTTCGTTTTGAACGGCAATCTGGTGCATTTTGCCGCGTTCAAGAACCATATCGGATTCTACCCGACGCCGTCCGGCATCAGGCAATTTGAGAATCAGCTGTCTTCGTACGAGCGGGCCAAAGGCTCGGTCCGGTTTCCTCTCGACAAGCCCATGCCGTTGGGACTGATCAAGAAGATCATCGACTTCAGAGCAAAGGAAGCTCGAGCCAACAGGTCCTCGTAATCGAGTCAGATCGGCCTCACGGTCGGAGATGGCGCGATTCCCGCCCGGTTGTCGTATTCCCACATGAAGGCACTTCCCGGCCCACGACCTGGAACCTGCCTGGTCGCCCGACGGGACCAAGATCGCCTTCGCGAGAGGCCTCGACGTCGACGCTAAGGACATCTATGTGATGGATTCGGACGGTTCCAACCCGGTGAACCTGACCAACGATCCGGCCGACGACATACAGCCCACCTGGTCTCTCTCCCAGTAGGAGGCCCGAGTCGTGCCGCAGGGTTCGATTCCTGCCGGCCCCGGTGTGAGGCAGAACGCCCCACGGCGCTCTCGCTTCTTGCGATCACGGCCTTCAAGCATGTAGTTGAAGCTCATCTCTACTTCTTTCGTCCGCAGGGAGGAGACCATGCCTAAGTACCTCATAGCGGCTTCGTACACGGCCGATGGCGTCGCGGGATTGGTGAAGGATGGAGGCACGGGCCGCAGGGCCAGGGTCACCGAGGCGGTAGAGCGTCTCGGTGGGTCGGTGGAAGCGTTCTACTTCGCACTCGGTCAAACGGATGCCTACGTCATCATGGATCTACCGGATCACGAGACCGGAACCGCCCTCAGTCTGGCCGTCAACGCAAGCGGTGCCGTGAAGGCCAGCACCACGCTGCTGCTCACTCCCGAGCAGGTGGATGAGGCCATACTGAAGAGCGTCAACTACATGCCGCCTGGCAGCTAGAGGCGACTCGCTCGAATAGGGGCATTCGAGGCGGGCGTCAACCGTCGCGTGCCTCGGCGAACGTGGCTCCCGCTGGAACCTCGTCGGGAGGCAGGCCTGAAGCGGCTTCCAGCCTGCCGGTGAAGGCGCGTTGGCCTTGCGGTGCATCGCTTGGAGGGCCTATATGGTCCTATCCCCCCGCCCCAGACGCATGAACGGGCCATAGACGCCCTGATCGATAGATCTGCCCTCCGAAGGCTCTCTCCTCTTGCCGAGAGACATCGTGTGATGTCTGGCGCCGTGTCCCGGCGCAGCCATCGTTCGCGTCTACCAACCTTCAACTCAGGAGTGACGCAATGCGCCGGCTTCCTATCGCTCTCGTGCTGGCCGCTGCTGTCGCCGCACCCGCGTTCTCGCGTGCCGGACTCGCCCAGGAGGAAGACCAACGCCCATCGGATGAGGCGATCGCCTTCGCGGTGCGGACAAGCGACCTGCTGCTAGCCACCCTATTCGCGGCGCTTACGCAGGAGTTCGATGAGACCACACCGGAGAACGTCGATGAAGGCATGGTGTCGATTGGGCTCGTGTTTAGCGACTCGCACACGAATTTCCGGCTCGTGGGCACAAATGGTCCGCTTGCAGAGAACAACCGGCCGCAGGACGGCTTCGAGCGCACCGCACTTTCGCAGGCGCTCGACGGAGGTCAGGCGCACACCGATGTCCAGCCCGTTGGGGAGGCTTGGTTCTACCGACGTTCCATACCGCTGAGTGTGTTCAGAGCGGAGTGTGCGTTGTGTCACACCAACTACGCGCCCCTCGACGAAGATGACTGGGTGGGCGCGCTCATGTTGAAAGTACCGATCAAGGACTGATGTTCACACGGCACCGTCGCTGCGCGGACGATTGCAGGAGGCGTCGGCGGAGGGATGAGTTCCGGGTGAGCTCCCGGAGGCCAAGGAGGAATTAGTGGCGACGAGCGTACGCGTCGGCTCCGTGGCCGGGCTGTGGCGGTTTCCGGTCAAGTCCATGGCCGGGGAGCAACTCGAGCAGGCGGACGTCACCGATTGGGGTCTGGTGGGTGATCGCGCCTATGCGCTCATCGACGCCGATACGGGCAAAGTGGTCAGTGCGAAGAGCGTGAAGCTGTTTCCCGGCATGCTCGACTGTCAGGCGCGGTTCGTCGAGCCACCACACCTGACTGGCGAGCCGCCACCGGTGCGGATCACGTTTCCCGATGGCTCGTCGGCCATCAACGGCTCTGGCGAGCTCGACGGGGTGTTGTCTTCGCGTTTCGGGAGAGGCGTGACTTTGTCACGGGTCGCGCCGGACGACTACACGATCGACATGTACCACCCGGACGTCGCAGATCTCGACCCGGCAGGCTACCGAGACACCTTCGTCGAACAAAAGCTCGGCTCGGCATTCTTCGCCGAGGCAGGTGTCCCATCCCCCGTGCCTGTCGGCTCGCTGTTCGACCTCTTCCCCGTGTCGGTGATCACGACATCGACGCTGGAACGGTTGGGCGAGCTTCGCCCCGAGAGCCGCTTCGATCAGCGCCGATTCCGGATGAACATGATCGTCGAAACGGTAGACGGCGGGTTCCCCGAGAACGAGTGGGTCGGTCGAGAGCTCGCTATCGGCGACGAGGTGCGACTGAAGGTGACCTTGCCTGATCCGCGCTGCGTAATGACGACGTTGGCCCAAGGAGATCTTCCCAAGGATACCGACGTTCTCCGCACCCTAGCTCAACACAACCGTATCGAGGTTGGGACGGCCGGCAAGTTCCCGTGCGCGGGCGTCTACGCCGTGGTGGAGGCCAAAGGAAGGATGCGGATCGGCGACCGCGTCGCACTCGCCTGAGCCCTCGGTTCACGTCGGGCTAGGGCAGGAGCGCTGCGCCGGACGGCGCACCTCTCGAACATCTTCACTGCCAGACCGACTCTGCTCACCGTGAGGGGAGCAACTGGTCGTCATGGGGGGTATGCCTGGCTCGCTCGGATTACTTGGCGTGGCACCCACTGCAGGAGCGTGCGATCGTTGACGAGGATGACATTTCGGCGTGCCGGCGGCCCAGTCCGGGGGCCTGGGCGCTGGCGATTTTTGTGGCATTGCGGTCCTCGAACCCCATGGGTCCCGCTCGTAGCGGCGGTTGGCTGCTTGTGCGGGATCGCACCGGCGACTGCACAGGAGCCGGACAGTTTGGCGGCCGCGCACCTCTCGCAGAGCTCCCTATTCAGATCGTCCGATCTCGTCTACGCAGGCCTGTTCTTCGGTAGTCTGGCGGCGGTCTATCCGCTCGAAATACTGGATGAAGAACTGAGCCCGGACCATTCGCCGACGGGTTTCTCGGGAGCGTTTCATTCAGCGGGCAGCTGGGCGGGCAATCCCTTTGTCGTCTACGGGTTGAGCGGGGTCACGTTCCTCACCGGGACGCTGATCGGTAATAAACAAGTCGCTCGGATCGGTTTACGTTCCGCCGAGGCCCTCGCGCTCGCCGATCTCATCGTGTTTCCATTCAAGGTGGGCGTCGGCAGGCGTCGTCCGACGGGTGCCGACCCGGACTCGGATGAGCTGGCGCCGTTCTCCTTCACGACCGAATACAACTCGTTCCCGTCGGGTCACGCCGCACAGATGTTCGCCATTGCCTCGACACTTTCACGAGAGTTGAAGCATCAGGCACCATGGGTTCCGTTCGTCGCCTATCCAGTGGCCGCGATGGTGGGCGCGAGTCGTGTCGTCGGAAAGAGACACTGGGTGACGGATGTCGTGGGTGGGGCGGCAGCAGGCCTTTTCGCCGGGCATCTCGTTGGGCGTCTGCACGGCGAAGAGAATGTGGGTGTCCGCCCGATTCCATACGTATCGACGAACGATGGGGCGGTCTATGTGGGTGCCCATCTCTC
>CAZEBA010000035.1:0-23100 GCA_964510615.1 uncultured Gemmatimonadota bacterium
GTTCTGAGCGTACGCCGGGATCGGAAGCTGGCCGAGTTCTTCGCCGGCGCGCTCCGCCCGGTGCGGCTCCAGTTTACCCCGAACGGCCGGGAGGTGTGGGTGCTGCACGAGGGAAGTCCCGAGATCACGATCTTCCGGGCCGTGAGGCGCGACCAGGTCGGAAGGGTGCTCCTCCCCGGGGTTCCGTCCGACATCCTGTTCTCCAACGACGGGAAAGAAGCGTACGTGACGCTGCCGACGGGTGTGGTCGCCATCGACACGATGGAGCGGGAAATTGTTCGCCGGTTCGAGCGCGCCGCGCGCCGGGGGTTCGGTTCCTGGACCGGAGGGCGGTAGCTCGGAATCCGCAGTAGCCCGCCGGGTCCATCGGGCACCGGTGGTTCCGTGACGAGACGACAAAAAAGGCGGGAGAAGGGCGTCCCCCTCTCCCGCCTTCGCACTTCCCGGCGCTGAGGGTACGCGTTATTCGCCGCCCTCCATCGCAGGCATGTAGGTCATGCCGGGCACGTACGCCAGCTCGAGATTGTCCATGGCCCGGATGAGCTTCATCCGCTCGCCCATGAGGGCCTCCCACTCCTGGCCCTTCTCGTGCTGCGTCAGGTAGGCGGGAAGGGAGCCATCGCCGTGGTAGGTGGAGCGGTCGTCGAAGGGCACGACGTAGATCCGCAGGCCGCCGTCGCCGATCAAGCCATCGTACGCATGTACGGCATACCGCCACTGGACGTCCCGGATGACCTGGATCAGCTTCGCGGTGTTCTCGGCAAAGGCCTCCTGCTTCCCGGGCTTCACCCAGCTCTGGTACACCATGACGAAGTTCGTCGTCTCGATCGGGTTCGGCGGATCATAGCTGTGAGCCGGATTCGCCTTGAGGATCTGGGTCTTCGAGCTGTAGTTGAGCTTGCCGAAGGCGTCAAACGCCTCCATCAGCGTCGCCTCGCCCGGCGTGCCGCTGAATTTGCGCATCCACTGGTCCGGGTCGTCGAAGTACGCCATGCTCCCGACGGGATAGACCAGCGTGAACTTGGAGCCGTCACGGAAGAACAGCCATCCGTACTCGGCCGACAGGCCGGCCAGGTTCGCCGCTTCGACGATCTGTTCGACCGCCATCTCGAAGCCGGCCGCGTCGCCGGGTGAAACGTCGAACTCCGTCACCTCTCGGTACATCGGGCCGCTGTACTCGGGAGCCGCGTACTCGGCCTCCTGAGCGCGTGCTTCGCTCCAGCCGACCGCGGCCAGCGCGACGTAGGCGAGGGCGGTGATGATCCTGCGCATCTCGAGCCTCCTGGAAAGGGCGGGACAAGGCACGGTCGAGCCGTGCAACAACGAAACTGCGAGCGACTGCATGATCTTCTCGTGCGATCGGGTGACCAACCGTTCCAAGATAGGCGACAGCCTGGACGCGGCAAGTCGGGCTCCCGCTGGGAGGCCCTCCGACCCTAGCGTCTGCCTTCCTCGGGTCGCGAGGGGACGGCGCTACCGATCTCGGGCTGGATGGTGCAGTGGCGGATGCCGAAGCGCCGGCCGGCGATGTCGCACATCGCCTGCAGCGCGCCCTGCGTATCCGCCGAGCGCTCGAGCCGGGCGTGCGCCGTCAGCATCACCATCCCCGACGTCAGCGTCCACACGTGAAGGTCGTGGACGCCCTCCACCCCCTCGACCTCGATCAGGGCGGAACGGACCGTCTCAGTGCTCAGCTCCCTCGGAGCCGAGGCCATCAGCACATCCACCGCCTCTCTGAGCAGCGACCAGGAGTTGTGGAGAATGAGGGCGGCGATCAGGCAGGCGGCTGCAGGATCGGCCCAGGTCCACCCGAAGGCGAGAACCACGACGGCGCCGACGACAACGCCGATCGAGCCGAGGGCGTCAGACAGCACGTGCAGCCACGCGGCGCGCACGTTCAGGCTGTCGTGCCGTCCGCCTTCGAGCAGCCAGGCCGCGGCGCCGTTCACGGCCAGACCGCCGATCGCCACCAAGAGCATGACGGTCCCCTCGATCTCGGCCGGCTCGCGAAACCTCCGACCGGCCTCGAGCACCACGAAGACGGAGATCGCCACCAGCACGACCCCGTTGGCCAGCGCCGCCAGGATCTCGGCGCGATGGTAGCCGTAGGTGCGGCGCGAAGTCGCCGGCTTGGTTGCGAGCCACATCGCCCACAGCGCGAGCCCGAGGGCTGCCACGTCCGTGGCCATGTGTGCAGCATCGGCCAGAAGGGCGAGCGAGTTGGCCAGCAGCCCGCCGACGACTTCGATGGCCATGTAACCGGCGGCCAGGGCAAGCGCCCAGGCCATTCGGCGGCGATCGTTGGCGCGGAAAGAGGTGCTCCGATGCCAGTGATGGGCGCACCCGTCGAGCGTGTCCTCGTTCCCGAACTCGCAGGTCGGCCCGGGCCCGCGGATCGCGTCAGGAGCCGGTCGGGACATAGGCGAGGAAGCCCGCGAGCACGAAGACGAGCGCCATCACCAGCGTCTCCCACGCCACCGAGTGCCGCAGGCGGCCTGCCGACCGGTCGTGCTCGAGCGACGGCAGGATCCGAAACCGGTTGCGGTACCCGAACAAGAGAAGGACCGTCAGCCCGCCGGCCTTGGCGAGTACCAACCGGCCATAGGTCGTGGAGACCAGCGAGCCGAGAGTGGGCAGAGCAGCGATCGCCTGGAGGATGCCGGAGGATGCGACGATCAGCACCGCGATCGCGGCGATTCTCGAGATGCGCCGCGCGGCTTGGCGAAACTCGGGGGAGTCCTTCGCCTCGACGATCAGATAGAGAAGTCCTCCCAGCCAGAGCTGGGTGGCCAGCAGGTGGGCAGCCTTGCTGGGGACGGCGAGCGCGGGGTCCGTGGAGAGCGCATGGCCGGTCGCTCCGCTCACCAGCACCGCCAGCAGGGTGAGCAGCGCTGCCGAGCCCACGTGCCGGCCGAAAAGGAGCACGGCCAGCGAGGCGACCGCAAGCCCCAGCCTGATCAGCTCGAGTCCACCGGCGCGCGTTCCGATCAGAGCGGGAATCCGCTCGAGATCGAGCACGCCGCCGGGGCTGACGCTGCGCAGCCACAGAGCCAGATGCGTGGTGAGCAACACCGGCGCCAGGAAGGCCAGGAGGTACGCCAGCGCCGACGCCCGGCGGGAGGCGCCCGGCGCCAGCCAGATGATCATCATCAGCAGCCCGCCCAGCGCCAGGAGCGAGGAGACGGCCGCTCCGCGCGAGATGGCGAGCGATGAAGGGACACCGATGCCGAGAAACTGACGCTCGGCGGGCGGCGGCTCTGCCTCGACGGTTCCCGTTACGGCGTTCGCGTCTCCGGCTGCCGGCTCCCTGGAGCGCACGTAGAACACGAAGGATCCGGAAACCGCGTGCCCGTCCACCGAGACCGTACGCCAGGAGACCCGATACGCCCCAGCCGTCAGAGCAGGGGAGGAGGCCACCAGGGCGTGGTCGGTCTGTGGGTCCGAGCTCACGAGCAGCGACAACACGAGTCCGGCCGGGCCGGAGAGGCGGATCTCGCTCAGCGCCTCCTCCACGGGGCCGCTGAAGACGAGCCGGAACCGTTCGGGACTCTCCGACAGCGTATCGCCGTCCGCCGGCTCGGAGGCGAGGAGCTCCGTGTGTGGGCGCCTGACCGCTCTCGCCGGTTCGGCTGGGACCGGCACACCGGCGATGCCGGGGGATGCCGCCAGGCTGGCGACCAGCCAGGGGAGAGCGACGGCCAGGCGCCGGATCCACGAGATCGGGAGCATGACCGAGGATAGCACGCCGCGACGAGACAGGCACCTGCCGGATGGACGGCGACGCGGCGGATGAAGCCGAACGGCCTGTTGCCACGTCCAGGGCGACCGCGCCAGGGCCACGGCCAGGGCGACCGCACCAAGGCGACCGCGGTCAGGCGACCGCGGTCAGGGCAAGCTCTAGGAGCCGCCCTCCTCCAGGTCCTTGCGGCCGGATGCCACTCCGGCTCCGACGCTGGCTCCGAAGATCACCGCCGACGCCGTGCCGACGATCGGCAGCAACCAGGCCACCGGAGCCGCGGCGGCAGCCGCCGCTCCCCCGGCGAGGAACGGCACGTAGGGCTTGCGCACGCCTTCCACGAATCGCAGCCGGCCTCGGACGAAGCGGCGCGACTTCGCGTAGCCGAACACACCGGCAGCGCCCGTGGCCGCCAGCCATAGAATCTCGATCATTCTTCCTCCTCTAGCGATTCCTAACAGCCGTACGCGGCCCGTCCGGACGCGGTTTCAGCATCCGGACAGAGTTTCACGGTCCGGACGATGCCCTCTCACACCCCAAGCTGAAGATACAGAAAGAGCGCGGAAGCGCCGAGCATGCAGACGATTCCCGCGAGTGCCCAGACGCGCAGGCCTCTCCCGGGCCGAAGCCGGGGATCACCGATAAGTCGTGTAACGCAGACGTAGTTGAGGGCGTACAGGATGGGAGCGACCAGGAAAGACGCGACTGCCGCGATCGTCACCAGCAGCACCGGGTCCGGGAGCCAGACGGTCTCGGCAACCGACAGGGTCAGGCTGACGAAGAGGAAACTCCAGTAGAGCCGCCCGCCACCCGGTGAGCCATCTCCGCTCTCTCCGCTCGCCGCCGCCAAGCCGCTGCGCAAGCGCCGGGTCGTCTCGCGAAACGCGCGCGGGAATCCATCCAGGACGCCGTAGGCAGTCGAGAACATTCCGAAGAAGGCGGCCGTGAGGAAGAAGGGGTAAACCCACGACCCCAGCACCTCCGTGTAAAGCCGGGCGATCGAGATCGCCACGCCAGCGCCGGCCGGGATCTCGCCTGCGGGGCGCAGCACTTCCGCGCCGAGCGAGAGAAACATGATGGAGAGCACGAAGGAGAGGCCATAGCCGACACGCATGTCGGCCAGGCCCACGCGCATCGCCCCCCGTCGGTCGCCGCGGCCGGACCGTGCCGCCGCCGACTCCCAGACATCACCTCTCTGGAGTGCCCAGAGCGAATGCCACACGGACACGTCGATCCCCGTGGGCATCCAGCCGAGCAGCGCAGCGACGAGAAGGAGCGAGCCGGTCGGGACCTCGGGCATCGCGAGCCCGTGCCAGAAAGCGGTCCCCGGCGGGCGAACGACAAACGCCACCAGGGTCATGATCGACAGGCCGAGAAGCATCCACTTGCTCAGCGCCGAGAGTCCATCGAAACCTCCCGACCACAGGAGGATGGCGCACAGAAGGCCCAGACCGAGGCTCAACCACGCGATCGGGATGCCGGCCGGAAGGCCGGCCGCCATGACCGCGGCGCTCACTCCCAAAACGCCAGCCAGAACGGTCACGCCCTGAATGATCGTGCCTAAGAGGAAGACCCAGAGAGCCCAGTTGCGGGGTCCGGGGACGGCCGCGTAGCCATCGAGCAGCGAGCCTCCGGTCGCGACAGCGAACCGCGGGCCGAACTCGAAGGCCGGGTACTTGAACAGGTGGCTGAACGGCATCACCCAGAGCAAGGCGTAGCCGAAGGCCGCTCCCGCCGTCGGCGCCAGCACCAGGTGGCTGGCTCCGATAGCCGTCGCCGCCATCGCCATCCCCGGCCCGATCCAGCGGACCCGATCCAGCGCCAGCGCCCATGCCGGAGCGCTCTTCCGTCCGCTCATGGCCGAGAAGATCGCGGGGCTGCCCCCGGTGGGGTAGGGTTAGCGGCGTCCGTCCGTTCGTCCGCTGAGGCTCACGCCGATCGGCCGTCGGTCAATCCGGGAGGAGACGAACTGCCATGTCGAAGAACACATTGGAAGTCCGGCTGGAATGGGAAGGCGGGTTTCGGTTCGAGGCGCGTTCAGGTGATCGGTCCGCGCTGATCGACGGCAGGAGATCCTCCGCGCCTGCGCCCACGGACATGTTGCTCGCCGCGGTCGGTGCCTGCGCGGGGATCGATGTCGTCGACATCCTCGAGAAGGGCCGTCAGGAGCTGAAGGGGCTCGAGGTGGAGGTCTCGGGAACCCGTCGACCGGACCCACCACGCTTCTTCGAGGCGCTGCATGTCCGCTTCATCGTGCGGGGCGATGTCTCGGAGTCGAAGGCCCAGCGAGCGGCGGACCTCTCGCTCGAGAAGTACTGCAGCGTCTTCCACTCCCTGCGGCAGGACCTTACGGCGAGCTGGGAGGTGATCCTGGAGCCCTGACGGAGGTCACGGCTAGCCTTCCGGTACCGGGCCCTCCTTCGTCCACACGATGATCAGGCCGCAGGAGCTTCGCGCCCACTGCGGCGGCATCTCCGTCGCGCCCTGGTAGATCTCGATCGCCAGCAGGTCGGGCGCGCCGATGTCGTCGATGTTGATCTCGTTCAGCGGTTGACCGTCGACCCATATCGTCGGGTAACACCGACCTGCCGTGCCTCCCTTGGTGAAATAGACCTCCGTGCGCCCGAGCTGCTCGGAACCGACCACGACACCCGCGATTCCTCGCAGCATGTCGCTCGTGACGCGAGGTTGCCGTCTTTCGATCTGCTGGGGAGTGATGAAGTCGCCGAAGCCCCTCCAGCGGCGTTCCTCGAAGCCCTGGAGCTTGCCTGTGTAGGTGCGTCGCACCTCCACTTTGAGGTCGGCCACCTCGAGCACGGTGTTGCTGACCAGCAGCGTCACATCGGTGATGTGGCCTGCCTGCAGCTCGACGACGGTCGAGGTCGGCTCGAACCCGAAGTAGCGGACGAGGACGGTGTCGGGACCCGGCGAGACGCCGTCGATCGCGAAGCGGCCTTCCTCGTCGGTCATACCTCCCTTGCCGGCCTTCTGGAGGAAGATGAACGCCTGCTCGACGGGCTCGGCGCGCGCCCGCGATAGCACCTGACCGCGCAGGCTCGCGAGGGTGTCCTCGACCTGGGCGGCGGCCTCGTCGGGGCGCGCGAAACCTACCGCACCCAGGAGGAGGATGGCGGCGATCGTCTTTTGTGGCATGGACGTTGTTAACCGCTAGGGCAGGCTAGGATCCCGTGTCCAGAGCACGATGGCGGCGCACGGCGTGAGCGCACCCCTGAACTCCGCCGGTACGGAAGAGGTGCCCTTGTAGATCTCGATCCCGGCCACGCTCGACGGCTGCACGTTGTCGAGGTTGAAGTAGGGCGCGCGGATCCCATCCACGAAGTACGCGATGTTGCAGCTGCGTCCCCGCATCCGAATGAAGGGCCGACCGAGCCCGGTCGCCGCCACGCGGATCCCGGGCACGGCGCGGAGCATGTCCGTAGTCCTCACCGGGTCCCTGCGCTGGATGTCCTCGCGCGTGATGAAGTACCCCTCGCCCTTCGCCCGCCGGCGGTTGAAATCGGTGAGCTTGCTGGGGGCTGCGATGGATTCTACCTGGACGACGAGATCGGGGACCGGGACGATGCGGAGATCGATGCCGACTTCGATCTGGTTCAGCTCGTTCGGTAGCAGGAGGACGCGCGTGGAATCGGTGAAACCGAGATAACGGATGACGAAGACGTGCTCGCCAGCGGGGATGTTCCGAAACCAGAAACGACCCGTCTCGTCCGAGGCCATGCTCAGCTCGAATTCCGGCATCTCGACGGTCGCTTCCGCCAGAGGAGCGCGGGAGCCGGCCTGAACCACGAGTCCGAGCACGTTCGCCAGCTCGGTCTCTTCCTGGGCGAGCACGGGGCGGACGTGACCCGACGAGAACACGAACAACGCCAGGGCACACAGGGCGGCACTGCGGCGACCGATCGCGAGCAGGGCGTGCAAGCGGCCCTCCTTCACCCGAGAGAACGCTTCATCGTACGGCCCTTGGCCAGTATCGTTCCGCCTGGATGGGGGAGGCAAGGCGGCCTCCCACCTGCAAACGGGCGGGCGGGGCTGCCTGTGACAAGGGGGGCGTAACAAAAAAAGACGGGTCGCGGGCTCCTCGAGCCGGCGACCCGTCGGGGTACGCTCCGTCCTAACTCGGCGCGACGCCTCTTACGACATCGTTCCTAGGCGAGCGCTCTTCATCTCTCCTGGCACGGGTCGAGTCGTAGTCGGCTCAACCCGCGCAGAGGCGATCACTTGCCCGTGCCGAGTCAGACTCGGACCTACTCCCATCAGACACAGATCACCTCCTTTGTTGAGTTCACGGCCAGGGCGCCAAAGTCACCGTATTCTGGTCGATGATCGCCGTCGCAGCAAGCCGCTCCGTCGGCGTGGCTCGACTGAGCGGGACGCTGCCGGCGGAGGGGGATGCCGGCGCCGGACGGGGACGCCGGTGCCGGACGGGGATGCCGGTGCCGGACGGGGATGCCGGTGCTGGACGGGATCGCCGGCCCTCAACCCCGATCCTCGCACGAAGCCGCCTCGTGTCGTGTATCCGCGATCTGGAAGATCCGCCAGCCCTCCGAGGCGCGGAAGAGCTGAAACGCGTCCACGCCGCAGTGGCTGAGGCGCGGGCCAACGTAGAACGCGTAGCGGGTCCAAACGGTGGCCAGAACGCCATCGACCCGAACCTCGGTGTCCCAGATGCGCTCATCCCACACCTCATCGTGCGGCTGGCCTACGGCCTCGACGAAGCGATCGATCTCCACCGACCGGAGAAGGGGCTCCCCCTCGCGGATGGCGGTGCTCATGAGCCGGGCGTCCGCCGTGAAGGTGGAGCGCACCCTCGCGCTGTCGCCGGCGCGCATGCCGTCGAACAGGCGCTGTACGACCTCCACCACAGCCATCTCCTCAGCAGCGCCGGCGACCTCCTGGGCCGCCGGCCGCGCCACGACCATCCCGATGAACAGGGCCAGTGGGGCGAGCGGACGTGCGGCGTTCCTCGTAACCTTCATCGCATCGATCTCCTCGGCATCGGGTTCTGCAGGCTGTGGCCGCCCGTCTTGCTGACGGCGGGCAATCCGTGTAGAAAGAACGGTCACTCCGCTGCGGGGGTTGCGTTGAGCCAGCTCGATCCGAAATCCAAGGCTCCCAGCCTGGCCGGACTCATGACCGGCATGGGCCTGTTCGTGGTCCTTGGCGTCCCGTTGGTGTTCTTCATCTGGCGATTCGTCAACGATATCCTCTCCGGGCGTTTCGTCGCGTCGGAGGCGGCGCTGGCGCTCGGCCTGCTCATCCTCTTCCTCGTTTTCTTGAGGCTTCTCGCCCGTCGCGTTCGTCGCTGGGACGCGGGGTTTCCCATATAGACCGCTCGGGAGCCGGCGCGCGGCGGCTCCCGGAACCGAAGGCAGACCCAGGCTCGGGAGACAACAATGGCCGATGAGTCGGGCTCTCCTCCGGGCAGTCAGCCCGTACCGGAGGATGAGCATACGGGACTCCGTCCGGACGAGCAGCCGGGAGCGGGCACCCTCTTCATCATGCTCGTGTTCCTGATGGCCCTGGCTGCGTTGTGGGCGATCATGTACGTGAACCTGCTGGAACGCTAGGAGCAACCGGCTCCCACCATGACTCGAACAGGCCCCCTGAGGGGCGGCTGAGAGCGATGAGAGTACACCGGTATGAAAAGGCTTTCCTCTGGCTCGGAGCCATCATGCTGGCCGCGTTCATGGTGGCGCTGCTCGTCACCTCCGTCGCCGCCGGCATCCACCTTCCCGGGCGGGCCGGCGAGGTGGACCCGCTCACCATCCACCTGGTGGAGCCATTCGACTCTCCCGGCGTGCGCGAAGTCGGCCCCGGACGCTACGAGGTGGTGCTGCTCGGCAGCGCCTGGTCCTGGAATCCGGCCGAGATCCGGATCCCGGCCGGCTCGGAGGTGACCTTCCTCGCCGCGTCGACGGATGTGATCCACGGCCTGCACATCGACGGCACCCGCGTGAACATGATGCTGATTCCCGGACAGATCTCGCGAAACACCTACCGCTTCGACACGCCAGGCGAGCACCTGTTGATCTGTCACGAGTACTGCGGCGCGGGACACCACCTGATGTCGGGAAGGGTGGTGGTCGAATGAACGGCCTGACGGGTGCCCGGTCGGTGGTGCTGGATCCGTCCGGTTACCAGCTGGCGGCGGACCAGCGTCGCCTCGTCCGCTGGACGATCTACATCGGCTATTTCGCGCTGGCGGCCGGCGTCGCGCACGGTTTCGCGCAGGGCCTTTCCTACGCGAACATCGATATCCTGCGGTACTTCCCGGCCCTGCGCAGCTACTACCAGGGGCTCACGGCACACGGAGTGGCGAACGCGCTCTTCTTCACGTTCGCGTTCTCCAATGCCTTCCTCCCGTTGATGACGGCGCGGGCGCTCGGGCGCCCGATGATCTCCGGCTTCCTGCACGCGACCCTCTGGACGCTGGTCGCGGCCAACGTGACCGTCATCTGGTCGGTGACGACGAACCGGGCCTCCGTGCTGTTCACGGCGTACGCTCCGCTGCAGGCCCACTGGGCGTACTACCTCGGGCTCGTCCTGCTGGTGGTCAGCACGTACATCGCCTCGGCCCACCTGTACGTGATGCTGATCAGGTGGCGACGCGAGAACCGCGGCGAGCGGATTCCGTTGCTGGCCTTCATCTCGGTGCTGACCTACGTGATGTGGGACCTGGCCTCGATCGGGATCGCGGTCTCGTTCATCGGCTTCCTGCTTCCCTGGTCGATCGGGATCCTGGAACGAACCGACCCGCTGCTCAACCGGACCCTCTTCTGGTTTACCGGTCACGCGATCGTCTACGCCTGGCTGCTGCCGGCGTACATCTCCTGGTACGCGTTGGTGCCGCGGCAGACGAACGGCAAGCTGGTCAGCGACCCGCTGACGCGGGTGGTGTTCATCATGTTCCTCCTGCTGTCGATCCCCACCGGTTTTCACCACCAGTACACGGATCCGGGGATCTCTACGAACCTCAAGGCCTTCCACGCGGTGCTCACGTTCGGCGTGTTCTATCCGAGCCTCGCCACGGCGTTCTCGGTGGTCGCGGCGCTGGAGATCGGCGGACGGCGCAACGGAGGCGGCGGGCTGCTCGGCTGGATCAAGAAGCTCAGATGGGATGATCCCTCGGTGACGGCCCAGCTGCTCGCGATGATCACCTTCGTGCTGGGAGGGATCACGGGGCTGATCAACGCCAGCTACATGGTGAACCAGATCGTCCACAACACGGCCTGGATCCCCGGCCACTTTCACATGACGGTCGGGAGCGCGGTCGCTCTCACGCTCATGGGCGTGGCGTACTGGATCATCCCCTACCTGACGGGACGCAAGCTTTGGGGCCGCAAGCTGGCGGTGTGGCAGTCCTGGATCTACGCGATCGGCGTTCTGATCATGGCGCGCGGGTTGATTTCGGGCGGCCTGGACGGCATGCCGCGGCGGACCTTCCGGGTAGCGGCCAACTACGGCCGCGACTCGTGGGAGCTGGCGGGAGCGTTGACGGGGATCGGCGGCACGCTGATGACGATCGGCGCCGTGATCTTCTTCATCGTCATCCTGATGACCATCATTCGGGGAAGAAAAGGGGAGGGTCCGGCCGACATTCCGTTCGCGGAGACCCTCATCCCTGCCACTCGGGACGGCTGGGACCGGCGGCTGGACCGGATCGGCCTGTGGACGGTGGCGGCGGTCGTGCTGTTCGTGATCGCCTACGCGCCGTTCTTCCTCACGTACCTGCCCGCGCGGCTGCTCTCCCCCGGCTACACGTTCTTCTGAACCGGGTGGGGAAGCCGGGCATTCCGGCTGGGACGCGGGCCCGGGGATGAGCGGCTCGAACGCGCGGCCGGAGAGCGGCCGAATTCGAGGCCGGGGATGAGCGTCTCGACCGCCGGGACAGCGGGCGCGGGGCCGGATCGACGGCACCGGGTGGGAATGGCCGTGGGTCTGGCCGTGTTTGCGGTTCTTCTCCTGGCGCCCGCCCCCGAGGGGCTGCCGCCTGCGGCCTGGAGAACGGCGGCGGCCGGCCTCCTGATGGCCATCTGGTGGGTGACCGAGGCGATCCCCATTCCGGCGACCTCGCTGATCCCGCTCACGCTGTTTCCGCTCCTCGGCATCGGCACGATCCAGCAGGCCGCCACGCCCTACGCCAATCCGATCATCTTCCTGCTCCTCGGCGGGTTCCTCCTCGCGCTCGGCATGGAACGCTGGGAGCTGCCGCGCCGCATCGCGCTGCGGACCATCGTCGCGCTCGGGAATCGGCCGTCGGCCGTGATCGCCGGGTTCATGATCGCCGCCGCGTTTCTGAGCATGTGGGTCGCGAACACGGCGACGGCGATGATGATGCTGCCGATCGGGGTCTCCGTCATCGAGTTCTCCCGCCGACGGGAGCGGCAGGAGGAGGGCGCCGCCAACTTCGCCACCTCGTTGATGCTGGGGATCGCCTACGCCTGCAGCATCGGAGGCCTGGCCACGATCGTCGGCACCCCCCCGAACGCGTTCGCGGTGGGGTTCCTGCGCGAGAGCTACGACCTCGATGTCGCCTTCGTCCAGTGGATGGTGTTCGCGCTGCCCGTGGTGCTGATCGGATTGGCGGTCATCCACCTGATACTCACCCGCTGGGCCTTCCCCACCGGTCAGCTCCGCATCCCCGGCAGCCGGGAGTTCATCCGCGGGCAGCTGGCGGAGCTGGGGCCGATGTCGATTCCGGAGCGCCGGGTGTCGGTGGTGTTCGCCCTCACCGCCCTGCTTTGGATCGGCCGGCCCCTGCTGACCGGCATCGTCCCCGGCCTGTCGGATGCCGGCATCGCGGTGGGCGCGGGGCTCGCTCTGTTCATCTTCCCGTCCGGCGCCGACGGGGGCGGCAAGCTGCTCGACTGGGAGTGGGCGCAACGTCTGCCCTGGGGCGCGCTGCTTCTCTTCGGTGGCGGGCTGAGCCTTGCCTCGGCCTTCCAACGCACCGGCCTCACGGCCTGGATCGGCTCGGCAGTGGACGGGCTGGCTTCCTGGCCCCCGATCCTGGTCGTCTTCGTCATCACCGCGGTCATGATCTTCCTCACCGAGCTGACCAGCAACACGGCGACCGCCGCCGCCTTCCTTCCGCTCGTCGGGTCGGTGGCAGTCGGCATCGGCCGGAACCCGCTCGAGTTGGTCGTACCCGCCGCGCTCGCGGCCAGCTGCGCGTTCATGCTGCCGGTCGCGACAGGACCGAACATCGTCGTCTACGGCAGCGGGGCGGTGACGATTCCGCAGATGGTCAGGGCCGGATTCGCGCTCAACCTCGTGTTCATCGCGCTCATCACGCTCGCGGCCTACCTGCTGGTTTCTCTGGTGTTCGGAGCCTAAGTTCAATCATCACAGCCCGATAGGATTCCTTCCCATCGTAGGGAGCTTCCCTACGACGGCGGGGCGAATCTCCCCACCGGCGCGTCCGCAGATGCCGGACTGGCCGCCGGCCACGGTTCGGCGTGACCTTGCCTTGGAGGTGTGCCCCCCGGGAGCCCACCGGGCTCCGAGAAGGCACCGTACCGCCTCGACGAAGAGATGCGTGGGCCATGGATACCACCGACTCGCGGGACCTCGTGCGGCTCGACACGAGCCGGCCGATCTGGGATCAGTTCTTCTGGGTGGCACCGCTCGTCGTGGTGGGCACCAGGGAGGACGACCGGTACAACCTGGCGCCCAAGCACATGGCCTTCCCGCTCGGCTGGGACAACTACTTCGCCTTTGTCTGCACCCCCCGCCACGAGACGTACCACAGCGTTCTGAAGACGGGCGAGTTTACGGTAACGTACCCCCGGCCGAGCCAGATCGTCCTGGCGAGCCTGACCGCCGAGCCCAGGGAGGATCTCGACGAGCCGAAGCCGATGTTGTCCGTCATGCCGACGTTTCCGGCTTCGGAGGTGGATGGCGTCTTTCTTGAGGACGGCTACCTGTTCCTGGAGTGCACGCTGGACAAGGTGCTGGATGGGTTCAGCCTCAACAGTCTGATCGTCGGGCGGGTCGTCGCTGCCCACATCCAGCCGGAAGCGCTCCGCTCCGTGGACACCGACGACCAGGATCTGATCTACCGGTCGCCGCTCCTCGCCTATCTGAATCCGGGCCGATACGCGACGGTGAAGGAGAGCTACGCGTTCCCGTTCCCGGCCGACTTCAAGCGCTAGGGCATGACCCGGCCAGGCTCCCTGAAAGACCGATGATCACCGAGCGGGCCCGGCGGCTGATCGACTGGGCCCGGGCACACCGTCAGGAGCAGCTCGAGTACCTCTCCCGGCTCGCGTCGGCGGAATCGCCGACCGACGATCCCGCCTCTCAAGAGCCCGTGATCGGCCTGCTCACCGAGGGGTTCGAGGCAGCCGGGCTGCAGGTTCGACGGCTGCCCGGCCGCGCCTCGGCGGGCCAGCTGCTGGCCCGATTCCGCCGCCCCCGGCCGCCGGGCCCCTTCCAGCTCCTGCTCGGGCATTGCGACACCGTGTGGCCGGCAGGGACCCTCAGGGGCATGCCCGTGGAGGTAACGGAGGACGTGATCCGCGGGCCGGGCGTGTACGACATGAAGGGCGGGCTCGCGCAGATGGTGTTCGCCCTCCGCGCACTGCAAGACCTCGGGCTGCGGCCGAAGGTCGCGCCGGTGGTGCTGGTCAACTCCGACGAGGAGACGGGGAGTCGCGACTCGAGCGCCGCGATCGAGAGACTCGCTCGCCGGGCGTCTCGAGTGCTGGTGCTGGAGCCGGCGTTCGGACCCGACGGCCGGCTCAAGACGGCGCGCAAGGGAGGCGGCAGGTTCGAGGTAGAGGTGATTGGCAGGAGCGCGCACGCGGGCCTCGATCCAGGAGCCGGAGCGAGCGCCATCCTGGAGCTCTCGCACGTCATCCAGAAGCTCCATGCCCTCAACGATCCCGAGCGCGGTGTCACCGTGAACGTCGGCGTGATCGAGGGCGGGTATCGTCCGAATGTCGTGGCGGCCCATGCGCGCGCGGTCGTGGACGTCCGTGTGCCCTCCGCCCGGGACGCTGCCAGGATCGAGTACGCCATCGGCACTATACGGCCGGTGACGCCGGGTGCCAGGATACAGGTCTGCGGGCGGATCGGTCGTCCACCGTTGGAGCGCACTCCGGCCAATCGTGCGCTGTGGCGGGCCGTGCGGGCGGCCGGCGCCGGGCTGGGACTCGACCTCTTGGAGACAGCCGTCGGTGGCATGTCGGATGGCAACACCGCGAGCCGGTACGCACCGACGCTCGACGGGCTCGGGCCCACGGGCGACGGTGCCCACGCCGCGCACGAGTTCGTTTGGATCGAGGGCCTCGTGGAGCGGACGGCCTTGCTGGCGGAGGTGCTGCTGCTCCCGGCCGATCTCGGCAGACCGGATCGGGTGGGGAATACCGGGGCGGCCGGTGCCGAGGAGCCGCGATGAACGAGCGGCTGATCCTCACCTCGGTCACGCGGATCTCGGACCTGGCCCAGGTCCCGTTCGAGGTCCGTTCCGTTCCCAGGACGACCTGGGCCATGGGGGACTACGTCGTCGCCGAGGTCATGGAGACGGCCAGCCGGCGCATCATCGAGCTTTCCAACGGTCGGGTGATCGAAGTGTCGGAGAGCGATGTGCTCGTGGGTGCCTTCGGCCGGCGCGAAGCCACCCTGGAGGCGACGGGTGACTGGTCGCGTATCGGCGATGATGGCCGGTGCGAGATCCTATCCGGTGGCGGGCTGATCGCCCGCGAGGTGTCCCGCTCGCTCCTGCTGTCGCCGCTGATCCGTCTCCGGTACCTGGGCCACGCGACCCGCGAGGGCATGAAGCTGACGATGGAGCAGTTCGTTCCCGCCGCCGAGCCGAGAGCGTTCCATCTTCCCGTACTCCTGATCGTCGGTACCTCCATGTCGGCCGGGAAGACGACCACGGCGAGGCTCCTGATTCGCCTGCTCAAGCAGCTGGCTCCCCTCCGCGTCATCGGCGCCAAGCTGGCGGGTGCGGCGCGCTATCGCGATGCGCTCAGCATGAAGGATGCGGGTGCCGACTTCATCTTCGATTTCGTGGACGCCGGCCTTCCGTCGACGGTCTGTCCCGAAGAGATCTTCCGGGCTCGGCTCGCCAACCTCCTCTCCCGGATGGCCTCCGTCGACGCCGATGTGGCCGTTGTCGAGCTCGGCGCTTCGCCACTGGAGCCCTACAACGGGGCGCTGGCCTACGAGACGCTTCGGGAGAACGCTCGCCTGACCGTACTCTGCGCATCCGATCCGTATTCGGTGGTTGGCGTCATGGCCGCCTACGGCACCGAGCCGGACTTCGTAACGGGACCCGCCTCGAATACCGAGGCCGGCGTTCGGCTGGTCGAGAAGCTGTCGGCGGTGCGGGCGGTCAACGTCCTCGACCGAGAGGTGCGCCCGGCTCTGGCGGGCCTGCTCGAGAAGAAACTGGCGGATATCCTTCGGGTGGGCTCCGCCAGGTAGCGGCGGGTAGGCTCAGCCAGGCTAGCGGCCGGTAGGCTCAGCTCTCCTTCACCCACACGAACGTCCGGCAGTCGTCGTGCGCGATCCGGACCACCTCGAGACCGCGTCCCTCGCCCCCCGCCGCGAGGGCCACGCTCTTCACGCTGGGGATCGAATGCGTGAGGTGAGGCTCCACGCCCTCCAGCTCCCCGAGCATGATCGAGATGCGGTCGTCGCGGTGGTCGTAGGCGATACCCCGCAACGGGATGTCGTGCTCCTGTCGCTGTGGCCCGATCTCCGGGCTCTCGATCTCGATCAGCGTCGGCCGCTGGGCGTTCCGCTCCGTGAACGCCTCCAGCGCGGCGGCCCAACGCTCCCTCGGGATCTCTCGGTACACGGTCTCTGCGGCTCCCTCGGACAGGTTCCTAGCCTCCGAGCCCGAAGCGGGCCACGGCCTTGACGATGTCGGTCGTGCTCACGACGCCGAGAAGCCGCGCGTCCCGCGTGACCAGGATGCGGTGCACGCCGGACCTGAGCATGTACTCCGCGGCCTCCTGCACGTCCGTCTCGGGCGGGAGCTCACACAGCCGCTGAGTCATGACCTCGGACACCACGTGCTCCTCCAGTACATCCCACTCCGGTCGCATCGTCTGCCGAAAGCGCTCGTCGACCTGTGCGCCCGCATCGGCCCAGAATTCCTCGAAGTAGCTGGCGGCCGGCTCGTCGCCGCTATTCCACTGCTCATCGCTGTCGGGTTCCGACCACTCGCCCGCCTCCTCGTGCGCCGACGGCGGACCCGGGTTGGAGGATACGAAGTCCAGCAGGTCCGTGACCGAAACGACCCCGACGACCCGGTCCCCCGACACGACCGGAGCTCCCCCGATGTGCTCGGTGGTCAGGAACTCGGCCGCTTCCCGAAGGGTCATGTTCGGCGTGATCGCCTTGACCTCGACCGTCATGATGTCGTGAAGCCTCACCATCGTCGTCTCGCGCCCCTCATCGTCACGCGGTGGATTCGATCTCCGATCCTGCTGATCGACGGATCTCCAGCACGGCCGCTCCGCGCACCTGTCCGCCCCGCAGGTCAGACAACGCCCGATTCGCCTCCGAAAGATCGTACGGCTGCACCTCGGTGCGCACTCCCGCCCGCGGGGCGAGCCGCAGGAACTCCTCGCCGTCGTGACGGGTGAGGTTGGCCACCGAGCGCACGATCCGCTCGCCCCACAGGATCTCGTACGGGAAGGCCGGGATCTCCGTCATGTGAATACCCGCGCACACCACGATGCCTCCCCGATCGACCGCAGCCAGCGCCCGGGGTACGAGGGCACCGACGGGCGCGAAGATGATCGCGGCCTCCAGCGGCTCGGGAGGCATCTCTTCCGAGGAGCCGGCCCACTCCGCCCCGAGCTCGCGGGCGAACCGCTGTCCCTCGCCGTCGCCCTCTCGGGTGAACGCGAACACCCGCCTTCCCTGGCTCACCGCCACCTGCGCGATGATATGCGCGGCCGCACCGAAGCCATAGAGTCCGAGGCGCTCCGCGTCCGCGGTCATCACGAGCGACCGATAGCCGATCAGACCCGCGCAGAGCAAGGGGGCAGCCTGCAGGTCGGGGTAGCCCGCCGGGATCGGGAAGCAGAACTTCGCGTCGGCGGCCGCATACTCGGCGTAGCCGCCATCGATCTGATAGCCCGTGAACCGTGCGTTCTCGCACAGGTTCTCCCGTTCCGACTCGCAGAACCGGCAACTCCCGCACGTCCATCCGAGCCACGGAACGCCGACCCGGTCGCCCGGGTGCAGTCCCTCCACCTCCCGGCCGGTCTCCACCACTTCGCCGACGATCTGGTGGCCGGGTACGAGCGGCAGCTTCGGGTCCGTCAGGTCGCCGTCCACCACGTGGAGGTCGGTGCGGCACACCCCGCAGGCGCGCACCCGGAGCAGCACCGCGCCCGCCTCCGGCCTGGGGACCTCGATCTCTCGCTCCCGCAGCGGCCGCCGGGGCTCATCCAGGACCATCGCCCTCATGGCCGGATCCCGTTGAGGGGGTGGCTCAGATGGACGGCTCCGCCCCGGTTTCGTCGGCAACCGATGTCGCGTCCCGGGCCCCGTTGCCGACGGGGAGGTGGATACGGATCGTCGTCCCGTCTTGCGGGGAACTCCGGATCGAGAGGTCGGCTCCGACGTATAGCGCTCGTTCCCTCATCTCCAGCAAGCCGAGGCCTCGACCCGCGCGCTCCAGCTCCTGCTCGACGTCGAAGCCACTGCCGTCGTCGTGAATCTCGGCCGAGACGCCATCGGGTCGGCGCACGATCCGGACGGCCACGCTCCGGGCCCCGGCGTGTTGCACGGCATTGGCCAGAGCCTCGTGCACGATGCGATACAGGGTCAGCCCGGCCTCGGGAGTAAGCTCGGCGGCGAGCGGTTCGGCGTCCAGCCGGACCTCGATACCGGTTCGCTGGGAGAGTGTGCGGACCTCGGCGGCGAGGGCGGGGATGAGGCCGATCTCGTCGAGCTCCGGCGGACGCAGCTCCCGCGCCACCTGTCGAATGTTCTCGAGAGTTTCGAGCAGGGCCGTGCGCATGTTTTCGAGGTCGCCCTCCGGCTGCGCACCAATCCTCTTGCTGGCCGCGCGGAGGTGGAGCAGAACGGCCGCCAGCGATTGGGCGCACTCGTCATAGAGCTTGCCGGCGACCCACGTCTTCGCCCTCTCCTCCGAGGCGAGCGAACGGAGCGTCACCTCCCGCTGCCGGAGACGGTACCATTCCACCCGGTCCAGCATCCGGTTGAATACCGAAGCGAGGCGCCGCATGTCCGTGTCCGCGAGCGGCGAGGTCAGTACTCGTGTCCCGAGCTCTCCCTCCTCCACCCGCTTCGCGGTCAGCTCCAGCTCTCGCAGGGGAGTGAGCGCGAGGCGGGTCATGAGGGCACTGCAGGCGGCGCCCACGACGACGGCCGATGCGCCGAGGATCGTCGCCAATCGCAGCGTTTGGCTCGCCGTGGCCGGTGCACCGGCGCGGACCGTGAGGATCCCTCCGATCAGCACCGCGATCGCCAGGATCACGGCGTTGGCGAACAGGATCTTGTAAAACAGCGGCACACGCAGGAGCTTGTCCAGCAGCCCGGGAGGGGAGGGTGACCCATCGCCGCGTGCGGACGAGGCGGCCAGAGCCGCCGACTCGCGACCGCGGTCCGTGTCCTGGCGGGTCGTCAACAGGGGTTTGCTGGCCGAGCTCGCTGTCGCCACGGGTCGTCGATGCACCGTCCTGGTGGACCATGGCTCGCGGCCCGCGAAACCCGGTACCGGGTGCCATGCGCGCGTCGCGCCGACGGTGCCTTTCCTTCGAAAGGGTTAACGACCACAATGTGATACGTGGTTGTTCCGCCGTCTGTCGGGCGCCGGTGGAATAGGGACGTAAGGAAAACGCACGACCGGTGTGGGGAATTTCTCCACCGAGAACGTGGAGCGAAGCCACGGGAGAGACGTGACCGATCATCTTTCGGCACCAGACTGCGTGGAGATCTTCCGGGCGGCTCCGGACGGCATTCTCATCGTCGACGGCGATGGGACGATCGTCGACGCGAATCCCCGTGCCTCCAGCTTGTTCGGCTACGACGTGCAGGATCTGATCGGCCGCGGTATCGACACCCTCGTACCGGAGCGGTTCCGAGCCGGCCATGTCTCGCACCGGGCGCGATACGCGGCCGAGCCACGGACCCGCCCGATGGGGATCGGGCTCGAGTTGGTCGGGCTTCGCGCCGACGGGCGGGAGCTTCCCGTCGAGATCAGCCTCAGCCCGCTGCCGTCCGCGACCGGCACCCGGACCATCTGCACGGTCCGCGATGTGACCGAGCAGAGGCGATACCGAGAGTTCGGCCGCGCCGCCCTGCGGGCGGCCGAGGAGGAGCGGAAACGGCTGGCCCTGGAGCTGCACGACGACATGGCGCAGCGGCTGGCGGCGCTCCTCCTGCGCGTGCGGCTGGCGAGCGAGACGGAGACGCCGGAACGGCGAGAGGCCCTGCTGGCGGAGCTTCGCGAACAGCTTGTCGACACGGCCGCGGCCCTGCACCGGATCGCCCGGGGACTCCGGCCTCCCGCTCTGATCGAGGCCGGCCTCGCCGCCGCCATTCGCTCCGATCTGCGGAGCCGGCTGGCCGATACGGATCTGGATGTGGAGCTGGATCTGGATTCCGTGGACGCACTGCTGGATGAGGACCAGAAGCTCGTCCTGTACCGGATCCTGCAAGAGGCGATCTCCAACGTGGTCCGCCACGCCGACGCCTCCACGCTTGCCGTGTGGGTTCGGGGGGAGGATTCTCGGGTCACGGCCGAGGTCCGCGACGACGGACGCGGCTTCGTGGTCGAGGAGGTGGATGTGTTGGGGGGGCGCCTCGGAATCATCGGCATGCGGGAGCGGGCGGCCTCGGTGGATGCGACCCTCGCCATTCGGAGCGAGCTCGGCACGGGCACGAGCGTCGGCCTCGAGCTGCCGCTACGCGCGGGCCGGGAACGACACGCCGGAACTGTCGCCGAACGTCGGATAGGGGAAGCGGTCGATGCCTGAGCCGATTCGGATCTTGCTCGCCGACGATCACACGATGTTCCGGGCCGGTCTCCGGGCGCTCCTGGAGGCGGAGTCCAATATCGAGGTGGTGGGCGAGGCCGCCACCGGGGACGAAGCGGTCGACCGGGCGCGCGCCCTTCGGCCCGATGTCGTGTTGATGGACCTGTCGATGCCGGGCTCCGGGGGTCTGGAGGCGACCCGGCGGATCGCGGCGCTCGAGCTGGAGAGCCGCGTCCTCGTGCTGACAGTGCATGCCGAAGAGGAGTATCTGGTGCCCGTCGTCCAGGCGGGCGCGAGCGGGTATCTGACCAAGACGAGCGCCGATCGCGATCTGCTGGAGGCGATTCGTGTCGTCGCCCGGGGCGAGGTATACCTGCCGCCCCAGGCCACCAAGCTGCTTCTCCAGGAGTACAAGGCGGCGGAGTCGGACCCCGATGCGCCCAGCCTGAGGCAGCTGAGCTCGCGCGAGCAGGAAGTGCTCGCCCTGACCGCCGAGGGGTATAGCTCGCGTGAGATCGGCAAGAAGCTGTTCATCTCGGGCAAGACGGTCGATACCTACCGCTCGCGCATCATGCAGAAGCTCGGGCTCAACCACCGCTCCGAGCTCGTCCGGTTCGCCCTCAAGGTCGGTCTGCTGAAGGAGAAGTAGAGCCGATCCTGGCGATGCCGGGCCCGCCGGTCGTGTAAGGAAGCTCCCCACACCCGACGCCCCCAAACCCCGACAATCCCGCACGAGCATTGTCGGACAGACAGTGCCCGCATGCGCCGCCTACCTTTGGCGACATGAAATCAACGGGTAGAGGCGCCCGTGTCACCGGAGCTGCCCTGTTTCTGGGCCTGGCGACGGTGGTGGCGGGCGCGTGCGCAAACGGTGGAGAGACCGAAACGGCCGGCACTTCGGCGGCGGCGAGCGCTGAGCAACCGTCCGCCGGCGAAGTCGCCGAGCCCTCCGAGGGCTCGGGCCTGGAGTCGCAGGGCGGTCCGGTCGATATGGAGCTGGCGGTCCGCGGCGAGGAGCTGTTCACCCGCAAGGGATGTGTGGCCTGCCACAAGATCGGGGAGGGGCGTCTCGTCGGCCCCGACCTGATGGGGGTCACGGAGCGTCGCAGCCAGGGGTGGATCTTCGCCATGATCACCGCGCCGGACTCGATGCTGCGCTCGGATCCCACGGCGAAGGACCTCTTCGCCGAATACTTCACTCCGATGCCCGACCAGAAGGTCGGGCCGGACGAAGCTCGCGCGCTGTACGAGTACCTGCGGGCCCGGACCGAAGGGGCCATGCAGAGCTCATCGGCTACGGGAACGGGTGCGAACCTCGCCATGGCCGCTCACCATACCATGGCCGCTCACCACCACCGCCGTGCAGCCGCGATGGGTGGTGGGCCAGCCCGACAGGGGCCGGATCCGGCAACCGCCCGCGGGCAGCGACACCGGCACCACCACCGCACGTCACCCTAAGGAGGCACGTTCGATGAGAGACCGAAGGCTGTTCAAGCTGGGACTCCCGCTCGCCGTCGCCGCGGGCGTCCTGTTCCTGGCCATGTCGTGCGGAGAGGGCGGGGGGCAGGTGAGCGGCGACGTCGGCGACATCGCGCAGGCTCGGGGACTGAGCCAGGCGGATGTGGCGGCCGCGGTCAAGACGTACGTGCCTACCGGCAAGATGGACGAGTATCTGCTCTTCTCGTCCGGCGGGCACGGGGGGCAGGTGCTGGTGATTGGCGTCCCCTCGATGCGGCTTCTCAAGGTGGTCGGCGTCTTCACCCCCGAGCCCTGGCAGGGTTGGGGCTACGGGGCCGAGGACACGCACCAGGTGCTGGCGGAAGGGGCGATGAACAACCGCCCGATCACCTGGGCCGACACCCATCACCCGGCGCTCTCGGAGACGGACGGGGACTACGACGGACAGTTCCTGTTCATCAACGACAAGGCGAACCCGAGGATCGCGGTCGTCGACCTGCGGGACTTCGAGACGAAGCAGATCGTCACCGACCCGCTCATGGCCGCGAACCACGGGGGGGCTTTCGTGACCCCGAACACGGAGTACGTGATCGAGGCCGCCCAGTACGCCGCTCCGCTGGATGGCAGCTACGCGCCGCTCAGCGAGTACCGGGAGAAGTATAGGGGGGCGGTCACGCTCTGGAAGTTCGATCGCGAGGCCAGACGGCTGAACGTGGACGAGACGTTCACCATCGAGCTGCCTCCGTACTGGCAGGACCTCTCGGATGCCGGCAAGGGTCCGTCGGCGGGGTGGGCGTTCCTGAACAGCTTCTGCAGCGAGATGGCCACCGGCGGCATCATGGCCGGTAACCCCCCGTACGAGGCGGGCTGCTCGGCGAACGACATGGACTATCTGGCGATCATCAACTGGCAGGC
>CAZEBA010000035.1:23200-32870 GCA_964510615.1 uncultured Gemmatimonadota bacterium
AGGCGGGCTGCTCGGCGAACGACATGGACTATCTGGCGATCATCAACTGGCAGGCGGCTGCCGAGGTGGCCAGGCAGCCGGGGAAGACGGTCCAGATCCAGGGCCGCAAGGTGATCCCGCTCCAGACGGCGGTGGCGGAAGGCCTGCTCTACTTCGCCCCCGAGCCGAAGAGCCCCCACGGCGCGGACGTGACGCCGGACGGCACCCGGATCATCGTCTCCGGGAAGCTGGATCCGCACGCCACCATCTACTCGTTCGAGAAGATCCAGCAGGCGATCGCCAACGAGGACTTCTCGGGGACCGACGACTACGGTGTCCCGATCCTGAACTTCGACTCGATCATCGACGGCCAGGTGGAGGTCGGGCTCGGTCCGCTGCACACCCAGTTCGCCGGGAATGGGATCGCCTTCACCAGCCTCTTCCTCGAGCCGGCGGTGGCGAAGTGGGATTACAACAAGATGGAGCTGCTAGAGAAGCTGCCGGTGCACTACAACGTGGGGCACCTGGCGGCCGCGGAGGGCGACACGAAGTCCCCGGACGGGAACTACCTGGTGTCACTGAACAAGTGGTCCCTCGACCGCTTTACCCCGGTCGGACCGCTGCTGCCTCAGAACTTCCAGCTCATCGATATCTCGGGTCCGCAGATGCAGCTGCTCTACGACTCGCCGATCGGGATCGGCGAGCCGCACTACGCCCAGATGATCAAGGCGGACAAGCTGAACGTGTGGCAGACCTATCCGCAGGTCGGCTTCGATCCGCGCCGGATGGCGCCGGCCGAGGATCCGGCGCTGCCGGGCGAGGAGCGCATCGAGCGCCGGGGCAACCAGGTGCACGTCTACATGACGGCGATCCGGAGTCACTTCACGCCCGAGCACATCGAGGTGAACCGCGGCGACGAGGTGGTCATTCACCTCACCAACGTGGAGCAGGCGCTCGACGCGACACACGGCTTCGCGGTCGACAAGTACAACATCAACCTGAGCATCGAGCCCGGCGAGTCGCAGGTCGTGCGCTTCACCGCGGACCAGGCGGGGGTGTTCCCGTTCTATTGCACCGAGTTCTGCTCCGCCCTCCACCTGGAGATGGTGGGGTACCTGCTCGTCAAGCCGTAGCCTTCTGCTCGGAGGGGTCGGCCCGGCTCCGGGCCGGCCCCCTCGGCCTTCCGAGGGCCAACACCTACCGCCGCGCGCCGGCCCGTTGCAGCTTCCCACGTGGCAATTCGGGACCGCGCAGCCGGGACCAACCGGGAGAGACCGATGGACCGATTGACCAGCTTCTTCCAGAGCGAGCTGTCGTTTACGAGCCGCGTCCTGCTGGTGGCCGTGGCCCTCGCGCTCCTGCCCAGCGTCTTCCTCCCGGTGTGGAGGATCGGGCTCGTCGCCCCGCAGTATCCGGGCGGCCTGGAGCTGGTGATCTACCCGCACACGGTTCGGGGTGACCTGTCCGAAGTGAACATCCTCAACCACTACATCGGAATGCAGGAGATCCGGCCGGACGAGTTCCCGGAGTTCATGTTCATCCCGTTCTTCATCCTCCGCTTCCTCGGCTTCGCGGTGCTGGCAGCGCTCGTCGGCCGGCTGCCGATCGCCGCCATCGGCTACATCGATTTCGTCGTCTTCGGCGCCGTGATGCTGTACGACTTCCAGAACTGGCTCTACGAGTACGGACACAACCTCTCGCCGTCGGCGCCGATCCGGATGGAGCCGTTCACCCCGGGCCTGTTCGGCAGCACGCAGGTGGCGAACTTCACCGTGACGAGCCTGCCGAGCGCCGGCGCGATCCTCATGTTCGCGGCAGGGGCCCTGGGTCCCGTGATCCTGGCCTACGAGTGGTTCCGCCGTCGCAAGCCCGAATGATGGCTCTTGTCCCCCGCAGCCCATCCGTGCGGATCGGGCTGTTCGCGGCATCGCTGATGACGGTGGTCGCGGTTCCCCGCGTCGCCTCGGGCCAGGTCCTCGAGGTTGGACCGGCTGCCCGGTTCACCACCATCGGACAGGCGCTCGAGGCGGCTCGCCCCGGCGATACTGTGCTCGTGCGTGCCGGTACCTACGCGGAGCGACTGCGCATCGAGTTTCCCCTCACACTGTTGGGCGAGGGATGGCCGGTGGTGGATGGGGGCGGGAAGGGCCACGTCATAGAGGCACTCGCCCCACTGACGCTCGAGGGGTTCGTGGTGCGCGACTCCGGTGCCGGGGTGGAGGAAGAGCACGCCGGCGTCATGGTGCGCCAGGGGCCGGAGACTCGCATCGAAGGCAATCGCTTCGAGGACGTCTTCTATGGGGTCTATCTGAAGGGCTCGCCCCGGTCGGTGGTGAGCCGCAACGAGATCGAGGGCAAGTCGTTCCCTCCGCCGCGACGTGGCGATGGCATCCGGCTCTGGTACAGCTCGGGCAGCCGGGTTCTGGACAACCTCGTCCGCCACACGCGCGACGTGGTGATCTACTTCTCGGACAGCCTCCTGGTCCGCGGGAATCGGATCACGGACGGGCGTTACGGGCTCCACTACATGTACAGCAACCACAACCGCTTCGAGCGCAACCGGTTCGAGGGCAACGAGGTGGGCGCGTTTCTCATGTACTCGGCGGAGATCGAGCTGCGCCAGAACGTCTTCGCCAACTCGGCCGGACTCACGGGGATGGGACTGGGACTCAAGGATGCGGACGCGATCGAGGCGGTGGGCAACCTCGTGGTGGGGAACGAGATCGGGATCCACCTCGACAACTCTCCGCGCTCCAGAGAGGATCGCAACACCTTTACCGACAACCTCCTGTTGGGCAACGGCGTCGCCGTGCGGCTCCTTCCCTCCGTGCAGGGTAACCGGTTCTCGGGTAACGAGTTCGTGGACAACGGCAGCCCGGTGATCGTGGCCGGGGGAGCCAGCCCGGGCCAGGCGGCGCGCAACGACTGGTCATCGAACCACTGGAGCGGATACGCGGGCTTCGACCGGGAAGGCGACGGCCGGGGCGATACTCCCTACGTCCACGCCAGGCTCGCCGACGACCTCCTGAGCCGGCATCGGGAGCTCGGTCTGTTCGCGCGCAGCCCGGCGCTCGGGGTGCTCGAGATGGTCAGCCGCTTCTTTCCGCTGCTGCGGCCGGAGCCGGTGGTGATCGACAGCGCTCCCCGCATCGAGGGCGTGCTGCTCGCCCGTTGGGCGGATAGTGAGGGCAGGCTCGCCGACCGGGCGACGGTGGAGGGCCGAGCCGCCGGGGTACAGACCCGTCCCGGTCCCAACGTCTGGGCAACCGCCTCCTGGCTCGTCCTGGCGACCGCGGCCGTCGGTGCCCTGTGGCGGGTGGCGCGGAAGAGTCGGTCGTGATCACGGCGGTCGGGCTCGGCAAGAGCTACGGGGAGCAGCGGGTGTTATCGGGTCTCGACTTCCGGATCCGCCCCGGCGAGAGCGTCGCCCTCCTGGGCCTGAACGGGGCGGGAAAGACGACGCTCTTCCGCTGCCTGCTGGCGCTCACCGAGTTCGACGGCCGGCTGCTCGTGGATGACGAACCGGTAACCCCGGGCCGCAAGGAGGTTCGGCGCAAGATCGGGTACGTGCCCCAGACGGCCCCGCTCTACGACATGACGCTTGCGGAGTTCGTGGCCTTTTTCTCCGGACTGCGAGGGACCGGCAGCGAGCGCCCGGCCGCGCTGCTGCACGGGCTCGGCATGCCCCTCGACAGTACGGGGCGGAAGGCGCTCAGCGAGCTCTCCGGCGGTATGCTCCAGAAGGCTCTGCTGGCGCTGGCGCTCGGCAGCGGATCGTCCGTGCTGCTGCTGGATGAGCCGACCGCGAACCTGGACCCTGGAGCACGACGGGACTTCTTCCGCACCGTGCGTGACCTGGCTTCCGATGTCACCCTGTTGTTCGCCTCGCACCGACTGGACGAGATCGAGATCCTGGCCGATCGGGTGCTCGTTCTGCACGGAGGTGGGCTGGCGTTCGACGGCACCCTGGATGAGCTCTGGCACGCCACGGATGCCGCGCCACGGCTCTGGCTCGGCGTGCCGGAGGCGGAGATGGAGCGGACGGCGGCACAGCTCCGCGACTGCCCTGCGGTGTCGGCGGTCCGGCCGAACGGGACCGGCATCGAGGTGGATGTTCGGGGCGGCGCGAGCCTGGACGTGCTGCTGGCGGCGCGCCAGCGCGCGCTGCCCGTCACCGAGTTTCGCACCCGGCCACCGTCGCTGGAGCGGGTCCTGGGCTGCCTGGAGGGGCGGGTCGCGGATCCGCCCGGGAGTCCCGGAGGCGCGAGATGACCGCCCGGCTGCTGGCACAGGTCGGAGTGCGCGAGTCGGTGCGGGCCTACTGGTTCTGGCTGAACGCCGCGATCTTCGTGGCCGGGGGGCTGCTGCTGATGCTCTTCGGCCAGGTGGACGTCTCGCTTCTCGGCTACCGAAGCTATGGCCGAGCGCTCGCCGGCCTGATGCAGCTCGCCCTGTTCGTCGTTCCGCTCATGGCGCTTCTGTCTTCCGCCGCCGCGATCGCCGGCGCCCGCGAGACGGGCGCCCTCGACTACCTGCTCGCCCAGCCGGTCACGCGTGGCGAGGTCTTTGCCGGGAAGTGGCTCGGTGTGGCGGTCGCCGTGGTCGCTTCGCTGATCGTGGGCTACGGGGCGACCGGGGCGGTAGCCGCTGCCAAGGGGGTGCCGGCGCTGCCGATCGCGCTGCTGCTGCTGTTCACCGTGGTGTTGGCGGCCGCGTTCGTCTCGATCGGCCTGTGGGTGTCGGCGCTCGCCTCGACCCGCGGCCGGGCCACCAGCGTGGTGTTCACCCTCTGGCTCGCCTTCCTGGCGCTCGGCAGCCTGGGCCTCATGGCGGCATTCGTCCGCTGGGGACTTCCGGCTGCCGTCCTGCAGGCGTGGTCGCTCGTCGACCCGGTCGAGGCTTTCCGGCTGGGGAGCATCGCCCTGCTCGAGACGGATCCTGGACTCCTCGGTCCCGCGGGTGCGGCGCTGCTGGAGGGGCTGGGGCGCGTCGGCCTCATCGCGGCCGCGAGTGGCAGCCTGGTAGCCTGGACGGCCCTCGCCTACTGGGCGGGGCGGCGGGCGTTCGACTCGGCGAACTAGGCGAGCGTCAGCCGGCCGATTCCCGTAGGTTGGATCGGGACGATACCGCTTGTCGAGGGGGCACCCATGCTGAAGCTCAGGAAGATCGTATACGCCACCGACTTCTCGACCTGCTCCGAGAACGCGTTTCCGATCGCCGTCGGACTGGCTGCGCGATACGGAGCCGAGCTCCATATGCTGCACGCGATCGTCCTGCACGCGGACGATCCGCACGATCCGGCGCACCATTTCCCGGAGCCCGATGAGCTGTACCAGCGCATGCGCCGTACGGCCGAGGCGAGCATGGCGTCGGCAGCGGAAGGCGGTGAGATGCCGGAAGTGAGCATCGTCCGGGCTCAAGTGCGCGGGATCTCGCCGGCGCCGGTCATCCTCGAGTACGCCGAGGAGCAGGACGCCGACCTGATCGTCATGGGAACCCACGGCCGTCGTGGGCTCCGGCACCTGCTGCTCGGTAGCGTGGCCGAGGAGGTCGTCCGGCTGGCCGACTGCGCGGTACTCACGGTTCGGGAAGACGCCGCCACCGGCGGCGATGGCTTTCGGCAGATCCTCGTGCCGATGGACTACTCGCAGAGCTCGGAGGCGGCGCTGAGATACGCCCGAGACATCGGATCCGTCGAGGGGGCGAAGCTGCACCTGCTGCACGTACTGGAGGTAGGGACCTACCCGGATTTCTACTTCCCGGTTCAGGCATCCCAGATGTTCGACATGCCCGAGCTGAAGAAGAAGGCGGTGGAGAATCTGCAGCAACGGCTGGAGCGCGCCGGAGGCGGGATCGAGGCGGAGGTGCAGGTGGAGCTGGGGCACCCGGCCCAGAACATCGTCGAGTATGCCGAGAGGCTGGGCATCGACCTCATCGTGATCGCCAGCCACGGCCGAACGGGCCTGGAGCGTGCCCTGCTGGGGAGCGTGGCCGAGGGGGTGGTTCGACGCTCGAAGACCCCGGTTCTGATCGTGAAGCCGTTCGCCGAGACGGACGAGTGAACTCGTTCGGGGCCCGACGGGAGCTCCGGCTCGCCGGCGAGGACGCGAGCTTCTACGACATTCGCGCCCTGGAGCGGGCGGGGATCGGCACGGTGGATCGGCTGCCCTACTCGATTTGCCTCGTGCTGGAGAACCTCTTGCGGCACGAGGACGGCCGCAGCGTGACGCCCGAGGAGATCGAGGCGGTGGCGACCTGGTCGGAGCGTGCCGGAGACGTTCCCGAGCAGGAGATCTCGTTCATGCCGGCGCGGGTGCTCCTTCAGGACTTCACGGGCGTTCCCGCCGTCGTGGATCTCGCCGCCATGCGGGATGCGATCGCTGACCTCGGGGGGGACCCGGCCAGGATCAACCCTTTGCTTCCCTCCGAGCTCGTCATCGATCACTCGGTTCAGGTGGACTCGTTCGGCAGCCGGGAGTCCTTCCTGATCAACGCCGAGAAGGAGTTCGAGCGCAACCGGGAGCGCTACGCCTTCCTTCGCTGGGGCCAGACCGCCTTCGACAGCCTCAAGGTGGTGCCGCCGGATACCGGGATCGTCCACCAGGTGAACCTCGAGTACCTGGCGCGCGTCGTGTTCGATGCGGGCGGCCTCGATCCGCTGACCGCCTCGGCCGAAGCCGGCAGCGGCGGCCGCGGCGGCGCGAGCGGGGGCCGCCTCCTTTATCCGGACACCCTGGTCGGCACTGACAGCCACACAACGATGATCAACGGGCTCGGTGTCCTCGGCTGGGGGGTGGGCGGGATCGAGGCAGAGGCGGCGATGCTCGGGCAGCCGCTCAGCCTCCTCGTCCCCCGCGTCGTCGGCTTCAAGCTGTTCGGCACCCTGCCGGAGGGGGCGACGGCCACCGATCTGGTCCTGCGCGTCACCGAGATGCTGCGAGAGAAGGGCGTCGTCGGCACGTTCGTGGAGTTCTTCGGCCCGGGGATCGGCAGCCTCTCCCTCGCCGACCGCGCGACGATCGGGAACATGTCGCCGGAGTACGGTGCGACCTGCGCGATCTTCCCCGTTGATGAGGAGACGTTGGCCTACCTGCGGTTCACGGGCCGCCCTCCGGAACGGATCCGGGTGGTGGAGGCCTACATGAAGGAGCAGGGACTCTTTCACACCGCCTCGAGCCCCGAAGCCGTGTACAGCGACACGCTCGAGCTCGATCTCGGAAGCGTGGAGCCCAGCCTCGCGGGCCCGAAGCTCCCGCAGCAGCGGATTCGCCTCTCGCAGGGGAAGAAGGCGTTCGAGCGAGCCCTCGAGGGCTTTCTCGGCAACGGCGGCTCGCCGCGCGGCGGCCGTTCGCGTGATGGCTCGTCGAGCCGAACGCTGCCGGTGATGGGAAACCCCGGGCCGGCGCCGACCTCCATCGGCCGGTGGGAGTCCGAGGGAGGCGGCAACCCGGGCAACGACTTCGAGCTTCGCCACGGCTCGGTGGGGATCGCCGCGATCACCAGCTGCACGAACACGTCCAACCCGTCGGTGATGGTCGGCGCCGGCCTGCTGGCACGGAACGCCGTCGAACGCGGCTTGCGGCGGAAGCCGTGGGTGAAAACGAGCCTGGCGCCCGGATCGAAGGTGGTGACCGAGTACCTCGAGGAGGCCGGCCTCATGGGGCCGCTCGAGCAGCTGGGCTTCAACCTCGTGGGCTACGGCTGCACCACCTGTATCGGCAACAGCGGCCCTCTTCCCGGGCCGATCGCCGAGGCCATCCGGGAGCGGGGGCTGGTCGCCTGCTCGGTTCTCAGCGGCAACCGGAACTTCGAGGGTCGCATCAATCCCGACACCCGGGCCAACTACCTGGCCTCGCCCCCGCTGGTGGTGGCGTACGCGCTGGCCGGCCGGATGGACATCGACCTCTACCAGGAGCCGATAGGCACCGGTTCGGACGGAGAACCCGTCTTCCTGCGCGATATCTGGCCGAGCCAGCAGGAGATCCGGGAGACGGTCCGGCGAGCGGTCAGGAGGGAGATGTTCGAGGAGCAGTACGCGGACGTGTACACGGGCGACGAGAACTGGCGCGGCCTTCCCGTGCCCACGGGTGACCGGTTCGTGTGGGACGAGGGATCGACCTACGTGCGCCAGCCGCCGTACTTCGTCGGGATGGCACGACAGCCGGCGGCCGCGCCGGACATCACGGGCGCCCGCGCGCTCGCGCTGCTCGGGAACTCGGTGACCACCGACCATATCTCGCCCGCCGGCGCGATCGCCTCCGACTCGCCGGCCGGTCGTTACCTGATCGAGCGCGGGGTGGATCCGCCCGAGTTCAACTCGTACGGCTCGCGCCGCGGTAACCACGAGGTGATGGTGCGCGGCACCTTCGCCAACATCCGCCTCCGAAACGTGCTCGTCCCGGGCGTCGAGGGAGGATACACCGTTCATCTGCCCGACGGCGAGCGGATGACGATCTACGACGCCGCGATGCGGTATGCGGAGGAGGACGTGCCGCTGCTCGTGATCGCGGGACGGGAGTACGGTGCCGGGTCGTCCCGGGACTGGGCGGCCAAGGGCGCGAGCCTGCTCGGGGTGAGTGCGGGGATCGCCGAGAGCTACGAGCGCATACACCGCAGCAACCTCATCGGCATGGGCATCCTGCCGCTCGAGTTCCTCCCCGGTGACAGCGCCGAAGCCCTCGGTCTGCGAGGCACGGAGATCTTCGATGTCGCGGGGATCTCCGGAGGCCTCGAGCACGGAGCCCGCGTCCGCGTCAGCGCGAGCTCGGCGGATGGAGAACGCCTTCGGTTCGAGGCGCTCGCGCGGCTCGACACGGCGGTGGAGGTCGAGTACTACCGCAACGGGGGCATCCTGCAAACCGTCCTGCGCCAGCTTCTCGGCTAGGCTCCCAGGACGCGCCCGGTGCCGGTCGAGATCGCCTCCGTTCGGAGCCGCCTCCCTCTCGCGTGAGCCCCTATACCGTTTTCTGGTTCGCGCTCCTGACTGCGCTCGCCACCGGGCTGGGAGCCGTACCTTTCCTGTTCTTCCGCAACATGTCCCGGCGCTGGCTCGGTCTCTCCAACGCGATCGCCGCCGGCCTGATGGGGGCCGCCAGTGCCGGGCTCATCTACGAGGGGTTCGACCAGAGCGTCGGCCGCACGCTGATCGGCGTCATGCTCGGCCTCGGGTTCATCGTCTGGACGCAGCGGGCGATCGAGGCTCGCCCAACTCTGGTTCTCGGCAACCTGCGAGGTGCCGACGCGAGCAAGGCGGCGCTCATCGTGGCGATCATGACGCTGCATTCCTTCACGGAGGGTGTCGGCCTCTGGGTCTCCTTCGGGGGTGGCCGCGCGCTCGGGATCTTCATCACGACGGCGATAGCGGTGCACAACATCCCGGAGGGGCTCGCGATCAGCCTGGTCACGGTTCCGAGGGGGGCATCGGTCGGTCGAGCGGCGGCCTGGAGCATCTTTTCCAGCCTCCCGCAGCCGATCCTCGCCGTTCCGGCCTTCCTGTTCGTCGAGGCCTTCACGCGCTTCCTGCCTGTCGGCCTCGGGTTCGCGGCCGGGGCGATGATCTGGATGGTGTTCGCCGAACTGGTGCCTTCGGCGCTGGAGGACGCCTCTCGCGATGCCGTGGCCTTCACCATCACGGTATCGCTCGTCGCGATGCTGGCGTTCCAGATGGTGCTGAGGGCCTAGCGCGCCCGTC
>CAZEBA010000036.1:0-18582 GCA_964510615.1 uncultured Gemmatimonadota bacterium
GGATCGCCGGTTCAGGCGTCGAGCCCGTCAGGGCTGCGCGCGCAGAAACTCCACCACGGCCCGCTCCAGACCGGGATCGGCGATCGCAGAGAGATGATCACTTCCCGGCAGCATCACGACCGTGACCTGCGGCTTGAGCTCGGCCAGCGCCTCGACGGCCGGTCGGACCCAATCCTCCTCGCCGAAGACGGCGAGCGTAGGCACCTGGTTATCCGCGAGCGCTTCGGCCGTCACGTCGAGCCCGGCCAACCCGCGCAGCACGGCCAGCAGAGCCTGCGGGTCGTTGGCGTCGAGGCCCGCCCGCATCTGCGGGGTCGGCGGCGGCCAGTCGGGCGGCCACAGGGCATCGGTGACGCTCCCGTCGCCGTCGGAGATCTCTTCGAGCGCCGAGGCCCAGGGGCGGACCGGCTCCGGCAGGCCGCTGCCCGGCGGCCTCCAACCCTGCCCGCCGAGTACCGCGGCCCGGACTCGATCGGGGTGGTCTGCCAGCAGCTTGAGGGCGATCCGGCCGCCCATCGAATAGCCCACCAGGTACGCGCTCTCGATCTCCAGGTGATCCATGAGGCGCAGCACGTCTTCGGCGAACGCCGAGCCGTACTCCGCGGGATCGTGCGGCTTGTCGCTCCGGCCGTGTCCCCGCTGGTCGAGAACCACGAGCCGGTAGGCGGCCGGGAGGGACCCGAGCAGTCCGGTCGGGGCCCAGTTCATCTCGGCCGTGAGCGCGAAGCCGTGCAGGAGAATCACCGGTTCACCGGCGCCGCAGTCCAGATAGCGAAGCCCGACGCCGTCGGAGTCGAAACGGCCCTCCTCGCAGACGGGCGCCTCGGCTTCGGGCACGGCGTCCGGGCCGCACGCCTGCGTCGGCGCGCCCATGGCCAGCGAGAGCAGGCCGACGGCCCAGCGGCGGAACGGTCGTGGATGGAAGAGCACGGGTGCGGCGGAACTCACGGCGTTCTCCCTTCTTCGCCCGACTGGCGTGTTGCGGAGAGGTCTCTTGCCCGATCCGTCGGCTCGAGGGTGCAACCGGTCCTCAGCCCGTCGACCGGACGAGTAGCTCCTCGGCGATCTCGGGATCGAGCGCGAGCTCCGTCTCCCCGATTCGCACGACGCACGCGGGCCGGCGTTGCACCAGGGTCACCTGCGCGCCGGCCACGACGCCGAACACCGACAGCGTACCGTAGCGCGAGCCGTTGCGCTCGCCCAGGCAGACCACCGTGGCCGTCTCGCCCGGGGCCAGGGCGCTCACCGCTCGGACGTCCAGCGGCAAGCGGGGCGGCCTCTCCGGGCGGGTGAAGATCCTCGCCAGCCAGGAGCGCCGACGCGGCGCGTCCGGAAACTCGTAGCCGCAGTTGGAGCAGCAGACCAGGTTGCACAGGGAGCCGAGCGGGCAGCCATGGCCGCACAGCGTGTCATCCCGATCGAACTCGAAACCGCACATCGGGCACGAGATCCAACGCGTCTCGGCCGTGCCGGTCGGCGGCAGCTCTGCCGCGCCTAGAGGGGGAGCCACCGACCGAACCGATAGATCATCCCGCCCACCAGGAAGGCGAACGGGAAGATGAACGCCGACATCCGGAGCGCAGCCCTGGTGCCGTGCTCGCGCGCGATCATCAGGAAGGTGGCCACGCACGGCATGAACAGCGTGATCGTCACCATGGCCACGAAGATCTGGAGCGGCGTGAGCAGCGGTTGCGAGGCCTGCACGGCGTCGAGCACGTAGACGGCGCCGAAGTCCCGCCGCATGAAGCCGACCAGGAAGGCGTTGGCCATCTCGGTCGGCAGACCCAACCAGCCGTGGACGAGCGGCTGTCCCGCTCTGGCGATCGCATCCAGGAGCCTGAGCTTGTCCAGGAGGAAGAGGACGCCGGTCCCGAGCACGAAGATCGGGATCACCTCCTTCAGGTACCACTCCAGACGGCTCAGCGTCTTCACCATCACGTTCGCGAGCTGGGGACGTCGGATCGGCGGGATCTCGAGGATGAACTCGCTGGTCTCCCCCCCGAACACTCGCGCGCTGAGCCACCCCACCAGAAGGAGGATGCCGGCGACGAGTCCCAGCCAGGCGATCGCCCCGACGGGTGAGAGGGTGGCCATCATCGCCAGCAGCACGCCGAGCTGCGCCGAGCAGGGGACGGCGAGAGCGAGCAGCATCGTCGTGACCAGGCGCTCCTTGCGCGTCTCCAGGATCCTCGTCGTCATCGTGGCCATCGTCGCGCAGCCGAGCCCGAGGATCATCGGCAGGACGGCCTTTCCGTTGAGGCCGATCCGGCGGAAGCTCCGGTTGAGCATGATCGCCATCCGGGGGAAATAGCCAGAATCCTCCAGCAGGCTGAAGACGAGGAAGAACGTGGTAACGATCGGCAACACGATGGCGAAGGCGTAACTCAGCGCCATCGTGATCGCTCCGTACTTCCCCACCAGCAGGTCGTGGAAGAAGCGGAGCACCTCCTGGATGGTCGTAAGGCGAGCACCGGGGGACAGGACGTAATCCGGCGTGATGGCCGTCTTCTCCAGCGTCAGCAGCCCGACCTCGTGCGCCGGGGAGATGGGGAGAGCGATCGGCTGGCTGATCAGCTCGCTCGCATGCTGGTGGGGGAAGGGGAGCGCCCAGTCGGCCCCCCGGATCGCCAGCGGGCTCAGGCGCTGGCTGAAGCCGCCGACCTCCAGCAGGTCCACCAACGTCCCGGCGCCGAACAGGCCCACGAACCAGAACACGGTCAGCAGGATCCCGGCGAGAAAGAACGGGCCCTTCACCGGATGCATCGCCCAGAAGCCGAGCCGCACCTTCAGGGAGGGTCGCGCCGGCGGCGCGATCGAATACGTATCCGCGAGCATCTCCCGCACCCGCTGCAGCCGAGCCCGGTTGGCCTCGTAGGGGTCGGGAACGGCCTCCGGCGGGAGGACCGGCAGCGGCCGCACGGCGCGGGCTGCGGGTCGAGTCGAAGGCTCCGTGTGGGCTCCGGAGGGCCGGCGGGCGTCGAGCGGTGACGGCGTCGCCTCCGGCAGCGCGGTGATCAGCTCGGCGGTGCCTCGATCGTGCAACGCCACGGTCTCCACGACCGGGATACCGAGGATGGCGGCCAGGCGGGCCGAATCGATGTGTCCGCCCCTTTCCTCCAACTCGTCCAGCATGTTCAGGACGAGGAGCATCGGCCGGCGAAGCTCGATGAGCTGGAGCGTCAGCAGGAGGGCGCGCTGGAGGTTTTTCGCGTCGGCAACCTGAACGATCGTCGCGTCCGGATACTCCCGCAGGATGTCGAGCGTCACCCGCGCGTCGTCGCTGCGCGGCACCAGATCGTTCACGCCCGGCGTGTCGATGACGTTCGTCGTCCGCCCGTTGAAGCGTGCGCGGGCCCGCACCACCTCCACCGTCGTCCCCGGGTAGTTGGAGACGGTGACGTACCTCTGAGTGAGGTTCCGGAACAGAACGCTCTTGCCGACGTTGGGGTTGCCGACGAGAAGTACGGCACTTCCGTCGTCGCCCCCCTCTCGTCCGATCTCGAGCTCGGGCTCCTGTACCGCGCAGTGTGTCACGCCACGTTCTTCTCGTCTCGACCGGGTGTAAACGAGCGAGCAGTGTAATCTAGTTGAGAACCAGTCTCAACTCTGTCGGGAGAGCCACTTTCGGGGATGTAGGGGATTTCCGCAAGGCGTTGGGCGCTAGGGGGCCGCCCCGGGGTAGAGTTCGCGGTAGAGCCAGGCACGGGCCTTCACCCAGTCGCGCCGGACCGTCCGCTCGGACATCCCGAGCACGGCGGCGATCTCCGCCTCCTCCATGCCGGCGAAGAAGCGGTACTCCACCACCTGCCTCTGCCTCGGCTCCAGCCGCTCGAGGGCTCGATCCAGCGCCAGCATCTCCTCCGGCCGGAACTCGACCGCCTGGTGGCCGTCCGCCAGGGTCGTGACCTGCCAGTCCCCGCCGCGCTTGGCCGCCAGCCGACGCCTCGCATGGTCCACGAGCACCTGCCGCATCGCCCGTGCAGCGATCGCGAGGAAGTGGTTTCGGTCGGCCGCTTCCACGCCCCCGGCTCCGGCCAGCTTCAGGTAGGCCTCGTGGACCAGGGCCGTGGAGTGGAGGGTGTGATCGGGCCGTTCGCGGCCCATTTGCCGGCGAGCGAGGGAGCGGAGCTCGTCGTAGACCAGCGGCAGGAGCCGGTCCAGCGCCTGACGCTCGCCGTCCCGCACGGCTGCGAGCAGCCGCGTGATCTCGCTGCGCGGTGCGGTGTCGCCCGTGCTCACGCGGGGCGGTTTCCTCCCATGTCGGGCGTCACTCCCGCGCGTCGACGGCCACTACGTATCGGAGCTGGGAGTTCGAGATGTAGCCCATGGTTCCGTTGGGGCCGTCGACCCGGATCAGGCCGTTCGTTTCCGGCACCAGCGCGTCTCCCGGGATCGAGTAGGTCGAGTTGTCGTACGTCTGTACCTCGAAGCGCTTCGAGGCGGACTCGGACAGGTTGACCACGTAGACGATCTGATGCTGCTGGATCGCTGCCACCACCCGCCCGTCGGACTCCAGCAAGATGAGGCCCATCTGGTTGTGCGCGATACGGTCTGCGCTCACCCGAAACGGTGCGTTCTGCTGTACCTTGACCTCGAACGTGTCCGGATCGGTCTGCGCCGCGGCGGGCGCCGGTGCCACAACCGCCGCCGGCAGGACGAGATACAGGATCCTGAGGGCTGACTTCATTCTTCCTCCCCGGTTTCGCGGCTTCCGGTTGCGAGGCGTGCGGCCTCGCCGCTCTGAGTGGGTCCGCAAGGAGGGTGCCTTCCGCCCCCCCCTAGCGCTGACCTGCGGGCGAGGGTCGCCCACCACCTCTCCTACCCGTACGACGTTCGCGCCGTGCCGGGACGCACAGCCGGGTCGACTGGACGTCGCGTGGCAGCCCGCGCACGTTTCAGCGACGACGAGCCGAAGACGGAGGCGACCGCGGCCACGCCTGTACGGCCGCCCGGCCGCCTGGCCATATTCGGTATCGTACCGGGTCACGGGCGCGGAGGAGCCGAGATGAACCAGGGCACGGCAAGGTCGGTGGAGGCCGCACGGCGTACGCAGGAAAGCCTGCCGGCCTCGCGCTGGGAGCTCGTGCGCGATGCCCTCGTCTTCCAGGGCAAGCTGTTCGTCGATGGCTTGCGTGATGCGGCGATGATTCCCCTTTCCCTGGTCGCGGTGGCGCTGGATGTGCTGGGCATCGGCACCCGCGCGGGCCGCAACTTCTACGACGTCGTTCTCCTGGGGCGGCACACGGAAGACTGGATCAACCTGTTCGGGGCCGCCGATCGGATCCTGCCCGAAAGCTCCGAGGGAGCGCGCACCTCGGGGCTGGACAGCCTGGTCGAGAGGCTGGAGGAGCTCGTCGTCCAGGAGTACCGAAGAGGCGGTATCACCCGGTCCGCGAAGGATGCGGTGGACCAGGCCCTGGACAATCTTCAAGGACGCCGGAAGCCATAGACCTGCAGAACCTGCCGAAGGTGGAGCTCCATCTCCACCTCGATTGCTCGCTGAGCTACGCCGCAGTCTCGAAGCTCGATCCGTCGATCTCGGAGCGGGAATACCGGGCACGCTTCGTGGCGCCCCCCAAGTGTACCGACCTGGCGGAGATGCTCGAACGGGCACCGGCAGGTTTCGGGTTGATGCAGGATGAGGCGGCGCTCCGCCTCGTCGTTCAAGATCTGTTCGAGCAGCTCGAGCGAGACCGGGTCATCTACGCGGAGATCCGCTTCGCGCCGCTGCTCCACACCGAGAGGGGGCTGGCCCCCGACCGCGTCGTGGCGGTGGTCGACGAGGCGGTCCTGGACGCCAGCCGGGAGAGCGGGATCGAGGCCCGGACGATCCTCTGCACGTTGCGGCACTTCGGCGAGGCGGACAGCCTTCGCACGGCACGGCTGGCCACGACCCACGCGGGCGGTAGCGTGGTGGCGCTCGACATCGCGGGCGACGAGGCGGGCTATCCGATCGATGCCCACCTGTCGGCGTTCCGACACGCGCGGGAGCACGGCCTCCACCGGACGGCGCATGCCGGGGAGGCGCGCGGACCGGGGAGCGTGTGGGAAACGCTCGAGCACTTCGACCCCTCGCGCATCGGGCACGGCGTGCGAAGCGTCGAGGATCCCGGGCTCGTCGGCCATCTGAGCGAGGCGGGTGTCCATCTGGAGATCTGCCCTACATCCAACGTCCAGACGGACATCGCCGAAGCCTTGGCAGATCACCCAATCGAGCGTCTGCGCCGGGCGGGCGTCCCCCTCGGCGTCAACACCGATGGCCGCACCCTCTGCGATGTGGACCTCACCGAGGAGTACGTGCGACTGGTGGCGGCCTTCGGCTGGGGTACCGCCGAGCTGCTGGCGGCCAACCTGAGCGCCGTCGAGGCCGCGTTCGCGCCGACGGACGTGAAGGAGCGGGTCGCGGCTCGGCTGCGTGACGCGTATGCGGCGGTTCCCGGATCGCCACCGGGGTCGGTGGCGACTCCCCGCCAGAACTGAAAGGGGTTCTCGGATGTCTGCACGGCATCGTCGACGGAGCCTGACGCCGACCCGGACCCTGACGCTGCTGACGGCGTCGGTTTTCGGAGCGTGCATGTCACCTGAGGCGGATCGGGATGCCGTCGACCGCCCCACGGCGCTGGTCGGAGGGGTGCTGATCGATGGGACGGGCTCCGCGCCGATCGAGGATGCTGTGGTCGTGGTCGATGCCGACCGCATCGCCTGCGCGGGTCCGCGCGAGGCGTGCGACGTGCCCGGGAAAGCCCTCGTCGTGGACGTCAGCGGCCGCTGGATCCTTCCCGGACTCGTGGACGCACACGTCCACTTCAGCCAGACCGGCTGGGTGGACGGCCGGCCCGATGCGGTGGACCTGAGGGACCGCTACCCGTACGAGATCGTGCAGGCGCAGCTGAAGGCCGATCCGGAGCGCTACTTCCGGGCCTACGTGTGCTCCGGCGTGACCGCCGTGTTCGATGTGGGCGGCTATCCCTGGACCTGGTCACTCCCGGCGCGTGGAGCCTCCGATCCGCTCGCCCCGAGGATCGCGGTGGCCGGCCCGCTCCTGTCGACGATCGACTTCTGGCTCAACCTTCCGGCCGAGCGGCAGTTCGTCTTCATGGCGGACGAGAATGCGGTACGCGAGACCGTTCGCTATCACGCGGCCAGCGGGACGGATGCGATCAAGATCTGGTACATCATGCCGCCGCAGCCTCCGGATACGGCCCGCATCGCCAGCCTGGTGCGAGCGGCCGCGGCGGAGGCGCGCACTGCCGATCTGCCCCTGATCGTGCACGCGACCGGCCTCTGGGAGGCGAAGGACGCGATCCGGGCCGGGGCCCGACTGCTCGTGCACAGCGTCTACGATCAGCCGGTGGATGACGAATTCCTGAGCCTCGCTGGGGAGAGCGGCGTGATCTACACGCCGACGCTCACGGTGTGGGAAGGATATGGAGACGTGTATCGTCGCCGCCCCGTCGATTCCCGCTATCCGCTCGATTGCGTGGACCCCCAGAGCCGCGAGTTCGGCCGTGCCGATGCCGTTCCGGCGGATCGGCTCCCGAGCTTCGTCGCCGACTCAGCCGTGGCCGCATGGCAGCAGGCACGTTTGGAGTACGCGCTGGCCAACGCCAGGACGGTGTTCGAGGCCGGCGTTCCGGTGGCGATGGGAACCGATGCCGGCAACCCCGGCACGTTCCACGGCCCGTCGGTCTATCGTGAGATGGAACTCCTACGGCAGGCCGGGCTCGCACCGATGGATGTCCTGGTCTCCTCGACGCTCGTGTCGGCGCGGGCCCTGGGCCTGGATGGGGAGATCGGCTCGCTCGTCGCCGGCAAGCGGGCCGACCTCATCGTGATCACGGAGGACCCGCTGGCCGACGTCCACAACCTCGCCGCTGTCGAGTGGGTGATGAAGGACGGAGTGCTGCACCGGAGGGACGACCTGCTTCCTCCGGCGAGCGACGGCTCCTAGCCGGAGGCCCCGCGATCGAGGCGGGCTTTCAGGTCCACCTCCCACTCCGCCACCGACCCATCCCGGATTCGTACCCGGACCTGGCTGATCTCGGCCGACGCAAGCTCGGGGACGGCGCGACAGGCCTCCTCGAGCGCCGCGTTGACCGCGGCCTCGACTCCTTCCGTCGACCTGCCGCTGAGCTCCAGCGTCGCGACGTGCGAGGCCAGCAGCGTGTTCTCGGTCGAGACCGTCTTCGAGAAGTAGCGGTGGCGCGCCCGACGCTCCTCCTGCTCGTACAGACTCTCGGCGACCCCCTCCGGCAGCTCGAGCTCCGCCCTCAGGGAGCGCAGGAATTCGGCCTCCTGGGGATCGACCTGGTGGTCTTCCAGCACCTTCTCGACTGCCTTGCCGTACACGGCTTGCGCCGTCTGCTCGTGGACGGCCGTGATGTCTTCGGTCTGCAGCCCCAGAATGATCTTCAGGTGGGCGAGGTCCGCGCGCTCGGCTTCCGTGAGGGTGTGATCGTCGAGGCACTGCCGGAGAAACCGGCGATAGAGGTCGCGACAGGCGGCGCGGTACTTCCGATCCGGGCTCACGCCGTGCCTCGCCGCCACCTCCGCCACCTCCTCTCCCGTGACGTCCCGCACTCGTTCGCAACCGGCCAGCAGGGACTCGATCTCCTTGAGCGCGCCCGCCCGCTTTCGGCCGAACAGCCGGCTCCGCTGGGCGCTCTCGACGTCTTCGGTGTCGAACGGTTTCGCCACTACCCCGCTCCTTCGCTTCTGCGCGGTCGACGGTACGCTGATCGCCGGACCTTCGTGCCGCCCGGCTCGGACGACGTCGGCTCGGACGACGTCGGCTCGGCCCCGAGCCGAGCATGGATGACGCCCAAGGTTGCGAAGTCGGCGCCGCCTGACCAGGGGTCCGCTCCGACGCGTGCGGCCCGGGCTCCCACGTCTGCATCTGTGTCGCCGCCCCCCTAAGGGAAACTCCCTACAACCCGTCAGAGCGGTTTCCTGACAGACCGTAGATCCGGCTCCGCCTACCTTCATCAAGGTTGCACGGAGTCTCGGCAGATGCCGTGTGGCTCCGCGGATCCGAAGGTGGGAGGACATAGACCAAGGACGTCCCGAGCCGCGCGAGGTCCGCCGTCTGCGGGCCTCGGCCGGAAGGGAGGGAAGATGGCCAAGGACGGGCGACCCACGGCGGAGATCGAGAATCCAACGTCCGCCAACGAAGCCTTCAAGTCACACTACCAGGATTGGGTCGGCTTCGGCGTCATCGTCGCCGTGGCCGTGCACTTTGCGTTCTTCACGCTGTTTCCCAACCTCAAGGCGGCCGACTTGAGCGGAGAGGTGGACGCGATCGAGGCGATCGAGCTACCGCCCGAAGTGCAGGTGCCGCCACCGCCGGAGATGATCGCTCGACCCGCTACCCCGAAGGTGGCGGCGACGATGGTGGACGAGGATGTGACGATCGCGCCCACCACGTTCGAGTCGAACCCGGTCGAGAACCTCGCGCCGCCGCCGGCGGCGACGGGCATGAATCCGGAGGACCGGCCGACGTTCATCCCCTACGACGTCCCGCCGAGACTGAAGAACCCGGATGCGATCCAGAAGATGCTGAAGCAGAAGTACCCACCGACCCTGCGCGAGGCGCGGATCGAGGGCAAGGTCGTGCTGTGGATCTTCATCGATCGGACGGGAGAGGTCCAGAAGGCACAGGTTCAGCAGTCGAGCGGGTACCAAGCGATGGACAGGGCGGCCCTCGAGTGCGCCGGGGCGATGGAGTTCACGCCGGCCAAGAACCGGGACAAGGCCACCCCTGTCTGGGTTCAGCAGGCGATCTCGTTCGAGGTCCACTGAGCAGCTGGTAGGGTCGGTTCGGCCGGCCCGCTTCGCTTTCCCTGGGGCGATCCGTCGGGTCGCCCCTTTTTTTGTCGTGGCGCCGGGGCCTATGATCACCCTCGCGGCGTGGACCCCACGACAACGATCGGCTGAGGAGGCCCGGTGTCGACCGACCTGCGCGGACGCTTCATGTGTCGGCGTGGCTCTACTACATCATGGTCGACGACGTCGACCGGAGCGTGGAACGCGTGAAGGAGCTGGCTGGTCAGGTGTTGAACCAGAGCGGCTGAGGCCTGCGATGCGACGAGTCACCCTGGCCGTGGCGGGCATGAAGTGCGACGGCTGCGCGGGCGCCGTGCGGGCGGCGCTCGCCGGAGTCCCGGGCGTGAAGGAAGTCGAGGTGCGCCTGGACGAGAAGCAGGCCCGTCTCCTGGTATCGGACGATACGGCCGCCGGAGAGCTCGTCGACGCTGTCACGGCGGCTGGCTACGAGGCTTCGCTCCTGCCTGGCTAGACCTCCCGGCCAGACCTCCCGGCTGCAGGTCTTGCTCACTGCAAGGGACGGTGCGATCGCGAGAGTAGTTAAGGGAAACCCTCGGGTCAGGCGCGGAACGTCACTGGCTCCGTACCCTCGGTTTCCTTGCGGTGCCAGAGGTAGAACAGGATCCCGATCGCGGTCCACAGGACTGCCGCCGTGCCGACCTTCATGAGCCACCCCGCCACCCGCTGGTCATCGCGAGGCGAGATACCGTAGACGGGAGGGGCGAGCTCGTAGGTGGCATAGACCGGGAGCTCGCTGAACGCGAGGTACAGGAACGTGCTCGCGTTGACGATGGTGGCGAGGATCAGGTAGCCGATCTTTACCGGATACCCGAAGCGCGGCCGCGACGGACGATCCAGGATGACGGGCCACCAGAACGCCACCCCTCCGAGCAGCCACAGCAGGTCGATGGCGAAGGATCCCGGCTGCAGGGTCATGAGGGAGTCCACCACCGAAGGCAGGTGGGTGAGGATGATGATGAGGTTGAACAGTACCAGGGCGATCAGCGGGTGAGTCACCAGGCGGAGAAGGCGATCGGCTGACTCGCCGGTTAGCGGCCGGCCGGCCGGTATCCCGAGCAGGAGCAGCGGCGGCGCGACGAGCGCGATCAGCACGAACTGCAGCATGTGAACGCTGGCGAGATAGCCGGCGCCGAGCGCGCCGAGGGGCCAATCGAGCGCGACCCACAGACAGAACAGCCCGCCGGCGAACCAGCCCGACCGGCCCCGTCGCCAATCGTCGCGGGGCGAGGTCGGGGCCGGGCGAGCCCTCGGCGCGGCCGCCCGCCAACCACGGGCGGACAGCCAGTAGGTGAAGCCGATCGCGAGGATGAAGAGCCAGACGCCGGGATAGGGCTGCCAGCTCCACGTCCAGGCCGAGCCCCGGGCCGCGCACCACCACTGCATGGGCTCTCCCTAGGGTCCGAGTCCGGCAACCAGCCGCGGCAGGTCGCGCTTCCAATCCGCCTGCCGGGTCCCGAACGGGTAGGCGAGTCTGAGATCGCTGCCGCCGAAGACCAGGACCTGAGCCGCGTGGCCGACCTCGTAGCCCGGCTCGCCGTCGCCCCGATCCGCCAGGCGGACGGAAGCGGGCAGCCCCAGATCCGTCTGTATGCGGTTCACCTCGTCGATCTCGCCTCGCAGGCCCACGAACGACGGATCGAAGCCGGCGAGCCATTCTCGCAGGCGTTCGGGGGTGTCGCGCACGGGGTCGGTCGTGACGAAGACGACGCGGATGCGGTCGCGCACCTCCCAGGGAAGATCGCGCAGCACGGCGGCGATTCCTGCCATGTGGACGGGGCAGATGTCGGGGCAGTTCGTGTACCCGAAGAAGAGCAGCGCCAGCTGGTCCGCCGTGCCGGCGCGAAAGTCGAACGGCTGCCCCTCCGTGTTCTCGAGGGTGAATTCGGGCCGGGGCCCGGGCTCGAGAATCACTGCGGTATCGCCGCCGCCGGTGCAGGAGATGACGGCCACGGTCAGCGCGGCCGACAGGCAGGCATGCCAGAGACGACGGAGGCCCGACGCCGTCGCTCCGCTCATTGTAGATCTCGCGCTGAGATCGTGCGGGTCCAGCGCTCGTTCCCGTCCTTGTCGATCACGGTGATCGTGATCCGACGATCGTCGCGCGGGCCGTCGAAATCGAGCACCGCGAAGTTCCGCTCCCGCAGCCGAGTCCCCTCGACGACGAGCGGGTTGAGTTTGGGAGTGTTCAGCCCCGCCGTCAGCGGCGAGACCGTGAGATCGTAGAGGGGGTAGGTGCCGGTCCGGTCGAGCCGGCTGAGTTCCGTCCAGTGCTTGTCACCGGTGAGGAAGAGAACGCCGCTCACGCGTTCTCGCTCCAGCGCCGCCAGCAGCTCCTGCCGTTCCTCCGGGAAGCTGGCGTAGTGGTCCTCCGCCGGATGGGGGTTGAGGACCTGTCCGCCGATCACCACGATCTTTAACGTCGCCCGGCTGCTGACGAGCGCATCGATCAGCCACTCCCGCTGCTTTCTTCCGAGGATCCACCGATCGCCCGAGACGCGCCGGTTCGGCGTTCGGTAGTAGCGGTTGTCGAGCAGGAAGAACTGGACGTCCGACCACTCGAACGCACAGGTCGTACCGGGCCGCCCGTCGACGCCGAAGCACGGGTTTCCCCAGAACAGCCTGAATGCCTCGAGGGTCGCCTCCTTGTTCCACCATGACCGGTCCGAGTTGTCGGGCCCGAAGTCGTGGTCGTCCCAGATGGCGTAGTGGTGCGCCGACGCTAGCAGGGGCTGCATCTCGGGCAGCGAGCGCGTGTGGGTGTAGCGGTAGAGGACGCCCGTCCGGGAGTTCCAGTCCGCTTCTCGCAGGTAGACGTTGTCCCCCAGCCACAGCATCAGGTCCGGCTTCCGCGCCGCGATGTGGCTGAAGATCTGGTACTCCCCTCCGTACGGAGGGCCGGGCCGGTCGTAGGGCGGATCGACGACGTAGTTGCAGCTGCCGATCGCCAGCCGAAACGGAGGGGGATCGGCCCGCCACTGCCAGAGGGTCGGCGTCTGGAAGCGGAGCGGATACGGGCGCTCCACCGGCCGTCCATCGATCCGAAGCGCGTACTCGTACCGACGTCCCGGTTGCACGCTGTCGGCGATCAACTTGGCGGTGAAGGCTCGCTCGGCATCGGTCCGGGCGATCGCCGTCTCGTACCGGCGAGTGGGCCGGGCCGTGTCCCAGTACGCGAACGAGACGTCGGCCGGGCGGGTCGTCTGCACCCAGAGGAGCACCTCCCGCATGGTGCCGTAGCCGACCATGGGTCCGGCCTGGAGCGGATCGTCCTGCCCCGGCGCCGGACCTGCCGAGACGGCCAGCGTGGCGATGAGCGGCAGGGCGGCAGCGATCGACGCGGGTCGACCAACGCACTGTCTAGCGAGGCGACGCATCGCCGCCCTCGCCGCTCGTCTTCAACCTCGCCTGCTTTCGATCGCGCTTCTCCTCGGCGCTCAGGCTCGAGTCGAAGTCGTACAGGGCCCGCTCCCATGAGCCGTAGGCCGGGTTCGGGAGCATGATCCACCGCACGCCCCAGTAGGCGGAATAGGCTGCCTCGAGCCGGTCGCGCTCCTCGGTCGTCGCCCGCGCTACCGACACGAAGTCGTTCAGGTCATCGCCCGCCAGCAGCAACACCCTGTAGCTCTCGGCTACGTACGCGCGGCGGCTCGCCTTGTCCGAGCTCCAACCGTCCCGCTCGCCCTCGAGCAGCACCGCGTCCGGGCCGCCCTGCAGCGGGAACCCGGCACGCACGAGGTTTCGCACGGTCGCGTCCTCCTGCGCCGCTTCGCGATTGCTCACGTAGAAGACCGCGACCCCGCGCTCCGACGCGAGACGGGTGAAGGCGATCGCGCCCGGGATCGGCGGTGCCGCGGCTTCCTCCACCCACGCGTTCCACATCTGAGCATTGAACTCGCGTCCCTCGGCGATCAGGCGGGCCTGGAAGGGCGAGTTGTCGAGCACCGTCTCGTCCACATCCAGGATCACGGCGGGAGGCAGGCCGCCGGGATCGCCCTGCTCCGGCAGGGCCGTCCAGGCCGGATCGGCGAGCGCCTCATCCAGCATGCGGGTGGCGGTGCGAAACGCCTGTTCGGTCGAAGCGCGGTACTCCGCGCTGTGCTGCGCCCATAGCGTGGCGTTCAGGCCCTCCAGGCCGGTCCCGGAGGAGGCGCAGCCCGTGACGAGGAGGGCGAGCCCCAGCAGCGCCGGCCGGGAGCCACGCAGCGGGCCCCTCCGGTAGTTCGAGCGTGTCGGGCGGCTCATTGTTTCACCCGCGCGTCAAAGCTTCCAGAAGATCGACGCCATGATGAGGTTCGCTCCGATGGTGTCTCCCTCACGGTCCACCGGGTTGAAGGGGTCCTCCAGGCTGACGCTGTAGTGGCGGTACTCCAGGCGCCCGCCCCATCGCCCGCCCCCCGGCTCGACGTCGATCCCGCCTCCGAAGGAGAACGCGCCCTGGCTTCGGGTGCGGAGATCGTCGTCGTCCGGATCTTCCTCCCGGCTGCGCGGGTCGAGCGCGATGGTTCCGGCGCCGACCAGACCGAAGGGCACGAACCCGGCCCGGGTCAACGAGGCGACGGCAAGCCGTCCGACGACATAGACGTCGAACTCCCACTGGTTCACGCCGATCGAGGCGGTATCGTTCGAAGCCGTGGTGCTTCCGTACGAGGCCCCGAGACGGAAGGCGACCGCCGGCACGACCCGGCTCTCGATGTCGATCCCGAAGTTGACGAGGTCGTCGACTTCCGGGACGCCTTCCTGCTTTCCCCACAGGAAGGATCCGACCGTGCCCGAGAGCCGAAACTGCAGCGGTGCCGTTGCCATCTCGGGCTCGGTCGGCGCATCGGGTCCCGCCGCCGTGTCCGGCGGCGTCTGCTGAGACGAGGCTCTGCCGGCCGCCAGGATCACCAGCAGCCCTGCCAGCGGAATGATGCGGACGCGGCTGCCCACTCCCGTATGGCCTCCCGGTGGTCTCATCGCTCCCCCGTAGCCGCCATCAGCTGCGCTCGAGCGGCGTTGTAGTTGAATAGCGCCTGGGCGAAGTTGGTCCGCGCCTGCGTCACCGCCAGCTCCGCATCGTTGAGCTCGACCTGGGTCGAGAGGCCGTTGCGAAAGCGGGTCTGAGCGATCTCGAGCGCCCGCTCGGCGCGCGCGATATTGGACTCGCTCGCCTCGATCTGTTCCCGGCTGGCGACGAGAGCCTGATGGCTCTGCTGCACATCGAGGCGCGCGTTCTCGGTCAGCTGCTCGAGCCGATAGGTCTCCCGGTCGATGGAGGCCTTGGCCTGCTGGATCCGACCGGACCGGGCCCGGCCGTCGAAGATCGGCAGGGAGAACTGTAGGCCGGCGGAGGCGCTCTGGGCGAAGTCCTGCCCGCCGGGGAACAGTGTCGACGAGGCGCCCTGGCGCGTGAGGTTGGCGACCAGGTCGAGGGTCGGATAGGCGGAGGCCTTCTGGACCCGGAGGTTCTGCGTCTGCAGCCCGACGACGAGCGACTGGGACTGAATGTCCGGTCGGTTCCGGAGCGCCGCGCTCACCATCTGCTCGAGCTCGGGGATCTCGCCCGGTCGCTCGAGTCGGTCCGTCAACTCAATCTCCCGCTCCAGCCGGAGTCCGATCGTGCGCTTCAGTCGGTTCGAGTTCAGCTCGAGCTGGTTGCGGGCTTCGATCAACAGGGGCCGGATGTTCTCCACCTCCACCTGTGCGGTGAGGAGATCGAAGTCGGACGCCGTGCCGACGCGGTAGAAGGCCTCCACCTCCCGCAGCCTGGCCTGCGCCTGCTCCAGCGCCTTCTCCTGGACCAGCACCAGCTCCTTGTCCAGGAGAGCCCGGTAGTAGGCGAGGCGGGCCGTCAGCGCCACCGAGACGCGGGCCGTCTCGACCTGGACCTCCGTCGCCTCGTCGGTGAGCGCGGCCGCCGTCCGCGCGGGCGACAGCGACAGGTCCAACAGCGGCTGCGACAGGCTGACGGAGAAGCTGTAGTTGTTGTCCTGCCCGAGACGGATCGGCTGAACGTTGCCATCGCCGGTCTCGATGAACAGGACCGCGTTCTGGATGTTGCGGTTATAGTTGATGTTCGCCTCGATCTCCGGCAGCGAGGCGGACCGAACCTCGCGGGCCAGTCCCGCGGTTCGCGCCTGCTCGGCTCGGGCGATCAGGACATCCTCGTTCAGATCCACGGCTCGACCGACGGCCTCCGCCAGGCTGAGGCGAATGATTTGCTGGCTGGCGGCTCCCGACTGGGCTCGCAGCTGGTCCGGCGGGACACCCGCCGCCACCAGAAGCGCGAACACGGCGGCCACAGCTCGTCTAGTCATGGATTGCCTCCTCGACTCGTAACCCCTCTACATGCCACCCGACGTGCAGGCTCGCGTACTACCGGTTTCCCGAAGGACCGTCAAGCTAGCACCTCAGCAGTGGCCCGGCTTCGGCCTCCGGCGTGCTGCCGGCATCGCGGCCCGATGTGGGTCCACCTGGCGAGGCCGGATCGCGGCAGCCTATCCTGTTCCGGTCCTCCCGGCGGGTGCTCCCTCCGGTTCCGGTGCGGCGATGACGACCGCATGCAGCTTCACAGAGAAGGGTGACATGACGATGCTTCGGCTTGACGCGCGACGGCTGGTTCCCGGCGCTCTGCTGCTCGGTGCCCTCCTCGCTGCCACGGCCTCGGGGGCCGCCCAGCCATCTCGCGCCGACGAGCGTGCCCGTCTGTCCGCCGCGATCGACGCCGCGGTCGAACGCCTGGGCCCTGGAATCATCGAATTGCGACACCAGATCCACCGCAACCCGGAGCTCGGGAACCGGGAGTACGAGACGGCGGCGCTGGTGGCGGAGTCGCTTCGCCAACTGGGCTTCGATGAGGTTCGCACGGACGTCGCTCACACCGGGGTGGTCGGTGTGCTCCACGGGGGGCGGCCGGGGCCCGTCGTCGCCGTCCGGGCCGATATGGACGCGCTGCCCGTGACCGAGCGCAGCGACCTGCCGTTCCGTTCGACGGTCCGCACGACCTACCTGGACCAGGAGGTCGGGGTGATGCATGCCTGCGGGCACGACATCCACACATCGGTGGAGCTCGGCGTCGCGGCCGTCCTCTCCTCGCTACGCGGTCAGCTTCCCGGCACGGTGAAGTTCATCTTCCAGCCGGCGGAGGAGGGACCGCCACCAGGTGAGGAGGGAGGCGCCGAGCTCATGGTGGCGGAGGGAGTCCTCGCCGATCCGGCGCCCGGTGCGATCTTCGGCCTGCACGCCAGGCCAGAACTGGAGGTCGGCCGCATCGGGTACACACCGGGCCCGGCGCTGGCAGCCGTGGACCACTTCTACATCGAGATCATCGGAACGCAATCCCACGGCGCATGGCCGCACAACAGCGCGGATCCGGTCGTCATGGCCGCGCAGGCGATCGAGGCGCTTCAGACGATCCGGTCCCGCAACATGCCGCCGCTGGAGCCGGGCGTCGTCTCCGTGGGCATCGTCCGGGGGGGCGAGCGGTTCAACATCATTCCGGAGCGCGTCCACCTCGAGGGTACCGTGCGGACCTACGATCCCGAGGTGCGCGACCTGGTCGAGCGTCGGATGCGCGAGATCCTGGAGGGCGTGACCACGGCCGGCGGGGGTAGATACGAGCTGGTCTACGATCGCGTCTCGCCTGCCACCGTGAACGACGTCGCCCTGGGCGAGCGCATCGCCCCCGGAATCGAGAGGGTGCTCGGTCCCGGCAGCCTGGTCTCCACCAATCCGACCATGGGCGGAGAGGACTTCGCCTACTTCGCGAACGAGATCCCGGGGTTCTACTACTGGCTGGGAACGACGGCACCCGGTTCGATGTCCGGCGGGCTGCATACGCCCACCTACGTAGGCGCCGACGGCGCCGTGCTCGTCGGCATGCGGGTGATGTCGAATCTGATCGTCGACTATCTCTTGGGCGCAGACGAATGAGCGTGAACGGACGACGACCCAGATGAGCGCGAAGGAGTGACGAATGGAAGTCCTTCCGATCGACCTGACCGGGGTGATCGCCGTGGTGATGGGCATGATGGTGGTGCTGATCCCGATCGCCGGCCTGACGGCGCGCTTCGCCCTCAAGCCGATCGCCGAGGCGGTGGCGCGCATGCGCGACGCGCAGGGGTCCAACCAGCAGCTCGCCCTGATGGAGCAGCGCCTGTCGCTGCTGGAACAGCAACTGACGGGCATGGAGCTGGACGTGCGGCGGATCGAGGAGTACGCGGAGTTCGATCGCGAGCTCAGAACCGGCGCGAAGCGGCCGGAGATCGCCGGCGAGCATCGTTCGTCGGAGGCTTCGTCGGAGGCTACGTCGGAGGCTTCGCCCTAGGAACCCCCGGGCTGTTCCACGGCTGCCTCGGTTGTCCGTTGCAGCGCGCGGGCGGTTGTTGCGTGTTCGCTACTTCGGGAGCCCGGCCGGCGCATCCAGCCCCGGGCGGTCGATAGCAGTAAGATGATATAGTGACACGACTTACGGCGACGTCACCGAGGATGGCACGGTCGCGGTTCGGAGATTGCCCTAGAGGAGCGCGAGGCCGAGAGGCCGTGTCAGGTACGAGCCTTAACACTAGACGACATACGAGGGCTTTCGCTACCGGACGGTTGATGGCCTCCCACATGATCGGGGTGGGCGCCTGAAGGTCGCGAGCGGTGGGCGCCTTCGGAGCGTCCTCCCCGTGTCGGCCACGAGCCAGTCCGGAGCACTCCTCCTAGACCGCTGCGTAGCGACGCCGCTACTCAGGGATCCGGCTGGCTCGTTTCTTT
>CAZEBA010000036.1:18682-31244 GCA_964510615.1 uncultured Gemmatimonadota bacterium
TGGCCGCGCCGGCAGCGGCCCAGCAGGAGATGGCCGATGTCGAGATCACCGTCACGCACGTGGCCGGCGCCGTTTACATGCTGCAGGGACGCGGCGGGAATATCGGTGTCTCGGTCGGGGCGGATGGAGCCTTGCTGGTGGACGACCAGTTCGCGCCCCTGGCCGACAAGATCCGAGCCGCCGTGGCCGAGCTGTCGGATGGCGAGCTCGACCTCGGCTTCGTGCTCAACACCCACTGGCATGGCGATCACGTGGGCGGGAACGTGGAGTTCGGGCCCGAGGCGCCGATCATCGCCCACGCCAACGTCCGCGAGCGGATGTCGACCCGACAGGACGCGTCGTTCGGTGTGGTGGAGCCGTCGCCGCCCGAGGCCCTGCCCGTCATCACCTTCGGCGACTCCGTTTCCATCCACTTCAACGGCGAGGAGATTCGCGCCCTCCACTATCCTCGCGGTCACACCGACGGCGATGCCGTGGTCTTCTTCACCGAGTCGAACGTCGTCCACATGGGCGACGTTTACTTCTCCGGCCTCTTCCCGTTCGTCGACCTCAGCAGCGGCGGGAGCGTGCAGGGCGTCATCGACGCGGTGAAGGCGGTCATCCGTCAGCTGCCCGAAGACGTGAAGGTGATACCCGGACACGGACCTCTTTCCACGCTCGACGATCTGCGGACGTATCAGGAGATGCTGGAGGAGAGCGTCGCCTTCGTGCACGCGCGAATGGAGGCGGGCCTGAGCCTCGAGGAGATCCAGGCCGAGGGCGTACCGGAGCGCTGGGCCGGCTGGTCCTGGGGCTTCATCGATGCCGGGCGCTGGATCGAGATCGTGCACGGGAGCCTGCAAGGCTCCTGAGGCGACCCGCGGTGTAGGAGTGCGCCCAGTCGCGGCCGGCCGTCGACCGGCCGCTTCGACCCTCGACCACTCTGGGTGACGTGAGCCACGACACAGAGCAGCCGGACCCGCCACACCGAGACGAGCGCGAGCCCGCGGCCGTGGTGGACGGATACAACGCGGGCTACGCGGACCGGCTCCGCGAGCGCCGCCTGCGGGAGAGCGGAGCCGTCCCTCCCGCCCTCTCCGACTGGTGGGAGAACGGTGGATCCGCTGCCTCCTCCACCTGGAGGGCGCCGGAAACGACCGGGGTGGCCACTCCCGGCCTCGAGTCTTCCGTGCTCGCCGATCCGGCGCTGCTCAGGGCCGCCGGCATCGCCGGCGCGCTGGTGGCGGCCATCCGTGAACAGGGGCACCTGGACGTGCCGCTGGATCCGCTCGGCACGCCGCCCCCGGGACACCCCACCCTGCGGCTCGGATTCTATGGCATCGGCGAGGACGAACTGGCGCGCGTGCCGGCGGCGGCTCTGGATCTCGACCGTCTCGGTGCCACCGCCCGGGAGGTGATCTCCCGGCTGCGCGCGATCTACTGCCAGCGGATCGGCTACGAGATCGACCAGCTGGAGGATCCGATCCAGCGCGACTGGTTGATTGAGACGATCGAGGACGGCGCCCACTGGACGCCGTTGTCGGCCGAGGGCAAGCGGCGCCTTGCCGAGCGGCTCACCGAGGTCGAGGGCCTCGAGCGCTTTCTGCATCGCTCCTATCTGGGGAAGAAGCGCTTCTCGATCGAGGGGTTGGACCTGCTGGTGCCGATGCTGGACGAGCTGCTGGAGCGCGCCGCGCTCTCCGGCACCCGGGAGGCCTTCATCGGCATGGCCCATCGCGGTCGTCTGAACGTCCTCGCCCACATCGTGGGCCGGCCGTACGCGGCGGTGATCGGCGAGTTCGAGGGGCATCACTCGATCGGGATCCAGACCACCGTGCCGGAGGACGGCTCCGGAGACGTGAAGTACCACTACGGCGCCTACGGCGTTTACGAAACCGAGTCCGGCCCGATCAACGTCCTGCTGGCCCCGAACCCGAGCCATCTGGAGCACATCGACCCGGTCATCGAGGGCATGGCCAGGGCCTCGCGCGAGCTCCGTTTCGGGACGCTGCGCGACACGCGAACGCGGGACACGTTTACTGCCGATCGGCGGCAGGTGCTGCCGATCCTCATCCACGGCGATGCCGCCTTCATGGGCCAGGGAGTGGTGGCGGAGACGCTCAACCTCTGCCGGCTGCAGGGCTACGAGACCGGTGGGACGGTCCACCTGATCGCCAACAACCAGCTGGGCTTCACCACGTCGCCGAGCGACACCCGTTCCACTCGTTACGCCAGCGACCTCGCGCTCGGGTTCCGGCTTCCGGTGCTGCACGTCAATGCGGATGATGCCGAGGCCTGCCTGGCCGCCGTCCGCCTGGCCGCCGACTACCGGGCGAAGTTCGGCGAGGACATCGTGGTCGACCTGGTCGGATACCGACGGTATGGGCACAACGAAGGCGATGAGCCCGGCTACACCCAGCCGGCGATGTATCGGCAGATCGCACAGCACCCGTCCGTCCGGAAGATCTGGACCTCCGGATTGGTCGAGGACGCGGTGCTCGGCGAGAGCGACGTCGCCGCCATGGAGGACCGGGTGGCGGCTGCGCTCGAACGGGCAAGAGAAAGGGCTGTGGCGGCGAGCGACGCCGAGGCGGCGGAGCACGACCGGAGCGCCCCGCCGAAGCCCGAGCCGGAGGGAGCGGACGGCCAGGGACGCCGGTGGGGCCCGGTGTCGCTGTGGGCCGAGCTCACGGAGGACGACCGGAGCCAAACGGCCACCGCGTTGCCGGCCGAGCGGCTCCTGCAGCTCAACGAGCGGCTGCACACCTGGCCGGAGGACTTCCGGCTGTTCCAGAAGCTGGACCGGCAGCTTGAGCGCCGCAGGAAGAGCGTCGCGGAGGGGATCGACTGGGCGCACGCCGAAGCCCTGGCCTTCGCCAGCCTGCTCACGGAGGGCATTCCGATAAGGCTCACGGGCGAGGACACGGAGCGTGGCACCTTCAGCCAGCGGCACCTCGTCCTGCACGACAGTGACGGCGAGGGGACGTTCGTACCGCTGCAACATCTCGCTCCCGACCAGGCGCCGTTCCAGGTCTGGAACAGCCCGCTGTCCGAGGTCGCCGTGCTCGGGTTCGAGTACGGCTATTCCACCATCGCCGCCGACGCGCTCGTTCTGTGGGAGGCTCAGTTCGGGGACTTCGTCAACGCCGCCCAGGCGATCATCGACCAGTTCATCGTCGCCGGACGGTCGAAGTGGGGGCAGGAGTCGAGACTGGTGCTGCTTCTTCCCCACGGCCACGAGGGTCAGGGCCCCGAGCACTCGAGCGCCAGGATCGAGCGATTCCTCCAGCTGGCGGCCGAGCGCAACATTCGGGTGACGAATCCGACGACCCCCGCCCAGTACTTCCATCTGCTGCGCCTTCAAGCCATTCGTCGAGCGCGGCGACCGCTGGTGGTGCTGACGCCCAAGAGTCTGTTGCGACATCCGCGCGCGCGCTCCGGTCTCCAGGAGCTGGCGGACGGCGCGTTCGAGCCGGTGATCGGTCCGGAAGCCGGCGGAGCCGGCGAGGCTGCCGGGTCCGGCGCTGCGCGACGCGTCGTCCTCTGCAGCGGCAAGATCTACTACGACCTCGTCGGCTCCGAGGCATTCGAGGCCGCCCGCAGCGACGTCGCGGTGCTCCGTGTCGAGCAGCTCTACCCGCTTCCGGAGGCGGAACTGGAAGCGGCGCTCGGGGCCTGCCGAGACGCGGAGGAGATCGTCTGGGCGCAGGAGGAGCCGGAGAACATGGGCGCCTGGACCTACATGCAGCCGAAGCTGGGTCCCCTGGCCGGGGGCCGTCCCGTCCGCTACGTCGGGCGCGAGCCCCGGGCGAGCACGGCGGAGGGGTACGCTGAAGTCCACAGCGCACGCCAGGCGGCCATCGTGGAGGAAGCCCTGGCGATCTGATCGAGGGCCAGGCACGGTCCCGAGCTGGCGGGCGCCGGACCCTCACCCGACGCATCCTGACACCTGAGAGAGAGGATCATGGGAAGATTTGCCCCGGGGCCGCTGATGGCGGCCGTCTTGTTCGCCATCGGCGGCGCCGCCTGCTCATCCGGAGACGACGCCGACGCTCACGCCGGGACCGTCGAGGCACGGCGCGCGGCCCTGGATGCCCTGCTCGACGAGCATTGGGAGTACACGCTGGAGCGCCACCCCGAGTTCGCCTCGATGCTCGGCGACAAGCGCTGGAACGACCGCATCACCGACTTCTCCGAGGAGGCGATCGAGGCCGATCTCGCCCGGACGCGCGAGTTCCTGGATCGGTTCCGGGCCATCGACCCGACCGGCTTTCCGGAGCAGGAGCGCCTCAACCGCGACCTCATGATCCGCGAGCTCGACACTCAGCTGGAGGGAGCCGAGTTCAAGCCATGGCGGATGCCGGTAAGCCAGATCTCAGGGATCCATCTCATGGCGCCGCGCTTCGCCTCCATGCTGGCGCTCACCGAGGTCAAGGACTACGACGACCTCATCGCCCGCTACCGGCAGCTCCCGACGGCCTTCGACCAGGTGGTCGAGCAGATGCGGATGGGCATGGTGGAGGGGTTGATGCCGCCGAAGTTCCTGCTCGAGACCGTGGCCGGGCAGGCCGCCGACCTGGCGGCCTCGGACCCGGAAGCCTCACCGTTCGCGCAGCCGCTGGGAGCCTTTCCGGAGGGAGTGCCGGCGGAGGAGCGGGAGCGGATCCGCGCCGAGATGATCGCTGCCATCCGGGACGACATCCTCCCGGCCTACGCCCGGTTCGCTGAGTTCGTTCGAGACGAGTACGCGCCCGCCGGCCGTGACGAGGTGGGCATGTGGTCGCTGCCGGACGGGGAGAAGCGGTACGCCTACCTGGTGAAGCTCCAGACCACGACCGACCTGACGCCTGCGGCGATCCACGAGCTCGGCCTCGCCGAGGTCGCGGCGCTCGAGGAGGAGATGCGCGAGATCGCCACCGGCCTCGGGTACGACGATCTGCAGAGCTTCAACGCGGCGCTGGAGGGGATGCCCGAGCTGCGGCCCGCCTCTCGCGAGGAGATGCTGGAGATCTATCGCGGCCACATCGACGCGATGTACGAGAAGCTCCCCCGGCTGTTCGGCCGGCTGCCGCAGGCCCGAGTCGAGGTCCTGCCGGTGGAGGAGTATCGGGAGCAGGGCGCGCCGGGGGCCTCCTACCTCCGCGGATCGCCGGACGGCTCTCGCCCCGGGCGGATCATGGTGAACACGAGCGAAGCCGCCTCGCGCAAGACGATCGACATGGAGTCTACCGCCTATCACGAGGGCGTGCCCGGCCACCACCTCCAGGGGACGATCGCCCAGGAGCTTCCCGAGCTCCCTCCGTTTCGCCAGCAGGGAGGCTACGCCGCCTACTCGGAGGGCTGGGCGCTCTACGCCGAGCGGCTCGGCAAGGAGGTCGGCCTGTACGGCAACCCGTACAGCGACTACGGGCGGCTACAGGACGAGATGCTCCGCGCCATCCGCCTCGTGGTGGACACGGGGATCCACGCCCGGCGCTGGAGCCGCGACGATGTGGTGGAGTTCTTCCGCGACCACTCGGCGATCGACGAGGTGACCATCCAGAGCGAGACCGACCGCTACATCGTCTGGCCGGGCCAGGCGCTGGCCTACAAGGTTGGACAGCTGAAGATCCTGAAACTCCGCGAGCGAGCGGAGTCGGAGCTGGGCGAGAGATTCGACATCCGGGCCTTCCACGACGAGGTCCTCGGCGCCGGCGCGCTGCCGTTGGACGCCCTCGAGGAGCGGATCGACGCCTGGATCGCGGGGCAGAAGGCGAACGCCCCGGCGTAAGCGGTGCACCCCGGACGCCGCCGCGGGCGCGGACGAGCGGCCCGGCGCGACCCCTCGGGTAGCCTATGGCCCCCGGCCCGCCTCTCCTTCGATCAGGGATTCCTGCAGCGGCAGAAGCGGAAAGGTGGTGGCGAACAGCGAGTAGGTTAGCCCGAAGAGGCCGACGAACCCGACGAAGATTCCCAGCTCCGGCAGGCCGAGCGGCGGCGGGCCCTCCCAGATCGACGGGAAGACCAGGTTGTAGCGCTCGATCCAGAAGCCGAGCAGTACGAGCAGCGCCACGAAACCGAGCCAGCGGGGCCGCATCTTCGGCGCCCGTCCCAGCAGAAGGACGAAGGGCAGGAAGAAGATTAGGATCATCTGGAGTGCCAGCAGCGGCGCGAAGCCGTTCGACGTGCGTTGCACGAACCAGTTCGTCTCGCGCGGGATGTTGCCGTACCAGATGACGATCAGCTGCGAGAACCACAGGTAGGTCCAGAAGACGGCGAAGGCGAACAGCAGCTTGCCGAGATCGTGGAACTGCCACCGGTCCCAGAGCTGCCGCCGCTGGACGCCGGCATGCCAGGCCGAGACGACGGCGACAAAGGCGAGCAGGGTCAGCCAGCCACCGATGAAGTAGTAGGGCCCCCAGATCACGCTCAGGAATCCCGGCAGGAGGGACATCGCCATGTCCACGGCCAGGATCGTGAATGCGCCCACCCACATGAGGATGAGCAGGGGCGCCAGCCAGGAGAGCCGGCTCCGCGAATGTGCCGCTTCCTGTTCGTCCCCCCGCCAGTCGCGGGTGAGGCGCGCCACGAGGGCCCCGCGCCAGCCGGAGTGGCGTCCGGCGAGGAAGCGGGCGTCGGGCCGCAACGAGTGCCAGAGGAAGTACCCGCTGGCGGCCACCATCACCGCGAGCAGGATTCCGTTGCGCAGGAAGACACCGTCGACGGTCAGCCACGCGTGGTTGACGTGCTCTTCCACGGGACCGATCCACGGGAAGATGAGATTCGCGCCGCCGTACAGGCCCACGAAGACCAGCAACGAGACCGGCAGGAAGGCGCCCGCCCCCTCGGCGACACGCCGGAAGTCCTTGCCCCAGTGCCCTTTGGCCGCTTGCAGGATGGCGCCGAAGATGATCCCCGCCTGCGCCAGCGCCGTCCAGAAAAGGAAGTTGTACCACAGGTTGGCCCAGGCGCGCTTGGGACTCTCGCCGGCCGTGAGGAAGAACGCGACCGCGCCCACGGCCACGGCGGTCAGGAGGAGAAGCAGGCGTCGGGCCGGGATCGAGCCGGTCGCGGCGTCGATCGCCTGGCGTCGCCGCGACTCGGCGCTCGGCCGCGACTCGGCTCCGGCCACGCTCACTCTCCCTCCATCGGCGCCCGGGAGTCGCCGGAAGCCTCGAGCCCGGCCGTGGCGGTCGGCGTCGGCGGCTCCACCTCTCCCGACTGCACGGCTCTCAGGTAGGCGACGATCTGCCAGCGGACCTCGGACGGGATCCGTCGATAGGAGGGCATGAGACCGCGGCCGTTGGTGATCATGCCCCAGATGTAGCCGTCCGTGTAGCCGCGGGCCTGCTCGGAGTGGAGGTTGAGCGTCGGGATCTCCGGGATCCGGTTGGGACCGACGACAGGCCCCCTTCCGCGAGCATCGGCGCCGTGACACACCGAGCAGAAGATCAGGAACTGCTCTCCGCCCAGATCGAGATCGACATCCGACGCCGCCAGTGGGCTCACCAGCGAATCCGCCTCCAGCAGGGTCCGGCTCCGTTCCGTCCCCAGCTCCACGGCGCCGGCTGGAGGCTGGCGCGACGGCTGCTCGTACGCCTCGAGCGAGGGCTGCTGCGCCATGGACGAGAAGACCGGCACGTACTTGAGCTGGTCGTCGCAGGCGGCGGCGCCGCTCGCGAGAACCAGGGCCAGGGCCGCGGTCAGCCTTCGGCTCATGCTTTGACCTCGACGGCCACCGGCTGCGTCTCGGCGACCGCCCGTTCGGCCTCGGCGCGCCGCTTCGCTTCGGAGGGCACGAAGATGCCCCAGCGGTCGACCGAGAACTCGGCTCGGTAGCTCGGCGGCAGCGTGAGCTTGGGCTTTCGCGCGTGCACCAGCATCGAGAACAGGGAGAAGATGCCGGTCAGCAGGACCGTGAGCTCGAACATGATGACCACGAACACCGGGATCGAGACGAGCGGCTTGCCCTGGGTCACCATCGGGTAGGCGAGCGAGGCGCCGGTCGGAAGCAAGAAACCGAGGCTGCAGCCGGTGATGCCCCCGATCAGGGCCCAACGCCGCACCGGACTCGAGTGGATGCCCATCGCCTCCTCGAGCTCCGGCGCCGGGATCGGGGAGTAGACCTCCAGCTCCTCGAAGCCGGCAGCGCGCAGCGACTCGATCGCCCGCCTCGTCGACTCCATCGACTCGTACTGGGCGATCACGCCGCCGCTCCCGAGTCTCGAGCCGTTCATTCGTGGTGCTCCGCACCGCGGCGGTGCGACTTCTGGTGCTCGAGGTGCTCCTTCACCTCGGCGATGCTGATCGTGGGCAGCGTCTTGGCGAAGATCAGGAACCACATGTAGAACCACGAGAAGCTGCCGATCATGATCGCGATCTCGACCACGCTTGGCGTATAGACGCCCCAGCCGCTCGGCATGTACTCGTGCGCCAGCGAGCCCGCGATGATCACGAACCGCTCGTAGAACATCCCGATGTTCACGAAGATCGAGATCGCGAACAGGGCCGGGATGCTGCGCCGGATTTGCTTGAACCACAGGGTGGCGGGGACGACCACGTTGCAGAAAACCATGATCCAGAACGGCGCCTGGTAGGCTCCGCGCGCCCGCCACAGGAAGCTCTCCTGCTCGATCGGATCGGCCGAGTAGTAGGCGAGGAAGTACTCCACGGCGTACGCGTATCCGACGATCAGCGACGTCAGCAGCAGCAGCTTGGCCATGTTCTCGAAGTGGTACTCCGTGACGTACGCCTCCAGTCCGAAGGCGTAGCGGAGTCCCACCATGAGCGTGATCACCATGGCGACGCCCGAGAAGATCGCTCCGGCCACGAAGTAGGGAGCGAAGATCGTGGAGTGCCAACCCGGCACGATGCTGAGGGCGAAGTCCCACGACACGACGCTGTGCACCGAGAGCACGAGCGGGGTGGCGATCGCCGCCATGTAGAGGTAGGCCCGCCGGTAGTGCATCCACTCCCGCAGGCTGCCCGTCCAGCCGAGCGAGAGCAGTCCGTACAGCCGGCTCTTCCAGCCGCTGAACTTGTCCCGCAGCGAGGCGAGATCCGGGATCAGGCCCGTGTACCAGAAGATCAGGCTGATCGTGAAGTACGTTCCGACCGCGAACACATCCAGCACCAGCGGCGATCGGAAGTCGGGCCAGATCATCCGCTGGGACGGGTAGGGCACGAGCCAGTAGAAGTACCAGACGCGGCCGAGGTGGATGAGCGGGAAGAGGCCCGCCGTCATCACCGCGAAGATCGTCATCGCCTCGGCCGCGCGGTTGATCGTCGTGCGCCAGCCCGAGCGGAAGAGGTAGAGGATCGCCGAGATCAGCGTGCCGCTGTGCGCGATGCCCACCCAGAAGACGAAGAGCGTGATGTAGACGCCCCAGCCCACCGGGTGGTTGATGCCGGCGACGCCGATTCCGGTGACGATCTGGTATCCCCAGGCGGCGCCGCCGAGCAGCACGCCCGCGATCGCCAGCGCGAGCACGAAGGCGAAGCGGCGGGCCGGCACCAGGATGGGGCGGGCGATATCCTCGTTCGCGTCCGCGAGCGTCGGATAGGCGTGCTCGATCTCTCGCGCCAGCGTCGCCATCAGTCGGTGGCGGCCATCCGGTGCATCAGTGCCCCTCGCCCTCTGCGAGTCGCGAATCCGCCGCGCCCTCGGGCTCCTCCCCGTGCTCGGCCTCCGCTCCACCGCCGTGCTCGGCCGCGATGAGAGGGGCGTGGGTCACGTCGGCCAGGTAGGTCACCGCGGGCCGGGTGTAGAGCTCGTCCAGAACGTGGTAGCCCCGCGCGCCCTGGCTCGCTCGGGAGACCTCGCTGCCGGCGTCCTTGAGGTTGCCGAACTTGATCGCCCCGGCCGGACACGTCTGCTGACAGGCGGTCTGGAACTCGCCGTCCCGCACCAGCCGTCCCTCCGACTTGGCCTGGTTCTTGGCCCGGTTGATCCGCTGCACGCAGAAGGTGCACTTCTCCATCACGCCCTTCTGTCGCACCGTCACGTCCGGATTCAGCTGTAGGTTCAGCGGGTAGGGGAAGTCGTACTCGAACCAGTTGAATCGGCGCACCTTGTAGGGGCAGTTGTTGGCGCAGTACCGGGTGCCGACGCAGCGGTTGTACACCTGGGCGTTCAGCCCCTCGGCCGTGTGGTAGGTCGCGTACACGGGGCACACCGGCTCGCAGGGAGCATCGCCACACTGCTGGCACATCACCGGCTGCTGCACGGTCTGAAAGCCGTCGTCCTCCGTCTCCACGAAGTACCGGTCGATCCGGATCCACGACATCTCGCGGCGCTGGGCGCAGATCTCCTCGCCCACCGTGGGGATGTTGTTCTCCGCGTAGCAGGCCGTGACGCAGGCGGCGCAACCCGTGCAGGCGTTGAGGTCCACCGTCATCCCCCAGCGGTAGGGGCTGTTCGGATCGGAGTCGTAGGCGGCCTGAACGAGTTGAGTGAGATCCACCTCGTGGCTTCGGGCCTCGGCGAGAGCGTGCTCGGCCGCCACCAGCTCGGTGATCTCCCTGCCGTGGTCCGAGTCGGAGCCCTGCAAAATGACCAGGCGGCCGTGCTCGCCGGTCGCACGCAGCGTGACCGTCGTGCCGGCGAACGCCAACGCTCCGCTCAGCCGGTCGGCCGAGCCCGGAAGCAGGCCGATCGGGTTCACGCCCCGGCCGCGGGCGTTGCGGCCGTACGCGGTGTGCCCCTGTCCGATCGGGATCGCGACCGTGTCGGGCCGGATGCCCCGGTAGAGGAACGCGGGCGTGGTCACGCTTCCCGCTGGCGTGGTCACCTCGACCAGATCGCCGTTGGACACGCCCAACTCCGCGGCCGTGTCCGGGTGCAGCTCCACCCACGAGTTCCACATCGCCCTCGTCACCGGATCCTGGAGCTCCTGCATCCACGACCGGTTCGCCCCGCGGCCGTCATAGAACTGGACGCTGGGGTACATGACGAGAGAGATGCCCTGAGGTGCCCGCGGCGCGGCGAAGCGGCGAGACGCGACCGCGGCGTCCAGCACCGGCTGCTCCACCGGCTGCGGCGTGCCCGAGAGGCCTCCCGTTGCCAGGTGATCCCTCCACCAGTCGTCGAAGTTGACCGGTACGCCCGTCGGTGCGGTGGGCTCCGCCGCTCGCCGCCGCTCGACCGCTCCCATGAGCCAGGTCCGGAAGTCGGGTGCGCCGGCCATCTCGAGGCCGGCGGCGGCCGCCGCCTGGAGGAGGATGTCCTCCAGCTGTCGGGTATCGAACACCGGCGACATCACCGGTTGCGCGGTCCCCCGCCGTCCGGCCCCGAACTCGACCTCGCCCCAGGACTCGAGCGCGTGGTTGGCCGGGAGGATCCAGCCGCAGGACGCGGCCGATTCGTCCAGGTGTGAGGCGAGAGAGAAGGTCTGGCCGACCCGGCCGAGCGCCTCCGGAAAGCCGAGTGTCGCCGAAAGCGTGAACGCCGGATTGGTTTCCGCCACGATCAGGGTCCGGACCGCCCCGGAGCGCATCCGGTCCGCCAGATCCGCCATCTGCGCCACCGACGCGACGGGGCCGCTCGACGGGCCGGTCCCGAACCGCACCGCGCCGCCGATGGCGCCGAGGACGTGGTTGAGCACGGCCACCGCCAGATGAGCCTCCGCGGCCTCCTCTCCCTGCGCCTCGAAGCCGGGCGGGATCGCGAGCGGCCGGGAGGCCTGCGAGAGCTCTTCGCCCAGCCGCCGGATCTCGTCGGCCGGGACGCCGGCCACCTCGGCAGCCGCCTCGGGGGTGTGGCGGGAGAGGAGGTCGTCCAGCGGACCCATCCCGCCGCGCCGCTCGGCGACGACCGAGGCCAAGGCCAGCGCGACGGCGCCTTCGGTGCCCGAGCGACAGGCTAGCCACGCGTCCGCCTTGAGCCCGGTGAGCGAGAGCCGCTGGCCGACGAACGTGAGCTTGGCGTGCCGGCCATGGTCCACGTCGCGCGCCGCGGAGAACCGCGACGCGAGCTGGACGGGCGAGAGCCACGTTCCGAGAAAGTCGGCGCCGAAGCAGACGAGGGCGTCCGCCTGGTGGACCTCGTACGTGGGCATCTCGCGCCGGCCAAAAGCGATCTGGTTGGCTGTCCGTGCGGCTTCGTAAGCGAGCGGCTCCCAGCGCAGATGCTCGGCGCCCACCGCCCGGGCCCAGTCGGCGAAAAAGCGGTCGCGCGCGGTCGGGGACGAACCCGTGAGCAGCACGACCCCTCCCTGCTGAATCGCGGCACCCAGCGCGGCGATCCCCTCGTCCCACGTGGCCGTTCCGAGGGCCGCAGCGGGGTCTTCGCCGTCGTTTGCGGCGCCTCTAGCAGGGTCTCCGGCGGTTCGCTTCAGGGGGCCCGGCAGGCGATCCGGGTCGTAGAGGTCCTGCAGCTCCGACTGCGCGAGCGCCGACAACCGTCCACGGTTCGGGGCCTCCGGATTTCCCTCCAGCTTGATTACCCGACCCTCTCGCACATGGGCGTGAACTCCCAGAGGCTCGGCGCCGACGATCAGGGCGGTGGCGTACACATCGGAGACGCCCGGCACTCGCTCCTCCTCCTGCACCAGGAGGGGGATCAGCTTGTCGCCGTAGTCGGGCGGGCCGCAGGCGACGGCCGCCC
>CAZEBA010000037.1:0-25367 GCA_964510615.1 uncultured Gemmatimonadota bacterium
ATCTGTCAATCAAGGAGAACATACCCAGCCACGTGGGGCTGGGTTCGGGCACGAAACTGGCCATGGCCGTGGCCCATGCCCTGGCGATTCTGTATGACCAGTCCGTCGATCCCATCGTGCTCGCCCGGGACGGCCCGGGCGCGGTAGAGCTCGCGCGCGAGCTTCCGGTAGAGGATCTCCTCCACCAGGGTGGACTTGCCCGAGCCGGAAACGCCGGTGACGCAAATGAACAGACCGAGCGGGAACTCCACGTCGATCCCCTGCAGGTTGTGCTCCCGGGCCCCGCGCACCACCAGCTTCGGCTGATCGCCGGCCGACCGCCGCATCTTCGGCACCTCGATGCGCCGCTCGCCCCGCAGGTAGGCACCGGTGAGCGACGGCCCGTGTCCCAGCAGGTCCTCCACGGTCCCGGAAACGATCACCTCGCCCCCGTGGCGGCCGGCGCCCGGTCCCATGTCCACCACGAAGTCGGCGGAGCGGATCGTTTCCTCGTCGTGCTCGACCACCAGCAGCGTGTTGCCGAGGTCGCGCAGCGTCTCCAGCGTGTCGAGCAGGCGGCGGTTGTCGCGCTGGTGGAGGCCGATGCTCGGCTCGTCCAGCACGTAGAGCACCCCGACCAGCCGGCTGCCGATCTGCGTGGCCAGCCGGATCCGCTGGCCCTCGCCGCCCGAGAGCGTTTCGGCCGCCCGGGAGAGCGTCAGGTAGCCGAGGCCTACGTGCACCATGAAGCTGAGGCGCGAGCACACCTCCTTGAGGATCGGTACGACCACGTCGGTCATGCGCCTCGGCGCCCCCTTCTGCATCCCCTCGAACAGCTCGAGGGCCTCGTCGATCGGAAGCTCGACCACCTCCGAGATCCGGCGGCCGTCCACGGTGACGGCCAGGCTCTCCGCCCGCAGGCGGGCGCCGCTGCAGGCCTCGCAGGTGGAGGCGACCATGTAGGGCTCGAGCGTCAGCCGCACGCTGTCGCGGCTCGCCTCGGCGTACCGGCGGGCCGTCTCCTCGACCGCTCCCTCCCACCCGAGCTCCGGGTCGCCCTCCAGGATCGCTTCGCGCTGGACGGGCTGAAGCTCGCCCCACGGCGTGTCGAGCGAGAATCCGTGCCTGGCGGCGAGCGCCGGGAGGACCTGCCGCCGAAGCCGGCCGCTCGGCGCGCCCCACGGGAGAATTACGCCCTCCAGGATCGAGATCGGGTCGCCGCCCACCAGCAGGGAGGGATCGGGCCACTTCCGGACCCCGAGGCCGTCGCACTCGGGGCAGGCGCCGTACGGCGAGTTGAAGCTGAACTGGCGCGGCTCGAGCTCCGGCAGGCTGAGCTCGCACACCGGGCAGGCGTAGCGCTCGGAGAAGAAGTGGCGTCCGTCCCCGGTGGCGTGCGACTGTACCCTGTTGGCCGGCGTAGTAGCGCCGGCTGGGGTGGCATCGTCGGCCCGAGCCGCTTCACTCCGATCCATCCGGAGCACCTCCACCGTGCCCGCCGACATCTGCAGGGCCGTCTGCACCGAGTCGGCCAGCCGCTCCCGGTCCCGCTCGCGCACGGTCAGCCGATCGACCACCACGGCGATGTCGTGGTTCGCCCGCCGGTTCAGCTTCGGGGGATCGCGCAGCTCGACCAGCGACCCATCGACTCGTGCCCGCACGAAACCCTCCCGCAGCGCCTCGTCGAACAGCTCCCGGAACTCCCCCTTGCGCCCCCGGACCAGAGGAGCCAGCACCTCGATCGCCGTCCCCTCGGGCCAGTCGAGCAGCTGATCGGCGATCTCGGTCGGGGACTGTCGCCGGACCGGGCGGCCGCAGCGGGGACAGTGGGGCGTGCCGGCGCGCGCCCACAGCAGGCGCAGGTGATCGTACACCTCGGTGACCGTGCCCACGGTGGAGCGCGGATTCCGGCTCGCGCTCCGCTGCTCGATCGCGATCGCGGGCGAGAGCCCCTCGATCTGGTCGACGTCGGGCTTCTCGAGCACGCCGAGGAACTGGCGCGCGTACGCCGACAGGGACTCGACGTAACGGCGCTGTCCTTCGGCGTAGATCGTGTCGAAGACGAGCGAGGACTTCCCGGAGCCCGACAGCCCCGTCACTACCACCAGGCGGTCGCGCGGGATCTCGAGGTCGATGTTCCGGAGGTTGTGCTCGCGCGCGCCGCGCACGACGAGCTTCCCGGAGTCGGCCGCCACGGGCTAGCCGGGAACCAGGATGCGCCCGGCGCCGGGCATCACCTCCGCCTCGAGCGGCGTGGCGCCGGCCGCCTCCCCATCGATCTGCACGGCCACCGGCGGGTCCGCCTCCACCCGCACGCGCTTCGCCTGGATGAAGAGCATCCGGTCGTCGCCGCCGTACCGCTCGCGGGCGACGCGCCACAGCATCAGAGCCCAGTCCGAGAGGTTGCGGGCGGCGAAGATGCAGACGTCGAGCAGGCCATCGTGGAAGGAGACGCGGGGGGCGACCTTGATGTCCACCGGCAGGGGCGAGACGGCCAGCTGACCGACGTTCGCCACCAGCACCATCGACGCCTGCACCTCGACCTCGCGCTCATCGGCCAGGATCCGGAACTGCGACGAGGGGGGCGTCAGTGCGCTGCGAAGCCCTCCCAGCACGTAGGCGGCCGGTCCCAGCGTCCGCTTCAGCTCGGTCGTGGCGGCCGTGACCAGCTCGGCGTCCAGACCGGCTCCGGCCATGAGAGCGAAGACCTCATCGCCGATCCTGCCGAGGTCGATCTCCTCTACCTGGCCCCGGACCGCCACCCGGACGGCACCTTCGAGGGAAGCGGGAATGTCGAAGTTGTTCGCCAGCTGGTTGCCTGTGCCGAAGGGTAGGATCGCCACCGGCACCTCCGTGCCGGCCGTGCCGCGCAGGGCCTGGGCGACCGTGCCGTCTCCGCCGGCCGCGACCACCGCACGGACGCCGTGCCGGGCCGCGGCCTTCGCGATCACGAGCGCTTCCTCGGGGTCCGGCGTCGCCACGAGGTCGAAGGGGACATCGTGCTCGGCGAAGGCCGCCGCGATCCGGCGGCGCATGACCACCGGCGACTGCCCGCCGCTCGCCCGCGGGTTGATCAGGACGAGGAAGCGCTCCGGGGCCGGGTAGGGGACCTCACGCACTACGGGCGGCCTGCGCCTCCAGGCGCCGGATGCGCTCTTCGGTGGGCGGATGGGTCCGGAACAGCGAGGCGAACGCTCCGGCCGTTCCGCCGTGCAAGGGGTTCACGATCGCCAGGTGGGCGGCCGCCGGGTTCACCTCCATCGGGATCCGGCGGGCTCCCTTCTCCAGCTGGCGCAGCGCGGCGGCCAGGTCAAGGGGGCGGCCGGTGATCTCGGCCCCGACGCGGTCGGCCCGGTACTCGCCGGTACGGCTGATCGCCATCTGCACGAGCATCGCGGCCAGCGGGGCGAGGATGAGCATCAGCAGGCCCGCCACCGCGCCCACCGCCCCCCGATCGCGACCTCCGCCGAACCAGAAACCGACCCGTGCCAGCATGACGATGGCGGCCGACATCGTCGCCGCCACCGTGCCGATCAGCATGTCCCGGTTCTTCACGTGCGCCAGCTCGTGCGCCAGCACGCCGCCGAGCTCGTCCCGGCTCAGGCTCTCGAGGATCCCCTGCGTGACGCAGACCACCGCCCGCTCGGGCGACCGCCCGGTCGCGAACGCGTTCGGCTGCGAGCTGGCGGCGATCGCCACCGTGGGCATCGGGATCCCCGCCCGCCGGCGGAGAACATCCACCATCGCGTAGAGCTCGGGGGCCTCCTCGGGCCCCACTACCCGCGCGCGGTACATGCGCAGGACGATCCGATCGCTGAACCAGTAGCTGCCGAAGTTGAAGACGGCCGCGAACAGGAGGGCCCCCACCATCCAGTTCGATCCGCCGAAGTAGCCCGCGATCCCGACGAAGAGGGCCGTCAGGAGCGCCATGAGACCGAAGGTCTTGACGTAGTTCATCCGCGCCTTGCTCTTGTCGCTCGTTTCTCCGATCCGCCCGCCGCCGGCCCGCGCCGCTCGGACCCCGCCCTGCGAGGCGCGAGGCCGGAGGCCGGGGCGCTTCCTCCTCCGCGGTCGGTCCTACCCCCGTGGCATCCGCCACGGTCCCGGCTTCGGCTCATCCGGCTCAGTATGTCCACTCCTTGAACAGGAAGAGCCCCAGGCTCTGCTGCGTCTCGAGGTTCGATCCGGCCGAGAAGAGCCGCTGGTAGCGGTTCTCGTACCGCGCCTCCAGCGTCCACCCCTCGGAGAAGTACCATTCGAGGGAGATGTCGGGTCGTCGGCCGTCCAGCGGCTGCGTGAAGGTGAAGAAGACATCCCGGCCGATGTACGTCCCCACCTCCACCTCGGCGCCGGCGAAGAAGCTGGCGTCGGATGCGCGCAGCTGGTCCGTGCCACCGGTGCGCACCTGGAAGAGATCGAGCCCGAGGTCACCGACGAACACCGACTGGAGCTGGGAGCCAAACAGCCCGAGCGTCGCCTGCTGGCCGAGGCCGAGGGCGGTCGCTGCCCCCTGGTTCTCGGTGGCGAACGCCCCGCACGGACCGCCAAGCGTCAGGTAGCAGATCTGGTCCGATTCGCTGAGGGGAGGATCGCTGGTGAGCGCGACATCCATGTTCGAGAGCGTGCCGGTGAGGCGGGCTTCGATGTCCAGCTTGCCCCGGTCCGTCCGCGTCTGATGGGTGGCGAGGATGTCGAGTCTCGGGTTCGGCCTCGGGCTGCCGATGAACTCGATCGTGCCCTCCTCGATCTTGAAGTCGCGACTGCTGGGAAGCCCGCGAAGGCGGAACCGGTAGCTGCCGCGCACGAGGCTCAGCTGACCGATGATGCGGAGGTCCTGCTCCGCCGGGTGGAGCCGGACGTCGATCTCCCCCGCGAGCTCCACGTCCATGTCCGGCGAGCGGAGCCAGGCGCCGGGTCCGACCTCCACGTCCAGTTCCGCTCGCAGGTTGTACAGAAACGACCGCTTCTCGCGCTCGATGAGGCGCCTCTCCTCCACGGCCGTCGTGTCGATCAGGCTGGCGATCAACGGGTCGGTGAGATCCACCACGTCCGGGCCGCGGAAGACCTCGCCCATGAGCACGTTGCCTTCGCTCAGCCGCACCCGTCCGCTCAGGGTGGGTTCGCGGTAGGAGCCGCCCAGCCGTCCGGCACCGGTGACCGCGAAGTTCAGCTCGCGCTTGTCGATTGCCCGGAACTGGTCCATGCGCAGCTGCAGATCGAAGGCGGGGTTCGCGAACTCGGCGATGCCCAGGGTGCCCCGCGCATCACCCTCTCCACCTAGCTCCGAGCGCACGCGAAGCGCCTCGATCCGCGCCTCCTGACCGTCGAACCTCACTCGCCCTTGCATGTCCGTGTAGCGGACCTGTAGCGGAACGATCCACGCCGAGCCGTCGGAGAGAACGAGGTCGCCGTCGTACCGAAGCTCCCCGGGCCGGCCCCGGACCCGCACGGCACCGTCCAGCTGGCCACCTACCTGCGTCATGTCGCTGTTGATCAGGCGAACGACCTCGAACGGGATCTGCTCGATCGTCACCGCCACGTCGACCGCGTCTTCGGGCAGCCGCTCCTCCACGGAGTGGAACGAGAGGTCCGCCCGTACCTCTCCCTGGGCGCGGAGGGCGGCCCGGCCCTCGCCCAGCATCTCGATCTGGCCTTCGATGCGGCGGCTGGTGTAGGAGAGATCGGCGGTCAGGAGCCGAAAGGTGGCCGAATCGAGCTGTGGTCGCTCCACCTCCAGCCGGGCCTCGATCAGGGGCGCGTCCGCCGTTCCGCTCACACGGAGACTCCCGCCGGCCGATCCTTCCAGCCGGGTCGAGAACGGCATCATCTCCAGCACGGCCCCGATCGGCAGCTCCTCGAGGTCGATGCGGAAGTCCGCGCCTCCCGAGGCGGGGATCTCGCCGTGCAGCCGCAGCCGTGATCCGGACGGGCTCGCCAGGGCGAGCTCCCGCACGACCAGGCCCGAGTCTCCGTACACGACCCGGGCCGTCTGCTCGAGCTCGTACGCGTGCTCCCGCACCCTGACGTCCAGCCGGTCCAGCCGCACGGCCGTGCGCTCGACCTCCCCCTCGCCTACCGCCTCCCCCTCCGTGCCGCCGGTCCCGCCGACGCTCGGCGAGTCCTGACGGAGCGCTCCCTCCGTGGCGATGGAGACCAGCGGTGCGCGCTCCAACTCGCCCGCGAACGAGATCCAGCTCCCGCCCGCCCGGTCCACCTCGGCTCGCAGGCGATCGAGCGGCTCCGATCCGATCGGCCCTCCGGCCATACCGTAGGCCGTGGCGCGCAGCGAGAGCGTGTCCCGGACGCGGAGATCGGCGATCCGTGCCGTGCCCCGGAGCGAATCGGCCGTGTAGCCGTGGAATGCGGCGCCCTCGATCCGGAGGTCGAGCCGAAGGCCGGGGTGTGAGGAGCTCCCCGTCAGAACTCCCTCTGCGGTCAGGGTGCCGGCGATGGTGTCCGAGCGGGCCTCGATCGCCGGAGCGCGCGGAGGCACCAGCTCGACGAGCAGGTCGGCCTCGTCGGGCTCCCCCTCCCCCTCCCCGTCGGAGGGCTCCTCCGGCATCAGGCGGGAGGCCGGCCAGCGGTTGAACCGGGACAGATTGGAGCTGGCCTCCAGCAGGAGCGTTCCCGCCACATCGGGGGCGAGCCCGAAGTCCCCCCTCCCGTCGAGGCGGCCCAGCTCGCTGCGGATGGCGAACGTGTCGACCTGTGCCAGGCCTCCGGCCATGGTGAAACGCAGCAGGCTGGTGTCGACGCGTGCTCCTTCCACGATGGATGGCAGGATGGCGAGATCGAACGTCGCCGACGCATCGGCGGGGTCCGTGCCCTCGCCGCGCACCCGCCCGCTGACCGCCAGGTCCGTGCTGGGGCCGTCCTCGAGCCACTCCCGCAGCTGGATGTCTCTCGCCTCGAGCTCCGCGTCGTATGTCTTTCGCTCCGACGCCAGGTCGAAGCGTCCGCTGAACGCCAGGCTGCCGCGGGGAGTGAGGAGATCGGCCTGCGCCTCGAGGTCGCCGAGCGGACCAGAGAGCGAGATCGGGCCTCGAACGTGGGAGATGATCGTGGCACGGGGGGTATAGACATCGAAGGCCTCCAGCTGAAGCGGATCGAGGGTCGCGTTCAGCCGGACGGCCGGCGTGGGCTTGTGGATCGACAGTTCCCCGGCCACTCGCGAAAGGCCGCCCGCCGCGGTTCGGTGGGCGACGTCCGCCGACACGGCCACCGTGTCGTTCGGCCGGTCGTCGACGACCACCCGGCCCGTCAGCCGCCCTCCGAACCGGTTCGCCAACCCCACCACGGCCGCCCAGCGCGGCTCGAACTCTTCCAGGTCCAGCCCCAGGGCTCCGAGGCGGCGCGGCTCCACGATCCCTGCCTTCCCGGCCATTCCCACGCGGGACGGAACTGCCGCCCCGTCGAGGTCTTCGGCGGTCAGGTCGGCGACCAGGTCGATGGCGTCCAGTGGGCCGGTTCCTTCCAGCGGGCCGCGCAGGTAGCCATCGATCAGGGTCTCCCGTTCCAGAATCTCGTCCACCAGAGCCAGGCGGAGCGGCAGGAACCGTACGCTCAGCGAGTCGAAGTGGGGCATCTCCCCCAGCTCGAGGATCAGGCCGCCATCCATGCGGGAATCCCGCACTTCCACGACCGCCTCCCGAAGCTCCACGAACGTCCGGCCTCCCTGCGAACGGATGACCACGTCTCCCGGACCGCCTCCCTCGCGCGGAATCGGGATCGGAAGCCACTGGAGGTCGGCGAAGCCAATCGGGTCGCCGTCGAGATCGAAGCGGAAGTCCGTGCCCTCTCCACTGGCGGCGTTCTCGCCGCTGGTGATCCAGCCCCGACCGTTCAGCCGGCTGGCCCCCAGCTCCGCCTGCCGGACCTCGAAGCGGATGCTGTCCTCAAACACCATCGAGCCGTCGAAGCGGCGGAAGTCGAGGGGCTGGCTCACCGCGCGGATCCCGGCGCTCATCCCCTCCAGGTCGATCCGGACGGGCCGACCCGGCTCCGCCAGTCGGACGAGCGGGAATCTGCCCGACAAACCGGTGGCACGGATCGCTCGCACGAAACCGTCCCCCTCCGGCTCGATGTTCCATACCGTCCGGCCCTCGCGGACCGCCCGGGCCGCATCCTCGAGTGCGGCGCCGTCGAGGTCGTGCCCCCACGGCCAGAGCAGGGAGACCTCTCCCTCGCGGACGTGCCCGTCCACGATCGCCACCCGGATCCCCTCGGGCTCCAGTTCGGGCACGGGAGGCGGGAACGGCGTCGGAGCCGGCAGGGGCAGCCGCGGGCCCTCGGGTATCGTATCCGCCCCGCCGCCGAAGATTCGGTCGAAGTTCCAGTCGCCTTCCGGGTACTGGCGCAGGATGAGCTGCATGCGATCGGCCGAGAGCGAGCGGAAGGTGTAGCGACGGCTCAGAAGACCGAAGGGGCTGTAGGAGAGACGGGCGTCGTCGAGCTCCACGAACAGCTCCCCGTCGGGCCCGGAGATCCGCACCCGCTCCAGGCTGACACGCGTCAGGAGATTGCCTCCGGTGACCGGACCCAGCTCGACCGTCCCGTGCAGGGCGCCCGACAGGGCACCCTCGATGTAGGAGAGCGCCGCGTTGCGGCCGAAGTCGGTCTGGGTGGCCAGGAAGAGCGCCACCGCCGCCGCGAGGCTCAGGAGGCCGGCGAGGACGCCGGCCGTCCGCACCAGATAGGTAGCGGCGATCCCGTGCGCTCGCAGCACGCTCCGGAGCCAGCCCCGGGGCGACTTCATCGCGGCCCGCCCACGATTCTCTCCCTCATCTCAGAACGCCTGGCCGATGGCGAAATGGACCCGCAGCCGGCGGAAGAACTCGGTCAGCAGGCTCGGGTCGTCGTAGCCCGCCGGGTCGTACACCACCGGGTCCTCCACCTGGGCGAGCGTGCCGTCTCCCAGTTCGGCGACGACCTCGCGCAGCTGCGGACCCTGGGTGTTGTACCCGAGGTCCAGCCGGAGGGGACCGATCGGGCTCGAGAAGCGCACCCCGACCCCCGGCGTGGCCGAGGGCTCGTTCAGGGTGGTGAGGTCGTCGTACACATCCCCCCAATCCACGAAGCCGACGAATTGCCAGCGCCGCGTCAGCTGATAGCGGAGCTCGAAGCTTCCCTCGATCATCCCGTTGCCCCCCTTGGGGCGCTGCACGAACTCGTTGGCGGCGGTTCTCGCCAGCTCGTCGGCGCACTCCTGCAGCGGCGTGTCCGGGCACTGCGTGACCGAGTCCATCACGAGCACCGTGGGACCAAGCAGGTTCTGGCGAAAGCCGCGCACGCTGTTCGCCCCTCCTCCGAAGAAGCGCTTGGCGGGGTTCACGATCTCGTCACCCCGGATGTCACCGTCCGAGTCGAACGTGACGGCGGCCGATGGCTCCACCATCCCGCCCCGAAGATGGAAGGCGAAGATCCACTGGGGGCTGAAGCGCTGGAACGCCGCCAGATCGAGCACGAACCGCAGGTAGCGGTACTGCGAGCCCGTAAAGGTGGCCGCGAACTCCGCTTGTGGCGTCACCCGGTAGCCACGTGTCGGATTGAACCGGCTGTCCGTGCGGTCGTACACCCAGGTCCCGACGATCGGCGACAGCCAGCGGGGCTCGGTGAGCACCTCGATGTCATCGGGGTCGCAGATCCCGAAGCTGGCGCAGAAGTAGACGTCGGTCGAGTTCGGATCGAAGGAGGTGAGCTCCGGGCGGTACGAGTAGGTGGCCGTGAGCCGCGGGTTCATCCTCCGGTTCACGCCGACTACGGCGCCCACCGAGGTGCTGACGAAGATGTTCGGCACGCTCTGGCGCTCGAGGAACACGCCCCCCAGGAGGCGGTTGCGATCGGAGATGAAGTACGGCTGGTCGAAGTCGGCCGCCACCCGCCAGGTGAGCTGCTGGAACACCTGCTGATCCCCCACTTCGCTGCAGGGGAAGCCGCCGTTCAGGGCCTCCGCGCCGATGTTGCCCAGACGTGCATTGACCGTCAGCAGCCGCCCGGCACCCAGGAAGTTGCGATGAGAGAAATCTCCCTCCAGGACTCCGCACTCGGTGGTGCTGAGCCCGGCTCCGACGCGGACGGCATGCAGGTCGGCCTCGGTCACCGTCACCGTCATGTCCACCAGGGTATCGACTCCCTCGCGCTGCTCGGCCTCGATGCTCGCGAAGCGGAAGGCGGCCACGTCGAGCAGGCTGAGTTGGCTATCGCGGATCTTCTGTTCGCTGTAGTACTCACCCGGCTCGAAGGCCAGGAACTGACGCGCCAGCGACTCGTCCACCTTCTCGGTCCCCTCGATCGAGATCGTGCCTACGCGCGCCCTTGCCCCGGCCACGATCGTGATCGAGACGTCGGCCTCCAACGTCGCCTGCGGGATGAAGTACTCGTCGAGGACGGCCGCCCCGACGTATCCGATGTTGAGCAGTCGGCTCTCGATCCGCTGCTTGCCGCTCTGCAGCGCCAGCACATCGAACGGATCGCCCTCCGCCAGCGGGAAGCCGCCGATGAGCGCGGCCGTGTCGGACAGCTCCGAGAGCCCCTCGAAGGTCAGCGTCCGGACCCGCGTCGGAGCGCCCTCCTCGATCACGAACGTCACCCGGACCTTCTCCCGGCCCCCATCCCCGCTGCCGGTCTCGACCACCGTGTCCACCGCCACCTGCCGGTATCCCCGCTGACGGTAGAAGACCCGCAGGCGAAGCATGTCCAGCGGCAGCTCCTTCGCGTTCAGGTAGCGGCGGTTGTGCGCGATCCCCCAATCCGTGAGCGGGCAGAGCGGGAGGGGAGCCACGAACAGGAATGTCTTGCAGGTCGTCGCCTTGTTGATGATCGCCGCCGCGAGCTGCTGATCGGTGAACGCCGCGTTCCCCTCGAACGAGAGCGCGACCAGCTCGGGCTCGCCGGGCGCCTGGGCCTGCAGCGGCGACGGGAGGAGAGGCGGAAGCGAGAGGAAGACGTAGAGCGCAACGAGAGGGGCGCTCGGCCTCACACCGGTCACGGCGAAGGGCGTGTCACTCCCCCCGGTTCGGGTGGTGCCTCCTCCATCGGCTCCCGCTGCAGCCAGACGCGGGCGAGGTAGAAGGCGATGGTCCCCACGGCCACGCTGATGACGCCCGCGAGCCACCGCTCCGATTCGGTGAGATCCCGCCGCCGGTAGTAGGTCACCCTTCTGCTCCATCTCGACTCGAGTGGATCGTCTCTCCGGCTGGCTCGAGCCACGCCGACGATCGCGACCCGAAGCGGTGCTCGCTGTGAGGACGGAAGCGCCGCTCCGCATCGCTCCAAAGGTAATGCCTGACGAGGATTTGCTCCCGGGTCGCCTCGATCCAGTTGAGGCTGTTTTTCAGCCTCTCGCGACCGCGGCCGCGCGAGGAGGTGGTGGTGCCGCACTGGACGATGACGATTCCGCTCTCGCGCCGCTCCCCGGGAAAGAAATCCAGCGAGTCGCCGATGTACGAGCGATGCAGGTGGCCGGCAAGCACGAGATCGACGCCGGTCTCGGTGAAGCTGGCAATGGCCGCCCGGGCGCCGCGCATGACCCGGCTGCGATCGAAGTCCGGCGGAGGAGCGAGGTGGTGATGGGTGACGACCGCGCGCACGTCCCCGGCCGGGGCGCGGGCGAACGCCTCACGGACACGCTCGAGCTGCGCCGCCCGCAGCCTGCCGGTGGTCGGTCGCGAGCGCCGTGTCGAGTTGAGCGCGACCAGCGTCATGCCCTCGATCCGATACACCTCATCCAGTTCCGGACGGATGTGCTCGCGGTATAGACCGTACGGGGAAAGGATCCTCTCCCAGACGCGGTAGAGCGGGATGTCGTGGTTGCCGGGGGTGACGACCGTCGGGACCTCGAGCGAGCCCAGGTAGTCGGCCGCGGCCCGGAACTGGTGTCGCTTCGCCCTCTGGGTGAAGTCGCCGCTCGCCACCAGCAGGTCCGGCCGCATCGAGACCGCCAGCTCACGGACGGCGGCGGCGCGGTCCGAGAGAAACGGCGGCCCGAAGTGCAGATCCGATACGTGCAGGAGTCTCGGCACGGAGCGGACTCACGGACTGCCGCGGGCTCGTCCGCGGTTGGCGACGAGCAGAATTCCGACCATGAGGATCAGGAAGCTGATGAGCTGTGCGATCGTGAACGGGCCGAGGAAGCGGTCGTCCTTGGCCCGCAGGAACTCCACCAGAATCCGCTCTAGCGAGGCGAGCACCATCCACACCCCGAACAGCCAGCCGGCGGCGCTCGGCCTCTTCCGCAGCCTCCAGAGCAGCAGAAAGATGGCGAGCAACAAGACGCTCTCGTACAGCTGCGTCGGATGGACCTTGAGCAGGGCGGAGTCCGGGACGCCCTCCGGGATCCGGGTGCCGAAGTCATGTCTCAGGTTGCCGGCCGTCGTCGGCGGGTAACCGTTGGGAAACGCCACGCCCACCCAGCTGTCCGTCGGCCTGCCGTAGTCGTCTCCCACCAGGAAGCAGCCGATCCGCCCGATGGCGTGAGCGAGAGCCAGGCCCGGCGCCGCCACATCGGCTACGTGGAGGAATGAAGCGCCCCGACGCCGGATCACCCAGGCCACGGCCAGGGTTCCGCCGATGAGCCCTCCGTACCAGACGAGGCCCGAGCGGGAGAAGATCGCATCGGCGGGATCGGCGAGCGTGCGGTCCCAGGTGAGAGCCAGGTAGTAGACCTTGGCACCCAGCATGCCACCGACCAGCGCTGCCAGCAGGACGTCGCCCGCCAGGTCGGTCGGCTCTCCCAGCTCCCGCAGGCGAACCCGGATCGTCTGGTAGCCGGCCAGAAACGCCAGTGCGAGCAGCACGCCGAACGACGTGATCGTGATCTCCCCGACGAGCGGAAGGTTCGGGCGGAAGAGCTCGGGAAACACCCCAGGAGCCTTTAGGCGCGCCGCGCCGCTACGCCGGGCCCGGAGAAGTCGGCGACGCTCCAGGGCTCCAGGGCCGGGAACGGGAGCGACGGGTCGGCGCTCAGGTCCGGTCCGTCCTGCTGCCCGCGGGCCAGCCTGTGCTCGGCCAGCCGGGCCACCATCGCCCCGTTGTCGGCGGCGAGCCGGGGCGTCGGCGCGTACAGGCGGCCTTCTCCGCCCAGGGCTTCAGCGAGGTGCGACCTCAAGGATGAGTTGCAGGCCACGCCGCCCCCGATCATCACACGTCCGCAGCCGGTCAGCTCCACCGCGCGCATTGTCTTGGTCACCAGCACATCGACGATCGCCTGCTGGAACTCGGCGGCCAGGTCGGAGCGCTCGCGCTCCAGCGCCTCGCTGCCCTCCATCTCGATCTCCGAGACGAGCAGCGAGACCGCGGTCTTGAGACCGCTGAAGGAGAAGTCGAACCAGGCCGGATCCTCGGGCCCGTCCGCCCCCTTCACCATCGGCCGCGGCAGCGAGTGGCGACCCGGCCGACCGAGGGCGGCGGCGCGCTGGATCTCGGGTCCGCCGGGATAGGATAGGCCCAGGCGCCTGGCAACCTTGTCGAAGGCTTCACCGGCCGCATCGTCCCGCGTCTGGCCAAGGAGGGCATAGCGGTCCCATTCCGGCACCCAGAGCAGCAGGGTGTGCCCGCCGCTCACCAACAGGGCCACGAACGGCGGCTCCGCCTCCGGGCGCTCGAGCGCGTTGGCGAACAGGTGCGCCTCCATGTGGTGGACGCCGACGAGCGGCAGATCGAGACCGAAGGCGAGCGCCTTGGCCCAGCTCACACCGACGAGCAGGCAGCCGATGAGGCCCGGGCCGGTCGTCACGCCGACGCCGGCGAGCTGACCCGCGTCCAGGCTCGCCTCGGCCAGTGCTGCCTCGACCACCCGGTCGAGCTGCCGGATGTGGGCCCGGGCCGCGATCTCGGGCACGACCCCGCCGAAGGCAGCGTGCCCGTCTTGCGATGCGACCACGTGTCCCCGGATTCTCCCGTTCTCGACGATACCCGCCGACGTCTCGTCGCACGAGGTCTCGATCCCGAGCACCGGGCCGCTCTGCCAGGCCAAGCCTAGAAGGCCTCCGGTGGGCCGTCGCCGGTCCCGGCCGGCTGGGAGTCGGCCGGCACGCCGGCCGGCGTGTCAGGCTCGGATACCGGTGACACCTGTATCCGGACGGCACCGACCACGTCCGCCTCCGATCCCTCCGGCAGCTCGATCTGCACCGTCAGCGTCACCGGGCTCTCGGGCACCGCATCCACCCGCACGGTGGCGGCCAGGGATGCCGCCGCGAGCGCGCGGACCGCGCGTGCGGGGCCGCGGAGCCGCACCGTTATCCGGTCCCGATCCAGCCGCACTGCGTCGGCGGAGCGCCCGACGGCGCGCAGCGGCACCTCCAGCGACCGCTCGAGCAGCGAGTCCGCCTCGACGGTGACCTGCACGCTTCGAGGCTCCACGCTGAAGCGTGAGGAACCGGCCGGGAGCTGGAGGACGAGCCGATGCGTCTCGCTGCGGGTCACGTTGCGGAGCGAGAGCCGCTCGGTCATCACGGAGGTCACGGTGTCCACGGCCGACTCGGTGCCCCGCAGGGTCACGGTCGGCGGGTCGACCACCGGTTCGCCGACGATCACGTGACCGGGCGCCGGCATGGCCTCGATCACCGCCTCGACCACGACCTCGCGCGTCACCCGGCGCTCGAACCGAAGCTCCACGCTGGAGGGGCGGACGTCGGTCGGCCGCACGCTCAGCGTGCGGTCGTAGATCACCATCTCCGGACGGAGCGTCACCAGCATGGCCGGCGAGGTAACCGTATCGATCACGTACCGGATCCGCGGCACGTCCAGCAGGAGGCGCTGGATGTCGCTCCGCCGTCCCTGGAAGATCGTGGCCACCTCGGCCGGTAGCTCGATGGGGACCCACAGGCTGTCGGCCACCTCGAACTCGAGGCGGGTGCGAACCTGCTGGTCCCGACGCTCCGCAGCCGAGACGTTGAACCAGAGGAGCACGGCCAGCACCAGGGCGGCCAGCTTGTAGCCCCAGTTGTCGAACAAGGCGGCTCTCCAACGAAAGCGTCTAATGGTCCCGTCCTCCCTGCATTTGCTGGATCACATCCGACGGGCTTCCGGCCACTCGCACCGAGACCTCGCCTCCCTCCCGCAGTCCGAACCCCGCCGGCGGCGCCTGTCCGATGACGCGACCCGGGGCGCCGACCGCACCAGGATCGAAGGTCACGGTTCCGATCGTCAGTCCGAGACGCGCCAGCAGGACCTCGACATCGTCGAGATGGCGTCCCTCGAGATCGGGAACCGCCACCACTTCCCTGCCCTCGCTCACCACCAGCTCGACCTCCGACGGCACGGAGAGCTTCTCTCCTGCCTCGGGTTCGGTCCGGACCACCTGGCCCTTCCGCTGGTGGGAGGCCGTGGTGCGGGATCGGGTGGCGAGACCCAGCCGTCCGATAACGAAGACGGCCTGCGACTCGCTGAGACCCACGACGTCCGGCACGGTCACCGTTTCGGGACCCAGGCTGAGCGTTGTCTGCACCTCCGTTCCGGATGGCACGAACTGCCCGGGAAGGGGAAGCTGCGCGATCACGCGACCCGCAGGCTCGACGGGATGGAAGATCTCGCCCGTGACCTGGTATCCGAGCTCGAGCTTCATCGCCTCCGCTCGCGCTTCCTCGTCCGGCTCTCCGGTAAGGTCCGGCACGCGGATCAGCGTGGCGGGGTCCGTCCCGGGCGAAGAGAAGACCACCGTCGCCGCGACCAGGTAACCGCCGACCAAAGCCGCCACCACGGCCGCCGCCGAGATCAGTCCCCGACGGGCCGTGGCGCGATCGAGGGCTCGCTCGGCCCCGCCGAAGCCCCTTCGCCTCTCGAAGCTCATGCCGCCCGACCGAGGCGGACAGCGAAGCTGCCGTCCGTTCCCCTCTGCCAGGGAAGCACGCGGAGCTCCCCGTCGGAGCCCACCACATCGGGCGGCAGCCCGGCGCCCGACGGCGGAGCCAGTCGCGAGAAGCCCGGGTTGCGCTTGAGAAACTCGGCCACTTGCTCTTCGTTCTCCTCCGGCTCCAGCGAGCAGGTCGCGTACACGACCGTCCCGCCCGGCTCGACGAGCTCCGCCGCGGCAGCCAGCAGGGCACCCTGCAACCTAACGAGGGCGGCAAGCCGGTCGGCGCCGACCCGCCAGCGGGCATCGGCGCGGCGCCTCAACACCCCTGTCCCGAGGCACGGCGCATCCACCAGGACCGTCCGCACCGAGCGAAGCGGCGGACGGCGGCCGTCGGCGACCAGGGCGACCAGGTCCGCGCCCCCCGCCCTGGCGCCCTGCACGACCCGCCGCAGCCGGCCGAGGCTTCGGTCGGCCGCCACCACCAGAGACGCGCCTCCGGACGCCGCTGCGGCGATCGCCTTCCCACCCGGCGCGGCGCAGACGTCCGCCAACACGCCGCCCTCTGAACAGCCGAGATACTCTACCACCGCCGATGCCGCAGGATCCTGGACGACCGCCGGCAGCCGGGCGACCAGCTCCGTCGGGTCTCCCGCCTCCAGCCGCCAACATCCCGGGAACCCGGTTACCGGTGTCAGTCCGGGCTCAGCCCCTGCCCGCTCGTCGGCCGCTCGCCTCCCTGCCGCGTCGCCGAGCGTACGGAGCGTCACCGACGGCGGCCGGTTGTCCAGCTCCACGAGCCGCGCCACCACTTCGGCGGGCCAGCGCGTCAGCCAGCGACGAACCAGCCACTCCGGGTGCGAGCCGTAGCTGCACAGATAGCCGACAGGATCCTCGACCGGCGAGGGGAAGAAACGGGCACGCTCCTCGGGACCGAGGCGTGCCGCCGCGCGCAGAACCGCGTTGATGTAGCCGGCGGCCCGAGGTCCGGCGCCGCGTCGTGCAGCGACTGGGGAGCCGGGCTCGGCAGCGGCGACCTTGAAGCCGGCGACGGTCTCGTTGACGGCCGCGTGGTCGGAGATCCGGGTCTCGCGCAGCTGGTAGAGCCCGAGCCGAAGCCAGAGCAAGACGACCCGGTCGAGGCTCCGAAGCGGGCGATCGACGAGTGCGGCCAGCTCCGCATCCAGCCGGGCGCGGAGCCGGATGCAGCCGTACGCCAGCTCCAGGGCCAGCGCCCGCTGGAGGGGCGGGACGCCGGCCAGTCTGCGCTCCGACGCCCGATCGGAGTATGCTCCGTCCTCGACGTCCTCCAGAACCCGGAAGGCGGCGACTCGGGGATCGGTCAGCTCAGCATTCCCTCCTGCGGGCTCGACGGCACCGCCCACTCGCGCCGCGGCATCCGTCCGGCCAGGTAGGCCAGCCGGCCCGCCTCCACCGCCAGCTTCATCGCGGCCGCCATCTTCTCCGGTCGCTCGGCTGCGGCCAGCGCGGTGTTCATCAGGATCGCATCGGCGCCCTGCTCCATCGTAATGCAGGCGTCCGATGCCGTCCCCACGCCCGCATCCACGATCAGCGGGACGGAGAGACGGTCCTTCAGAATGCGAATGTTGACCGGGTTGAGCAGGCCCAGTCCGCTGCCGATCGGCGAGCCGAGGGGCATGACCGCCGCTGCTCCCGCCTCCTCCAGCTTGAGGGCCGTCACCAGATCATCGTTCGTGTAGGGCAGCACGGTGAACCCCTCGTCCACCAGGATCCGGGTCGCCTTGAGGAGCTCATCCGTGTCCGGCAGCAGGGTGTCCGGATCGCCGATCACCTCGAGCTTCACCCAATCGGTCAGGCCCGAAGCCCGGCCGAGCCGCGCGTAGCGAATCGCCTCCTCCGCCGTGTAGCAGCCGGCGGTGTTCGGGAGGACGAAGAACTCGTCCGCGTCGAGCCAGTGCAGGATGCTCTCCTGTTTCGACGCGTCCAGGTCCACACGGCGGACCGCCACGGTCACCATCTCGGCGCCCGAGGCACGGATCGCCGCCACCATCTCCTCGTTATCGCGGTACTTGCCGGTCCCGACGATGAGTCGCGAGCGGAACGTCCGATCCGCGACTCGCAGCGGCTCGTCGCCGACCCGCGTGCCCGCTCTCTCCACCACCGTCGTCATGTGCTCAGCCTCCGCCTACGAAGTTGACCAATTCCACCCGATCGCCCGGTTCCAGCGTCACCTCCGGCAGTTCACCGCGTCGGAGGATCTGGCGATTCAGCTCCACCACCACCAGCCGCCCGTCGAGCTCCAGCTCGCGCAGTAGATCCGCGACCGACTGACCCAGTCTGGCCATGCGGGGACGACCGTTGACCAGGATCTCTATCTCGTTCGAGCCCACCCTCCCTCCGTCCTCTGCGAGGCACACGAACCGATGCGGCCGTGCCCTCCGCGGTGCAGCCACCCTCTGGCCGCTCAGCCGGCGGCCGCGGCCACCCTCCATGCCCGGATCAGCTCTCCGGCCGCCCCCACCGGATCCTCCGATTCCCATACCGACCGGATAACCGCGCAGCCATTCGCCCCCGCCCGCACGAGCACGGGAACGCGACGCACATCGATGCCGCCGATGGCGACGACCGGAGGTCCCAGGTCGCGGCAAGCCCTCAGGATCGCTGCGCCGCGGGGTCGGGCGCCGGGGTGGGTGCGACTGGCGAATATGCTACCCAGGAGGAGGTAGTTGGCTCCGCCCCGCACGGCCCGGCGAGCCTCCCGACGGCCGTGCACCGAGCAGCCGAGTGCCGGCGCTGTCGCCGAGGTCTCGGCCACCACCCTCCGCGCGACATCCACCGGCAGCGCGGTCCAGCCCAGCTGCACCGCCTGCGCCCCGGCCGCCAGCCCGACGTCCAGCCGATCGTTGACGACGCACCAGCCGCCCGTCGCCGTGGCGGAGGCGGCGAGCTCGGACGCCAGCTCGAACAGTCGGGCGCCCGTGGCCTGCCGGAGCCTCAGGTGCACCGCGAGGTCCGGGCCGCATTCCTCCAACATCCTCAACGCCAGCCGTCGGAACACCGGCCGGCTGGCCCGCTCGTCGTCGCCTATGACGTGCACCGGCGGCAGCTTCAACGAAAGCGATCGCCCCGGCGCACGCCGCGGCCTCTGATCCAGGCCGCCGCCTCCATCCGGGCCCGGCCGGCCGGCTTGACGTCTCCGATGCCGACGGTTCCCTGGCCCGTGGCGACGAGCAGTCCGCCGCGAGGGTCGGCCTCGATCACCGTGCCCGGCTCTGCGCCGGGACGGGGCTCTGCGCCGGGACGGGGCTCGGGCGACGGGGCGGCCGGCTGGACGCCTGGCCGGAAGAGCTGAACCGCCACTCCGTCGAGCTCGCTCCACGCCGCCGGCCAGGGGTCGCAACCGCGGATCCAAGCCGCCACGCTCTCCGCCGGCAGGCTCCAGTCGAGGCGGGCCTCGACACGGCTCAGCTTCGGCGCGAAGGTGGCGCGCTCATGATCCTGTTCCGACTCCTTCATCTCCCCCGATTCGAGTCGCTCCAACACCGCCGCCAGTGCCACCGCCCCCAGATGCGACAGCCGGTCCGAGAGCTCCCCGGCCGTCGTATCCGCCCCGATCGGTTCGGCGAGCTGGTGGAGGATGGGCCCGGCATCCATCTCGCGAACCATGCGCATGATCGTCACGCCGGTGGTCCGGTAGCCGCGGATGATGGCCCAGTTGATCGGAGCGGCCCCCCGCAGCTCCGGAAGCAACGACGCATGGACGTTGATCGAGCCCCTCGCCGGCAACACGAGCACTTCGTCGACCAGCAGCTGCCCGTAGGCCGCGACGACCGAGAGCTCGACCCGGAGACCGGACAGCGCATCCAGGAATGCCTCGCCTCGGGCCCGCTCCGGTTGCAGCACGGGCACGCCGAGCTCGAGTGCCGCTTGCTTCACGGCGCTCTGCCTCGGGTGGCGACCGCGCCCGGCGGGTCGGTCCGGTTGCGTCACCACTCCGACGAGTCGGTGCCGGTCGGACACGAGCTGCAGGGACGGAAGCGCGAATTCGGGGGACCCCCAGAACAGGATACGCACGCTCAGTCTCGGTTCAGCGCAGGCGGCGGTGAGCCCGGCCGGGCCGCGGCATGCCAGGCGGCGGTGAGCCCGGCCGGGCCGCCGACATGCCCGACGGCGGCTGCGCCGGAGCGGCGGGAAGCATCACATGGCTCGGGCGGCCGGGGGCTCCCCCTCCTGCCGCTTCGACCACTTGCTCAGGAGCATCTTCCGCTTGATCGGGCTCACGCGGTCGATGAACAGAACGCCGTCCAGGTGGTCGATCTCGTGCTGGAGACAACGGCTGAGGAGTCCCTCCGCCTCGATTCGGACCTCGCCGCCCTCCCGGTCCAGACCCTCCACCACCACGCGCTCGTCCCGCTCGACGATCTCGCGCAGATCCGGGATGCTGAGACAGCCCTCCTCCTCCTTCGTGGTGCCCGACGCATCGACGATGCGAGGGTTGACCAGAGCCCCTGGCGGGGTCTCCGGCTCTCGGGTGTCGTAGACGAACACGCGGAGCGCGACGCCGATCTGCGGGGCGGCCAGCCCGATCCCGTCCGCCTCGTACATCGTGTCCAAGAGATCGTCGACCAACGCCTGGACCTCCCCGTCCACTCGCTCGACGGGCCGGGCGACCTCTCGCAACACGGGCTCGCCCAGCAAACGGATACGGCGAACGCTCACGTCCCGTCGCCGCTCCCGACTCGCCGCGCCACCTTGCTTCGCTCGACTTCGAGCCGGGTGTCGTTGGCCGTCTTGATCGTGATCCTGTCGTCCTCGAGGTGGAGGATCTTCCCCACGATCCCGCCCACCGTGACGATCTCATCCCCTCGGCTCAGGCTGGCGACCAGCTGCTGGTGGGCCTTCTGCTGCTGGCGTTGGGGCCGGATCAGCAGGAAGTAGAGGATGGCGAAGAACGCGGCGAGCATGAACAGCGTCCCCATGGGGTTCGCGCCGCCTTCGGGACTGGCCATGATCAACAGATTGGCTTTCAACATGCTTTCCTCGGATGGTCTGCGGGCACCGGGGTCCCGACGGTCCTCTCCCGGACGCGGTCGGCCCCTTACCGGACGCGGTCGTGGATACACCGGTCGTCGACCGGCGAGCCCGGGTCACACCTCCCCGCTGCGGTAGCCCTCGAGCCAGCTCGCCGCCCACGACCCGAATTCCCCCCGCAGGATGGCCCGTCTCGCCAGGTGGGTCAACGTGACCAGGAAACGGACGTTGTGGAGCGAAAGGAGCCGGAGCCCCAGCAGCTCGTCGCAGACGAACAGATGACGAAGGTAGGCTCTGGAGTAGCGGGTGCATCCATAGCAGTCGCACTCGGGGTCGAGCGGCCCCGTATCGGAGGCGAACCGTGCCACCTTCACGTTGACCCGGCCACGCGAGGTGAACGCCGTGCCGTTGCGCCCGTTTCGGGTCGGCGCCACGCAATCGAACAGGTCGACGCCTCGACGCACCGCCTCCAGCACGTCCTCCGGATACCCAACGCCCATGAGGTAGCGAGGCAGGTCCGGCGGCATTGCCGGCTCGCACTCGTCCAGGATCTCCAGCATCACCTCCTTCGGCTCCCCGACCGACAGGCCACCGATCGCCAGCCCTGGCCAGTCGCCCAGCTCCAGGGTGCGCGCGAGAGACTGCTGCCGAAGATCGGCGTAGCCCGCTCCCTGGAAGATCGGGAGCAGCGCCCCGGGCGAGGCCCCCTCCGCGACCAGCTCCGCGTGGCGGCTCCGGCAACGCGCCAGCCAACGCAGCGTGCGCTCCAGCGCGGCACGGGCGGTCTCGCGGTCGGCGGCGCCGGGCGGGCATTCGTCGAACGCCATCTGGATGTCCGAGCCGAGAGCGGTCTGGATCTCGACCGAGCGCTCGGGCGTGATGCGGTGCCGGGATCCGTCGATGTGGCTCTGGAAGGTGACGCCGCCATCATCGATCTCGTTGATCCGGGCCAGCGAGAAGACCTGGAACCCGCCCGAATCGGTGAGTATTGGCCGCTCCCAGCCCATGAAGCGGTGGAGCCCTCCCGCCTGGGCGACGATCTCGGTCCCCGGTCTCAGATAGAGGTGATAGGCGTTGGCCAGCACCATCTCGACGCCGGCCGCCTCGAGCTCGTCGGGAGTCAGCGTCTTCACCGTCGCCAGCGTGCCGACCGGCATGAAGCACGGCGTCTCCACCACACCGCGCCCCAGCGTGAGCGTCCCGGCCCGGGCTCGCCCGTCCTGGCCGTCGATCCGGAACGAGGCCTCTACCGCCATCAGATCACCAGCATGGCGTCGCCGTAGGAGTAGAAGCGGTAGCGATGCGCGACCGCATGGCGGTAGACATGCATGACCCGCTCTCGGCCGGCGAACGCCGCGACCAGCATCAGCAGCGTCGAGCGCGGAAGGTGGAAGTTGGTGAGCAAACGATCCACGGCCCGAAAGCGGAAGGGAGGGTGGATGAACAGGTCGGTGGTCCCGCGCTGCTCCGTGAACCGGCCGTCTTCGCGGACCGTGGCTTCGAGCACGCGAACGACCGTCGTCCCGACGGCGACCACCCGGCCCCCTCCCTCGCGCGTAGCGTTCAGCTGATCGGCTGCCTCGGCCGTGAGAACGAACCGTTCCGGATCCAACCGGTGCTGCTCCAGACGCGGAGCCTCCACCGGGCGGAACGTGCCCGGGCCGATATGGAGCGTGATCGACACGATCCGGACCCCGAGCTCCCTGACCCGGTCCAGCAGGTCGGCGGTAAAGTGGAGACCGGCCGTCGGCGCGGCGACGCTGCCCCGACGCGCCGCGTAGACCGTCTGGTAGCGCTCGCGGTCGGCCTCGGTGCTCTCCCGACGGATATAGGGCGGAAGGGGCACGCGGCCGTGGCGCTCGATCGCAGCCCACGGATCGCCGGCGACCTCCAGCCACACCTCCCGACCTCCCTCGCGCGACGCCTCGATCCGGACGGAGAGGCCGTCGGTGACCTCGACGACCCTCCCCGGCTTGAGCTTCTGCCCGGGACGCACGAGCGCCTCCCAGCGGCGGGCCTCCGGGTCGAGGGGACGGAGGAGGAGGATCTCGGCCGCTGCGCCCGTCGGCTTGCTGCCCAGCAGGCGGGCCGGGAAAACACGGGAGTCGTTTAGAACCAGCGCATCGCCCGGCGCCAGGTGGTCGAGCAGGTCGGGGAACGAACGATCCTCCCATGCGGGCCGGTCGCCGCCGGCGCGTCGAACGACGAGGAGCCGGCTGGCATCCCGCCGGGGTAGCGGGTGGGTGGCGATCAGCTGCTCCGGAAGGTCGTACGCGTAGGCCTCGGTATCGGAGTCCGGGATGTTCACGCGGAGCATGGCGCGGGCTAGGAGGAACGTCGCGCTGACTCGCCCGCCTTGCCGCCGGTGCGGACACCCGCCGGCGCCGCATCGAACAGGCCGGCCTGTGGATCGACCTCGGTCGCGGCGAGGTCGTAGCCGAACCGCTCGTAGGCCCTTCGCGTCGCTACCCGACCACGGGGAGACCGCTGCAGGTAGCCGTTCTGGATCAGGTACGGCTCGTAGACCTCCTCCAGCGTCCCGGCGTCCTCGCCCACCGCCACGGCGAGCGAGTTCAGGCCGACCGGTCCTCCATCGAAGCTCTCGATGATCGATCGAAGGATGCGAGCATCCATCTGGTCGAGGCCGTACTCGTCCACGTCGAGCATGGCGAGGGCCGCGGCGGCCGTCTCCTCGTCGATCCTACCGTCGCCCTTCACCTGGGCGTAGTCGCGTACCCGCTTCAGGAGCCGGTTGGCGATCCTGGGCGTCCCTCGGGAGCGTCGGGCGATCTCCCTCGCCCCCGTCTCGGTGGTCGGAACATCCAGAATGGCGGCGGATCGGCGCACGATCTCCTCCAGCTCCTCCGGCGGATAGAAGCCGAGCCTCTCGACGACGCCGAAGCGGGCCCTCAGCGGGGCGGTGAGCAGCCCGAACCGCGTCGTGGCCCCGACGAGCGTGAAGCGCTCGATCCGCATCGACATCGTCTGCGCTCTGGGCCCTTCCCCGAGCCGGATCTCGATGCGGTAGTCCTCCATGGCCGGGTACAGGAACTCCTCGATCGCCGGCCGAAGGCGGTGGATCTCGTCGATGAACAGGATATCCCGCGCCTCGAGATTCGTGAGGTACGCTGCCAGATCCCCCGGCTTCTCGAGCACCGGTCCGGACGTGAGCTTGATGTTCACGTCCAGCTCCCTGGCGAGCAGGCGGGCGAGCGTGGTCTTGCCCAGCCCCGGCGGGCCGAAGAAGAGGGTATGATCCAGCGCCTCCCCTCGACCGAGAGCCGCCTGCACGTAGATCTCTACGCTCTCCTTGACCTTCCGCTGGCCGATGAACTCATCGAAGCTCCCGGGACGAAGCGCCTGCTCCAGTCCCGCCTCGGCCTCCAGGGGGCGGGGAGTCGTGATCTCCGTTCGGTCAGACATGTTTCAGGGCCGCCCTCACCAGATCCTCCGTCACCTCGGCTCCATCCAGGTCGCCGCGCGCGCGCGCCACCGCGGCCTCCGCCTCGGTCTGGCCGTAGCCCAGCGCCCGGAGCGCGTCGACCGCTGACGCCCCGGCCGTAAGCGGCGCCACCTCCTCCACCGCCAGGTCATCCAGCTTGTCCTTGAGCTCGAGCGCGATACGCTCCGCCGTCTTTCGTCCGACCCCGCTGACGGTCTGAAGCACTTCGTGATCGCGCGCGCGGATCGCCAGCACGATACGGTCGCCGGGCAGCTGGCCCAGCAGGGCCATGGCCAGGCGCGGCCCGACGCCGGTGGCGTTCATCAGGCGCAGGAAGAGCGTGCGATCGCGGGAGGAGCCGAAGCCGAACAGCTCGAGCGAGTCCTCGCGTGCGATCAGCGCGCTGTGCAGTTCGACTTCCTGGCCCACCTCGGGGAGTCGGTCGAGCAGGGTCGCCGGGACCGCTAGCTCGTAGGACACCCCACCCGAGGTCATCACCTCCACCCCGTCGGGGCCCTTGTGGCGAAGCCGGCCGATGACGCGGCGGATCACGGCGCCGGCGCCGCGCGCGCCAGGTCCGCGCTTCTCGATCGCCCGCCGAGGAGATGGCAGAGCGCGGCGGCGCAGCCGTCGGCCGCGTCAGCCGGCGTCGGTGGCGCCGCCAGCCGAAGGTGCTTCGTCACCATGAACGCGATCTGCTCCTTGGAGGCGGCGCCGGTGCCCACGACCGCCTTCTTGATCTCCGCCGGCGGGTACTCGAACACCGGAAGATCCCTCTGAGCCGCGGTGAGCACGGCGACACCGCGTGCGTGGGCCAGCACGACCATGCTCCGCACGTTCCGCCCGTAGAAGACGCCCTCGACCACCACGCAGCTAGGCTCCGTGCGATCGAGAACCTCGGCCAACCCCTCCTGGATCTCCCGCAGGCGGTCCGGGAGGGACGCCCCTCCGCTGGTGCGGATCACCCCGCACTCCAGGAGACGAAGCTTCCCGCCGGATGACTCGACGAGACCGTAGCCCGTTTGCTGTGTGCCCGGGTCGATTCCGAGAACCTTCATTGCTGCGCAAGATAACGCGGCGGCCCGGCGAGGCTATGGATGGGAGGGGCTGCGGGGTGCCTAGGCGAGCCGGCGGCGGATTCCC
>CAZEBA010000037.1:25467-30966 GCA_964510615.1 uncultured Gemmatimonadota bacterium
AGCCGGCGGCGGATTCCCCGGAGCGAGCCTCGGACGACCTGAGGAGACCCCGCAGCGAAGCGAAGAGGCTTACCGCCAGCCGTGCGTGTCCCGCGACGCGAGGGCACCGGCCGAAGGCTGGTCCGGACGCCCCGAGCACGCCGCACCAGCCTGAGCGACCCGCGTCCGCTGTCTCGCGGAGGCGGGGCACACCGCGGTCAAGCAGCCAGCATCGTGACACGCGGCGCCGTCCAGCCGCGGGCGGATTTCCCGGAGCGAGCATCGGACGACCTGAGGAGACCCCGCAGCGAAAGCGAGGAGGCTCCGAAGATCAGGCGTCCGCCGGCGAGCAGAGGGGAACCGCCGCGGCCCGAGGCGCCGCGGGGTGCCCGAGCGGAGGGAAACCGCCGCGGCCCGTGGCGCCGCTACCGGGATGTCAGGTCGCCGCTGCCAGCGCCTCCTCGTCCACATCCATGTTCGAGTAGACCCGCTGCACGTCATCATGCTCTTCCAGCGCCGCCAGCAGGTCCAGCAGGCGCTCGGCCTCGCGTCCCTCGACGCGCACATCCGCCTTCGGCACCATCCCCAGCTCGGCCTCGCGGATCTCGATCCCCGCTGCCCGGAGCCCCTCCTGCACCGCATGGAACTCCTCGGCCTGGGTGGTGATCAGGAAGAGATCGTTCTCGCGACGCATGTCGGAGGCGCCGGCGAGCATGGCGGCTTCGAGAAGCGCGACCTCGTCGTAGCGGGCAGCGTCGACGTAGATCTCTCCGAGCCGTTCGAACATCCAGGCCACGCTTCCGCTCTGGCCGAGGTTCCCGCCGCGCTTGTCGAAGATGTGGCGCACCTCCGCGACGGTGCGATTCTGGTTGTCGGTGAGGCACTCCAGCAGGAGGGCGGCCCCCCCGGGGCCGAACCCCTCGTAGGTGCACTCCTCGTAAGTGGCGCCCGGCAGGTCCCCGGTTCCGCGCTTGATCGCCCGATCGATGTTCTCGTTCGGCATGTTCTCGGCCTTCGCGTTGTCGATGGCCGTGCGCAGGCGGGGGTTGAACGCGGCATCACCCCCTCCCTGGCGGGCCGCGACCGTGATCTCGCGCGCCAGCTTCGAGAACACCTTTCCGCGCGCCTGGTCGTTCCGGGCCTTCTGGCGCTTGATCTGCGCCCATTTGCTGTGTCCCGCCAACCGTCGCTACTCCGTCGAAGTCCTCTCGCCCGGATGCCGCCCGGATACTATCGGGCGGCCGCCGCAGCCTCCCGCTCCTCTTTCGCCTCCGCGATCACCCGCTCGGCCACGTGAGGCGGCACCGGCTCGTAGCTGTCGAGCCGGCGGGTGTGGGTGCCCTTTCCCTGGGTCAGCGAGCGCACGGCCGCGGCGTACTTGTGCAGCTCCGCCAGCGGCACCCTGGCGCGGACCACCTGCCACCGCCCGCGGGAGTCCATTCCCAGAATGCGGCCGCGCCTCTGGTTCAGGTCCCCGATCACCTCTCCCATGTACTCCTCGGGGGTGCGAACCTCGACCTCCATGATCGGCTCGAGGAGGACGGGGCCGGCGTTCTTGGCCACGCTACGGAAGGCGATCGAGCCGGCGACCTTGAACGCCTGCTCCGAGCTGTCCACCGAGTGGTACGAGCCGTCGTAGCACTCCGCGGCGAAATCCACCACGGGATAGCCGGCGAGGACCCCTCGAGCCGCGGCAGCCTGCACGCCCTTGTCGACCGCCGGGACGAACTTGCCGGGGATGACGCCTCCCTTGATCATGTCCACGAACTCGTACCCCTCGCCGCGCTCGCGAGGCTTGAGGCGGATCCAGCAGTCCCCGAACTGACCCCGCCCGCCGGTCTGCTTCTTGTGGCGCCCCTGTCCCTCGGAGGTCCGGGTGATGGTTTCCCGGTAGGGGATCCGCGGCTCCTCGGTCTCCACGTCGACCTGGTACTTCCGCTTCAGCTTCTCGAAGCAGACGGTCAGGTGGAGCTCGCCGCAGCCGCGAGCGATCGTCTGGCCCAGCTCCGACTCGTACCCCGATCGGAAGGTGGGATCCTCCTCGTGCAGCTTGCTGAGCCCGTTCGCGAGCTTGTCCTCGTCGCCGCGGTGCTTGGGAGAGACCGCGATCGAAATGTCGGTCGGGGGCCATTCGATTCCCGCAAGCTCGAGGCGCCTTCCATCCGCACAGAGCGTGTCCCCCGTGTGGGTGTCCTTGAGCTTGGCCACGACGCCGATGTCGCCGGCGTGAAGCCGCGGCACCTCGTTGCGCTGCGCTCCGGCCGGCGTGCCCAGGTGAGAGATGCGCTCCGGGGTCGTGTGCGCCGGGTTGTACACGGTTTGGCCGTTGTCCACCGTGCCGCTGAATACGCGAAAGTAGGAGAGCTCTCCGACGTGCGGTTCCGAGGTCGTCTTGAAGACCACTGCGGTGAACGGCTCCGCGTCGGTGCCGTTCAGCTCGACCTCCTCCCCGTTCCCTCTCTCGGCCACGAACGGTCCGGCCTGTTCGGGCGAGGGCATGAGCTCGACCAGCTTGTTCATCACGGCGCGGACGCCGAACGCGGAGGCGCCGGAACCGCAGAACACGGGAAACAGCTCGCCGCGCTTCATCGCCTCGCCGAGCACCTGGAGCACGCGCGCCCTATCCAGCTCCTCGCCCTCCAGGTAGGCCTCCAGGAGCTCGTCGTCGGCGGTCGCGATCGTCTCGATCAGCTCTTCCCGGTAGCTGTCGACCGTCGCCTGGAGCTCTTCCGGGACATCCGCCTCATCGTACTCGCCGTGGCTCGAGCCCGAGCGATAGAGGTGGGCGCGTCCGGAGAACAGGTTCACGATGCCGCGAAAGTCCTCACCGGAGCCGATCGGCACCTCGACCGGGATCGCCGCGCCCGACAGAACCTCCTTTACCTGCCGGAAGGCCTCCTCGAACGAGGCGTTGTCGCGGTCCATCATGGAGACGAAGACAATGCGCGGAACGCCCCGCGCCTCACAGGCCTCCCAGGCCTTCTCGGTCCCGATCTCTACCCCGTCCTGCCCGCTGATGACCACCAGCGCACCGTCCGCCACCCGAACCGCTGCCTTGACTTCGCCGAAGAAGTCGAGGAAGCCGGGCGTGTCGATCAGGTTCAGCTTAACGCCCTTCCACGCGACCGGCGCGACGGCCAGGTTGATCGAGATCCCGTGAGCGGTCTCTTCCGGCGTGAAGTCGGTGAGGGCCGTTCCCTTCTCCACCGACCCACGGCGATGCGTCGCCCCGCCGATGTAGCCCATGGCGTCGACGAGGGTGCTCTTGCCGGCACCGCCGTGTCCCACCACGGCGACGTTGCGAACCTGCGAGGATTCATACTCGGGGGCGGACGGCGCCATCTACTCCTCCTTCAGTTCCAGGAGGCTGCCGAAAGACCCCGGCGGGTTTTTCAGCAGCCTCCAAGGGAGCGTCCGGGTTCGATCTCGGGAGCTCTTGCTACGGTCACGGCCGCACGGCGCGGGAGCTGCCGGGGGCCTCCATTCTAGGCGGGTCGCGGGAGGGCGGAAAGAGGGTCCATCAGCCGAGGCCGAGCGCACGCGGGACGGGGCGGCCCTGCAAGCTCGCGAGCCGGGAAAGCAGCACGCACGGGCGTCACTCCGACCCGCGGTACCTCCGGCTCATCTCATCGAGGAACTCGCGCTCCTTGGCGGAGAGGGCCTCTATGCCGCTCTCGCGGATCTTGTCCAGGATCCGGTCCACCTCGTCGAGCCGGTCGCCCTCCCGCCGCGCGCGCCGCCTGGAGGCGCCCTGCGGCGGCCCGCCGGCCCCACCCGAGGCCACCGCCACCCCGCGTCGTCGCCAACGATGGCGAAGCTGCGCGAGGCGGCCGGCGAGCGCATCGCCGTGCCTGAGATAGAGGAAGCCAGTTACCAGGCCGCCGAGGTGGGTCCAGTGGGCCACGCCGTCGCGTGCCCCTCCGAGGCTCGCGTAGAGCGAGAAGAGGGCTACGAAGCCGACGAAATACTTCGCCTTCACGGGCAGCAGGAACCAGAGGTAGATCGGTGCGTCGGGCCAGCGGAGTGCGAACGCGAGCAGCAGCCCGTACACGGCGCCGGATGCCCCGATGACGGTTGGCGTGCCGATGATCCGTACCAGGAGCAGCGCGAACAAGGCACCACCCATGCCGGCGATCAGGTAGAAGCGCAGGAAGCGCCTTCCTCCCCAGGCCCGTTCGAGTGGCGGGCCGAAGAAGAACAGCACCAGCATGTTGGCAAACAGGTGAAAGAAGCCGCCGTGCACGAACATGTAAGTGAACGGGGACCAGGGATGGATGAGGAGGCGAGCCGGAGAAAAGCCCAGGACGTCCACCGCCCAGCCGAACGGCACCAGGCCCAGCACGTTGATGAGGAGGAACACGGCGGTGTTGGCGAGCAGCAGGCGCTTCACCCACGGCGTCATCATCTGCGCCAGCGCCCCCCCGCCAGCGCCGATCCGGAATCCGCCGGACGCGCCTCCCCCCCGCTCCCAGCTCAACGATCCTCCAGGGCGGCGAGGGCGATGCGCTCGCACATCTCCGGAAACGGGATCCCCACGGCGGCGGCGGCCTTGGGCAGGAGGCTGGTGCCTGTCATCCCGGGCAGGCTGTTCGTCTCGAGGCAGTAGAAGACGTCGTCGTCGCTCCCCCGGACGAAGTCCACGCGCCCGAACGATCCTTGCCGCAGCACCCGGTGGGCCACCTGCGCCAGCCGGGCCAGCTCCTCCGCCTCCGCGGGCTCCAGCCGCGCCGGAACCTCGTAGCGGGTCATCCCCGGCGTGTACTTGCACTCGTAGTCGTAGATCTCGTGGTCCGGGGTGATCTCGAGCGCCGGCAGCGCCTCGCCGAGCAGGATCCCCACGGTCAGCTCGCGCCCGTCGATGAAGCCCTCCACGAGCACGTCCCGGTCGTAGCGTGAAGCCAGCTCGATGGCCGGCGCGAGTTCGGTGGCGCTCCGGACGACGGTGAGTCCGATCGTCGAGCCACCTCCGGCCGGCTTCACGACCGCCGGTAGACCGAGCGTCTCGAGGACATGCGCCGGCGATGCGCCCGCCGGTGCCCAGGCCGGCGTCGGCACGCCGGCCGCCGCGAACAGCTCCTTCGACAGTCGCTTGTCCATCGCGATCGCCGAGCCGAGAGCGCCTGTGCCCGTATAGCGAATGCCCGCGAGGTCGAGCAGCGCCTGGAGCTTGCCATCCTCGGCAGGGGTGCCGTGGATGGCCAGGAAGACCACGTCGGCCTCTCGCACGACCGGCAGCCCCACGATACGGAGAAGCGCCGAGTCATCCCAGTCGGTCCGAAGCGACCGCGCCTCCGGTGGCTCGGCGCCGACGGTGGCCGGGAAGAGGGCTTCCTCCTCAGCCGGCGAGACGAAGCCGGTGGCCGTGTCGACCGTGTTCACCTCGTGGCCGCGCGAGCGTAGCGCCTGCAGCACTTCCTTGCCGGAGGAGAGGGAAACCTGGCGCTCCTCGCTCGTCCCGCCCGTAAACAGCGCGATCCTCACACCCACCCCCCTCGACCGGACGTGCCCGCCATGGTGGGA
>CAZEBA010000038.1:0-12499 GCA_964510615.1 uncultured Gemmatimonadota bacterium
TCTGCTGGCAGCTGCCCCACTTCCTGAGCCTGGCCTGGGTCTACCGCGAGGATTACGAAACGGCCGGCCTGGCCATGCTTCCCGTCGGGGACCAAAATGGTGCACGCACCCGCCAGCAGATCCTCATCTGGACGCTGGCGCTTCTCCCCGTCAGTCTGCTGCCATCGTTGCTGGGCCTGACGGGTTCGCTGTACCTGGTTGGGGCGCTGGCTCTGGGCCTCGCCTACCTGGGCGCCGCAGGGCGATTCGCCTGGAGCGGGGAGGACGACGCGGCCTGGCGCGTCTTCCGGATGTCGCTACTGTACCTCCCGTTGTTGTACGGCCTGCTGACCCTGGACAAGGGAGCGCGCGAGCTGGGGCTACACGATCTCCCGGCGGTGAACGCCATCCTGAACGGCCTCACGACGAGCTTCCTGCTCGTCGGCTGGCGCTTCATCCGGCGCGGGCGCGTCAAGGCGCACCGGGCGGCGATGCTTGCCGCCGTCGGTTCCTCCTCCGCCTTTCTGGCCAGCTACCTCGTCTACCACTTCCAGGTGGGATCCGTCGCCTACGAGGGGATCGGCTGGACCCGCCCCGTCTACTTCTCGATCCTGATCAGCCACTCCATCCTGGCGGCGTCGCTGGTCATCCTCGTCCCGCTGACCCTGATCCGGGCGTTGCGGGGCAACTTCGACCGGCACCGCGGCCTGGCCCGGCGGACACTGCCCGTGTGGCTGTACGTCTCCGTGACGGGCATCGTCGTGTACCTCATGCTGTACGTGTTCTGATGTCGCCTGCCGACCGCGCCCACGCGCCATTCCGGACGAGGCCCGCGGTGCCCGCGAGGTCGACGAGGCGGGCGTGGCTGGCGCTGGCGGCGGTCATCGGCATGGCGTGCGCGGTCCTTCTGATCACGCCCGCTCCTCTCTCGGCCTGCCCATCGTGCACCGCGGCGGCGGACCAGCAGGTGCAGGAGGGCTTCTTCTGGGGGCTCGTGTTCATGATGGCCTCGCCATGGCTGGCGGTCGGCACGATCGGAGGCGGCCTCTACCTGGCCGTGCGACGCGCACGGCGGGAGGCGGTCGAGGAGTTCCTGCGCACCGAGGCGATGGCACCGGCCGGAGACCGGAGGGAGTCGGACCCGGGGGGGCAGTAGAGAGACGGCGAGACCCGTTACGAGGAGGGACGCATGGAGATTCCCAATAGGACCGTCCGCTACGGCGTAGTCGCCGGTCTCCTCGGGGGCACGGCGCTCATCGTCTTCTTTTTTTTCTACGACCTGATCCAGGGCGAGCTGTTCCGAACGCCGACCTACCTGTCGGCGGCCCTGCTCGATCAGGACGGCCTCCAGCCCGGCTGGTTTCTCCTGCTCGCCTACACGCTGCTCCACTACATCGTATTCGCCGTGCTTGGCGCCGCTGCCGCCGTGTTGTTCGAGTGGGCGGCGATCCCGCGGAACCTCTTCGTCGGGGCGGCCTTCGGGCTCTTCATCTGCTCGCTGATCTTCTATCCGGCGCTGCTGATCACCGGGAGCGATGTGCTGGCGGCTCCGGCCTGGCCCTCCGTCCTGGCCGGCAACGTGCTGGCGGGCCTGGTGATCGTCACCTACCTGCGTTGGGTGAGCGATCAGCCGGGGTTCACCGGCATCCTGGCCCAGCTGCAAGCGCACAAGATGCTCCGCGAGGGGCTGGTGGCCGGCCTGATCGGTGCGTTCGCGGTGGCGATCTGGTTTCTGGTCGCGGACATGATGGTGCGCGAGGCGTTCTTCACGCCCGGCGCGCTCGGATCCATCCTGCTCCTCGGCGCGCAGGGGCCGCAGGACGTCGTCATCTCGAGCGGCACGGTGATCGGGTACACGCTGGTCCACTTCGCCGCCTTCATCGTCTTCGGCACCATCATGTCGGGCATCGTGACCCAGATCGAGCGCTTCCCCCCGCTCGTGTTCGCGCTCCTCCTGCTGTTCGTCGTGTTCGAGACCTTCTTCATCGTCATGGTGGCGATGCTCGGAAGCTGGATGGTCGAGGCACTGGAGTGGTGGGTCGTGCTGTTCGGGAACCTGTTCGCGGCCGGGGTGATGGGCTTCTACCTTTGGCGCGCCCACCCGGTGCTGCGCGAGGAGCTCACCTCGGAGGCCCTCTGGGCGGAGTGACGATCCGCTCGAGGGCGGCAGCGGCCACGGCGACGGTCCCGCGCCCGGTCCGGCCGGCGGCGGCCACGGCGACGGTCCCGCTCCTGCTGGGGACGGCCCTGTTGCTCTCCCGGCCGAGCCCCTCGGCGCCGCAGGAGGCGGTGTACGTCGTCCGCCATGCCGAGCAGGTAGGCGTCGGCGAAGATCCCCCGCTCTCCACGCGGGGAAGAGCGCGTGCAGCCGCCCTGCAGGAGTTTTTTCTCCCGGTCGGACTCACGGCCATCTACACCACCGACCTTCGCCGCTCGGTGGAGACCGGCGCCTGGGTCGCCGAGCCGCTCGGCATCGAGATCACGCCCGTACATCACGACTCGCTCGACGTGATGATCGGCCGCGTGGAAGCCGAGCCGCCTGACGCCCGCGTGTTGATCGTCGGCCACTCCAACACGGTGCCGATGATTCTCGAGGCGCTCGGCTATCCGAACGAGATCATGATCGAGCACGACGAGTTCAGCGATGTCTTCCTCCTGGTGCCGGCGGCGGAAGGTCCGACCCTGGTGCTGCGGCAACGGCTGATGCTGCCGACGAACGGCAGGGGCTCGAGGCGGCTGAGATGACCGGACGCTCGAGGACCGTGAAGCGCATCCTGAAGTGGCTGGGCATCGGACTGGCGGCGGTCCTGGCGCTCGCCGTCCTCGCGCTCGCCTACGCCTACATCGCCTCGTCCCGAATCATCTCCCGTACCTATGACGTCCCCCTGGTCGACTTGGAGATTCCCTCGGATCCGGTGCTCCTGGCCGATGGCGCGCGCCTGGCCTCGCTCTGGGGGTGCCTCGGGGGTTGCCATGGCGAAGCGGGCGGCGGAAGCGTCATGTTCGAGCAACCGCTCATCGGCCAGATCCGGGCCCCGAACCTGACCCGGGCCCTTCCCGAGTACTCCGACGCCGAGCTCGCGCGTCTGGTGCGGCGTGGCGTAAAGCGAGATGGACGGAGCGTCTTCGTCATGCCCTCGCGATTCCTGTATCACCTCGATAACCGGCAGCTGGGCTCGATCATCGCCCACCTTCGGAGCCTGCCGCAGCAGGAGGCGTTCGAGGGCGTGGTGAAGCTGGGTCCGCTGGGCCGCGTGTTTCTGACACTGGGTGAGTTTCGCCCGTCCGCCGAAGAGGTGGATTCGGACACGCCCCCGCGAGCCTACCCGGACTCCACGGACGAGGAGGGCCTCGGCGAGTTCTGGGCGACCGTCAGCTGCACACAGTGCCACGGAGAGGGCCTACGCGGCAGCGAGGACTTCTCCCCGAGCCTGGAGGTGGTGGCTACGGCGTACTCGGCGGCCGACTTCGAGCTCCTGATGCGAACGGGCATCGCGATCGGGGGGCGGGAAGTGGGCTTCATGTCGGAGATCGCGCGAAACAGCTTCCAGCACCTCAGACCGCGCGAGGTCGCCGGGATCTACGGCTACCTGAAGGGCTATTTCGCCGCCGACACCGTGGTGGCGCCTTGAGCGAGGGCCCGGTGGGCCGGAACGGAGGGTCTTCGATGCGACGAACATCTCCGACGATCCTCGCCGGCTGCCTCGTCGGCTGTTTCGGCGCGCTCCTGGTCGCCGCCTGCCAACCGGCGATCGACCTCGAGGCGGAGCGGGCGGCACTGCTTCACGCCGACGAGTCGTGGGCCGCGGCGGCCGAGGCGGGCGACCTCGAGCGCGTCTTTCCGTTCTGGACCGAGGACGCCGTGATCTACCCGCCGGTCGGTCCACCGGTGGCGGGGATCGAGGCGATCCGCCCGTTCGTGCTCGAGTGGCGCAGCCGGCCGGGATACTCGCTCTCCTGGCGGCCGGCCGGCGCCGAGGTCTCGGGCACGGCGGACGTGGGATACAGCTTCGGAACCTGGCGGCGGACGCTCGACGGGCCGGACGGGAATCCGGTCGTCACCACGGGCAGCTACGTCTCGATCTGGCGGAAGCAAGCGGACGGCAGCTGGAAGTGCGCGATCGAGATCTCGAACCTCGGCCAGCTGCCGATGAGATGACGCCGGAGCGAACGCTGCTGGTCGCGACCCGCAGCGCGCACAAGCTCCAGGAGCTGAGAAAGCTGGTTGCCCTGCCCGGCGTCGAGCTGATCTCGCTCGACGAGGCCGGGGTGGCGGAGGATCCTGCCGAGGAAGCGCTCGAGGTCCACGAGACGTTCGCCGAGAATGCCCGGGCGAAGGCCCGCCACTTCCACCGCCTGACCGGCCGTCCCACCATCGCCGACGACTCCGGCCTCTGCGTGGACGCGCTGGACGGCGCGCCCGGCGTGAGAACGAAGCGGTTCGCCCCGGAGGACCTGGCGGCGCGACATGGACGCGACAAGGCCAACAACCGGTTTCTGCTGGAGCAGCTTCGGGGCGTTCCAGAGCCCGAGCGCGGCGCGCGCTACCGGTGTGCGATCGCCTACGAGTCCGGTGAAGCGAGCTTCGTCGTCGAGGGCGTGGTCGAAGGCCGGATCGCGAGCCAGCCCCGGGGAACGGGGGGTTTCGGCTACGATCCGCTGTTCATCGTCCCGGCGTCCGGGAGGACCTTCGGCGAGCTGCCGGCCGAGGTGAAGGCCCGGCTCAGCCACCGGGCTCGGGCGGCGCGGGCGCTCGCCGAACGGTTGGCCGAGCATCGGTCCGAGCGAATGGCCGAGCGTCACGCCGCGCGTCCGTCCGAGGAGGACGCTCCATGATCCCGGCGTGGCTCTGCCTCCTGCTCGGGGCCGGGCTCGCAACCGGACCGGGGTTCGCAGATTCGCGGGCCGCCACCGATTCGCTTTTCCGGTTCCAGAGCCGTTTCTGGCCGAACCTCCATCACTTCGCCTTCGAGCAGGCCCTGCTCACCTCCGATCCCCCGACAATCCGAGGCAGCACGGGGGAGATCGCGCCTACGGCGGGACTCGCGCCGGAAGAAGCGGTAGCCTGGGAGAGGACGGTGGCCTTCTACCGGGATTCGTTGATCGAACGGGATCTGCTCTTCGACGACGAGCTGCTCCGGCTGGACCGCATCCTCGGCGGTCTCCCGGCCGATGTGAGCCGGGAGGCGCTCCTGGCCGCCGGGGTGCCCGAACCGCTGGCTTCGGCGCTCGAAGAGGCGGCGCCTGTCTACCGGCGCCACTGGTGGCCGGCGCACGATGAGCAGAACCGGCGCTGGACCGAGAAGATCGAAGGGCTGGTCGAGATGTACGGCGCCGAGCTCTCGCGCACGCTGGCGGCCGCCTACCGGGCGGAGTGGCCCGGCGGGGGCATCACGGTGGATGTCCTCGTCTACGCGAACTGGGCCGGCGCCTACACGTCGCCGGAGCCGCCGCACATCCGGGTGTCGAGCTCGCTGGAGGAGAACCTGGGGTGGAGGGGTCTGGAGGCGGTCTTCCACGAGGCCTCCCATACGATGGTGGGCGGCCGGAGGGGAGCGGTGGCCGCCGCCATCCGCGAGGAAGCGGACCGGGCCGGCATGCCGCCGCCGCGCTGGCTCTGGCACGCGATCATCTTCTACACGACGAGCGAGCTCGTCGGGCGGGAGCTGCAGAGCGACACGGCCGTCGCGTTCGTGCCCTACGCCGTTCGCACGGGGCTCTGGGAGCGGGATGAGGACGTCCGGGCGCAGTACGAGGCGCTGCGCGAGCACTGGCAGCCCTACCTGGAGGGCGAGGCCGGGTTCGAGGAGGCGATCGCCGCCGTCCTGGCGGAGCTGAGGACGAACGCCGCGCCCGAGACGCCGTGAGGGCGTGACGTAGACCGGGCATGACCTCATTCATGCTGGTGATGTTCGTGCTGCCGGCGGGGATCATCCTGGCGGCGATCCTCCTCGCCCGGCGTAGAGGCGGATGAGGCTCGAGTTCGCGGCCGATCCGTGGGCAGTGGGCGCCTTCGTCGCCTACCTCGTCCTGATGGTGGCGATCGGGGTCTTCGCCACCCGGTTCTCGTCGGCCGGAGTGGCCGAGTTCTTCATCGGCGGACGGCGGATGAACCGGTTCGTCGTCGCCCTGTCGGCGGTCGTCTCCGGGCGCAGTGCCTGGCTGCTCCTCGGCGTGACGGGGATGGCCTATGCCACGGGTCCCTCGGCCACCTGGGCGGTCGTCGGGTACATCGTGGCCGAGCTGCTGCTCTTCCTCTACTACGCGCCGCGCCTCAGGCGCTTCGGCGAGCGCTACGACTGCATCACCGTCCCCGACTTCTTCGCCGCCCGCTTCGCCGACGAGCGCGGCACCCTGCCGGGGGCTCTGCGGGCCGTCCTGGTTCCGGTGATCCTCCTCTTCATGGTCGGCTACGTGGCCGGCCAGTTCGTGGGCGGCGGCAAGGCGTTCGCGGCCGGATTCGGCCTCACGCCGACCGCCGGCGTCCTGCTCACCGCGGGCATCGTTCTCGCCTACACGATGCTGGGCGGCTTCCTGGCCGTGAGCCTCACCGACATGATCCAGGCCTGCTTCATGATCTTCGCCCTGGTGCTGCTCCCGGTGATCGCGATCGCCGATCGGGGCGGAATGGGGATCGTGCTCTCCCAGCTGGCGGCGCTGGATCCGGCGCTGATCGATCCGCTCGCCCTCTCGGCGGGCGCCCTGATCGGCTTCCTGGGTATCGGCTTCGGCTCGCCCGGCAACCCGCACATCCTGGCCCGCTACCTCTCGATCGACGACCCGGAGCAGCTGCGGACTTCGGCGGTGGTCGGGACGGCCTGGAACGTGGTGATGGCGTGGGGCGCGGTGTTCATCGGGCTGGTGGGCAGGCTCTACTTCCCGGAGACCGCGATGCTCCCGGGAGCCGACACCGAGAACCTCTATCCGCTCCTGGCCCGGCAGCACCTGCCGCCCGTCCTGTTCGGTGTGGTGGTGGCGTCGATCTTCGCCGCCATCATGTCGACGGCCGACTCACAGCTCCTGGTGGCGGCCTCCGCGGTGGTGCGGGACGTGTACGAGAAGCTGGTGCACCGGGGCGAGGCGCTCCCTCAGCGCCGGCTCGTCCTGCTGAGTCGGGCGACGGTCGTCCTGCTCGTCGCGCTGGCGGTGGGGTTCGGGCTGGCCGCCGATCAGCTCGTCTTCTGGCTTGTGCTCTTCGCCTGGGCGGGTCTCGGAGCCGCCCTCGGCCCGACCTCGATCCTCGCCCTTTTCTGGCGGCGGACGACCCGGGCGGGCGTGATCGCCGGGATCGTTGTCGGGACGGTCACCACCGTCGTCTGGTACTTCGTGCCGGCGCTCAAGTCCCGAATGTATGAGCTGGTGCCGGCGTTCCTGCTGGCCTTTCTGGCGACGGTGGTCGTCTCGCTGGCCACCCGGCAGCCGCCGGAGGCGGACGAGCTGATGCGGGCGATGGGCCGGACCGAGCGCTAGCCGTCGGGAGGCTCGCGGCCTGGGCGCCCGACCCGTCTGAGAAGCTTCGCCGCGTCCTTGAGGAACCAGACGAAGATCACGGGCGCCCCCAGCACGAGCACGCCGATCGCCAGCCAAGTCCAAGTCTCGTCGCTCATCCTCGCCTTCCTCCGCCTCGTGGCTGCACGTAGCTCACGCCGGTCCCTTGTCGTTGCCGCATGTTCACTCTCGCACCCATCGATGTCGGGCGGAGCTCGCGAGCGCGCCGACCAGATAGGCGAGGATCGATGCCGGCAGGGCGAAGAGCAGCGCGTGCTCCTGCCAGAGCTCGAACGAGATCCCCGCCACCGAGCCGTCCAGCATGACCGTCCCGGCATCGAGGTCGTATGCCCCGAATACGCGCAGGGCGGTGTAGTACCCCGCCGACGCGACGAGGCCGGTCACCGCCGCTGCCGTCCCCGCGGCCTTCGGCTGCGGGAAGGGCAGGTAGAGCGCCGCCAGGACGGGCACCAGGGCCGTCCCCACCAGGAGCGTGGCCATGAAGATCCAGGCGCTGACGATCGACTGGAAGGCCAGCGCGATAAGCACTGTCAGGACCGTGGCGCCCCCCATGGCGAGGCGCGTGGCCCGCAGCAGCTCGGCGTCGGTCGGTTCCCGGCGGCGCAGCGGACGCCAGATGTCGTAGGCCAGGTTTCCGCCGGCGATGAGAAGGTACGTGTCGATGGTCGACATGGCGGTGGCGGCGACGCCCGCGATGAACAGGCCGGTGAGGCCCGCCGGCAGCAGCGAGAGGGTGACCTCGAGCAGGGCGTACCTCGGCTCGCTCACCGACACGCCGGCCGTACGGGCCACCATGCCGAGCACCGTCACCGCCCAATCGAACGAGGCCCAGAGCACGATCCCGATCAGGAGCGCGAACGCCACGGAGCGGTAGCTCACGGCCGCGAAGATCCGCTGGTAGAAGGCCGGCTCGACCAGGGCCGACAGCCCCGAGAGGGCGAACACGGCGAGCAGGGCCGGGGAGTAGCCGCCGCCCGGGCTGCGGAACGAGTCGGGCAGCTTCGCGAACAGGGCGTCGATCCCGCCGACGTGTCCGAGGCCCAGCCAGGTCGCGATTCCCACCGTGACGCACATGAGGACGAATTGCACGGTGTCGGTGATCGAGTCGGCGATGAGACCGCCGAGGGCCGTGTAGGCGAGGCTGGTGGCGGCCGCGATCATGACGCCCCAGACGAGCGGAATCCCGAACAGGACGTCGAGCAGGATGCCGAGTCCCATGACGGCCAGGATCGGAAGCGAATAGAGGAGGCTGGCCACGGCGCAGGCGATCCGGGCTCCGTTGCCGAAGGCGCTGGCGGTCACATCGGGCAGGGAGAGATAGTCGAACCGCTTCAGGCGCCGGGCCACGACGAGCGCCGCCACCAGGATAAAGAGGTAGTACGGTCTCGAGTAGGCGTAAAAGCCGACGACCCCCTCCTGATAGGAGACCTCGGAGACGCCGAAGAGAACATCGAGTCCGTAGTAGGTGGAGACGAGCGTGCAGACGAGAAGCGGCGTGGTCAGCCGTCCGCTGACGACGAAGTAATCGCGGAAGGTGCGGACCCGGCCCCCCACCCAGAGGCCGAGCGCGAGGACGAGCGCGAAGTAGCCGAGGACGATCGCGAGATCGCCCGGCGTCACCTCTCGAGCGAGCCCCACACGCACCACCCGGCGATGGCTGTCACGACGCAGGCGTTGGCCCGGAGGTGGTACAGCCAGTGGTCGACGTCGGGCGCGTCGATGACCGCGAAGTCGGCGGCCTTGCCCGGCTCCAGGGAGCCGACCTCATCCTCGAGGCCGATCGCCCGGGCCGCGAAGATCGTGGCCCCCTTCAGCACCTCGGCCGGGGTCATCCGCTGGAGGGTGCAGGCCAGGGTCATGGCGAACGGGAGGTGGTAGCTGGGTGCGGTGCCGGGGTTGAAGTCGGTGGCGACGGCCACCGCCGCGCCGGCCTCGATGAGGCTCCGGGCCGGTAGCGGATCCTGGTTCAGGTAGAGGGTGGCGAACGGCAGGCTGACGGCGACCACGCCGGCCTCGGCCAGCGCCTCGATCCCGTCGGGGCAGATCCGCTCGAGGTGGTCGGCCGACACGGCCCCGACCTCGGCCGCCAGCCGCGCCCCGCCGCCGTCCGTGAGCTGGTCCGCGTGCAGCTTCGGGAGCAGCCCGGCCTCGCGCCCGGCCACGAGCACCTGGCGGCACTCGTCCCAGGTGAACGCGGTCTCCTCCAGAAAGGCGTCGCAGCAGCGCGCAAGGCCGTCGGCCGCGGCGCGTGGCACGATCTCCTCGACGATGAGGTCCACGTACGCCTCCCGCGCCTCCCGGAACTCCGGCGGCACGATGTGGGCGGCGAGCAGGGTGGGGACGACGCGGGCCGGCCCGTCGTCGGCGAGCTTGCGATAGACCCGGAGCTGCTTGAGCTCCTCCTCCAGCGAGAGGCCGTAGCCGCTCTTGCCCTCGACCGTGGTGACGCCGAGCGCGATCATCTCGTCCAGAAAGGTGCGGGAGCGCGCCACCAGCTCGCCCTCTGACGCCGCCCGGGTCGCGATGACGGTCGAGATGATACCGCCGCCGGCCCGGGCGATCTCGAGGTAGCCTCGGCCGAGGATCCGCTGCTCGAACTCGGCGGCGCGCCAGCCCCCGAACGCCAGGTGCGTGTGGCAGTCGACCAGGCCGGGAATCACCAGCCGGCCCCCGGCGTCGAAGTTGCGCGCCTCCTCGAGCTCGGGGGGAAGCTCGCGCTCGGGCCCGACCCAGCGGACGCGGCCGTCGTCCCAGGCGAGGGCGGCGTCGGGAATCGCGTGCACGTCGCCCTGTCCGCCGTCGGCGCGGCAGGTGGCGAGCACGCCTATGTTGCGAAGGACGCGCATCGGTCCCGCCCTCGGGGCGAGTCGAAAGGAGTCTGGATATGAACAGAAAGATCGGCTTTCGGACGAGCCTGCTGGCCCTCGCGGTGCTGGCGGCGGCCAGTTGCGCCTCCAGCCTCAAGATCCGGGACGTGCTGCGCGACCCGGCGCGCTACAACGGGCAGACCGTTCAGCTTCACGGCGTGGTGACCCGGGGCGGACCGGTCATGAGCGGTGCCTTCGAGCTGTCGGACAACACCGGCACGATCATGGTGATTCTCCCCGAGAAGAGCGCTCCTCGCGAGGGCACGAGCCTCAAGGTGCAGGGCACCTTCCGCTCCGGCTACGACTACGACGGCAGCCGGATCGCGGTGATCCTCAAGGACCGGTAGCGGGGTCCCTTCGGGTCGCTACTCCAGCATCGGGAGGTCGACGCCTCGCTCGCGCGCCGTCTCGATCGCCAGCTCGTAGCCGGCGTCCGCGTGGCGCATCACGCCGGTGCCGGGGTCGGCCGTGAGCACGCGCTCCAGGCGCCGATCGCCCGACTCGGTGCCGTCCGCCACGCAGACCATGCCGGCGTGGATCGCGTAGCCGATGCCGACTCCGCCCCCGTGGTGGATCGAGACCCAGCTGGCGCCGCAAGCGGTGTTCAGCATCGCGTTGAGCAGGGGCCAGTCGGCGATCGCGTCCGATCCGTCCAGCATGCCCTCGGTCTCCCGGTTGGGTGAGGCGACCGAGCCCGCATCGAGGTGGTCGCGGCCGATCACCAGCGGCGCCTCGACCTTGCCGGTTCGTACCAGGTGGTTGAAGCGCAGGCCCATCTCCGCCCGCTCCCCGTACTCGAGCCAGCAGATGCGGGCCGGCAGGCCCTGGAAGTGCACCCGCTCGCCCGCCTTTTCGATCCAGCGCCTGAGGCCCTCCTTCTCCGGGAACGCCGCCAGCACGGCCCGGTCGGTCTCGTGGATGTCCTCCGGCCGGCCCGAAAGAGCCGCCCAGCGGAACGGGCCGGCGCCCCGGCAGAAGAGCGGACGGATGAACTCGGGCACGAAGCCCGGGATCCGGAACGCCTCCTCCAGGCCGCGGCGGTCGGCGACCTGTCCGCGGATGTTGTTGCCGTAGTCGAAGGTCACCGCTCCGGCCTTCTGCAGGTCCAGCATCGCCCGGACGTGCGCCACCATCGAGTCGAGGACCCGCTCCTCGTAGCCCTCCGGGTCCCGCTCCCGCTCGACCTCGGCCTCCTCGGGCGAAAGGCCGCTCGGGATGTAGCCGATGCGGAGGTCGTGGGCGGACGTCTGGTCGGTGAGCGCGTCCGGAACGATCCCTCGCGCCACCAACTGGGGGAGCACGTCGGCGATGTTGCCGAGCAGGCCCACCGAGAGCGCTTCGCCGCGCTTGCGGGCGCCGAGCGTCAGCTCGAGCGCCTCGTCCAGGTCGGTGGACATCCGGTCCAGGTAGCCCGTCTCGAGCCGCCGCCGGATTCGCTCCTCGCGCACCTCGATGCCGAGGAAGGCGCCGCCGTTCATCGTCGCCGCCAGCGGCTGCGCGCCGCCCATGCCGCCGAGGCCGGCCGTGACCAGCAGCCGTCCCTTCAGGGAGCCCCCGAAGTGCTGCCGGGCGCACTCGGCGAACGTCTCGTAGGTGCCCTGGAGGATCCCCTGCGTGCCGATGTAGATCCACGAGCCGGCGGTCATCTGGCCGAACATCGTGAGCCCCAGCGCGTCCAGCCGGCGGAACTCGTCCCAGGTGGCCCACTTCGGCACCAGATGGGCGTTGGCGATCAGGACCCGTGGGGCCTCCTCGTGGGTGCGGAACACCCCCACCGGCTTGCCGCTCTGGACGAGGAGGGTCTCGTTGTTCTCCAGCCGCCGGAGGGTGCGGACGATCGCCTCGTAGCACTCCCAGTTCCGGGCCGCCTTGCCGGCGCCCCCGTACACGATGAGCTGCTCCGGGTCCTCCGCCACCTCGGGGTCGAGGTTGTTCATCAGCATCCGGAGAGCGGCCTCCTGGTGCCATCCCCGGCAGCTGATCTCCGTTCCGGTGGGGGCCCGAATCGATCGGGCCAGCGTGCTGGTGCTCATGGGCCCTCGATCATCGTCTCATGCGCGGCTGTTCTGAAGTTTACGCCACCGCCGCGTCCACCGCTCGCAGCAGCTCGCCCGATCGGATCAGCTCGTCCACGGCCCGGATGT
>CAZEBA010000038.1:12599-30204 GCA_964510615.1 uncultured Gemmatimonadota bacterium
TCCACCGCTCGCAGCAGCTCGCCCGATCGGATCAGCTCGTCCACGGCCCGGATGTCCGGCGTGAGCTCGCGGTCGCGGACGAGCCGCGGGACCCGCTCGCGGATCTGCCGGTGGGCGGCGGCCGTGCCCCGTCCCAGACGGTCGGGGCCCTCGGAGCGCAGGTCGATCGCCTGCGCCGCGGTCATCAGCTCGATCGCGACCACCGTGCGCACGTTGTCGACGATCTCGCGCGCGTGACGGGCCGCGTTGGCGCCCATGCTCACGTGGTCCTCCTGGTTGGCGCTGGAGGGGATCGAGTCCACGCTGTCGGGATGGGCGAGCGTCTTGTTGTCGGAGACGAGGGCGGCGGCCGTGTACTGGGCCACCATCAGGCCGCTGTCGAGGCCGCCGTTCTCGACCAGCATCGAGGGGAGCCCGCCGCTCAGCTCGGGGGTGAGCAGGCGGAAGGTGCGGCGCTCCGACATCCCGCCCACATCGGCGAGCGCGATGCCGAGCAGGTCGAGCCAGAGCGCCGGACCCTGGCCATGGAAGTTCCCGCCGGAGATCGTGCGAGGCTCCTCGCCCGGCAGGTCCACGAAGACGAGCGGATTGTCGCTGGCCGCGTTGATCGCCGTGGCGATCCGCTTGCTCAGGAACGCCACCACGTCGCGCGACGGGCCCAACGCCTGAGGCACGCAGCGGAGGCTGTAGGCGTCCTGCACCCTGCCCGGCTCGGTGTCGATCAGCTTCGAGCCCTCGAGCAGGGTCCGCAGCCGGGCGGCGACGGCGATCTGGCCCGGCTGCCCCGCCGCCTCGTGGAGCGCCGGGTGAAAGGCGGGTGAGAGGGCGCAGACCGCCTCGAGGCTGAGCGCGGCCGAGATCGCCGCGTGCTCGATCACGCTCTCGGCGTCGAAGACCGTCAGCGCCGCGGTCGCCAGCATGAAGTCCATCCCGTTGGTCAGCGCCAGCCCGTCCTTCGGCTCCGCCCGCACCCGGGCCAGCCCGGCCCGCCGCATCGCCTCGGCGCCCTCCAGCCGTTCGCCCCCGTAGGAGGCGAAACCGCTGTAGACGGTCCCGCCCGCGCCTCCCGTCCCGCCCGGCTGCTCCGGCTCACCCAGCAGCACGGCGGCGACGTGGGCCTGCGGGGCCAGGTCGCCGCTGGCTCCCAGCGAGCCCTTGGCCGGGACCTCCGGCGTCACCCCGCGGTTCAGCATCCCGGCCAGCGTCTCGGCCACCAGCGGCCGCACGCCGGAGAGGCCCTTCGCCAGCGAGTTCGCCCGGATCAGCATCATCGCTCGCACGATCTCGGCGGGCAGCGGATCGCCGACGCCGGCCGCGCAGTTCAGCACCAGGTTGTGGGAGAGGCGACGCGCCTCGCCGGGCCGGATGCGCCGGCTGGCCAGCGGCCCGAACCCGGTGTTCACGCCGTAGATCGTCCGCTCGTCGCGCTCGATCACACCGGCCAGCCAATCACGGCTGCGGGTCATCGAAGCGACGACCTCGTCGGAGAGCGGGCCCAGCTGCTCGCCCGCGCGAGCCACGCGCACGATCTGCTCGATCGTCAGGCTGTGGCCATCGATCTCGATCATTTCGGTTCTGGTCAGGAGTCCTCGAATTGGCCCTGTCGACATCCGGGCTGCCACAACGTACGGACCGGGCACGGATGCGCCACCCCCTGTATCTTCCGCTCAGAATCCATCAACGGAGACCCGGACCCGATCGATGCACGGGGAGGAGTGCGATGAAACGAACGCTCGCCGACTGTAGCAGATCTCCGGCAGTACCGGCTCGGCAGCTGCGCCGTCCCCGACGAACCGTATTCGCTCTGGCGGTGGTCGGGCTGGGGCTCTCGATGCCGATTTCGGCCACCGGCCAGGACGTGCCCCGCGTCCGGCGCGTCAACGACGGAAACGTCGTGCTCGACGACGTCCCGGAGGTGCCCGCCAGCCTCGCCGAGCGCCTGCAGCGTTACGAGAACGTTCGCAGCGCCTCGTTCGCCGCCTGGGCCGAGGATGGCCGCGGACTCTACATCAGCACCCGCTTCGGCGAGACGAGCCAGCTCCACCTGGTCGACATGCCCCGCGGAGCGCGAACCCAGCTCACCTTCCTCGCGGAGCCGGTTACCGGAGCGGACAGACGCCCGGAGACGAGCGAGCTGGTGTTCGGGATGGATGAGGGCGGCGCCGAGTTCTACCAGCTCTTTCTGTTCGATCCCGAGAGCGCGGAGATGCGACGGCTCACCGACGGGGCATCGCGGAACGGGGCACCCGAGTTCAGCCGCGACGGCAAGTGGCTGGCGTTCCAGAGCACGCGGCGCAACGGCCGCTCCAACGATGTCTGGCTCGTCGACGTGGCCGACACGAGCTCGGCGCACATCCTCGTCGAAGCCCCGGACGGAGCCTACTGGGGGCCGGCCGACTGGGACGCCGCCAACCGACGGGTGCTGGGGGTCCAGTACGTGAGCATCACCGACTCGCGGGTCTGGATCGCCGACGTGGTCACCGGCGATGTCAAGTTGGTGGCCGGGGGCCCCGACGATCCCGGCAACTACTCGGGGATCGCCCCGCGCTTCGCTCCCGACGGCCGGAGCGCCTTCGTCTCCACGGACCGCGACGGCGAGTTCAACCGGCTTGCCTACGTCGATCTGGAGACGGGCCGGATCGAGCCGATCACGCGTGACATCGATTGGAACGTGGAAGGCTTCGCGCTCAGCGACGATGGACGGCGGGCGGCCTTCACGGTGAACGAGGAGGGGCTGTCCAGCCTCTATCTGCTCGACCCGGCCACGCGAGAGTACGCGCCCGTCCCGGGGCTGCCGATCGGACTCGTCTCCGGCATCGAGTTCAGCCCGGACGGGCGGCGCCTCGCGATGACGATCAACACGGCCGACAGCCCGTCCGACGTCTACACGCTGGAGCTGGGGGAGGGGCCGCTGGAGGCGGCGGATCTCACCCGCTGGACGTTCAGCGAGCTCGGCGGGCTGAGGCGGGAGAGTTTCGTCGAGCCGGAGCTCATCCATTACCCGACGTTCGATTCGAACGCTGGCGGGCCGGCCGAGATCCCGGCCTTCGTGTACCGCCCGCGCACTCCGGGCCCGCACCCGGTGATCCTCTCGATCCACGGCGGCCCCGAGAGCCAGTACCGGCCGGGCTTCAGCAGCACCTTCCAGGCGTGGGTGAACGAGCTCGGAGCCGCCGTCATCGCCCCGAACGTGCGCGGCAGCTCGGGCTACGGGAAGGCGTACGTGAAGCTGGACAACGCGGACCTGCGGGAGAATTCGGTGCGCGACATCGGCGCCCTGCTCGACTGGATCGCCGCCCAGCCCGACCTCGACGCGTCGAGGGTGGCCGTCTACGGTGGCAGCTACGGCGGGTACATGGTGCTCGCCAGCCTGGTCCACTACAGCGACCGGCTGCGGGCCGGGGCGGAGATCGTCGGGATCAGCAACTTCGTCACCTTCCTCGAGAACACGCAGGACTACCGGCGCGATGCCCGCCGGGTGGAGTACGGCGACGAGCGCGACCCCGAGCTGCGGATGGTCCTGGACGGCATCAGCCCCAACCGGAACGCCGACAAGATCCGGGTGCCGCTCTTCGTCGCCCAGGGCGAGAACGACCCGCGCGTCCCGGTCACCGAGTCGGATCAGGTCGTCCGCGCCGTACGGCTGAACCGGATGCCCGTGTGGTACATGAAGGCCCTGAACGAGGGGCACGGGTTCCGGAAGAAGGAGAACGCGGACCTGTTCCGGCAGATCACCTTCATGTTCCTGGAGCGGTACCTGATGCCGGAGGAACCGGTGGTGGGGGCCGAGTAGGAGGCCCGGAACAGCCACGAAGGATCAACCCGAATCGGAGAATATCGATGACGAAGGCGATGACCGACGCGAGCGACTTGGAAGTCAGGGTGCGCCGGCTGGAGCGCCAGAACCGGAGCCTCCGCCTGATCGCATACGGCGGCTGGATCGTGCTGGCCGCGGGCGTGGCCATGGCCCCGACGCGACCGGCCCAGACGCGACCGGTCCAGACGGTCGAGGCCGAGCGCTTCGTGGTCCGCGACGGCTCGGGTAACCTGCGGGCCGTCCTCGGCCTGGACGAGGACGGGATGCCTCGGCTGGCGATGTACCAGCGGGCGCAGGACATCGAGAGCATCTGGCTCGGCATGCAGGAGCAGGTCCCGCTCTTCACCCTCCAGCGCGTCGGTCACAGCTTCCAGTCCCAGCTGACCGAGGGCATGTTCTACCTCCGCGGCGGGAACGGGGCCATGCTGCTCGACCTCGAGGCGCCGGATGCCAGCGGCGGCCTGTCCCTGCGCGACCGCTTCGGCCAGACGCGGGCCCGCATCAACTTTCCCGGCCGCGAGGCTTCGTTCGGCCTCTACAGCGCGGAGGGCGAGGCCAGGGTGGTGGCGGCTCTCGACGCAGAGGGCACGGCCAGCATAGGTCTGCCGTACGGTGGAGAGCGCGGCGCCCAGATCTACTCGCGGGCCTCGAGCATCGGCATGCTGATCTACGACTCGCAGGGCCGGATGCGGTACGGGGTGGATGTGCCGCCGGGAAGCACGGCCAACCTCGGGATCTTCGACCAGCAGGGGAAGACGCTCTTCGGCGTCCCTTAGGGCGGACGAGCAGGACGGCGCCCCCCTGGGCGGCCTTCCGGCCGCCTCACCCCCTCGGGAACGCGACGTTGTCTCAGCCGTATACGTGTATACGTTGTATACGGCGTATACGATTCTGCAGCGCGGGAGGATGACCGATGGTTGGTCGCACGTTCAGCACGCGGCTGCCCGGCTGGCTTGAGGCGGAGTTGCGGGAGGCGTTCCACACTTCGGGCGAGGGCGCCTCGGAAGGGCTCCGCCGAATCGTAGAGGAGTGGTGGGCCATGGATCGTTACCCCAAGCTGGAATTCCGGGACGGCGCGTTCGAGCGCCGCGTCGCCCTCAGGGATGGCCCGGAAGTCTGGGAGATCGTGTACGTACAGCGCGAGTACGGCGCCGACCTCGAGGGCCTGTGCGAACACTTCGGGTCGTTGGATCGAGAGGCCATCGACCAGGCGCTGCAGTTCTACCGGCGGTGTCCGGCGGCGATCGATCGGAAGATCGACGAGAACGAACGCGTGGGCCGCCGGCTCGAAGGTGAGTGGACCGCGACACCCGCCCGTTGAGGTTCCTCTTCGACAACCACGTCCACCATGCTGCCGGCCTGCAGCTGAGGCGAAGGGGCGTGGACGTCCAACACGTGCGTGACGTCGGCCTGGGACGAGCGGGCGACGACGAGGTGGTGGCGTACGCCTGCCGTTACGGCCGCATCGTCGTGACGCGCAACTACGCGGACTTCGTTCGGCTGCTCGAGGCCTACCGGTCGCGTGACCGGTTGTCTCCCGGCGTTCTCTTCCTGTCGCCATCCCTGCCCCAGAGGGATGCAGGTGCCCACGTGCGGGCCCTTCTCGCGTGGATGGAGAGTGCGGCGGGCGTCCGGGGAGCCGTACAGGGATCGTATGGCTGGTTGTCGGCGGAGGACCGGGAGCGGTGAGCCCGGTCTTTCGTTAGCTTTGCTCGTAAGCCGGGGCCGATCCTGAGCGAACCCGAACGCGCCCTCCGCCCAAGACCGCATACCGCGCAGAGAGCACCATGCCTGTGACGCCCCTCGATCCCGACCGCCTCTGGGCGCGCTGCGATCCCGATCGGTTCGACTTCGAGACCACGTCCGACCTCGAAGCCGTCCACGAGGTCGTCGGCCAGGAGAGGGCGACCGGTGCCGTCCGCTTCGGGATCGGGATCCGGAAGCCGGGCTTTCACATCTTCGCGCTCGGCCCCGAGGAGGCGGACAAGGGGCGGGTGATCCGGCAGTTCCTCGAGGACCGGGCGGGCAGCGAGCCGGTGCCGCCGGACATCTGCTACGTGGACAACTTCGAGGAATCCCACCGGCCGATCGCGCTCACCCTCCCGGCCGGCAAGGGGGCGGAGCTGGCGGCTGAGATGGACCGCGTGCTCGAGGAGCTGCGCGTCGGCCTGGAGGCCGCGTTCGAGAGCGAGGAGTACCAGACCCGCCGGCGCGCGATCGAGGAAGAGGCCGGAGAGACGCACGAGCAGGCACTCAGCGAGCTCAACGAGAAGGCGAAGGAGCAGGGCGTTGCCCTGATGCGAACGCCGGTCGGCTTCGCCTTCGCCCCCGTGCGCGACGGAGAAGTGCTGAGCTCCGAGGAGCTCGAGAAGCTTCCCGAGGGGGAGGTCGAGGCGATCAGGGGGCGGATCGAGAAGCTGGAGGAGGAGCTGCAGTCCCTGCTGCGCCAGATGCCGCGCCGCCAGCGCGAGGTCCGCGACCAGGTCCGCGCCCTCAACCAGGAGGTGGCCGAGTTTGCCCTGCGGGACCTGCTCGACGAGCTGCGGGCCAAGTACCGGCCGTACCCGCCCGTGCTCGAGCACCTGGACAGGGTGCAGGCACACATGGTCGAGAACGTGCGGCAGATTATCTCCCGCCCCGAGCCGCAGGTGCCCCCCGAGATGGCCGCCCTGGTCGAGGGTGTCGGGCGGGGAAGGGAGCTCCGCCGGTACCGGGTCAACGTGCTGGTCGATCATACCGGAGCGGAGGCGGCTCCCGTGGTCTACGAGGAGAACCCCACCTACCAGAACCTGGTGGGACGGGTCGAGTACCAGTCGCTGCTCGGGGCCCTGACCACCGACTTCACGATGATGAAACCGGGCGCCCTTCACCGGGCCAACGGCGGCTATCTGGTCCTCGATGCCCGGCGGGTGCTCATGCAGCCGTTCGCCTGGGAGGGCCTCAAAAGGGTGCTGAGCTCGGGCGAGCTGCGGATCGAGTCGCCCCGGGACCTGCTGGGCCTGGTGAGCACCGTGTCGCTGGAGCCGGAGCCGGTTCCGCTCAACGTGAAGGTCGTGCTGATGGGCGATCGGATGCTCTACTACCTCCTCTCCTCGGCCGAGCCGGACTTCCCACAGCTGTTCAAGGTGGCGGCCGACTTCGCCGACGAGATGGACCGGACGCCCGAGAGCGAGCAGCTCTACGCCCATCTGATCGCCACCCTCGCCGGTCAGGACGAGCTCCGTCCGTTCGACCGCGCGGCGGTCGCCCGGGTGATCGAGCGGAGCGCCCGCTGGGCGGGCGACGCCGAGAAGCTCTCCGTGCAGACGCGGGACGTGCTCGACCTCATGCGCGAGGCGGACTATTGGGCCGGTGAGGAGGGGGCCGAGACGGTCACGGCGGCTCACGTGCAGCGGGCGGTCGACCAGTGGATCCACCGCTCCGACCGCATCCGGGAGCGGGTGCAGGAGGAGATCCTCCGCGAGACGATCTACATCGATACCGAGGGTCGGGTTGTGGGGCAGGTGAACGGCCTCTCGGTGCTGACGATCGGAGGCTTCTCGTTCGGCCGCCCGAGTCGGATCACGGCCCGAGTCCAGCTGGGGAGCGGCGAGGTGCTCGATATCGAGCGGGAAGTGGAGCTCTCCGGCCCGATCCACTCGAAGGGCGTGCTGATCCTCGGCGCCTTCCTGGGCGGACGGTACGCGCGCGAGCAGCCGCTGTCTTTGGGCGCCAGCCTGGTGTTCGAGCAGTCCTACAGCGGCGTGGAGGGGGACAGCGCCTCGTCGACCGAGCTCTACGCGCTGCTGTCCGCCATCGGCGAGGTGCCGCTGGCGCAAGGGATCGCGGTTACGGGCTCGGTGAACCAGCGCGGCGATGTGCAACCGATCGGCGGGGTGAACGAGAAGATCGAAGGGTTCTTCGACATCTGCGCCGCCCGGGGCCTGAGCGGCGACCAGGGCGTCCTCATCCCGGCCTCGAACGTGAAGCATCTGATGCTCGCCTCCCGTGTGCGGGAGGCGGTAGGGGAGGGGAGGTTCCACATCTGGCCCGTGCGAACGATCGACGAGGGCATGGAGATCCTCACCGGGCTCTCGATGGGCGAGCCGGACGAGCGGGGCGTGTACCCGGTGGGTAGCGTGAACCGTCTCGTGGTCGACCGACTGGCCGAGTTCGCGCGCCTGCGGAAGGAGTTCGACCGGCCTCCGGCGGCCGGCGAGTCGGGGGAAAGCTCGGGCGCGTCGGGAGAGAGCTCCGGCGATTCAGAAGGGACGTCCGGTGTACCCGGGGAGGCGCGCCGTGACTGAAGGGACCGGACCGAGGCGGCCGGATCCGGACTCGGGCGACGGCGAGATGCGACCGGACTCGGGCGACGGCGAGATGCGACCCGATCCGGGCAACGGGGAGTCGCCGGCCGAAGGCCGCCGGCGCTCCGAAGCGATCCGGCGCATCGTCGTGGCCCTCGATGCGTCGAGGAGCAGCCTGGCCGCCCTCGAGGCGGCGGCCGACCTGGCGGCGGTCCTCGAGGCCGAGCTCGCCGGCCTGTTCGTGGAGGATGAGAACCTGATGCGGCTAGCTGGGCTCTCGCTGGCGCGCGAGTGGGACCGGATCTCAGGCCGCCCGCGGACGATGAGGGCCAGCGAGCTGCGGCGTCACCTCGCGCGGCAGGCGCGGCAGGCCCAGCGGGCGCTCAGCGAGCAGGCGGAGCTGCGACGGATCTCGTGGTCGTTCCGCACGGTCCGTGGCCACGTGACGCGAGAGGTGCAGGTCGCGGCCTCGGAAGCGGACCTGCTGGTGCTGGGCGCGCGGGGAAGGTCGCCGGGGTCGGCGATCGGTTCGACCGCAAGGGCGCTTCTGCGCGAGGTACCGACGCTGCTGCTGGTGGCACCGGCCGGCGGGCCGCGGGGGGGCGAGGTGGACGTCGTGTTCGACGGGACCAAGGACGCGGAGCGCGCGCTGGAGCTGGCGTCCGACCTGGCGCTGTATCGGGACCTGCCGCTACGCGTCCTGCTCGCTCCCGACGGGGAGCCGGGGAAGCTGAGGGACCACGCGGCCGCGGTGCTGGCCGAGCACGCCGGCCGGGCGACGTATCAGGAGCTGGAGCGGCTGCATGCGGCGCCCGCCCGGCTGCGCGCGGGCGGCTGCGGCCTGCTCGTGACCTCGCGCGGCTCGCTGACCTCGCTAGGCGCCGAGGCGGCCAAGTGGGTTTCGGACCTCCGCTGCCCCCTGCTGGTGGTGGATTAGCGCAACGCCGCTAGCGAATCCTCGCCGCGGTCTCCGACTCTAGGCTACATCTCCTCCCCCCAGACGGTGCGGATCTTCTCCTCCCCGATCATCTGGGCCGGTGTGTAGCCGCCTAGGTCGTGCCGCGGTCCCGGATACCCGGACAGCTGCCAGCCGACGTAGTCCCGGTTGCCGCCGTATTTGGGCTCGGCCAGGAAGCCGATGATCGTATGGCTGCGCACCGTCTCGAAGAACTCGTCCGAGCTGACCGCTGCGGGAACCCAACCGGGCACCTCTCCCGACTCGAGCGCGATCAAGACCTCGTCCTGCTGATTCGGCGGGAGCTCGGCGAAGCTGGCGCCGAATCGCTCCACAGCGACCCTATCGACGGCCGGCAACCCCTCCCTGTACTGCGGCAGTAGCTCCGCGTCCTCGTGGGCCAGCGCCTTGTCGATGAAGTTCGCGCAGTTTGCCTCGATGGCTCCGGGATCCTGGTCCGTCGGAATGATCCGACCGGTCATCGCCTCGAGCGTGCGCCACTCGTCCTCCGAGAGCACGAGGGCCTCTTTCGATTGCGCGATGGCCCGCAGCGTCCTCGGACGAGGCACGTTCCAGAGCAGCCAGAAGGTCGTGCCGTAGCGGGCGCTTCGCCCGACGAACTCGCGCCGGTCCATCACAACGACCGTTCCATCACGGAGTCTCCTGCTTCGATCACAACGCCCCCATTCTCGCCTCGGTCACGAAGTAGTCGGCCACGCGATAGGCATTCGCCAGGATCGTCAGTGTCGGGTTGTAGCCGCCCGAGGTCGGAAAGACGCTCCCGTCGACCATCCACAGGTTCGGGACGTCGTGGCTCCGGCACCAACGATCGACGACAGACCGGGCGGGGTCGTCGCCCATCCGGCAGGTCCCGTGCAGGTGCGAGCTCCCCTTTCTCGCCTGGTCCGGCTCCGTGAACGAAAGCGAGATCCAGCGTTCGATCGCGCCGGCCGCCTCCCCGATCTCCAGCATCCGGTCCGCGTACCAGCGGCTCATCGCCAGGTCGTTGGGGTGCTGACGGTGAGTCATCCTCGGCACCGGGAGCCCGTACGGGTCCTTCACCTCGGGGTCGAGGTCGACCCGGTTCGACTCCATCGGGAGGTCCTCGCCGACCTGGAGGACGCTGCAGGTCCGGGAGAACGTGCGGAGGAAGTCCTTGAAGTCGGCGCCCCAGGCGCGATCGCTTCCCGGGTAGGAGCTCCCGGCCCAGAGCGCTTGCAGCATCGGCTGCTTGACGACGTAGCTCTCCTCTCCGATGACGCCGCCGCGGATGAAGCCCCGGCTCGGGTCGCTGGCGTGCAGATCATCGATCGCGGCGTGCGAGCTGAGGCCGGTGAAGCTGCGCATCGGTTCGTCGAAGACGAAGTTCGCCACCGTGAAGAGGTGCATCGTCAGATTGCGTCCGACCAGGCCGCTCGAGTTGGCGAGTCCGTCGGGGAAGGAGCCGGACTTGGACATGAGCAGCAGGTGCGGGGTGCCGACCGCGTTGCCGCAGACGAAGACGTGACGTGCCCTGACCTCGCGCTCCTCCCTCGAGATCTGATCGATGTAGCGGACGCCGCGGGCGCGGCCGTCCCTTCCGAGCGTGATCTCGAAGGCGAGCGAGTTCGGGCGCAGGTCGAGCCGTCCGGTGCGCTGGGCCTTGGGGAGCGAGACCGAGCACGTCGTTCCCTTGGCTCCGATCGGGCAGCCGTAGCCCCCGCAGGTGCCGCCGTAGATGCACGCCGGCCGGCCTCCGTACGGCCGGGAGTTCGCCGCCAGCGGGGTGGTGAAGGGGTGGTAGCCGAGCCTCCGCGCCCCTGCCTTCACCCTGAGACTGGCGGTCCGGTCGGGGTGTGCAGGATTCGGGTAGGGGCGGCGCCTGGGCGCCTCGAACGGGTTGGCGCCGGCGTCGCCCGAGACGCCGAAGTCCCACTCCGCCCGCTCGTAGTAGGGCTCGAGCTCCTGGTAGTCGATCGGCCAATCGGCGAGGCTCGCGCCCTCGACCGGCCCCTCTTCGGAGAGGACGCGAAACTCGTCGGGCCGAAAGCGCCACGACCACGTCTCCCAGTGAACCATCGTGCCGCCGACGCAGTAGGCGATCATGTTGAACCGGCCCGTCTCGGTAGGACTGTCGTCGTCGAGACGCCAGGTCTCGAGCTGGTCGGGCGAGAACAGGCCGTCGCGCCAGATGACCTTCAACTCGTCGTCATCGACGAAATCTCTGGGCCTCAGGTGGGGACCGCGCTGGAGGGCGACGACGCGGAACCCTGCGGCCGTCAGCTGATCGATCATCACGCCGCCACCGGCGCCGGTGCCGATCACGCAGACAGCGAACTCCTCGCGCCTGGCCATCGAGAGCCTCCTAGCGGATTCCCGCCGCCGTCTCCGGCTCCCGGTCCGACCACGGAAGCGGCGGGAACGGCCGCGCCGTCGGGTAGACCTCGTCCAGCGTCTCCCCGTCATAGAGCCGGCCGTTCTTCATCACGTAGCGGATCCGCACGGAGTTGCGGATGTCGTCCAGCGGGTTCGCGTCGAGCACGATCAGGTCGGCCAGCTTGCCGACCTCGAGGCTCCCGATGTCCTGTTCGAAGCCGATTCCCTCAGCCCCCAGGATCGTCGCCGCCCGAAGCGCATCGCGCTCCGACATCCCGCCGGATTGCAGCGACCAGAGCTCCCAGTGGTAGCCAAGCCCCTGCAGCTGGCCGTGGCTGCCCACGCCCACCCGTCCGCCGGCCTCGATCAGTTCCCTGGCGAACCGCGCGTGCTCCGGGAACACGTACTCCTCCTCCATGAACCAGCCACCCGGGCCCGGGTTGTCTCCGCGGCGCCGTGACTTGGCGTCGACGTCGGCGTGCGGGGTGAAGCGCCGCAGCTTCGCATCGTCGTGCACCTGTTCGGTGGCGTAGTAGTAGTTCTCCCCGAACGGTCCGCCGTAGGAGACGAGCAGGGTCGGCGAGTACGTGATCCCGGTCTCGACGAACAGCCGCAGCACGTCGTCGTACAGCGGGGTGATCGGCAACGAATGCTCGAGTCCCGAATACCCGTCGATCGCGTGTGTGAGGTCGAGCGGAAAGTCGAGGCCCCCTTCCGTCGTCGGCATCAGCTCTAGCTCCCGGGCCGCCATGATCAGCCACTCCCGCTGCTGCCGGTTCCCCGACATGTACATCTTGAACGTCTTGGTGTCGTAGTAGTCGCTGTACCGGCGGAGCACGTCGCGGGCGTGGTCGAGATCCCGGATCTGCTCCCACACGAAGACGCCAGGTCCCGTCGAGTAGATGCGAGGGCCGACGAGGTCGCCCGTCTCCACCCGGTCGCTGTAGGTGAGGATGTCGGTGGTCGACGTCTGAGGGTCGCGGGTCGTGGTCACGCCGTAGGCGAGATTCGCCGGGTACTGCCAGACCTGCGAGACGTGGATCCCGGGGATCAGCCACTGGGCGTGGTAGTGGGTGTCCACGAAGCCCGGGATGATCGTGGCGCCGGCGACGTCTATCTCGCGCGCGCCCGCCGGCGTCTCGACCTCGGAACTCGGCGCCACCCGCTCGATCCGGTTGTCGCGGATCAGGATCGCCGCGTCCTCGATCACCTGATCGCCCGCCATGGTGATCGCCCGGCCGCCTCGGAGCACGAGGGTGCCGCGCGGGATGTCGCGCTCGGCGGTGATCTCGATCCGCGTCTCCGCCGGCTGGTAGCGCGGCCTCTCCTCTTTCTGCTTCTCCTCGTCCTTCGGCGTCTCCTGCTCCTGTTGCCCCTCCTCGGCGGCCTCACCCTCGCCGGCTTCGGCTTCCTCCTCGGCGGCGTCAGGCTGCTCGCCCTCGCCCTCTTCGGCTTCCTCCGCTTTTTTCGCTGCCGCCTCCGCCTTCTCGGCGGCTTTCAGGCTGTCCTCGAACGCCTCGGAACCGTCGAGGTCGTAGACGAAGTGGGCGTTGCCGATCGACCAGTGGACCACCCGGCCGTCCGGCCCCCAGGCGGGGAACTGGCCGCCCACGTCCGTGAGCTTGCGCACCGGGAACGCCGCCGCCTCCGGCTTGGCGACGGAGACCGCGGGAGTCTCCCCGCCGACGTAGGGGACGGTGACCACGTAGAGGTCGTTCACCACCGCGGCCAGGGCCTGGCCGCCCTTGGGAGACAGCAGGACGACCGAGGCGGGCAGCGGCTCCTCCTGCCCGGGGAGCTGCGGACCGTTGACCTTCAGGTGTTGCTTCTCATCCGTCCCGTCCCACCGGAGGGAGACCAGCCCCTCCGATCGGCTGTAGGCGTAGATCCGCTCGCTCGAGCCGGAGAAGTGGGGAGCGGACCGGTCGCCGGCCGGCGCCACCAGGGTAAGGTCTCCGCCGGTGGCCGGCAGCCAGACGAACTCCTCCCCCAGGCCGCCGCGGAAGAAGCCGCGCGCCTCCTGCAAGTCCCTGGCGGCGCTCCGCAGGGCGACGATCCGGGTCCCGTCCGGAGACCAGGCGGGCTGGCGGTAGTAGCCGGAGACGCGGGTCAGCCGCTCGGCGGGGCCCCTGCCGTTTGCGGGGGCCCGGTAGATGTGCCCGCCCGCCGTATCCGACCATGTCACGAAGGCGATCCAGCGGCCGTCCGGCGACCAGGTCGGCTCGAACTCTCCGATCTCGAGCTCGGTGAGCCGGGTGGGGGCGCCGCCCGGGTAGTTCATCACCCAGACGCGGTCGAGGGCCACCAGGGCCAGCCGGTCGGCGCCGGGTGACGGGACCGCATCCCGGATCTGCTGCACGGTGAACGTCGGCGCGTCGTCGATTCGGTACGCGAACCGCACCTCCGCGCCGAGCGGCAGGTCGACGTCGATTCGGAAGGGGACTTCGATCGGCGGGGAACCGTCGACCGGCACCCGCCAGATGCGCCCGCCATAGGAGACGACCACCTCGCGTGAGTCAGGTGTGAACGAGTAGCCGGGGAGCACGTCGAGGCTGGCGCGCGACTCCTGGTCGTCCCGCTGCACGGGGTAGGCGAGCCAGCGCTCGACGCCGGACTCGGTGTCGCGGAGGCGGAGCCCCGTGTGCTCGTCGTGCCGCGTGCCATAGACCAGCCACCGGCCGTCGGGCGAGATCGCGGGGCGGAAGGCCGAGCCATAGCGACTCGACATCGTCGTCCGCCGGCCCGTCTCCCGGTCGTACACGGCCAGCTGGTACTGGGGGAAGATCGCGTTGTACTGCCAGTCCCTCATCCGCTCGGCGAACCAGATGTACCGCTCGTCGGGGCCGAACGTGGCGCCCATCGTCTTCAGGTTCTCCGGCTCCTTGACGAGTGCTGTCCCGGTTCCTCCGTCCACGTGGTAGAGCCAAAGCTTGGCCTCCTGGAAGAGCCCATCGGCGGTCGAAGCCACCAGGTACTCGCCGTCGGGCGTCCACTCCGGCGACGCATAGCCCTTGTCCTCGCCTTTCGTGATCTGGAGCGTGTCGGCGCCGTCGACCGAGATCACCCAGAGATTCTCGGCGCCGCTTCGGTCCGAGACGAAGACGACCCGGCGCCCGTCGGGGCTGAAGCGGGGCTGGACGTCGAACGGCAGCCCGCCGGTGAGCCGCGTGGCCTCACCGCCCGCGAACGGGAGCAGGTAGAGGTCGCCGAGGTGGTCGAAAACGATCCCTGAGCCGTCCGGGCTGACGTCGAGCGACATCCAGCTGCCGCGATCGGCGGTGAAGGCGAGCGTCCGGTCCGGCTCGAGCGGCAGCCCCTCTTCCTCCTCCGGCTTCTCCTTGTTACCGGTGCCGGCCTCCTGGCCGGCGGCCGGCGCGCCGGCCAGCGCGAGCAGGATCAGCGCGCCGACGGAGCGGGCCGAGAGGGCAGAACTGTGACGGCGGAAGACGGTGGAGATCCGCGCGACGAGGGGAGGGTGCGACCTGGATACCTTCATCTGCGTACTCTTTCTGTGCTGGCTGTTCCTGGCGGCTTCCTGTGCCGATAGACATGCGCTGGCGAGCGCCCGTCCGGTGGCCGGCTGGAAGATCGGCGCGCCGATCGTGTGATGGCAACACCGGTTGCTCGACGAGGGATCCGCGCCCCTGCTCGCATCCGGCCCCTCCACGCTCCTGACCTTGTCCTCCCAGCTAACTCAATACCTGGCCACTACGTAAGTATTGCCCAAGGGGCTGCATCTGGACCGTGAACGGGAGGGCACGGATTTCCACAGAAAACGTAGCGTCTCTGGGTACCCAACGAGGCCATGACGCTTCTCACCGTATAGGTCTGTATAGGTCTGTCGCATGAAAGAGTTCAAGACGGCCCTCGCCTCCCTCGCCTTGCTCGCTGGCCTGGCTTGTGGAGACGCACCGACCGCGCCCGCGGAGCCGAAGGTGGACGCTTCGCTACCATCTCCCACCTTGGCCAACAGGCTCCTAGCCGAGCCCGACAACCCAAACCGGGGAAAGCCACCAACCGCCCTCCCTCTCGAAGCGGCGCTCAGCGACGCCCTCGTCCAGGAGGTGCTGGCCGGACTGGAGGATCCCGTGTTGGCTGACGAACTGGACGACGCGCTTGATTCGCTGCTCGATCTTGTCGAGGAGCCGGGCGCGAAGGCATACGCCAGTGCGTTCGCCCAGGTCCAACAACTCGTAGACCGCTACCTGTCCGATCCCGAAACGTCCGCGGACGACCAGATCGCGCTCTCGGTGCTCGACATTGCGCTGCTGTCCGTCTGAGGCAGAAACCGGCGTGGTGAAACCCGACCGAAGGGCCAGCACTTTCGAAGGGAGTATCAAGATGGACACGACGAACGGCACGTTGCGAGCCCTCGGGTTGCTGGCTCTGATCGCCGGGGTCTCGGCACTTCGGCCGGCTGCGGCTGAGGCGCAGCCGACGACCATGTTCGAAGCCTGCTACACGAACACGGGCACTGTGTACCGGATCGGCGAGCCGGGGCTGGACACCGAGTGCAAGAACGCCAACCACACCTTTTTCAGTTGGAGAAACGGTCTAGCGGTAGCCGCTTCCGCGCCGAGCGACGGGCAGGTGCTCATGTGGGACGAGAGTTCGTCGCTCTGGACACCCATGACGCTTGCGGGCAATGGTGGTGGAGTGACCGACCATGGCGCGCTCACGGGACTCAGCGACGATGACCACCCCGAGTATGTGCGGGACGGTGAGGCAGCAGGTGGGGATCTGTCCGGCACCTATCTTAACCCGACAGTGGACGGGCTCCAGGGGAACGCGGTAGCTGCGACCTCGCCGAGCGACGGACAGGTGCTCACATGGAACGGGACCGCTAGCGAGTGGCAAGCGGCAACGCCGACTGCGGGTGGAGTGACCGACCATGGCGCGCTCACGGGACTTAGCGACGACGACCACACCCAGTACCTGCTCGCCGACGACGTGCGCTTAGCCGAGAGCGGGTACGCGGTGACCGGAACGTTTGGCGGCACCGGTACCATTCTGGTGCAGGGTGCGGGGACGCGCCTCATGTGGTATCCGGCCAAGGCCGCGTTTCGGGTGGGCGAGGTACTCGCGGATCAATGGAATGACGCCAACATCGGCCAACACTCCATGGCGACAGGAGAAAACACTCGGGCGAGCGGTGATCACTCCGCGGCGATGGGGAATGGGACAACGGCCAGTGGCACCGCCTCTACGGCGATGGGGACGAATGGCACGACGGCCAGTGGCACCGCTTCCACGGCGATGGGCTCCCACACGACCGCCAGCGGACTCGCCTCTACGGCGATGGGCGACAACACAACAGCCAGCGGAACCAGTACCATAGCGATGGGCCGAGCCGTGTCGACAAACGGCCACTCGGGTTCGTTCATCTTCGGAGATCGCTCTACAACCACAGTCACAAACGCTGCGGCCGACAACTCGTTCGTCGTGCGGGCTGCTGGAGGAACCACGTTCTATTCCAACGCCGGGTTGACCGCCGGCGTTTCTCTCGCCGCCGGTGCGTCTGCGTGGGCAGCTGTCTCGGACCGTAGCAGGAAAGAAAACTTCCGCACCGAGGATGGTGAGAGGACATTGGCCAAGATCGCCGCGATGCCGATTCAGTCGTGGAACTACAAGGCGCAGGACCCGTCGATTCGCCACCTCGGGCCGACGGCTCAGGACTTCTACGCGGCCTTCGGCTTGGGCCAAAGCGAACTGACGATCACGACCACCGACATTGACGGCGTGAACCTGCTGGCGGTCCAGGCGCTGGAGAAGCGGACGGCGGAGCTTCGGGCCGAGAACCAGAGGCTAAGGGAGCAGCTCGACGAGTTGGAGGCGATCGTCCGTTTCCTAATGCTGTCCGAGTCGAGCACGACCATGAAGTAGCCAGCATCGAAGTGGGGCGGTTCCGTCGGGAGCCGCCCTTTTTCGCTCGTGCAGGAGTCAGCGGGCGCGAGGTGAGCGAGCAGTTAGCATGAGAAACTCCTACCGTGACGTAGGCTTCGTCCTTGCCCTAATAGTGACCGTCGTGGCGGGCGGTGTCTGGGCTTCAGACTACACGGACGAGTTCTTCCGGCGAATCCTGTCGATGCTTGGCTAGGGTTAAACGCGGAGTCCTACAAGCCAGGTACGGGTCGGCCCCCACCCGAGGCTGAGTCACGTGGCATCTGACTTGCTGCCCTAGTCCGTACTCGC
>CAZEBA010000039.1:0-4519 GCA_964510615.1 uncultured Gemmatimonadota bacterium
CCCGACGGTGTCAGGCTCCATTACGCCGAGCAGGGGAATACGGCCGGGCCGGTTGTCCTGCTGCTTCACGGATACTCCGATTCGTGGTTTTCGTGGAGCCTCGTTCTCCCGCTGCTGCCCCTGGAGTGGCACGTACTCGCACTCGACATGCGAGGGCACGGCGAGAGCGACAAACCGCCGACTGGTTACCTGATGCGAGAGCTGGCTGGCGATGTCCTGGAGTTCATGGAAATCCAGGGGATCGAGCGGGCAACGGTCGTGGGTCACTCTGGGGGCAGCTTCGTCGCCCAGCAGGTAGCCCTCGCCGCTCCACATCGGGTGGAACGGCTTATCCTGGTATCGTCGGCCACGACGGCGCGCAACATCGTCGGTATCGAGGAGCTCAGGGCTGCGGTCGAGGCACTCCAGGACCCGGTGCCCGAACCGTTCGTGCGGGAGTTCCAGGAGAGCACGGTGTACGGTGCCCTTCCCCACGGCTTTCTGGACCGTGTCGTTGCCGAGAGTCTGAAGCTGCCAGCGCACGTATGGAAGGCGTACATGAAGGGGATGCTGGCAACGGGACCTGCGTCGAAACTCGGGGGCCAATCGGTCCCCATACTGATCTTGTGGGGGGATCGGGACGCCGCTTTCGGCCCCGATCAGGAGGCGCTTCTCGCCATGTTCCCCAATGCGACACGGGCGACGTACCCGGAAACCGGACATGGCCTGCATTGGGAGCGGCCCGAGCGCTTCGCTCGCGATCTCGCAAGCTTTCTGGCCGACTCCAATCTGACCAGCAACTAGGGCCCTCATCCCTCCCTGCGCGAAGCGCGACGCGAGGTTGTCTTCCAGCCCGAGCGCTTGGGCAGTCTCCCGCACCGCATCGCCGTGCGGCAAGCTCATGGGATCGGTTGCCGGGAACCCCGGCGCCGTGGGATCTCTTTATTAGTTGGGTCGAGGGAGCGCGTCGCACCGGATCCGCGGGGACGGAGAATCGGGAGATGGGCCTCAGCAACCACGGTTTGGCCGCCCTGGTGGGCTCCGAGCTCGAAGAAAACCTCTCGCTGCGATACCTGGCTTCCTCGCTCGCGATCGACGGCCTGGATTCGGTCGTCCTGCCGTTCAACAAGCGGTCGGACGCTCCAGGGATCGTCAAGTCGATCCTCCGCCGCCGGCCGTTCCTGATGGGGATCTCGGTGCCCTTCCAATCCCGGGCCGGGGAGTTGCTGGGAATCGCGGAGACGGCTCGCGGCGCCGGCTACGCCGGCCATATATGCGCCGGCGGCCACTTCGCCACCTTCGAGTACGAGCGGATTCTGGCCGATTTTCCGGCGGTCGATTCAATCGTCCGGCACGAAGGGGAGGCAACCCTGCGGCAGATCTGCCGGTCGCTGAGAGGCGGCGGCGAGGTGGCCGGCCTGGATGGGGTGGTGGTCCGCGACGGGGATCGCGTCGCTGTCGGGGCCAAGAGGCCTCTGCCGCCCCTGGACGAACTGCCCTTCCCGATGCGGTCCGACCGGCCCCGCGAGGTCATGGGGGTGCGGTGCGCGCCGATCGTGGGGAGCCGGGGCTGCTACGCCGACTGCTCGTTCTGCTGCATCTATGCCTATGCCAAGAATGCAAGAGGAGCTCGGTACCGCCGCAGATCGCCCGAGAACATCGCGGAGGAGATGTCCCGGGAGCATGCCGAACGCGGGGTACGGCTCTTCATCTTCAACGACGACAACTTCTTCGTTCCCTCGACAAAGCAGAACCTGGCTCGGTACAGGCGCCTGGCGGAGTTGCTGCGATCGGAGCTGCCCGAGGATATCGCGCTCGTCATCAAATGCCGCCCCAATGATGTCGAGCCCGAACTCTTTCAGCTGCTGAAGTCGATGGGCATGATTCGGGCGTACGTCGGGATCGAGACGAACTCGGGAGAGGGGATCGTGAGCCTGAACCGGCGGATCACGCCGGAGCACAACCGTCGGGCTCTCGAGATTCTCAGGTCGCTGGACGTCTATTGCTCCTTCAACGTCCTGATCTTCGACCCGGAGGCGACGTTGGAGGGCATCGAGCGAAACCTCGCCTTCATGGAGGAGTTCGCCGAGATCCCGTACAACTTCTGCCGCGCCGAGGTCTACGCAGGCACACCTCTGAAGGCCCTCCTGGAGAGGGACGGTCGTCTGCAGGGCGACTACATGGCCTGGAGCTATGAGATGCGCGACCCGCGCGTGGAGCTGCTATTTCGCATAGCCTCGACCGCTTTCGCGGCTCGCAATTTCAAGGTTGATGGCGTGGCGAACCTGAATCTCGGGATCCGGTTCGACAACGAGGTGATGCGGCGGTTCTATCCTGTTTGCTGGGATCCCGCCTGGCAGTCACGCCTGACCTCGCTTTCCGGAAGGATCGGGCGGGACAGCGTGGGCCGCATGCGCGAGGCCCTCGATTTCGCCACTAAGGCTGACATCTACAATCACCGCATCGTGCACTCGTTCACGCGAAGGCTGACACGGGAGCTACTCCTCGCCGACCTGCAGTTCGTCGCGGAGATCAAGGGGGCCCGGCGGGAGATGGAACGCCGCGTTCTGGAAGGGGGAGGACCGGTCGTGTCCGGCCCGGCGCGCGAGAGGGCCCCGTGGGCCGCCGAATCATTGCGGCTGGGAGCCTCGGTGGGCCGTGACCTGTCGACCGAGATCCTGCCGTCACCATCGACAGTTCAGACACCTGGAATGAGATAATGGACACGAGGGAGAAGGCTCAGAAGCTGGCCGCGGGCGCGGTCGCCCTGGCGACGACCGGACTCAGCGCCTGCGACAACGGCGGCGCGGTGGACCCTCCCCCTCCCCCCTTCAGTTGCGACGACGTGGGCGAGGGCGAGACCCTGTTCGCGATCGGGCAGCTTGAAGGAACGCGGCTGCACGTCGAGATCGCACACGCCGGCAGCGGCTCCTGGACGAGCGCCGAGATCACCAACGTCGAAGGCGCTACCGTCACGGCTCTCCGCATCGTCGCGCAGCTGATCGAGATCGATCTCGAGCTCGACTCGCCGGATACGAGCGCCGGTTCCTTCACCCTCGAGGGGACTCTCAGGGAGGCAGAGGCGGACTGCCCGGTCGAGAGGACCTTCGACTTCACGATCATGGACGACGAGGTTCAGGTCACACTCCTGTCCGAACCGATGCTGCCGCTGGCGGCTCGAGAGCCAGCGGAGATCGTGGTCCTCGCCGGAAACGGGCGTCGACTGCGGCTAGCCGGCCGCACGAGCCACCCGGGTGACGTGCGTCTGGTTTGGAGCGTGACGGGAGGGAGGGTGCGGGAGGAGTCGGGAGGCGAGGTCACGTGGGAACTCCCGGAGGAGCCCGGCTTCTACTCGATCGAGCTCCTAGCCGAGTACGGCACGAGGGGATTCGCGGCCGACGCCCTCATGTTCGAGGTCGGGTAGCCTCGGGCCCAGCCGTGGATCCGGCTCCGCTCAAGCCTCAGACCCGGCTCCGCTCAAGCCTGCGACCCGGCTCCGCTCAAGCCTCTGATCTCGCTCGATGACCTCCGAATGCCCAGAAGCGGTTGCCCAACGGCTCCGAATCGACGGCGGAGGCATGCGGTGAATCCGCGGGCGCGGCGACCTCGCTGCCGTTCGAGCCGCACGCATGCAGCGCCAGAGCGGCGGCCAGAACGGTAGAGTATCGGGTCTTCACAGCAGCGCCGTATACGCCGAGTTCACGTCCAATGCGGGCACCTACGGTCCGGCGGCGAGCAGCGTGGTAGCGTCCGAATGATTGACGGTCGACGGGCTGACGGCGTGACAGCTTCAATTTCTCGGAATAGAGCAAAGTTGTCTGGAACGGGCGTGGCTCACCCGCCAGCTTCAGAGCATGTCGAAGCGACTGTTGGGTACGCTGATATTCCTGCTGATCGCCACCCCACTAGGCTTCTTGTTTCGGCTCTGGCCGCTCCCCGACTTGAGGTGAGGGGGAGAGCGATGCCCGGTCTTCGAAGTGATCGGGGCCGCCCCGCCCGGTAAGTCTGGTGATCGCAGAGCCCAACGTCTTCGAGAAGTACAGAGCCGGCACCAACACAAGCACGCCCGCCATCGACAGGGCTATGATGCGCTGCGAGAACTGCAAATCATGCCACCGCGCAAGGAGGAGCTGGACCGGCTCGTTGAGGAGATAGTAGACGCTGACGAGGGTCCACAGCATGAAGAGAGCGTTCGCTGACCAATCAACACGGGGAGAGTCGCTGACGAGCGATGCCAGCTTCCAGAAGATTACGATCGCCACAACCCCGACCGCCCAGAACGCGAAGTTCCCGACAACCCCGATGAAGAACTCCATAGAACGGCCACTCCAGCAGTCACGCGAAGCTGCAAGAACACGTTGACGGAGCGTCATGTCCGGCAAGGGCCCTGCCGAACGTTCGAATCCCCTCGGGCAGGGGGCTAAGCCGTAGTAGTGCAGCGTGATATGGTGAACTACGCTAGTGGTGGTCGCTTGCACCGTGACCCAAACGCTGTGCAAATCTCAGCGGAACCCGGCAAAGATCACGGGGTGGAGGCCAT
>CAZEBA010000039.1:4619-9188 GCA_964510615.1 uncultured Gemmatimonadota bacterium
GCGACGTCCAACTTGCGAGAAGAGCGGAACGAGGTCCGAATTTTGCCCGAGAGCTTCCAACTCGGAGTGCTGGGTTCGGAACTCGGCGGCGATACGCCTCTGCACTCGGCCGGCGCTAAGCGCGGTCCGTTCCTGCGCAAGGGCGGTGGCGGTCCCGAGGCCGCGCTGCCCTCTCCTTACTCCGGAGAGATTGCTCAACCGAAACGGATGGTGGCCAAAGCCGAAGATACGGAAGCGGATCGGGTAACCGGCGGGCTTCTGAGCTCTCGTCCTCCGACCATACGCCGCAGAATAGAGTGGCAGTATGCGTCGTTCGTTGAGCATTGCGCGCGATCTCCAAGGCGTTCAATAGGGGGATGAGACCGACTGCAATCGCGGCAACCGTACGCCGGATTATCGATTAGGGATTCTCCCTACCTTTAGGCATGGTCTGTGAGCTTCGCCGCCGAGACGTCGCAGAGCGCAACCAGAAACGGCGAGGAGGCATCGTGCGAAACGGCGAAGATAGTAGCGGACTGCTCGAGGCTGGCTATGACGGCATCAAGCTTGAACTCAAGGAGACCGAGTCGGATATCGAGAAGCTGCAGGCAAGGGCGGAAAAACTCCGTGCAGCCCTTTCTGCGCTTCGGGGCCTGATATCGGAACCGGCACCGACCAACGGTGCTGCGGACGGTGCTGTTTCGCTCAAGCACGACACGGATGTGTCGGCGCGCGCAGAGGATGGGTACCACGGGGTATTCTGAGCGCCGATCGGGCCGTGACAGACGCAGCGGCCACGATCGCCGGCTAAGAGATGATCGACGGAAGCAGCAGATAGCCATCGACTTCCCTGACAGCCGCAAAGGCAAGCGCCGTGAGGGTGAGCGGAGCACCGGGGAAGATTGCCGTAAGACCGCGGACTGAGCCAAGCTGACGACAAGTGACGGAAACGCCACGTTCGACGCCCATAGTACCGCAGCGAGCCCTGTCTCGGGCCGTCGCTGTTACGAGCGACCGGGATCTCGTGTCGACGCTCAAGCGCATTCTGGCCGACGCCGACCTCCCGATCACTGTCGAAGATGCCATTGCTGTCCCGCCGCGACGCGTGTCCCGCTCGCAACTTCAGGATCTTCTGGAGGCTCGACCCGATGTCGTCTTCCTGGACTTCTCTGAGGAACCGGAGGTCGGCGTCAGCTTCGCACAGTACCTGGCGGAGACGCTTCCTACCGCCACGATCGTCGGCATGGGTCCTACGCTGCCACCCAATCTGCTGATCGCCGCGATGCATGCCGACGTGTCGCGGTACCTGGAGGTGCCGCTGGAAGCCGGCGCTGTGGTGTCGACGCTCAAGCGACTGAATGTCGAGCCAAGTTCACCACCCGAGACGGAACCAGATCCACCGCTCCGCCGAGGGCGGATCCTCCACGTTTTCAGCCCGAAAGGCGGTTCGGGAGCCACGACGATCACCGTCAACTTGGCGATCGCGCTCGCCGCGGAGAAAGCTGGACGGGCACTCATCGTCGATCTGGACCCCGAGCTCGGTGACGCCGCGCTCCTTATGGGCGTGGAACCGAGGTTTGGAGTGGTCGACCTCGTCAACAGTCTCGGCCGGCTCGACTCCAGCTTGCTCGACTCGCTGGTAGCCAAGCACGAATCGGGCGTGCATCTGCTCTCGGCGCCCGAAGACCCGCAGGAGGTGGGACTGCTCAGCAGCCGGGAGATCATTTCCGTCTTTGAAGCTGTCCGCGACCACTATGACTGGCTGCTGGTGGACACGCCGAAGTCGCTCGTCACCAGCACGATGGCCGCGCTGGGCGTGGCGGACGACGTGCTGCTCGTAACCCTGCTCGACGTCTTGTCCCTCAAGAAGGCGACCCGCAGCCAGGTCTTGTTGAGTCGGCTTCTCAACCCCGGTTTCGAGACTCGGCTCAAGCTCGTGGTCAATCGCTACAGCCCGGACGACGTCATCACGCTTGAGGATGTCCGAGATGCGCTTCACCTCGAGGTTTACCAAGCCCTGCGGAATGACTACGCCTCCGTTATCCAATCCATCAATGCAGGAAACCCTGTTCGTGAGGGCTCTCCCTTCGCTCGCGACGTGAGGCAACTCGCCAAGAAGCTGGTCGAAGCGCAGGAACAAAAAGCCGTCAACGCAAAGGTTGCCAAGAGAAGCTTTCTTAGGCGAGCCATCAGTGGGCTCGTTCCGCACGGTAGCTGAACAACCGCCACGAACCCGCTCCGCCAGGCCAAGCACGACCGGCGCACCCAAGGTGGTTGCTCCCCTCATCCACCTCGGGTATGGTGCACTGGCCTCGGGCCCGGGAAGGGCGGATTCCGCAGCTGGAGGACGTGACCATGATCGAGAAGGACGCGAGGGGCCTCGGTATGCCCTGGGAGGACGAGTACGGGTACGCCCAAGCGGTGAAGGTCGGGGACACCCTCTACGTGTCGGGTCAGTTGAGCCACGACGATCAGGGGAACTTCGTGGGCCCCGCGCCGCTGGACGATGATGGCCGCATCACGGACCACTCCAATATGGAGATTCAGATGCGCCAGACGTACGCGAACGCGCGGAAGATCCTCGCCCACTACGGCGCCACGCTAGACGACGTCGTGGAGGAAGTCCTGTATGTCACCGACATGGACGCCGCGTTCGCCGTCGCCGGCCCGGTTCGGAAGGAGGCGTACGGTTCCGAGAAACCGGCCGTTGCGAGCACGATCCTCGTAACCCCTCGTCTGGCTCTGCCACCCCAGCTGATCGAGATCAAGTTTCTCGCGAGGGTTTAGCGCCGCGCATCAAAGTGCGCGAGCGGGCCAAACGACGTGAAAAAGGCACGGGCAATGAGGATCCTGTCGATCGGGCTGTTCGCTCTCGCGGTCGGCATTTTCGGCTGGGCGAAGAGCCGACCGCCCGACCCGCAGCTCGATCTCATCGAGCTCCCGCCGGGGTTCACGATCGAGATCTACGCCGAAGAAGTGCCCGGCGCCCGCTCGCTCGAGCTCGGCCCGGACGGCACCGTATTCGTCGGAAGCATGCGGCCGGGCAGGGTCTACGCACTGACCGACCGGGACGGAGACGGGCGGGCCGATGAGGTGCTCACGATCGCCAGCGGCCTCGAGATGCCGAACGGCGTCGCCTTCCGAGACGGCGCGCTCTACGTGGCCGAGATCAGCCGGGTGCTCCGGTTCGACAGCATCGAAACGCGCCTGGCAGATCCTCCCGAGCCGGCGGTGGTCCGCGACGGGCTTCCGACCGAGCGCCTTCACGGCTGGAGGTTCATCGGTTTCGGCCCGGACGGGTGGCTCTACGTGCCGGTGGGAGCGCCCTGCAACGTCTGCGAGAGGGCCGACGAGCGCTTCGCCACCATCCTGCGCATGATGCCGGACGGAAGCGGGCTGGAGATCTTCGCTCGAGGGGTCCGCAACACGGTCGGGTTCGACTGGCATCCGGAGACGGGGGAGCTCTGGTTCACCGACAACGGGAGGGACCGGCTGGGAGACGATGTTCCGCCCGACGAGTTGAACCGCGCTCCGAAGCCCGGTCTGCACTTCGGTTTCCCCTACTGCCACGGGGGCGATGTCGCCGATCCCGAGTTCGGCCAGGAGCGGCCGTGCAGCGACTTCACGCCTCCGGTGCGAAAGCTCGGCGCCCACGTGGCTTCCATCGGCATGCGGTTCTATACGGGAACCATGTTTCCGGAGCCGTACCGCGGCGGGATCTTCATCGCCGAGCACGGCTCGTGGAACCGCAGTTCGAAGGTGGGCTATCGGATCACCTTCGTGCAGCCGCAGGGCAACGACGTGGTCGGCTACGAGCCGTTCGCGGTAGGGTGGCTGCAGGGAGAGTCCGATTGGGGACGGCCGGCAGACGTCCTGGTCATGCCCGACGGCGCCCTACTCGTATCGGACGACAAGGTCGGCGCCGTGTACCGGATCGCATTCGAACCCTAGAGAGCGACGGGAAAGCCAAGCAGCCCAGGAGATGGACCGAACGGACGGCGATCAAGGCGGCCATCCTCAAGAGTGAGTTGCCGTGCCCCAATAGTTGAAGCTGGCCGGGCGCCAGCCGGGAAGGTACATGGTCTCCAGGGCTTCGATCCTGAACCCGCCCCGCTCGATCAGATCGGGTATTTCGCGGTTGAGGTTGCACCCCCCTCCCAACCGTTTCCAGACGGGGTTGATGCGATCCTGCCAGCGGCGCACGCTCGCCTCCGGGGCTGCGCCGTGCTCACAGAAAACGAGCGTGCCTCCCGGCTTCAGGACGCGCGCCATGCCTCGTAGAGCCGGCTCGACGTCGGGGATCGTGCAGAGGGTGTAGGTGATGAGAACCGTGTCGACGGTGTCATCTTCGAGGGGGATCTGCTCGCCGACCAGTCCGATGAGCTCGACACGGAAGGGCACCGAGGAAGCCTTCTCTGCCATCCGCCTCACATCCGGAGAAGGGTCCAAACCCCAAAGCTTCGTCACCTTCCCAACGTCGTAATAGGGCAGGTTCAGGCCCGAACCGATCCCGACCTCGAGGACTCGTCCCTGGGCAAGGGGCACGACTTTCTCCCGTTGGCGCATGATGGGCTTCGTGCTGCAGGCAAG
>CAZEBA010000039.1:9288-24259 GCA_964510615.1 uncultured Gemmatimonadota bacterium
CGGCTTCGCCCGCGGGCGTGGCCGTGGCACTTCGGCCCGTCGTTCGCCAGCTTCAGGACATGCTGACACGACCGCTCGTTAGCCTGCTGTTTATCCTGTTCGCCGCCCTTATGGCCTTCCTGCAACGGCTTTGGACCGGACCGCTTCCCGGGCTCCGGTGAGGGGAAGAGCGAGCGAGTACCGCTCGACCGGGTCGAGACCGGTGGTCGCTTGCGTCGTCCGCCGGGACGGCAGGTTGCTGCTCTGCCTGCGGCCTCGTCACAAGCGCCATGGCTCGCTCTGGGAGTTCCCCGGCGGGAAGCTGAGGCGAGGAGAGCGCTTCCTCTCCGCCGCCCGCCGCGAGCTGCGGGAGGAGCTCGGCGTCACGGTGACGGCCGTGGGCGAGCCGCTGTTCGAGCACGCCGATCCGGGCTCCGAGTTCACGATTCACTTCGTGGAAGCGGAGATCGATCGCGCTCCGGCTACGCCGCGCCCCGACCCCTTGGCGCTCAACGACCACGTCCGGGCAGCCTGGGTCCCGATCCCGCACGTCCTCGCGCTCCCGCTGGCGCCGGCCGATCACGTCTTCGCCCAGATGGGCCTCCCGTCGCGGCGCGATGGAGCGTCGGGCGGCCCCGAGCACGTCCCGCTCCGGGAGATCCTCGCGTCGTTTCTGGAGTTGTGGGGACTCTCGTCGTTGACCGACCGGGTCACCATCGAGGTCAGTCGCCGAATGACGCGCTCCCTCGGCGCCTGCTACACCGACCGGCGACTCATACGGCTGAACCCGGCACTCCTCCACCCATCCCGGCGTGAGCTGCTCAAGGAGGTCGTCTGCCACGAGGCGGCGCACATCGCGGTCCAGGAGTCGTTCGGTAGCAAGGCCCGTCCGCACGGCCCCGAGTGGAAGCGGTTCGTGACCCGGGCGGGCTTCCTGCCCGAGACCCGGCTGTCATTCCACCGCCGCGCGCGCACGAAGAAGGGCAGAAAACGCGTCGTGTACGAGCACCGGTGCCCGGTCTGCCAGACGGTGCGAATGGCCGAATCCCCGGTCCCGAACTGGCGGTGTGCCAGCTGCCGGGCGGCGGGGCTCGATGGCCGGCTGACCATCACCAGCTTCCCGGCGAGACGGCGGCGTTAGTCAGCGCGACGACGATCCAGCCCTCGTCGGCAACTCGATGTAGCTGCCGGGAAGCCAGCGAATCGACAAAGGGTCTCCGGCGTCATCGATCGACTCATCGCTCACGTCTCCGCCGGTTCCGTAGTTGATCTGCTGCCCGGGGTTCTTCACGATGCTGAGCACGATCACCAGGCGGCTGCCGGCAGCGAGTCGTCGACTGATCATCCGCAGGGCGCTCTCGAAATCGAGCCGCTCGACTTTTCCGGGCGTCAGCAGCCGGCGCTCCCGCAGGCTCGGTACGTGGCTGGCGCGCGAAATGAAGGGCGCGAGCTGAAAGTACTGCCCGTCGGCCGTCAGCTCGTACGGTGTGATCCTGAAGTCGAAGTCCCTCTTGTTGGCGATTGCCTCCAGGTGTCCCGACAGAAGGCCGCTCACCTCGACGGGTTCCCCGAGCGGCTCGCTGATCAGCGTGATGGCGTTGGACGTGTCGATCACCGTGTCCATGAGGCCACCGACGGGGAGGCGGTCGACGTCCGACCGGTCAGCGAGATTCACGGTGTAAGTGATCGATGTGCCCTCCGCACCCGGCGTCGCGCTCAGAGTGTATCGCCCGCCCGATCGGGCAGCGCTCAGGTAGAGCCGGAGCCGGCTATCGGCCATCGCCGCGATGCTGGGCGCGTGTCCCCAGCGGTCCGCGCCCATCACCTGATGGTTGACGCGGTCGGCGAGCAGGGCGGGCCTGGCACCTCCCCGCAGCACGTAGTCGAACCACTGGTAGCGCAGCCCGCCGAGCATGTCGATCCGGGCCACCGGGTCGATCTCGTAACCGGCGAAGTAGGTGGCGGTGTCGCCCAACGCCGTGACCACGCCACGCTGCGCCTGGAAATGATCGTAGGGACCGATCAACAGGTAGTGCTGAGCGCCGGGATGGTGCTTGGTGTGCTCCAGGTAGTAGTAGACGGCTGCTCCGGGACCCCCGAAGAAGTACCCGGCCGTCTGCAGGACCGGGACTCGAATCTTCGCGTACTCCTCGCCCTGGGGAATCATCGCCCGCCAGTGCTCGTCCAGGTCGGGATGAGCGATCCAATCGGCAAACACGGGATTGGGCGTCCTGTCGATCTCGGGGAGGGCGCGGTACGGCCTCCCGCTGGTGTACCACTCACGGTACAGGCGGCCCCAGCGGGAATCGTCGGAGTACGTTGCAGGGTCAAGGAATCGGTTGTAGGCGGCATAAAACGGCCAGGGATAGACGAAGTTCCAGAAGATGTTCCCCTCCATCGGAACATCGATGCCCGGGGCGACCGGCGCGCCGACCATGATCGCCCACAGGCCCACGGGCATGTGCTTGGCCGCTGCCCAGGCCGTGAATCCGGAGTAGCTCCCTCCGTACATGCCGACCCTTCCATCGCTCCAAGGCTGGGCCGCGATCCAGTCGATCAGTGCGGCCGCGTCGGCGCCGTCGTGGACGTAGGGCACCGTGCGATCCGGACTGCACACTTTGCCACGCGTATACCCGATCACTCCCGCATAACCGTGGGCGGCCGTGAGCAGCGCGTCGCGCAGCAGGGCCACCGTGTCGGCGTAGATCGTAAACTGCAGGAGGGCGGGGAGCCGTCCGCTAGATCGCCGGGGCCGCACCACCAGCGCGCAGACGGTGGCGCCTCCGGGGGTGGACACCTTCACGTTCGTCTGGATCAGGTATCGACGTGCGTCGTCTTCCGCGACGAGGGGGGGCGGGAAGCCGGCAAAGACCCGGTAGGATTCGACGGCCTCGTAGACGCGGAGGAGCGTGAGGGCCTCCTCCAGCGAGATGGTTTTCCTGCCGCTCAGGTCGGGCGTGGCCCAGCGGAGATCGCCGGCCGCGGTGCGCGCACTGACCAGGAAGGCGCGCGCGGCCCACCCTGCGGACCTGTCGTCCAGCTCGGCGAACGCCTCGCGGAATGCCTCCTCGAACGCGTCCTGGAACGGCCGGCCGCTCCGTTCCATGATGCGAGCCCTGGCGAGGACCTCGTACTGCACGCGGGCGGCTCTTCCCTGCGGCGTCGTGTCGCCCGCCACGGAGCGCAGTTCCGCGAGGCTGACGGCCGCGTCCGCGTAGCGGGCCGTGAGCATCTGGAGGCGAAAGGCGTTGTCGAGGAACCTGATGCGGTCGGAGTCCTGATACGCCTCGAGGACTTCGGCCGCGAGGCGTGGCATCGAACGGCTGAGCGCCGCCGAATCGGCGATGTCGGCGGCCGACAGCTGAAACGTCTGGGCCGCGAGGTCGCGAGCGGCCGGCACGACGGCGAGCACGGAGCCGAGCCACACCGCGCGCAGGCGTGCCGTCATTCGTACAATCCCAGCCCGGCGGCTACGACCAGGCGCGGCCCGCACCATGGTGTGCCCGCCACCCTACGGCACCCAGATTGGAAGTCGCGCCTGTTCGCCGGAGGTGAGCCGCAGATTGTCCGTCCCGTCCGCGCGCATCATGAAGAGATCGGACTCCGGCTGCTCCCCGCTGAGGTCGGTACTCGAATAGACGATCCATCGGCCGTCGGGCGACCAGTCGGCTTCGCTGTTTCTGTGATCATCATGCGTGAGCTGCGTGCGGTTCGTTCCGTCCGCGTCGACGACGTACAGCTCGAAATCCGTCCCACCCTCCTCCTGCGGCGTCGTGAATCTCGCGAAGACCAGCTTCTGGCCATCCGGCGACCAGCGCGGATTGGAATCGATCCGGCCACCGAAGGTGAGCTGCGTGAGCTGGCTTCCGTCCGCCGCCATCGTCCAGAGGTCTCCATTGCTGCTGCGATGACTCCGAAATGCGATCCGCCGGCCATCTGGAGACCACGCGGGGTCACCGTCGGTCCATTGCGGCGTAATCGGCGTAAGGTTAGTGACGCCCGATCCGTCCGCGTTCATCACGAAGACATCGAACTCGCTGCCCGGGATCACTGCCTGCCGCATGTAGGCGATGCGCTGCCCATCGGGCGACCAGCTGGGCCTTGCCTCACCCCGATTGGGCGTGCTCGTAAGGTTGATGGGGTTAGACCCCTCGGCATCGGCCACCCAGATATCGTTCTCCCAGCTGTAGACGATCCTCTCCTGATCCCGTGATAGCTCCACCTTCTCCGCCAGTATCGGCAGCGTCTGCCGGTCACCGCCCAGCGCGTTCATGAGGCGAACGACGCCACCGGACGTCGTATACAAGATCCGCCCCGGATCGGGCTGCAGGCAGAACACCGTCACAAAGAAGGTCTTGACCGAATCCGCAGGAGTGGTCAGCGACCCTGAGCTGGTGGTGTTGGTCAGGCGACAGTTGGACGCCACGCCGGTGACCTCGAAGGCGTGGGCGCCCGGTCTCAGATCGGAGATCCGGATCTCTCCGTTGATCGACAGGGCAATGTGGGTCGTGTCGTCCAGAACGAACGTGTAACCGTCGGCATCGATCTCCTCGCCGACCGTGCGTGCCGAGACCACGAGCTCCGCTGAGGGCGTGGGAACGGGAACGGACGGGAGATCCCCCTCCGAGCACCCCGCGAGGGTCAGGAAACCAGCGAGTCCCAGGCGGTGAAGGGTGGGCACGAGAGTGGGCACGAGACCAGCACGAGGTGCGATCATGGCGGCCATCCAGCTTGTTACCTCAAACGGTGCAGGGAATTACCCCTATATATAGGGCTGTGGGCGTCGCTCGTGTACCTTCGCTGACGTTTGCGGAGGGATATCTCTGACACCGGAGATTGGAAGTCACGAGCCGAGTGCCGTAGGCTTCCTGCCGAGTTCGTCCCGCATATCAACGGGCAAACATGAGAGGCCGGCCAGCTGACCGTGAGCCGTCAGGGCCAACTAGTAAAGGCACTGGGACTGCGGGATGTCTACGTCCTCTCGCTCGGCCCGATGCTCAGCTCCGGCTTCTTTCTCTTGCCGGGGCTGGCGGCGGCGATCGCGGGTCCGTCCGTCATAGCCGCCTACCTGCTCGGCAGCCTTCTCATGGTGCCGGCCATGCTCAGCCAGGCCGAGCTCGCCTCCGCCATGCCACGCGCTGGAGGCACCTACTTCTTCCTCGACCGCAGCATGGGCCCGATGGTCGGGACGGTCGGTGGGCTCGGCACCTGGCTTGTCCTGGTGCTCAAGGCCGCGTTCGCGCTGATCGGGCTGGGAGCGTACCTGGCCCTGATCGTCCACATTCCCTACCGGCCGGTGGCGATCGGGCTCACCGTGCTCTTCGGTCTGCTGGCCTACGTGGGCACATCTGCCTCCGGACGCCTTCAGCGCGTTCTGGTGTTGTCCGCGCTGGGCATCCTCACGGTCTTCCTCGTGGCTGGCGTGCTCTTCGTGTTTCGTCTCGAACCGGCGGACGTCCTTCAGCATCGAATGACGCCGTTCTTCGCCTCGGGGGTGGAAGGACTGGTGGCGACGGCGGGTCTCGTGTTCATCTCGTACGCCGGACTCACCAAGGTCGCGAGCCTCTCGGAGGAGGTGAGGGACCCGGAGAGGAACATTCCCCTGGGCATGATCTCCGCGCTCCTCACGGCGGCCGCCGTCTACGCCGTCGGCGTGTTCATCATGGTCGCGACCCTCGACCCGGAGCAGTTCCATGGCGATCTGACGCCGGTCGCGAGCGCCGGTCTGGTGATCCTCGGCGGGCTACCGCACTGGATCCTGCTACCGACGCTGATCCTCGTGGCCTCGGCGGCGCTCGCCTCGGCGGCCAACGCCGCGATCCTCTCGGCCTCGCGCTATCCTCTGGCGATGGCGCGCGACGGACTGGCGCCGAAGCCGCTCGGTCGGCTGGGCCGTTTCCGCACTCCGACGCTCGCGATCGTGGTCACCGTGGCTTGCGCGATTCTCGTCGTGTCCACGCTGGACGCCGTCAGCCTGGCCAAGCTCGCCAGCACCTTTCAGCTGCTCGTATTCTCGCTGCTCTGCCTGGCCGTGATCATCATGCGCGAGAGTGGCCTGGCGGCCTACGATCCCGGTTATCGCGCGCCGCTCTACCCCATCCTGCAGGTCGTCGGACTCATCGCTCCGTTTCTCCTCATCGCCGTGATGGGGATCGGGCCCGTGCTGTTCGCGACCGTGCTCGTCACCCTCGGTATCGGGTGGTACTTCTGGTACGCCCGCGCCCACATCACGCGGGAGGGCGCGGTCTTTCACTGGTTCGAGCGCCTCGGCCAGCGGCGCGATCTAGCTCTCGACACCGAGCTCCGGACCATCCTCAAAGAAAAGGGTCCACGCGAAGAGGACCCGTTCGACGAGGTCGTGGCTCGTGCCTTCGTGCTGGATCTGACGGGCCCGACGACCTATCGAGAGGCGACTCGCGTGGCGGCAGAGGAGCTCTCTCGCCGAATACCGGCCAGCAGCGACGCCCTCGTGGAGGGGCTTCTGAAGGGTACGCTCGCCGGGGCCACGCCGGTCTCCCACGGCGCCGCGCTGCCCCACCTCCGGGCTTCCATGGCGGAGGCGCCGGAGCTGGTCCTCGTTCGCTCCCGGTCCGGGATCCGCATCACGGCGGACGCCGAAACGCCAGCGGCCACGGACGAATCCGCGAACGCCGCCGGGTTGGTGCATGCCCTCTTCTACCTGGTCAGCCCGAGAGAAGACCACGCGGGGCACCTGCGGCTGCTGGCGGCCATCGCCGAGCGGGTCGATAACGAGGAGTTCTGGGATGATTGGATGTCGGCCAGCGATACCGACGAGCTTCGGGCTGCATTGCTGCGGAACGATCGCTTCGTCACGCTGCGAATCGTCGCCGACAGACCCTCGAGCGCGCTGGCCGGCTGCGCGCTGAGCGACGTCGATCTGCCCTCCGACGCTCGGGTCGCTCTCATTCGCAGAGGGGGGCGGATCCTCGTGCCGCACGGCGCCACCACGCTCATGACCGGTGACCGCCTGAGCATCGTAGGCGAGCCGGATGACATACAGGAGATCCGAAGTCGCTACTGGTAGCGGCTGGCAGGCGCTCGCCGGCTTGGCTCGTGGCTTCCAACCTCGGTGTTATGAGCGGACCCAGAACTGTTTGGGGCTCATGCAGCGAGAGAGCACGTGACGTCGCGAACGCAAGCCGCTTAATTCCTAGCATGGCGCGCAACCGAAGACTCGGCCGAAGGGAGAGTCCCGTGACTCCAAGCCGTATCGCTTTGGCCGCCATGATGATGGTGGCAGCAACGACACTGCCCGGCCGGGCCCAGGAGCCGGACACTCTGAGCTCAGGCTCCGACAGCCTGGCTGCCGTCTCCGACAGCGTGGCCGCAATCTCGGACAGCTCGAGCGCGGCCGGTCTGCGCCCGGACAGCTTGACTCCGGTCTCGAGAGGTCCGGCCGCGGGCTCCGAGTGCAACTGCCCGAAAGAGGGGCGCTGGGACGCGCTGAACCTGGAGGGCTCGATGGACTGCAAGGGAGCCGTCGCCCTGTCCAAGAAGCTCGGTGAGGTGCGCGACGATGGAGTGATCTTCGTCATGGAGGACGACTGCTCGAGAGTCTTCGGCGACAGCATGGATGGCGACGAGGATGTCCTGATGACCAGGGTCGAGGACGGTTGCGGGTACGAGGGCACGATCGAAGGCGGGCACGAAGGAGTCACCATGGTCATCGATCTCCTTTGGACCGTCGAAGATCAGGGCTTCATCAGAGGCGAGATGAGCTCGAGCACGAACATGGGGCCGATCACCTGCGATCTTTACCGCCCATACGAGCTCACCTACGACGAGCCGCTCAGCGAGAAGGACTACCAGAAGTGGCTGAAGCGCATCGAGGAGAAGATCCAGAAGCTGGAGGAGAAGAGAAAAGGTGACGGCCGCTGAAGTGAGGACCTGATCTCGATGCCTGATTCACTCTTCCATCTTCCGTTGCTGATCGCCGGACCGATCGTGGTCGGGTCGCTCTGTGCCGGTGCCCTGATCGGCTTGATGGTGGTGCGGCGACACGTGGTCCCGCGGCTGCGTATTCGGATCGAGGATTCGGAGTTCATCGGCACCATGGTGCAGGCGATCATGGTGTTCTACGGGCTAGCGGTGGCGCTGATCGCGGTGAGCGTCTGGGAGACGCACTCCCACGTGTCGGATGCCGTCTCCCACGAGGCGAGCCGGCTCGCCTCGCTCTATCGCGATGTGAGCGCCTATCCCGAACCGATACGCTCCGAGCTGCAGGATGAGCTGCGCGGTTACACGGAGTACCTGATCCACGAGGCCTGGCCGCTGCACCGCGAGGGAGGGCATCCGACCCGCGGCATCGAGTGGATGCACCGGTTCCAGGAATCGCTGACCCCGCACGAGCCGGAGACCGAGGGAGAACGACTGCTGCACGCCGAGACGCTCCGGGCCTACAACCACATGATCGAGGCTCGACGAGAGCGACTCGACTCCATGCTCATACGGCTGCCCGACCTGCTCTGGGGCGTGGTGCTGGCGGGAGCCGTGATCAGCCTGGTCGCTTCCTTCTTCTTCCGGGTCGAGGATCCGGTTCTCCACGGCGTCCAGGTGACCCTGTTGGCCGTGTTCATCGGCATGGTGATGCTGATGATCCTGGCGTTCGATCGCCCGTTCCACGGCGAGCTGGGGTTGGGCCCGGAGCCGTATCAGCTCGTCTACGACGAACTGATGAGACCCTAAGCGAGGGTCGGCCGGCTATCGGCTTGGTCTGCCGGCGCTGGAAGCCGGCCGTCGGCTCAGCTCGCCTCGCCGAACGTCAGCACGTGGCCCCACGGATCCTCTACAGGTTCTGCCGCTGTGGGCTCGCTAGTTGGTCACCAACGTAAGCTTGCGACGAGCCGGGCCGTGGACGCCCGCGCCTACCGGTCCTCCTCGAACCCGAAGGCCTTCATCTTCCGCCACAGGGTCGTTCGGCTCATGCCGAGCAGCTCGGCTGCCTTGGCGCGGACGCCGTCGCTCTCATCCAGGGCGGCGAGGATCGCCGCCTGCTCATCCTCGGCATCGGTCGGCGCCCGGTAGCGGTCTGCGCGGCCAGCCTGGGAGCCGGGCTCCTCCCGGGCGCCCTCTGCGCGAAGCTCAGGCGGAAGGTGCTGAACCTCGATGCGGTTTCCCTGCACCCGGATCGCCGCGCTCTCGACCACGCTGAACAACTCACGCACGTTCCCCGGCCAATCGTGTTTCGCGAGCAGTCTCAGAGCCAGCGGAGAAACGGAGAGCGGTACATCGGCGGACGACCTCTGCTGGAGCCTCTGCAACGCCGCTGCCACCAGAAGAGGGACGTCCGCCCGCCGTGCCCGTAGCGGAGGCAGCTCGATCCGAAAGACGTTCAGGCGATAAAAGAGGTCATCCCGAAAGCGGCCGGCCGCGACTTCCTCCTTGAGGTCCCGGTGTGTCGCCGCGATGACCCGAACGTTCACCGGCTCCGCCCGCACGCCGCCCAGGGGGGTGATCTCGCGTTCCTGCAAGACCCTGAGTAGCCTCTGCTGCAGCCTGAGGCTCATGTCGCCGACCTCGTCCAGGAAAACCGTCCCCCTATCAGCGGCCGCGAACAGACCCCGCTTCGCCTGCACGGCTCCCGTGAAGGCGCCTCGCTTGTGGCCGAAGAGCTCGGACTCGAGGATCCCCTCTGCCAGGGCGGCGCAGTTCACCGGGACGAAGGGGGCTTGCGCGCGCAACGAGGCGTCGTGCAGGGCGCGCGCGACAAGCTCCTTGCCGGTTCCCGTCTCTCCGCAGATGAGGACGGTCGTCTCCGTCGGAGCGACCTGGCTGATCGCTTCGAACACAGCGAGCATTGCCGGAGATTCGCCGACGATTCCGCCCGGCGCGCCCGACGTCCGATGCGGCAACGGGCGGCGTTCGAGAACCTCGGCCACCTTCTCGCTGAGCAAGCCGGGATCCACCGGCTTGGTCAGGAAGTCGTCGGCTCCGAGTTGCAGCGCCTCGACGGCGGCGTCGATGGTACCGAATCCGCTGATCATGATGATTGGCGCCCGTTCGCCTCTCCGGCGCAGCACCTCGACCAGGTTCAGTCCGTCCATTCCCGGCATCCGGAGGTCCACCAGGATGAGGTCGAAGTCGTCGGATGCGAGGGCTTCGCCCGCCTCCGCCGCGCTGGCGGCCGCTTCCACGACGTATCCGTCGTCGCGCAGCAGCTCGGCGGTCGACAACCGAAACGCCTTGTCATCGTCGACGACCAGGATTCGGATGGACCCGGCTGGTCTCATGGGAGCGGATCGACCTCAGCCGGATCGGGACATCGAGGAGGCACCCGCCGCAACCGGAACCTCGATCCGGAACGACGCCCCCCGCCCGTCTTCCCGGTTGGCGGCTCTCATCCGGCCCCCGTAGCGACGGAGGATGCCTTCGGCGACGAAGAGGCCGAGTCCCACTCCGTGCACCTCGCCCTTGGTGGTGAAAAAGGGGTCGAAGACCTGCGGAAGCACCGCGGGAGGAATCCCGGCGCCCTCGTCCTCGACCACGAGTGCTACGACCCCGTCCCGACTACCGACGTGGAGCCGGATCGCTCCCCCTTCCGGCATGGCCTCCCGCGCGTTCTGCAGCACATTCAGCAGAACCTGCTTGAGGGCGTCGGGAGCGATCGCCGCCTCCTCGCACACGCCTCCCTCGACGGTGATTTCGTATGCGCCTCTCGCGGCATCGGGCCTGAGCAACCGCAACACCTGTCGCACCACCTGATCGGGCTTGCAGCTCGACGCGTCGGGGTCGGCCGGACGGTTCAGGTCCAGCATCTGCTCGGCCAGCGAGTGCAGGCGAAGGAGCTCGTCGATGGCCAGTTGAGTGAATTCCTCCAGCCGGTCGTCCTCGAGTCCGCGTCGGATGACCTCCAGGCAGTTGCGGACGTTCGCCACCGGATTCCGGATCTCGTGCGCGAGCTCGGTGACCAGCCTGCCGGCCGCCACGAGCCGGTCCCGCTGGATCATTTCCGCTTGAAGCTGCCTCAGCTTCTCCTGACGATCGGTCAGCTCCTCGTTGGCCGACTCGAGCTCCGCCAGCTTGGTCGCGAGCGCTCTTCGCATGTTGCTGAAGGCCCGGCTTACCGTGTCGACCTCGAGGATGATCGACCCCTCGACGGGGGCGTCGAAGTCGCCAGCCGCCAGCCGATCGGCGGCGTCAGCCAGCGTGCGGACAGGCCGAACCGTCACATACGCCGCGAGGGCGGCGAAAAAGAGAGCGAGCAGCAGCGCCAGCCCGGCCGCCACGAGCGCACCGCGCCGAAGCGCCGGCAGCACCGCCAGGCTGGCCGCCGCGTCGCTGGCAAACAGGACGGCGCCGGCCTCTTCGAGCGGCGCGGCCATCACCCAATACGTCGTGCCCGCCCGCTCGCCCACCGTGTGGAGGCCCCCAGCGCGGATCCAGGAGCCGGCGGAATCGGCCGCCACCGCGACCAGGATCGAATCCGCCGCGGCCATCGCCGAGACCGAGCGGTCGCCCGTGACCACGATCACCTGTGAGCGGGTGAGTCCGGCGAGGGTGGCCGCGAAAGCTTCGTCGAGGACGGCACCGACACCGGCAACACCCACGCCGATATCGTCGGCCCGCAGCGGGGCGAGAGACACCATGAAGATCCGTCCACCGGAAGCGACGAAGCCGACCGGCATCTCGCCCCCCCTCGCCCGCTCCACCAGATCCGTGCCCACTCGGAGCCCCTGCCAGCGTTCGCCATCCGGGCCGATGATCAGCACCTCCTCGCTCGGATCGACCCTCCCGGCGGACGCAAGCTCCGTGGCGCGCCTCCGGTCGCCCGAGACGAGAGCCGCGGCCAGGCCAGGAACCTGCGCGAGATCCTTGGCATGCATGCGCAGCACGTCGGACATCGTGGCGATCCGATCGGCCAAGATCTTCGGAGCCATCGAGAGGTCGTCGCGCGCCTTCCTCTCCAGCTCCGCCGAGAGGCGTTGGTCCAACGCCATGCCGGCCGGCACGAGGGCTATGACGAAGACCCCTGCCAGCAAGACCAGGAGGATCCGATGAAGGGAGATTCTCATTGAGGCATGGGCGTAGAATTGGAAGATATGTCAACGTCGTGTTGCCAGGGAAGACCCCACAGACCGTGGTGCACGGCAGGTGGAGTCGTCCCTGGTTCGTCCATGGCCACATCGGTGGCCTCGACTCGCTACCGAGCCGCGAGGCCGTTGGCGCCTGCGGGCAGCGGCCCGACGTCGCCGATATGGGTCAGCGCGCCGTCACCTTTCGCCCGAAAAGCGCTGATCGTACCGCTGCTGTTTCGCACGTAGAGGAAGCGCCCACCGGGCGTGAAAGCGGCGTCCAACGGTCCCGGGCTGGTGACGCCCGCAACGGCATCCTCGAGCATCAGCGTGGCGCCCGAGCCGATTGCGAGACTTGAAACCGTGTTGCTGCCCGTGTTGGTGGTGTAGGCGAACCGACCGTTCTGGCTAATGGCAATCCAGCAGGCTGCCGTTTGGGTGGTGGACACCGGGCCGGAGATCAAGGTCAGGTTGCCTTGTCGATCGAGCCGGTAGGAGGATGCGGTGCTGACGCCGGGCGCACCACCGAACGCTTCGGAGACGACCAGGTCGCCGCGCTGGCTGAAGTTGAAGCCAAAGGGCGTCTGCCCGGCCGAGGCTTGAGCGTTTGGGCCACTGGCCAGCCCATCGGCCCCTACCGTGTAGGTGCTGATCGTGTTGGTCGCCTTCTCCGTCACGACGAGGAGCCGGCCATCCGGACTGAACTGGATCTGCGCGGGACCGGCCGCGGCCGAGCTCAGCGGTCGCGACGAGCCTGCGATCGCTGACGGCGATCCGTCCGTTTCGACACGGAAGCCGGCGATGTTCCCCGAACCGCCAGCGTTCAAGACGTAAAGCAGGTCGCCGTGCACCGTCAGGCTGATCGGCGTAGTGCCGCCCGACGCGACCGGTGAGCCGATGAGCTCCAACCCGGTGCGCCCTACTCGGAACGTCGATATGTCATCGCTCCCGGCGTTGACCACGTAGAGGCGCCGGTGGTCTTTCGAGAGGATGAGCCCGGCCTGGTTCCCCAGCCCTCCACCGGTCCCGATCCCGCCAGTCGCGTATGACCCGTCCGCCGTCAGTTCTCCATCCGCCGACCGATCGAACACGAGGATCGAGTTACCGGCGGGCGCGTTGCTCATCAGGTAGACAGCGCCAGGGCCGTTTTGGCTCGCCACCGACAATGCTGGCGCGAGTTCCGCCTCGGATCCCAGCGGCTGATCGGAGCAGGCTGCGGCGGCCAGTCCGGCGAACGCTAAGATCCACGAGCTGTGTTTCCTTCGCATGTGGCGACCTCCTTGGATCGTGCGCCGAGGAGACAGCCGGGATCTCCACCGGCCGACCGTTGGATTCGATGGCCAAGAGACGCCCGGTCGTACGGCTCGGCCCGGCGCCATTCAGGGCAGAGACCCGGCCAGCAACGAATCGACAACGGGCGTGCGTGTAACCTCTTCCAGCGTCACATCTTGCAGTACGATAAGGAGCGGCACGGGCCCAGACGCGGGCGTTTCAAAGCCCGAGCGGCGACGTTTCATTTCGAGCTCGAGGAAACAGTCCCGCTCTGGTTGGCGGCTGCATATGTTTGCTCGATCGACCCGAGCCAGGAGAGATCGACGTGTTCAAGAGCATCCTGGACGAGGCGCTGGAGGCGTGGGCCGACGCCCGGCAGGGCGTGATCGACGAACTCGAGAACCTTCCCGGCGAGAGCTTCTCGGCCCGTCCGGTCCCGGGCATGCGGAGCGTCGCCGAGATGGCGGTCCACATCCTCGAGGTCGCCCAGATGATGGTGGGAGAGCTCTGCCGCGAGGATACCAACTTTCGGCGGCATCCGTGGCCCGAGCTGATCGAGCTTCACGCCGGAGAACTGCTCCGCCTTACCGAACGGGAGGACCTGCTGGCCGCGCTCCGCACGACGCTCGACGCAGGGATCGAACGGTTCCGCGAAGTCGGCGAGGTCCACATGCTTCAGACGATCGAGCGATTCGACGGCGAGCGAGGCACCCGCCTGGCGTGGCTCCACCACGGGATCGCGCAGGAGATGTATCACAGAGGGCAGCTGGCGGTCTACGCCCGCCTGCTCGGAGAGGTGCCCGCCCTCACGAAGCGGATCGAGGCGGCCGGCTAGACGCGATCGGGCGAGGCTGGCGCCACTTGTCCCTTGCGCGGCAAGGAGAAGTACACGGCGTCAGGGTGGGCCCTGGCGGTTCAGATCGTCTGCCAGCTCCCGGGCGACCCACTCGCGGGCGACCTGCCGGAAGTCGCGGCTCTCGACGTCCACCGCCCGGTTCATGGCGCGCATCTCCTCGGTGTCGATCCGGCCCGCCAACCTCTCGAGGGACTCGCGCAGCCCGGGGTACTCTCGAAGCGCGGCGGCGCTGACGACCGGTGCGGCCTCGTAGGGTGGGAAGTACCGCCGGTCGTCCTCCAGCATCACCAGATCCAGCGCCGCGATCTGGCCGTCCGTGGAGTTTCCGGCCACCAGATCCACGGAACCACTGGCGAGCGCGCGGTACAGCAGCCCCAGGTCCATGAGCCGTGGCTCCGCGCCCAATCGCAGGCCGTAGGCTTGCGTCAGTCCGGGGAGGCCATCCTCCCGCTCGGTGAACTCGTAGCCGAACCCCGCCGTCCAACGCTCGGCGGGGGCCACGGCGTCGCTGATCGTGCGAAGGCCCAGCGAGTCGGCCGTTCCCCGGCGCACCAGCATCGCGAAGGTGTTCTCGAAGCCCAGCGGTGGCGTCCACTCAGCGCCCCAGCGCCGGCGGTACTCGGAGGCGACGGCGCGCCGCACCGAATCCGCGTCCGTGACCGGCGGATGCTGGAGAATCGCGGTGTAGGCGGTTCCCGTGTACTCCACATACAGATCGATCCCGCCCGAGACGAGAGCCTGATGGCAGATGAAGGTGCCACCGAGGTGGAGGCGGCGTTCCACGGGGATGTCCGTCGTGCGCTCGATCCAGGTGGCGAGGAGCTCGCCGAGG
>CAZEBA010000039.1:24359-29940 GCA_964510615.1 uncultured Gemmatimonadota bacterium
CGCCTCGCCTGTCGCCCCACCTGGCACCACGCCTCCCGCTCAGGCGCGGCGCCACCGAGACCGTCTCCGCTCGAGCAGTCCGAGTCCGGCGTCGGCCGCCAGTGCCAGCAGCGCCGCCGGGATCGCGCCCGCCAGGATCACCTGGTTGTTCACCATCGAGATTCCCTGGAAGATGAACTCGCCGAGTCCCCCCGCTCCGATCGCCGCCGCGATGGTGGCGATCCCGATCCCGGTCACGGTGGCCAGCCGCACGCCGCCCACGATCACGCCGAGCGCGAGCGGGAACTCGACCTCCCGCAACAGCTGCGCTTCGGTCATGCCCATGGCCAGGCCCGACTCGCGAACGGCCGGATCGATGCCGCGGATGCCCTCGTAGGTGTTCCGCACGATCGGCAGGAGCGCGTAGGCCGAGAGGGCGACGATGGCGGTGCGCGCGCCGATTCCCCCGATCAGAGGGACCGGGATGAGGAACCCGAACAACGCCAGGCTCGGGATCGTCTGGATCACGTTCACGAACCCGAGGACCGGTCGGCGGATCGCCTGCTTGCGCGAGAGCAGGACGCCGGTGGGAATGCCGATGAAGGCGGCGATGCCAACGGACGTGCCCACGAGAAACAGGTGCTCGACCGTCTTGGCGAGAACCTCCGTCCGGTTGGCGATCAGATAGTCGATGATGCCCATCGCTCGTCGATGTCGCTCAAGCCTCGGCGCGCGGCCGGAAGGCCTCGACGGCCGGAAGCGGGGATGCGTCGAACTCTTCGGGACTGCCCTCGAAGACGATCCGGCCTTCCGCGAGCAGGATGATCCGGTCGCCGAGACGGCCGGCCTCCCGGACGTCATGGGTGACGAACAACACGGCCTTGCCGAGCTGCCGTGCGAGGCGCCGAAACTCGGCTTGCAGGTCGCGGCGGGTGATCGGGTCCAGGGCACCGAACGGCTCGTCCGCCAGCAGGACCGGCGGGTCGGCCGCCAGGGCGCGCGCCACGCCGACCCGCTGCTGCTGCCCGCCCGAGAGCTCGGCCGGATATCGCCCGGCATACTCAGCGTGGGGCAGGCCCACCAGGTCGAGCAACTCCGCCGTCCTCCCCTCGACCGTGTCCCGATCCCAGCCCAGCAGCCGGGGCACGAGCGAGACGTTCGCGGCGACGGTCCGGTGGGGGAAGAGGCCGATCGCCTGAATCACGTAGCCGGTGCGGCGACGGAGGGCGATCGGCTCCCACTCGGTCGTCGGACGTCCGCCCACCCACACGCTCCCCGCCGTGGGCTCGAGCAGCCGGTTCACCAGGCGCAGCGCACTGGACTTTCCGGCTCCGCTGCGGCCGAGGATGACCGTCGTCTCGCCGCTCGCCACGTGGAAAGAGACCCCGCGGAGCACGTCGCTCCCTCCCAGAACGAGGGACACGTCATCGAACTCGATCGCCGCGGTCCGGGCTGATTCCGTCCTCATCGCCTCCTCGCTGATCGACGCCGCGTCGCGGTTAGCGATCAGCGATGCTCGGGGTTGGGGTAGTCGAAGCGGCAACCGGCGTCCCACTCCGAGCGCTGGTTCCCGTGCGCCGGGATTCCTCCCGCGTCCTTCAGCATGCGGGCGAGGTGCAGGAGGTTCCAGGTCATGAAGGTGGTGTTCCGGTTCGTGAAGTCGTTCTCCGGTCCTCCGGAGCCCGGATCCAGATACGAGGGTCCCGGCCCCGCCTCACCCAGCCAGGCCGCATCCGCCTGCGGAGGGATCACGTAGCCGATGTGCTGCAGCGAGTACAGGATGTTCATGCTGCAGTGCTTCGCTCCGTCCTCGTTGCCGGTGATCAGGGTCCCGGCCACCCGCCCGTAGTAGGCGTATTGCCCGTGCTCGTTCAGGTCGGCAGAGGTGGAGTAAAGCCGCTCGATGACCTTGGTGCATACCGAGGACTTCTCTCCGAGCCAGATCGGCGATGTGACGACGAGGATGTCCGCGGCCTTCACCTTCTCGTAGATGCCGGGCCAGTCATCGCGCTCCCAGCCGTGCTCGGTCATGTCCGGGTAAACGCCGGAAGCGATCTCGTAGTCCACCGGCCGGAGGACCTCGACGGCGACGCCGTTCTTTTCCATGATCGCCCGAGAGATGTCGACCAGCCCCTGCGTGTGGGAGAGCTCCGGTGTCTTCTTCAGCGTACAGTTCAGAAACAGGGCCCGCAGGTCCGAGAAATCCCACCGGCTCGTCGTGCATGTCTCGAGTTGCTGCTCGCTGAGCGTAGCCATTCTTGGCACCTCCTGGGTCGCGTCCGCTCCTATGGCCGCTGACAGCTGACAGTGGGAGGTCCATGACACGGACGGCGCCGCGGAACGACGCCCGCGCTCGCTAGCGCGTCATGTCAGGCGTCGCGGGCCAGCCGCACTCCCGTGAACTGCCAGGTGGCATCGGGTGGGAAGAAGTTCCGGTAGGTCGGTCGAATGTGCGTGACCGAGGTGGCGCACGATCCCCCTCGGAGCACGAACTGGTTGCACATGAACTTCCCGTTGTACTCGCCCAGGGCGCCCGCGGGAGGCTCGTAGCCGGGGTAGGGTGAATACTGGCTCCGGGTCCACTCCCAGACGTCGCCGTAGATCTGATGGAGTGCATGGCCTGACGGGTCGGTGGCCCGCGCGCCGGGCCGTTCGGAAGCCGACGCTGGATTCCCTTCGGAACCCACCGCTGCCGGGTGGAAGCGCCCGCTCTCCACCAGGTTGCCGGTCACGGAAACGCCTCTCGCCGCCGTCTCCCACTCGGCCTCGGTCGGAAGCCGCGCCCCTGCCCAGCGCGCGTACGCGTCCGCCTCGAAGTAGCTGAGGTGGGTCACCGGCTCGTGCTCGTCGACCGGCACCATCCCGCGCAGGGTGTAGTTCCACCAGCGGCCGTCCCGCTTCTCCCAGTAGAAAGGCTCGCTCCAGCCCTTCTCCTGGGCCGTGGCCCACCCGGCCGACAGCCACAGCTCCGGCCGCTCGTAGGCACCATCCTCCATGAACGCCAGATACTCTCCGTTGGTCGCCAGTCGATCACCGAGCAGGAACGGCTCCAGGTAGACCCGGTGCCGCGGGCCCTCGTTGTCGTAGGCGAACCCGTCTCCGTCGTGGCCGATCTCGACCAGCCCACCCCCGAAACCGCACCAGCCGAGTCCGGGCGTGCCGCCTCCTCGTAACAGCGGCTCCGTCCGGTAGGCCGGGCGAAGCGGGTTGACGGAGAAGACGTGCTTGACGTCGGTGAGCAGCAGCTCCTGGTGCTGTTGCTCGTGGTGGATTCCGATCTCGACCACGGGGGCGATCCGGGCGCGGAGCTTCTCGTCCGTATCGGAGCGATCGAGCAAGTGGTTCATGTGGTCGTCCACATGGCGCCGGTATTCGTACACCTCCTCGACGGTCGGCCGGGAGATCCATCCCCTCCGGTCTCGGCAGTGTCGCTCCCCCGCCTGGACGTAATACGAGTTGAACAGGTAGGCGTACGCTTCGTCGAGTGGCTGGTAGCCCGGATGGTGCTCGCGCAGCAGGAAGGTCTCGAAGAACCAGCTCACGTGCGCCAGGTGCCACTTGGTCGGGCTTACGTCCTCCATCGTCTGGACGACGTAGTCCTCGGTGGCCAGCGGCTCGCACAGCGTTTCCGTGAACGCCCGCACCCGGCGGTAGCGAGCGTCGAGCGAGCCATCGTCCACCGAGCCATCGTCCACCGTCGGCAGCGCCGGCGAGGGTGCCGCCGCTCCGGTGGCCACACCGCCCGCCTCTCTACCGACTTCTCCGGAACGCGGATCCGCGGCAATCCGTTCTGCGTTCTTCATCTCGATGGCGCTCGTCCGGTGATCATGCGTGACACACGCGTCCGGGGCTATCATGCATCGATCGCTGGGAGAGGTGCAACAATAGAGGGGGAAGGTGGACCGGACTCCGGGGATCGAGATCCGGCGAATCGTCGACGGTGCTCAGCTGCGAAACGGACTCTTCTCGGACGTCCGGGAAGGCCTCGGGCGACGGCCGCGGTCCCTGCCGCCCAAGTACTTCTATGATGCGCGAGGATCTTGGCTGTTCGAGGAGATCACGCGCCTTCCGGAGTACTACCTCACTCGCGCCGAACGTGCCATCCTGGAGCGAATCGCTCCGTCCCTGATTCGGACCATCCGTCCTGCCGCTTTGGTCGAATTCGGATCGGGAAGCTCGGGAAAGACCGAGATCCTTCTCGACGCAGCGGCGGCCGACGGAGGGGCGGTCGAGGGCTATGCGTCCATCGACGTCAGCTCCGAGGCCGTCAACGGCGCCGCGGAACGGCTCCGTCGGCGGTACCCGGAGCTTCACGTTCTGGGCATCGTGGACGACTTCCAGCAGGATCTGCCTCTTCCCTTCTCGGACAGTCGTCGGCTGATTCTCTTTCTGGGAAGCACGATCGGGAACCTCCGCCCTCGCGAGGCCGTCGCCTTCGTTCGGAGCGTTCAAGGGAGCATGGCGGCGACGGACGCCTTTCTGGTCGGCTTCGACCTCGTCAAGAACCGGCAACGGCTCCTGGCAGCGTATGATGACGCTCGCGGAGTGACGGCGGCCTTCAACCGAAATGTTCTGCTCGTCCTCAACCGCGAACTGGGTGCCGACTTCGTGCCCGATGCTTTCCGGCATCGAGCCACCTGGAACGAGGGCGAGTCCCGCATCGAAATGCATCTCGTCTCGGATCGCGCACAGACGGTTTCCATTCCTGCCGTCGACATGCGCCTGCAGTTCGCGCCAGGAGAGGCCATCTGCACCGAGCTGAGTCACAAGTACACCCGGGACTCGGCCAGCGGGCTTCTGGAGGATGGCGGCCTGAGAGTCGAGCAGTGGGAGACGGACTCTGCGGCCCGGTTCGCCCTGGCTGTCGCCCGCTTGCCCTGAGGAGCCTGCCCGCATGAAAGAGCCCGCCCGCATGAAGACGATCGGAATCGCGGTCCACAGCTACGAGGGCGGCACGGCCTGCTTCATCGCGGCCTGCCGCGAGGGCGCAACGCGTCTCGGTCCGCACATGCATCCGACGATCGTGCTGAGCGCCGTCCCGCTGGGCCTGAGCATGCCGGGCTGGGAGGCGGACGACCACGACGCCGTCGCACGATATCTGTCGGAGGGGGTGCGGCTCGTCGCCGACGCAGGGGCCGACTTCTACGTCTGCCCGGACAACACGGCCCATATCGTCCTCGAGCGGATCGCCGCCGAGCTGCCGATACCCGGCCTGCATATCGCGGACGCGGTCTGCCACGAGATCGTCGCCCGAGGGTGGAGGCGCGTCGGGCTGCTCGGCACGGAGTGGACGATGACCGGGCCCGTGTACGAGAAGGCCCTGGAAGATCGGGGGCTGGAGCGGCTCATCCCGGAGAAGCCGGTCAGGCAACAGCTGAACCGGGCGATCTTCGAGGAGCTCTGCCAGAGCGTCTTTCGCCCCGAGACCACCGCGCGGTTCCTCGGAGCGATCGCCGATCTCGCGTCGCGGGGCGCCGAGTGCGTCATCCTCGGATGCACCGAGATCCCGCTCATCGTGACGCCGGAGAACTCTCCGCTGCCGATCGTCGACTCGACCCGACTGCTCGCCAGGCACGCGGTTCGGGAGGCGCTGAGCGAGCGA
>CAZEBA010000040.1:0-29769 GCA_964510615.1 uncultured Gemmatimonadota bacterium
CGGACACGGCTTCCTCGACCGACAACGGCTGGGGCGGCACCTGCGCGACCGCCCGACCGGCTAGGGTCGCCGTCAGCGCGGCCAGGGCCAGGGCCGTTGCGGCCAGGGCGGTTGCGGCCAGGCCGAGGCGGCGAACGGGCACCGATTTCATGCGTCGAGCATGCCCAGGTCGGTCATGCCGCAAAGTCCTGTCTTCCAAGCGAATGCTGTCCGCGCAAGCCCGGATCCGAGTGCGCGAGCTTATCGTATTGGGCGAAAAGCTACTCCGAGCCTCTAAAGATTCCTGTAATCGAGCCATAAGGTTTCTTCACCGAGCGGTAGGCGGTTTCCTGACTCTCGACCGGCGCCAGCCGCACCCGACCGAAACAGCAGGACCTCGATGCGGCTGATCCAATCGCGAGGATGAACACGATGGCCCTGCCAATGGTAGCTCATGCCGGGGGGGCCGCGGAACGAGGAGGCTGACAAGAACTCCGGACGAAGAGTCTCCTACATCAGCCGGAAGGCGGCGCGTCCGCCAGCTCCTGCCGGATCACCATCTCGAGGGCCTTACAGCAGAGCAGAAAGCTGCGCCCGTCCTTCAAGGTAATGCGCTGACGGCAAACGGCGGGTGCCCTACCGTTGATGCTGCATACCTCGCAGCAGCGGTCGCCCGCCCAGAGCCCCTCGTCCTCCAGGGTGCTGCAGTCGGCCACGGCACACCTCCATCGACGGGCAGCCCGACGTCATAAACTCTTCCGGGAGCGGAGTTTGCGTAGCCCGCGAAATCCGAGGAGCAGCACAAGTGCACCGAATACTGCGAGCCCCAGACTCTTGAGGTCGAAACCGGCGACCCCGCCGATGCCGATGAGAGAACCGATTGACCCGCCGAGTACTGCCCCCACCAGACCGATCACCATCGTACCCAAGATTCCACCTGGGTCAGGTCCGGGATGGATGGCCTTGGCGATCCCCCCAACGATCAACCCCAGCACCGCCCAGGAGACGAGAGAGGTCGCGATCCAAGCGTTGGTGGGCACCACCGGAACACTCTGTTCAAGGGTCGGCATCATCGTTCGTCTCCAACCGCGCTGGCGCTTGCGGCTTCTTCCGGGGCGCCGGACAATGCCGAGGCGCGGGAGCGCAAAACCAGCGCTCCCGGCCCGGCGATGGCAATGCTCAGGAGGCCGGTTATGAGCACGAGGTGGAACTCGAACCCGTAGGCGAGCGGTGCGTTGGGAAGGGCGATGATGAAGAAGCCCTGCGCTGCGTGGAAGATGGCCACGGTGACCGCCATCTCGAACGCGAGCACGGCGGCGCTCCACCTCGCAAGGGGACCGGTGACCAGCGACAGTCCACCGAGTAGCTCCACGATCGCGACGACTACGAGCAAGGGGCCCGGCAACGACACGCCCACGATCCGCAACATGTCCTGGACGAACGAGATCTGACCTCCAAACAGCTTGACCCAGCCATGAGCGATGAACACGAAGCCGAGTCCAAGCCGGAGGACCAAGAAGCCAATGCCGGTACGGTCGTTTCGCCACATCTCAGTCATTCTTCCCCGTTTCCACGGCGTGTGACGCCGATCCTAATCTCCGGTCTTGTCGACGTGTGAGAGAGAGTGCACGTAGGCCGCGACAGCTTCCAGGTCCTTGGCGCTCAGAACAGCGGCAAAGGCCGGCATCATGCCCTTTCCCTTCCCAATGACGGCCGTCAGCTCCTTCTCGGTGTACTCACCCATCCTGCCTTCATCGGTCAAGTCGGCCGGCCTCGGTCTGAGTGCCCCAGAAGCCGGGCCGTCTCCGCGACCCTTGTCTCCATGACAGACGACGCACTGGCGCTTGAATATCTCTTCACCCTCTCCACCGAACACCAGCATAGGCCCGCTTGGAACCGAAGCGTAACCGACCCCCACGCCGGACGGCTCCGGCTCGTTTCCGAGCAGGACACTCCCTGCAATCGCGCACGGGGCGAGCAGTCCGAGCAAGAGTACAGTCGAACCAGGTCGTCGCAGCCACACCAACGCTTTCACCCTCATCCCCACAAGTAGTAGCCTGTTCGAGCCCGCTATCGGGGGCTCGAGGCTCGTCCGACAGCGTCCCCCGCTGTCCGCCCTCCGTAGCGGTCGGTCGCGGCCGTTTCCTCGGCGGCGACCAAACGATCGGCCTCGCCATCCATAGGCGCAGTTGCGGCCTGCCCCGGGGAAGGCTGGCCGTTCGTCGCCATCAGGAACGCGAGCACCTTGCGCGCGTCCTGCCCGGCGAGGTTTGCTCTCACACGCATGTGGGTCATGATCACGACCCACTGACGGTCCGACCGCTCGAGCGGAGACCGGGCGTTATGGCAGCGCCCACAGTTGGCACCGTAAACGGCGGCACCTTCTGCGACCAGCATCGGATCCACCTGCTGGGCTACCGCATCGTGGGCGACCAGCGGGGCGATGCCGATCGCCGCAAGCGGGAGAAGGCGGCGTACCGTTCCATTCCAGTTGATGGCCATCTTCCCTCCTAGAACCCGACTGCGGCTTGAAAGATAAAGCGGTCGTTGTCCAGCTCGTGTCCGGACTCTCGGTTGAGCTCGTACGCCGCCTTGATCGCGATCGACGCCGAGAACCAGTAGTCCAGGCCAAAGCCCATCTGTCGCGCTCCGTCCTCCTCCTTCTCGCCATCCAACTCCGAATCGAAAATCTGAGTCCAGCGAAGAACGGGCTCGAGGTTCCACCAGCGATAGGCCGCCTGGGCATAGAACCCGTTTCGAACGAGGTCGGGGACTCCTTCGGACGTCAGGACCTCCTGGCGTGTCTGAATGAACTCGCCGCGGACCTCGACGCCACTAACCCGGGTTTCGGCTGCGACGCCGTAGGCGGTGAACGCCAGAAGTCCTTCTTCATCATAGTCCCCGCTGAGGACGGAGAAATCGATCTCCATCCAAGGCGGAAGGGCGATGTCGAGACGCAGTCCCAGGGCTTTGTTCTGGTTGTTGTCGCTGGCTGAGGCCGGAAAACCGACTTCCGGGAACTCCTCCTCCTCGGCTGGATCTTCGTGTCCCTCCTCCTCGCCGTGCTCCTCGTGCGCGGGCCCCTGCGCCACATAGGCGCTTCCGCCCAACTGCCATCTGCCGGGCGTTCCTACGGCTCGCGCCATGAGGCCGATATCGGAGAGGATCGGAAGGAGCGGCTCCGCACCAAGACCCGTGGAATGGTGACCGTAGATCGGAGGGGGAGTCGGAAACTTGTTGATCCAGGTCGGGTGCAGCCGCTCTCCGAAGACGTTGAAGGGAAGCAGGAACTTGCCGCCGACGAACATCAGGAAGTCCGTCGCAATGAAGTCCACCTGTGCATACTCGAGCCCCACTTCCGTCGCGCCGTCTTCGAGCTCGAACTCCAACTCCGCCTCAAACAGGAAACGCTTCTCGACTTGGAAGAGGAAGATCGGGTTGAAGTTCGCGGCAAAGAAGTTTCCTCCGGCTTCTTCCGAGGATGCGGTCCAGGCAAACGTGCCATAGCCGGTGACCACGAAGGCCGTCGAGGGTAGGACCGCCTGCTCGTCCTGTGTGTCCGGCTCTTCCTCTTCCTGGGCGAAAGCAGCCTCGTGAAGGCCGCAGAGGGCAGTCCCGGCGGCGGCGCCCACGATGAGGAACCTCAGTCCCCTGGCCAGACCGCTAGGTCTCATGACCACCTCCAGCGTTGGTTCCGTGAAGAGCAAGGATCGAAGAGCGGAGAAGCCGGAGGGTCTCTCTGCGGGGGGCAGTGAGATGTGGCCGATTCTGCCCCCTCCGGCTCAATCGGAACTCGCAGTCGTAGGCCGCTGTCGCCGACATGCCGATTCCTTTCTGCGTCGGCCCGACAACGCGGAATCGCGGACCGGCGATGGAGCATGAGGGATAGCAATCGCGCCGACAGCGCGTGCCCCCCGCAGCCAACGCTCCTAACGTGCGAGGGAAATGCTTAAGATTTCCCTAAGCCTTTGTTAAGATTCCTTGAGATTGTGAACCGGATCCTGCCGACTCGGCAGGAGGAGGTAGCTTCGTAGCCATGAAGATCCTCTTGGCCGAGGACGACGCTCGCGTCGCGCGCTTCATCCTCAAAGGGCTCAAGGAAGAAGGCCATGTCGTGGATCTGGCCCGGGACGGCGTCGAGGCGGTGGCGCTCGCTAATGTGACCGAGTACGACGTGCTCGTGCTCGACATCATGATGCCTCAGAAGAGCGGGATTCACGTGACGTCCGAGCTGCGAGCGGAGGGCAACACCACGCCGATCCTGATGCTGACCGCGCGAGACTCTCGGGAGGACATCATTCACGGGTTGGATGTCGGCGCTGACGACTATTTGACCAAGCCGTTCGACTTCGAGGAGTTGCTGGCCCGAATCCGGGCGCTGGCTCGGCGCGCCGCTCCGATCGCTGAGGGCACGCTCCGATTCGAAGACGTCGAGCTTGACCGGCTGCGGCACGAGGTTCGACGGGCGGGACAGGCAGTAGAGCTGACGCCCACCGAGTTCAAGGTGCTGGAGTCGCTGATGAGAAAGCCCGGGCAGGTCGTGAAGCGACTCGAGCTCCTGGACCGCGTCTGGGGCATGAGCTTCGACCCGGGCACGAACCTGGTCGACGTCCACATGGCGAACCTGCGCAAGAAGCTCGAGGAACGGGGGAAGGAAAGACTCATCTTCACGGTGCGCGGCGTCGGCTTCAGGCTGGGCCGCGGCGATCGATGATCCGCGCGCTCCGGCGCTCGTTCCGCGGAAAGCTGGCCATCCGGTTCGGCCTGGCCGTCCTGATGGCGGCCAGCATCGGATCCACGACGGGCTACCTCGTCCTGCGCAACCTGCTGCTCGATCAGATCGACAGCACCCTTCTGCGTCTGGCCTCCATCGAAGCTTCCGGCGCGGCCGCATCGGGCGACAGCACGGTCAATTTTCACGACGATCTGTTCCTGACCGCAGGTCCCGGTACCGAAACGGTCTTCAAGCACTTCGCGCAGATCTGGAGCATCGAGGGAGCACCGGTTCTCCGGACTCGTAATCTCGGAGGACGCGATCTCCCACTGAGCCAGGTGCTACGATATCGCGTGGTCAACAGCGGAGAGCCGGAGCTGTTTGACACTCGCTGGGAGAGCGAGCCGTACCGGGGCATCCTCTATCCGCTCGGATTGGTGGGTCCTCAGCACGAGCTGCACCTTCTCGAAGTCATCGTGTCCGCCGGACGGGCGTACGACGTCCTGGCCGACTTTCGCAACTTGCTGGTTCTCCTCGCGATCGTCGGCACCGTGGCGACCGCCCTACTGGGCTGGTGGCTGGCAGGCGCCGCCGTTCGCCCCGTGCTGGAGACGATCCGGCAGGCGGAGAGCATAGAAATGACCGGGGGCGACCATCGCATCGAGGCCGAAGCGGAAACGGCGGAGCTCGAGCGGTTGGTTTCGGTTCTGAACTCGATGCTCGCGCGCATCGACGCGGCGTTCGAGGCCCAGCGTCGCTTCATTGCGGATGTAGGCCACGAGATCCGCACCCCGCTGACGGTGCTGAGAGGGGACGTTGAAGTGGCGCTGCGGAGGCGGCGTTCGCAGGAGGAGTACGAGGCCATTCTCGAACAAAGCCTGGAGGACCTGAAGGCAGTTTCCACGCTGGCCGACGACCTCATCACGCTAGCGAGAGGGGAGAGCGGGGCCCTCACCCCCGTCCGTCGACCCGTCAGGGTGGACGATGTGCTGGAGAAGGTCGCTGAGAGATACCGCCGGTCGGCTTCGGCGGCCGGCGCCGAGATCGAGCTGAAGGCCGAGCCGCTGGTCGTGCCGGCGGACGGTAGACTGCTATCCCGCGCAATCGGGAATCTCGTGGACAACGCGATCAAGTATGCGGCGAGCGGAGGAATCATCACGTTGAGCGCTGAGCGCGGAGATGGCTCGGCGGCCGTGATCACGGTGTCCGACCGGGGCCCGGGCATCCCGGCAAACGAACGGGACCGTTTGTTTCACCGTTTCGTCCGCGGCGAGGCCGGGCATTCGGCCTGGCCCGGTTCGGGCCTGGGACTCTCCATCGTCAAGGCGATCGTCGAGAGTCACGGCGGCACGATCTCGCTCCGCAGCACGGCGGGGACGACCGGCACGACGTTCGAGCTTCGATTCCCCATGAGTGCCAAGCTCGATCTGCCCGGCGCGAAGGAAAGCGACGATTCCGATGATGAGGAGGGTCCCGCCGGGAACGGGCGCGACGCGGCCCCCACGGAGACCGCGTCCACATCGTGAGCCGCTCGCCCGTCCGCCGCCTACTCCGCGACCAACTTGCCGCGCAGCATCCCCATCTGGCACGCGAAGTCGTACTCGCCGGGTTGCTCCGGCGTCAGTTCGATCGTGACGACCTCGCCGGCCGGTAGCTGGCGGGAGATCCCGAAATCGGGGAACACGACCATCTCCGAGCAGGCGGAGGTCTCCTGGCGGTTGAAGTGCAGCTTTACGGGCCGGCCGCTCTCGACGACGATCACGTCGGGGTCGTACCCTCCCTTGACCCGCACCCGCACCTCCTGGTAGCCGCTGGCCGCGGCGGCGCGCACCCCTTTCTTCTCCGACAGCCAGAAGAACCACACGACCCAGGCGATCGAGGCCGCGACCGCCAGCTCCACGACGATGACGTCGACCATCGGTCATGCCCCTTTCGGTTGGAAGCGCCGCAGCCGGTTCGCGTTGGTGACCACCGTTACGGAGCTGAACGCCATGGCAGCGCCCGCGATCAGGGGCGAGAGGAGCACTCCGAACGCCGGGTAGAGGACTCCGGCGGCGATCGGGATCCCGACCGTGTTGTAGCCGAACGCGCCGACCAGGTTCTGCTTGATGTTGCGGAAGGTCCGCTTGGAGATCTGGATCGCCAGGACGACCCCGTTGAGGCTGCCGCCCACCAGCGTCACGTCGGCCGCCTCGATCGCCACGTCCGTACCCGTGCCGATCGCGATCCCCACATCGGCCTGCGCTAGAGCCGGCGCGTCGTTGATCCCGTCTCCGACCATGGCGACCTTCTTCCCCTCCGCCTGCAGCGCCTGAACCTGAGCCGCCTTGTCCTCCGGAAGGACTTCGGCCAGCACCCGCTCGATCCCGACCTGCCGCGCGATGGCCTTCGCCGTGCGCTCGTTGTCGCCGGTGATCATGACCACCTCCAGGCCCATCCGGTGAAGGGCTCGAATCGCCGCCACGGAATCGTCCTTGCTCGTGTCCGCGACCGACACGATCCCCGCCGGCCGGCCGTCGATCGCCACGTACATCGAGGTCTTTCCCTCGTCGGAGAACCGAACCGCTTCGTCCCACAGCCGGCCGAACTCGACGCCCCGCTCGGTCATCAGCTTTCGGTTTCCGAGCAGCAGCGATCTCGCCTCCACCGTCGCCTCGATCCCATGCCCGGCGATCGCCCCGAAGCCCTCGGGCTCCGAGAGGGCCAGATCGCGAGCCCGCGCCCCCTCGACGATCGCCTCGCCGAGCGGGTGCTCGGAGCGCCTCTCGGCCGAAGCCGCCAAGCGGAGGATCTCGTCCTCCGCAAAGCCCTCGGCGGGGAGGACATTCGTGACCTCGGGCTGGCCCTTGGTGATGGTCCCGGTCTTGTCGAGGATGATCGCGTCCAGCGCCCGGGCCGTCTGCAGTGCCTCCCCGCTCCGGATCAGCACGCCCTTCTCGGCCGCCTTTCCGACCCCGACCATGAGCGACATCGGCGTCGCCAGACCGAGCGCGCACGGGCAGGCGATGATCAACACGGTGACGGCGACCACGATGGCGTAGGTGAGCTGGGGGCTCGGTCCCAGGGCGTACCAGATCCCGAAGGCGAGCAGGGCGGTGATCATCACCGCCGGCACGAAGTAGCTGGCCACCACATCGACCGTCCTGGCGATCGGCGCCTTCGACCCCTGCGCCTCCCTGACCATCTTGACGATCTGGGCGAGTGCCGTGTCCTTGCCCACCTTCGTGGCCCGGAACTTCAGGCTCCCCACCTTGTTGATCGTCGCGCCGATCACGTCGTCCCCCGGCCCCTTCTCGACCGGAATGCTCTCGCCGGTGACCATCGACTCATCGATGGCGCTGCCTCCCTCGACCACGACGCCGTCGACCGGAATCTTCTCGCCGGGCCGGACGACCACGATGTCATCCACCTCGACTTCTTCCACCGGGATGTCGAGCTCGACCCCGTCCCGCACCACACGGGCGGTCTTCGCCTGGAGGTCCAGCAGCTTCCGGATCGCATCCGACGTCCTCCCCTTGGCGCGGATCTCCAGCGCCTGTCCCAGGACGACGAGGGCGACGACCACGGCCGTCACGTCGAAGAACGGCTCTGCGGTGCCTTCCGGGAAGAGGCCCGGCGCGGCGACGGCCACTACCGAATAGATCCAGGCCGCGCTGGTGCCGAGCCCGATCAGCGTGTTCATGTCCGCCGTGCGGTGGCGGAACGCCGCCACCATGCCGGTGAGGAAATGCCTGCCCGAGTAGAGCAGCACCGACAGGGCGAGCAGCCCATCCACCAGCCAGATCCAGCGGATCGCTGTCCGGCTCAGCCCGGACAGGCCGGGCACGAACTCCGGGTAGGCGGTCGCCAGCACCGGCACGGAGATCGCGGCCGCGAACCAGAACTTCCGCATCAGCGAGCGATACTCGGTGGCCCGGTCAGCGGTCTCCGTATCGACATCGGCATCCCTGATCGGCTCGGCCGTGTAGTTGCCGGTGGCCTCGATCGCCTCCTTAATCGATTCGAAATCCACCTGGTCGGGCAGGTATTCGACGCTGGCCGTCTCGGTCGCCAGGCTCACGGAGGCGTTCAGCACGCCGCGGGTGTCCGCGAGCGACGCCTCGATCCCGCTGATACAGCTGGCGCAGTGCATCCCGCGGACCCGGACGCCGATCGTCTCGCGGCCCACGCGGTACCCCGCCCGCTCGAGGAACCCCACGATCTTCGCCATCTTCGTACTCGAAGGTTCATGGGTGATGTGAACCCGGCCGGTACTTGCGTTGACTCTCGCGCTGCGGACCCCCTCCAGCCGCTCCAGGGATTCCACGATTCTGGCGAGATCGGCTCGGTCGTCGATGCCCTCCACGTCGATGATAGCGACGCTCGCGTTGGCGGCGTCCTGCGACGGAAGTCCGATACCGCGGTCGTCCCTCGGTGACGCTGTCTGCTTCAACGGGTCTCGCTCCTCTGGGCTAGGGTTCCAGGTCTCGCTTCGGCCGGTTCGTCCTCGAGGGATCCGGCGATCCGAGCCGGCTCGCGAGCAGCGCACAGGCACCGGCAGAGCTCGGGCAGGGCCGTCTGCCAATCCTCGCGAAGCCTGAGCCCGAAATCCACCCGCCCGGTGGGCGGATGGATCTCGCAGTAGGCAACGCACGGCCACTCGCTGATTCCCTGTTTCAGCTCCTTAAGCCGCTCCGCCGGTGTGTCCACCCATGCCGTCACCTGCACGAGGCCCTCCCCGATTCGACAGCCGCAACTGGAGAGCAACCGGACCACGGCATCGACAGGCGCCAGCCGGCTCATCTCCACGCAAAGACGATCGCGCCTGGCGCGGACCGCCGCATGCAGCACCCCATCCACCGTCGACAGCTCCCGCTCGAGAGCGGCAGCGCCGGTCACGCACCGGATCCCCGACACGTCGAAGCAGATCCTGATCCCCGAAGAGTCGCGCGACGCATCGACATTCGTGTCCTCTCCTGGGCACGCGTCCACTGGAGGTCTTCCGCCTTTCCGCCCGACGATCCGACCAAGATCCGACCAACCGGTCGCTCAACGGCTTCCGGCCTGCGAACGCCCCTACTGTAGGGACCCCTCTCTTAAGGCTCCCTGAAGGACGCGCTAAGGTTTCTTAGGGAATACGGACAGAACGCTACGACCGCGCACCGTTGCTTGACGAAGAAACCTTAACTCGGGCTTCACCCTCGCTTAAGACCACTCCCGGTACGCTTTCACGCAGGACGCATTGAACGAACTGGGAGTTCGAGAGAGGGGACACGCCAGATGGATGCGGCCGTCGCGCTGGTACAGGCCTACCTACGAGTTAATGGTTATTTCACCGTGGCCGAGTATCCGGTGCTGGAGGCAGGTCGCGCCGGTGTCCGCACCGCCACGGACATTGACGTGCTCGCGGTTCGATTCCCCGGCGCGGGTCGTCGGTTGGCCGGGGCGAAGCCACATACCCAGGAGGACCGGTTCGAGCCCGATCCGGTCCTCGGCGCGCCAGCCGACGTGACGGACATGCTGATCGGCGAAGTCAAAGAGGGACGGGCGCGCCTCAACCCCGCGATGCGCGATCACCGGGTGCTGGCCGTCGCGTTGGCGCGGTTCGGGTGCTGCCCGCCGATTGACGCCGAGCGGTCCGCGGAGGCGTTGGTGCGGCGTGGACACGTCACGACGTCCTGCGGCCATCGGGCGAGGGTCGTGGCCTTCGGAACCTTAGCGGACCCCGCTGGCAACTCCACCGCCCACACCGTCGTGGAACTTGGTCACGTGACCCGCTTCCTCCAGGCATACCTCCGAGAGCATTGGGACGTCCTCCACCATGCCCAGTTCAAGGATGAAATGCTCTCCATCTTAACGCTTCTCGAGAAGACGATCGGGTCAGGTCCCCCGCCCCGTCGGGAGCCGACACACTCGGCGCGAACGGTCCGTCGGCACCACGAATTAAAGGACGGAGGAGAGCTCCCGGCCGAAGAAGAGGATGGATGATAGGAGGTCGCAAATGGTCGTGCGAGACGTTGTGTGTGGCATGGAACTCGAACCAGCATGCTCGCGCAACGGCCGATGCCGCTGACGCCGGGCAAGCTCAGGGATCTCTACCGGCGAAGGGCGGCGACGTACGACTTCACTGCCAATCTGTACTATCTGATCGGCTTCCGGGAGCAGGCGTATCGGAAGCGTGCAGTGCGCGCACTGGGGCTCCGGCCCGGCGACACGGTAGTCGAGCTGGGGTGCGGAACCGGTCTGAACTTCCCGCTGCTCGAGCAAGCCGTCGGACCTTCGGGCCGCATCATCGGCGTCGACATGACCGACGCGATGATGGACCGGGCGAACGAGCGGATCCGCAGGGCCGGCTGGAATAACGTCGAACTCGTCCTCAGCGACGCATCCTCCTACGTGTTCCCGAACAACCTGAAGGGCATCCTGTCGACGTTTGCCCTGACCCTGGTGCCGGAGTTCGACGAAGTGGTCCGCCGAGGGGTGTTCGCGCTCGAGCCGGGCTCACGGTTCGTGATCCTCGATTTCAAGCAACCGGATCACGCGCCCCAATGGCTGGTGCGTGTGGCCGTATGGATCACGCGGCCCTTCGGCGTCACGCTCGATCTCGCCACGCGGCACCCTTGGGAGTCCCTCGGCCGATACGCGAACGCCTGCACGATCGAGGAGCTGTACTGGGGGTTTGCCTACCTGGCTAGCGGCTCCCCTGGGCGTTGCTGACGCCGGTTGCCGTCAGAAGCGTCCTCTCGAACGGGATAGGGCCGAAGGCCTCCGCCCCGGCAGGACACCGGCCGCAGCCACTACGGCCCGAAACCGGCTTGCCGTAGGTTGGCCGCATGCCATCCATCCCGTGGGCCGATCTGCGCAAGGCGCTCACCGACTTCCGGCGCACCTGGCCGCAGCTCGTGCTGACGGACCTCCTGTCCAAGGTGTTCACCGTGGTCGTGGTCACGCCCGTCGTCGGCCTGCTGGTGAAGCTCTTCCTGCTGACGACGAGCGACGGCGTCCTGGCCGACGCGGAGATCGCCGCCTTCGTGCTCCACCCGATCGGGCTGGCCGCAGTCCTGATCGTGGGCGCGGTCTCCCTCGGGATCTGGTTCGCCGAGGGGGGAGCGCTGATGGTCATCGGGTTCGGGGCGGCCGAGGATCGCCGGGTGACGTGGCTCGACGCGGCCGGTTACCTGCTGCCTCGCGTGCCGCAGCTGGTGCGGCTGGGCGGGCAGATCGTGGCGCGCCTGCTCCTGCTCGCCGCCCCGTTTCTGGCCGCGCTGGCCGGCGTGGCGGTCCTGCTCCTGGGCCGCTACGACATCAACTACTATCTGGCCGAGCGGCCGCCCGAGTTCTGGTGGACCGTCGTCCTCGCCGGGGCGCTACTGGTAGGGATGGGAATCGCCGGGCTGAAGAAGGTCGCCGACTGGATCCTGGCGATCCCGCTCGTCCTGTTCGCCGCTCGTTCTGGCAGGCAGGCCCTCCGCGACAGCCGGGAGGGGACGGCATCGCTCGGCTGGCGGATCGCCCGCTCGCTGGCCGCCTGGATGGTCACCGTCGGCCTGCTCTCGTGGGTCGTGAGCATCCTCATCGGCCTCGTCGGCGATCTCCTCGTCCCCGACGTGGGAGCCGGAGGCCTGGCCCTGTTGGCGGCAGGGCTGGCGGTCACCCTGCTCGTCTCCTTCGCGTTCAACCTGACGCTCTCGATCCTTACCACGACGCTCCTCCCCCTATTCATCGTCCGCCTCTACCGCTCGCTGGCGGGACCCGGCCGGCTGGTGCCGACGATCGCCGAGCGCGGCACGCTCGGCCTTCGCGCCACCCTGGTGATCTCCGGCCGGAAGTGGCTCTGGGGCGGCGCCGCCGCGCTTGCCATCGTCGGCGTGGGCGCGTACGTCGGCGGCCGTAGCGTCAGCCAGCCCGACGAGGTGGTCGTCATCGCCCATCGAGGTGCAGCCGGCTCGACTCCGGAGAACACGGTCGCGGCCTTCGAGCGCGCCATCGAGGCTCGGGCGGACTGGATCGAGCTCGATGTGCAGGAGGATGCAAACGGGGTCGTCATCGTCCAGCACGACAGCGACTTCAAGCGGGTGGGCCGTGAAGACCTGATGGTCTGGAACGCCACCGGCCCGGAGCTCCGTGACCTCGACGTCGGGAGCTGGTTCGGGCCCGAGTTCGCCGATCAGCGCGTGCCGACGCTGCGCCAGGCCCTCGAGCTCGCGAGGGGCCACCTGGGCGTCGTGATCGAGCTCAAGTACTACGGCCATGATCGGCGGCTCGAGTCCGCGGTGGTCGAGATCGTCGAGGAGACAGGCATGGGACCGCAGATCATGCTCATGTCCCTGAAACTGGCGGGGCTTCAACGGGCCGCTGCGTTGAGGCCCGACTGGCCCCGTGGTCTGCTCAACACCGTCAGCGTGGGGGACCTGACCCGCCTCGACCTCGACTTCCTCGCCCTGAACGCGGCCGCCGCCTCTCGATCCCAGATCCGGCGCGCCCACCGGAGAGGGATGAAGGTCTACGCCTGGACGATCAACCATCCGGTGCAGATGTCGGTGATGATGAGCCGCGGGGTGGACGGCCTGATCACGGACGAGCCCGCGCAGGCCCGGCAGGTGCTCGAGCTGCGCGAGCGGCTGAGCCCCGCCGGTCGGTTGCTCATCTGGATCGCCGGCGAGACCGGGCTCCTGCGCGGAGTCGACGAGATCTCGCCGGCCGAGGACGCCTAGCCGCAGAGTCCCCACCCTGGTCGAGCGAGCTCGGGACGCCCACCGCTACGAGAGGATCGTGAACCCTTCCAGGCGAGCGGCGTCGGCCAGGCGGACATCGAAGGTCACCAGCTCGCCACCGGCGGGCGTCCCGGCCCAGGTCATGGCCGCAGCCAGCTGCAGCGCGTCTCCCGTCGAGAGCGCGTGCAGCCGCAACAGGCGAAGGGCGTGGAGCCGAACGGTCTCGGAAGGCTGAACCTCGAACCAGCGGTCCGAGAGGGCCGAAAGAACAGACCGAGCTTCCTCCTCGTCGGCCAGTGGGAGCGAGCCCTCCCTGCGCATTCGTGCGAACGCCGAGGCGCACTCGACCGGGCTCGCCCACCACACGCCGATCTTCCGATCTCCCTCGTAGAGGGCCTCCGCACGGGACGTGAAGCCCTCCTTGACGCAGAGGGAGACGAGGGCCGAGGAATCCCAGAACCTCAACGTTCCTCGGCCCGCTCTTCGAGAATCAGCGACCTGGCCCGGCCGTCGGCATCCGCCGGCCTCGGCAGCCGATCGAACTCCAGGGGATCCTCGCGAACCGGCGGCCGGACTTCACCCGTCCTGACAAGTTCTTCGAGCCGTCCCTCGAGGTGGAGGCGCTCGTCGATCGGGGCGATACGCGCGATCGGCTTGCCACGGTCGGTCACGATGATCTCCTCTCCGGCCCGGACCATGTCGAGGTACCGGCTGAGCCTCGCTTTCAGATCTGATATCGGCGCCCTGGTCATGAGCGACTCAACCTCGTCCTGTTCGCCTGGACATAAGCGGCTTAGAGACTACACTGGTCATCAATATATATGCTGTCAGGTCACATCGGGAACGGTCGGACCCCTACCGTCCGGACGGCACGGCCTCCGGTCGGTCGTCGCGATCGGCCCGCAGCTCGCCTTGGCACTCCCGGCAGAAGCCCGCCTCCTTGAGGTCGACCTGCTCCACGTACGTCGAGGCGTTCATCACACACGAGTAGTCGGGGCAATGGACCAGGCCGAGCGTGTGTCCGAGCTCGTGGACCACTTCCTTGACGGTCCGGTCGTAGAGGAGGGTCGCGTCGGGGGGGAGGCCGTAGTACTCGGTCCGCAGCCGGTAGGTCGAGATGACGGCGCCCGGGCCGCGGAGCTGAGCCTGTCCGAACACGAAAGTGAGAACCGGCACATAGAGATCCACGTGGGTGACGCCGACGATCTTCCCGTCGGGCTCCGGGAGGTGACGGAGCAGATGCGCGAGCACCAGGGTCGCGTTGTACTGGCCCCGGTCCGGAGAGTAGTAGCTTGAGATGTCGAACGACACGGGAAGGGACTCGAGCTCGCACGGCACGAGCTCGGCCAATCGCTCAGCGAGCCGGTCGGCGCCCGGAGGGCGGTAGCCGTTGAGGAACGCGAGGTAGATGTTCCTGGCCACTACCCACGCTCGATCCCATAGCGTTTCATCTTGTTGTAGAGCGTGCCGCGGTCGACGCCCAGCGCCCTGGCGGCCCGGGTGATGTTGTATCCGGTCTCCGTGAGCACCCTCCGGATGTGCGTCTCTTCCACCCCCGCCAGGGTCGACGCCTCCGGCCTCCTCGTCTCGCGCTCGAGCCGGAGCGGCAGATCGGCCGCCTCGAGCCGCTCTCCCTTCCCTATCACCAGCGCCCGCTCGATCGCGTTCTCCAGCTCGCGCACATTACCGGGCCAGTCGTGGCCCACCAGAAGCACCTCCGCCTGTCGGTCGATCTCCTTCACCGGCTTCGCCATCGCGCGCGCATACTTCTCCACGAAGAAACGGGCGAGCAGCGGTATGTCCTCGGCCCGCTCGCGGAGCGGGGGCAGATCGATGGTGAAGACGTTGATCCGGTAGTACAGATCCTCCCGGAACGAGCCTTCCTTTACGAGCTGCTCCAGGTCCTGGTTGGTGGCACACACCAGGCGGAAGTCGGAGGAGATCTCCTGGTTGCCGCCGAGCCGGGTGAACTTCTTCGTCTCCAGTACCCGAAGAAGGTCGATCTGCATCTGGGCCGGTATGTCGCCGATCTCGTCGAGGAACAGGGTGCCGCCGTTGGCCAGCTCCAGCTTTCCCTTGCGGCGATACTGGGCGCCGGTGAACGCTCCCTTCTCGTGCCCGAACAGCTCGCTCTCCAGCAACGTGTCCGGGATCGAGCCGCAGTTGACGGCAACGACCGGGAAGAAGCGGCGCGGACTCCGGGCGTGAATGGCGCGGGCGATGAGCTCCTTCCCCGTCCCGCTTTCCCCCCGGATGACGACCGTCGCCTCGGTCTCGGCGACCGCATCGATGAGCTCCATCACCTGCCGCATTTTGGCGCTCTCGCCGATGATCGGGGAGGCGAGGCCCAGCTCCGCCACCTTGTCCCGCAGGCGGATGTTCTCTTCACTCAGCGCCTTCTGCCTCAACGCGTTCCGCACCGCGTTGGACAGGTCGTCCGGATCGACCGGCTTCGTGATGTAGTCGAACGCGCCCAGCTTGAGGGCTTCGACGGCGGTATCGACCGACGCGAAGGCGGTCAGGATGATGATGGCCGCATCGCTGTCGACCTCGCGCACGCGCTTCTGCAAGGTGATTCCATCCATCCCGGGCATCTTCAGATCGATCACGAACACGTCGAACGGCCCCGCGTTGTGCATGGCGCGCAGAGCTGCCTCTCCGTCCTCGGCCGTCTCCACCTCGAAGCCATCCTCGAGGAACCACTCCGCGAGCGAGCTCCGGACGGAGCGCTCGTCATCGACGATCAAAATCTTCCTTTTTCTCTTCATGCGATAAACTCACCCTTGTCGGCCTGCGCTGCTTCCACCCCATCGCCGCCGGCCGGTTGTCGGGGGATCTCGATGGTAAAGGCGCTCCCGCTGCCCGGCGCCGACTCGACGTCGATCCGCCCGCCATGGCGCCGGACGATGCCGTAGACGACGGCCAGCCCCAGACCCACGCCCTTCGCCTCATGCTTCGTGCTGAAAAACGGATCGAAGATCCGGTCCTGGACCTCGCGGGACATGCCGACCCCCGTGTCGCTCACCGTCAGGTGCACGCGGCCGGGATCGGCGGGCGCCGCCGCCGTGGACACCGTCAACCGTCCGCCGTCCGGCATCGCCTCCACGGCGTTGATGAACAGCGCCAGCAAGGCCTGAACGATCTGGTCTCCATCGCAGACGACCACGTCGTCGGCAAGCCCGAGCTCCGTCTCCACCTTGACGCGACCCAGCTCCATGTGGTGGGAGGTCAGCTTGAGGGCCCGCTCGACGAGGTCGTGCAGCCGCGCCGGTTCCAGCTCGTGTCGGCCGCCACGCGCGTACGTGAGCAAGTCGCGAACGATCTGCCCGCAGCGCATCGACTCGGAGCGGATCATCTCGAGCTGCTCCAGGATGGCGGTCTTCTCGGCGCCCGCGGGGATCTGTCTCTCCACCTTTCGTTCCAGCACCTTGGCATAGGTGACGATCCCGGAGAGCGGGTTGTTGAGCTCGTGCGCCACGGTCGCGGCCATCTTGCCCACCGAGGCGGACTTCTCGACCCGAATCATCTGGCGGTTGATCTCCTCGAGCTCCGCCGTCTTCTCGTGCACGCGCTGCTCCAGCGTGTCCGACCAGTCCCTCAGCTCCTCGTGCGCCGACCTCAGGTTGCGCGCCATCAGGTTGAAGGAGTTCGCGAGCTGGCCGAGCTCATCCGCACGGTCCAGGTCGATCTCGACACCGAGGTCTCCTCCGGCCAGCGCTTCCGTCCCGGCCCGCAGCTTCTTGGTGGGCTGGTAGATTCCCCAGTAGACGATCCCGGCGGTGAGGAGCGCTGCCAGGAGGATGATCGCAAAGGCGATCACGCGACTCCGCTGCGACGCCTCCCGGATCGCGCCGTCCACAGCCGCCATCGAGAGCTGGACCTCGAGCACGCCGAGGACGGACTGGTCTGCCCGGTGCGCATGGCACTCCGCCTCCGCGCAGCCCGCGATGTTGCGGATCGGGTTGGCCAGGCGGAGAAGCCGATGGCCGTGCTCGTCCCTCTGCAGGGAGAAGCGGGCCAGCTCCTCCGTGGGTACGTCCGACAGCGGCTCATCCGCCGCATGACAGGCGATGCACGGATCGGCCTGCTCGTCCACGCGGGAGTGGACCTCGTCCTCCAGGCTGGAGAAGACGATCTCGCCCTGCTTGTTGTAGATGCGGATCCCGTCCACGCCGGGCTCGTTGCCGAGCAACGAGACGTTCTGCCGGATGCAGCCTCGATCGTTGTCCATCATGCAGGACTGGAGGCTCTGGCGGATGAAGTCGGCCGCCCGGTAGGCCTCCGATTTGACCAGTTCCTCGGTCATCGGATTCTCGTGGCGGCTGGTGAGCGTGTTGTAGATGAGGAAGACACCGAGGATGGTAAGGAGCAGGATGAGAAACAGCCGGAAGCTCAGCGAAGCGCCGATGGACGCGAGCCTGGACCGATCCGCCATTGCGACCTCGTAGGGTTGACCCGTTATCCGGGCTCTCGGGAGGTCACCGACCTCCTAATGGTACCACCGACGGTAGGCCGACGCAGCCTTGCGGACGCCTCGCTCAGGCGATCTCGCTGAGCAGCCTCTCGAACCGCCCGTGGCCTAGCACGGCCTCCAGGCAGGGCGTCACGCCTCCGTCGGCCATGGTGGCACCGAGGGACTCACCGGCGGGGGAGGCGATCGCCTCGCGCAGATAGCGCTTCAGGGTGCGGATGATGTCGAGATACCAGAGCAGCAGCTCCTCTCCCCGCACCAGCTCAGCGATCCCCGCCAGCGACTCGCTCGGCTCGACGCGAAACAGCCACGGCTGTGCGTCGCTCACCTCGACCACCACGCCGGAGATCGGCATGGCCAGGGAGACCGCCATGCCATCGTGCGCGATCCACCCGCAGGGCTGGCCGCGACGCAGGGCGAGCCCGACGCCGGGAGTGACGATTCGGTCGATGGGGCGGAGAATCCGGAGGAGGTGACCTGCCAGGCCGACCTGTACCTCGCGACTCCCTTGCGGGAGCAGCCAGAAGTGCGGCGGCCGATACCACCGATCCAGGTACAGCTGGCAATCGCCCAGAAGATGACAGAGGTGCGCCGTTACCTGCTCCTCGGTCCAGGACCGCGAAGCATTCGCCGTGCCGGCCGGCGCCTCAGCGTGACTCCGCTCTGGCGCCGTCGCTCCGATGCGGCCTGCCCGCGGGCCGCCGCTGGTCAGCGCATGAAACAGCTCGCATCCCTCGCACTCGTACGCGCGGTCGCAGAGGCGGTAATCCAGCACGCCCGCCATCATCCAGACGCAGGGCGGCTCGAGCTGCCTCTCCGCTGTCGACCAGCCGGGTTGGACCGGTGCATTCTGTTTCATGGCACCCTCATCCCGCTCAGCGGCTCAGCAGGAACTCCTCCGCCACCTCCACCCACTCTTCGCCGCCCAACGCCCGGGCGAACCCGTGCACGGGAACACCGCCGTCGGGCAGCAGCAGGCCGAGCCGCCGGGTGGACATCGTCCGGACCCGTTCGTTGGTCTCTTCCATCCACGCTCTGGCGAGCCCGCCCGTGAGGAGGTTCCTCCTCAGCGTGCCGGGATCCGAGACGCGGACCTTGAGAAGCCAGCCGTCCTCATAGGGAGCCTCGCAGACGAGCTCGGGCCGTCCTTCGAGCTCCGGGTTGATCGCGACCACCTCCCCATCGACCGGAGAAAGCATCGCCACCGAGCCGGAGTCGGTCACGACGTGCCAGGCCGGCTCGCCCTGACGGAGCGCTGTCCCAGGACGCGGGAGATCGAGCGCGCCCGGTTGGCCGACGAGCTTCTGGGCGAAGTCGTCCATGCCGACGCGAATCAGGTTGCCGCTCTCCGGGGCGGCCCACGAGTGGCCCTGGTGGAAGAAGTGCCCGTCCCTGATCGCGAACCAGCCCTCGGGTGCAGGCCGGAATCCGGCCGGAGCCCGGCCGGCTGCTGATGGCGCCGGCAGCGCGGCCGGTCGGGTAATCAGGCGCCAGAAGCCGACGAGCAGCAGAAGGAAGGCGATGGCGATCAGGTATTCGACGCCCTTGGTGGCGAACGGATCTACGAAGGTCTCCATGGTTTCTACCCCGTCTCGGGTGCGACTGCGGGTACTGTGGGTACTGCTGGTACCGCGGCGACTGCGCCGAGTCGACTCGCACGGGTCCGCCGCGCGGGATCCAGCACCGGCATGCGATTGACGATCCACCGGAACACCCAGATCTCGGCCGAGATCACGCCCAGCGTTACCACCACCTCCTCCCAGCTCGGCACATACGGCACCGGGGCGTACCACTTGAAGGCGATCACCGACACGTTCAGGCGGTTGAGGACGATCCCGGCCAGGGTGAGGATCGCGGCCACACGGATGACGCCGATCCTGCCGTGGCGATAGCCGTGGAGGAAGAGGAAGACCGGCAGCGCGACCAGACCGACGAGCTCGAACAGATACCAGGCGCCCCACCGGCTCGCCAGATAACTCCAGCGTCCACCATGCACGAAAACGAGGAGCTGGAGGAAGAGGTACACGAACATCGCACCGGCGCAGATCCGCGCCAGACCCGTCAGGATCTCCGGGTACGTCCGCTCGAGCCGCCTCCCGACGCGGTCGTGGAAGACCTTGTGGGTGATCGTTCCCTCGAAGATCACCATCGACAGTCCGGCGAAGATGCTGGAGATGAAGAAGAGGATCGGCACGAACTCCGAATACCAGAGCGGATGCACCTTGTCACGCGCCATGAGGAACAACGCCCCGAGGCCGGACTGGTGGAGCATCGACAGCGTGATGCCGAGGATCACCGCCCCCAGCGTCAGCGCGTGCAGCCGTCGCCGGAGCTTCGGCCAGCCCGCCCACTGGGCGATTACGGGCGAGAACTCGACGAACTCGGCGACCATGTAGAGCAGGAAGTGCCAGGCGACGAGAAACATCACCGAGCTGACCCCGAACGAGTTGCCGATGATCGGGTTCACGACCTTCCACGGGCGGCCGAGGTCGAGCAGCAGGGCTCCCGCGTAGAACACATAGGCGAGAAAGCCGTTGAGGATCGTGACGCGAATGATCGGGCGGTACTTTTCCTGGTTCAGCACGTAGACGATGAAGCTCAGCACGTAGGCTCCGCCGGCGAACGCCACTCCCGTGATCACGTCGAAGCCGATCCACAGGCCCCAGGGGCTGTCCTGGGACAGGTTGGTGATCGACCCGAGCCCCCGGGTGAACCGGATGACCAGCAGGCCGATCGTCAGCGCGACGATGGCGCCGGTAACCAGATTGAAGGGCGTGAGGATTCTCCCCTTCGGCTTGAGCTCGCCGAGCAGGAAGCGCGAGAAGCGAGCGATGTCGCCGAGCACGGCCGAACCGCTCAGGCTTCTCTTTTCAGTCTCCACCGGCACGTGGCTCTCCATCGTCACTCCTCCGACTCGTCGGCATCGCTCGATTTCCCGTTCTTCGCCGCCCGGCTCACCGCGAGCAGGAACGGCGGCACCACCGTGAGGACGAACGGGACGGCATACAGGAACTCGCGCGTCAGGTCCGGATACGGGGTCGTGCCCAGGTCGGTGCGGAACCCCAGCTGTTCGAACGGGACCGACGCGAGGTAGAGCCAGGAGGTCCCACCGGCTTCGTGCTCCCCGTAGATGTGGTGCACGTAGCGGTCGGGCTCCTCATAGATTCGCCGCCGGGCCTCCTCGAGCATCTCCGACCTCGGGCCGAAGGTGACGGCCTCGTAGGGGCAGTTCTCCACGCAAGCGGGAAGCTCGCCCTCCTCCAGCCGTTGCCAGCACATCTGGCACTTCACGATCCTCGGGTTCGCGCTGTCGTACTCGAACTTCGGCACGTCGAAGGGGCAGGAGATCATGCAGAAGCGGCAGCCCATGCACTTCTCCTCGCGCCATACCACCGGTCCCTCGGGCGTCTTCTGCATCGCCTTGGTCAGGCACGCCGAGGCACAGGCGGGCCGCAGGCAGTGCATGCACTGGCTGCGCACGTAGATCTCCTTCCCGTCCTCGGTCTCGTAGCGGTTGACGACCGTCCACTGGCTCTCGGACGGGGTTCGGTGCTGGCTGAAGTCGACATCGTCCGGCGGTGCCGGAAGGTCGTTGGCTTCGGCGCATGCGAACTCGCACTCGCGGCAGCCCTCGCAGATCGTGGTGTCCACGAGGACGGCCATCGGCTCGCGCCCGCTCGCCGCCGGAGCTTCCTGTGCAGCGAGCTTGTTCGCGGTGAGCGCCGAGCCGGTGGCGACGCAGAGCGTCCTGACGGCGGTCCTTCTATCCATGATCCCCCCAGCGATCCGTTTGACCGACACACGACGCACCCGGCGCGAGCCGGGCGAGCCAGGGCACGCCGTCCCTCAGGACGACGAGCCCAGGAACTCCGCCTCGAACTCCTGCCAGGCGCCGGGGTCGAGCTGCGTCAGGATGCCGACGGGGATCTCTCCGCCATCGGCAAGCATCAGCTCGGGCTCGCCGCGGAAGGCGAGGGCAAGGAGACGATCGCGGATGTCGCCATACGTCCGGCGGGTCCACTCCACCGCCCGATCTGAGATCAGCCAGCCAGCGATCTGGTCGGCCAGCCGCGTCGGCCGGATGCGGCAAACCCAGCTACCGTCATCCCAGGTGACGCCGCGCCAGCTCGGATCGCTGTCGGTGCGGGGATTCGTGGCCACGATCTGTCCGCTCATCGGCGAGCGAACCGTCAGTTCACGATCGTCCGCGGCGATCCTCGCGATCGGCTCGCCGGCTTCGATCCTGCCGAGCTTGTCATGGGGATGGATGCCCCCCGATCCACCGACGAGACCGAGCAGCAGAGGATGAATCCCGAGATCGACGTCTCCGTCGGGACGAAGGCGTCCCCAGGTGAACGTCGGCTGCAGGAAGACCCCCTTCGGCAGGTGGCCGATGATCTCGGAGAGCGGAAGGGGCGCGGGGTGCGGGCCCTCGAGCTCGCGCGCCCGATGTCGCGGGCGTTCGACGAACACGTAGTGGGCGGTGAGCGCCGTCACCACCACAAGGGCAAAGAATACGCCTAGCATCGGTACCTCCAGGCCAGTGTCCGCCCTTGCATAAGGCAACCGGGGTGCCAGGAGCGAGCGTCCCCGAGGATGTGGTTGCAACTACATATCCAGCAACTAGTTACATTGATGTGGCCTGACCGCGGCGGGCGGGAGTCAGCGAACCCACTGTGGAAGATCTCGACACGAAGCCAAAGCCGGATCGTGGAGAATCCGTACGGATCCCGCGTGGCAGGCCGCCACAGCCCGGTGTCGCTTTCCTCGACACCGGGTGAGGCGATGTTCAACGGTCCGTGGCCCCCGCGGAGCCACCCGCGGGTTGCCGGCGAGGGTTCGGGAGAAGAGTTCAGGCAGAGAGTGGAAGCCGGACCTCGACCACGGAGCCGTCGGCGTGGAGCCGCTTCGTGAAGCCCAGCCGCTCCGCCAGCGCCAGCATGCGCCGGTTGTCGGGTAGGACCTGGCCGACGATCGCTCCCGTTCCCCGGGCCCGGCAGTAGCGAATCACCTTCTCCATCAGGGCGCGGCCCAACCCCTCCCCCTTGATGTCGGAGCGGACGATGATCGCGAACTCCGCTTCGCTGTTGTCGGGATCGGCCACCGCACGGACGACGCCCAGCGTCCGGGGCTCCGGCGCCTCCGGCGGATCGGTCGCGATGATCGCCATCTCCCGGTCGTAGTCGATCTGCGTGTACCGGGCCATCTGCGAGTGCGGCAGCTCTCGGACGAGGCCGAAGAAGCGGAACCGCATATCCTCCTCCGAGAAGCTTCGAAACAGGTCCCGATGCGCCGGCTCATCCTCCGGACGAATCGGACGCAGGAGCACGGTTCGACCGTCGGGGAGCGTCACCGTCTCTTCGAGCTCCTTCGGATAGGGACGGATCGCCAGCCGATCCCTCCCGCCGGCGGACGCTTCCGCGACCCGGATGCGCGCGTCCAGGGCCAGAACACCCTGGTCATCGGCGAGCAGCGGGTTCACGTCGACCTCGATCACCTCGGGCAGGTCGATCGTCAGCTGGGAGAGCTTGATGAGCGTCTGCAGGATCGCCTCCATGTCGGCCGCCGGCCGATCCCGGTAGCCTGCCAGGAGCCTGGAGATCCGGGTTCGCGACACGAGCTCCCGCGCCAGGGTGGCGTTGAGCGGCGGAAGCGCGACCGCCCGATCCTGCACCAGCTCGACGGCCGTCCCTCCCTGGCCGAAGAGGATCACGGGGCCGAAGACCGGATCGGTGGCCGTCCCTACGATCAGCTCGTGCGAGCGCGGCCTTCGCGCCATCCGCTGGACGGTGAACCCCTCCACCCTCGCACCCGGTCGCAATCCCGCCAGCCGCTCCAGCATGGCGTGCGCCGCGCCGGAGACCGCGTAGCCGCTCTCCAGATCGAGCGCCACTCCGCCCACATCGGACTTGTGGGTCACATCGGGGGAGAGGAGCTTCAGCGCCACCGGGAACCCCAGCTCGCCCGCGACCGCGGCCGCACGGGCGGGATCCTCCGCGATCCGGGTCTCGACGACCGGGATCCCGTAGGACCCCAGCACGCTCTTCGCCTCCGGCTCGGTCAACATCGAGCGACCCTCGCCCAGAGCAACGTGGATCACCGCTGCCGCATTGTCCGTCCCCGCCACGAAGCCCTCCAGTAGCGAGGGGGGCGTCTCCATCAGCAGCTCCTGGTTGCGCCGGTAGCGCACCATGTGCATGAAGGCGCGCACCGCGTGCTCGGGCGTGCCGTACGTCGGGAGCCCGCCGGCCCGGAGGATTCGCCGGCCTTCGGCTGCGGTCTCGGCGCCGAGCCAGCTCGTGAGGACGTTGCACTGGCGGCCATGCTCGCGGACCGCCCCCACGACCGCCCGCGCCGCGTCGACGCCGGAGGCGAGCGCGGTGGGCGTGTGCAGCACCAGGATGGCGTCGGTGCCGGGATCCTCCAACAGCGCCCGGAGGGCAGCCGCGTACCGGTCGCCCGGAGCGTCGCCGATGATGTCGACCGGGTTTCCCCTCGACCACGTGGGAGGCAGGGCCGCATCCAGCCGGGCGATCGTCTCATCGGTCGGCACCGCCAGCCGGCCGCCGCTCGCCGCCAGTTCGTCGGCCGCCATCACGCCGGGCCCGCCCCCGTTGGTGAGGATGGCGAGCCGGTCGCCGCCGAGCCTCCTCGAGCGCGCCAGCGTCTCGACGGCATCGAACAGCTCCTCGATCTCGAACACGCGCAGCATGCCGGTCCGGCTCAGAGCCGCGTCGTATACAGGGTCCGCCCCGGCCAGCGCGCCCGTGTGGGACGCTGCGGCCCTCGCCCCCTCCGGCTCGCGGCCCGACTTGATGACCAGCACCGGCTTGTTGCGCGCCGCCGCCCGGGCAGCCGACATGAACTTCCGGGCGTGCTCGACCGATTCGAGGTAGAGGAGGATCGCGGTCGTCTCGGGCTCTCCTCCCAGATAGTCGAGGACATCCCCGACGTCCACATCGGCGCTGTCGCCCAGGGAGACGAAGTGCGAGAACCCGATCCCGCCCGCCCTCGCCCAGTCCAGGACCGCCGTGCAGAGCGCCCCCGACTGCGAGAGGAAGGCGAGCGACCCGGGAAGCACCTCCAAGTGAGCGAAGCTCCCGTTGAGCCCGATCCCCGGGACCATGATCCCGATGCAGTTGGGCCCCAGGATCCGCAGGCGATGAGGCCGGGCGGCCGCCAGCATCTCTTCCTGCAGGGAGGTTCCGGAAGGTCCCTCCCGTGATGACAGGCCGGCGGTCAGCACGACGGCGGCCCGTCCCCCAACCTCCCCGAGCTCTCGGATCAACTCCGGCACGGTTTCCGCCGGAGTGCAGATGACGGCCAGATCAGGCGGATCCGGCGCTTCCCGGAGGGCAGGATAGGCTCGCACGCCCTGAACCGCCTTGTGTCGCGGGTTGATCGGCGTGACGATGCCGCCGAAGCCCGCCCTCAGCATGTTCCGGAACACCACCGTGCCCACGCTGCCCGGCGTGTTCGAGGCGCCGATCACCGCCACCGAGGCAGGATGGAAGAGGTACTCGAGGTTTCGAACCGTCATCGATCATCTCCCGATCGTCCGGCCCATACGGCGGCGAACGGTTGACGCCGCCGCTCGCGCACATCACCGTCATCCGATTCGCCCCCTCCCCTCTATCCGCGAGGTGCACGATGGGCAAGATCGATCTCAAGCGCGTCATCATCGGCGGCCTGTTGGCCGGATTGGTCCTCAACTTGGCGGACTTCCTGCTCTACGGAATGTACCTGGCTCCCGACTTCGACGCGGCCATGATGGCACTCGGCCAGGAGCCGGTCGGAGGGTCGATGATCGCCTGGTTCGTCATCCTCGACTTTCTGTGGGGCATCCTGCTGGTCTACCTCTACGCGGCGATCCGCCCCCGCTTCGGCCCGGGCCCCGGCACGGCGATCCGGACAGGGCTGCTCCTGTGGGTGGTGGCCGTCCTCTTCCACGCGCTGGGCGAAGGAGCGATGGGCCTTTTCCCGCAGCGGCTGTACGTGATCGGGACGGTGGCGTCGCTCATCTACATTCCGATCGCCGCCGTGGTCGGGGCCTGGGCGTACCGGGAGGTCGAAGGCTAGCGTATCAGAACGACCAGCCGATCGAGGTGGTGAGGCTGAGATCGTTCTTGTTGGCCTCCTCCGGTGGCTTGCTGTCGAAGGACTCGGTCAGGCTCAGTGTCAGGTAGAGGTTGTTGGCCACCTCCCGCTTGTACTGGGTGAGGAAGTTGAAGCGGACCCGCCCCTCGTCGAGCACTGGCGTGACCGTCAAGCCGGTGCTGAGGTTCGTGGTGAGATCGCCGAAGGTGAAGTACTGGAAGTTCGTTCCCACCACGGCGATCGGCGAGCCGTCGCTCGGCTGATCCGTGAACCGCTCGAGACTGTAGCCGAACCCGGCCCACATTGAAAGATCTACCTTGTTCGACCGTACGAAGTAGCGTCCCAGACCGCCGGCGCCGGACCCTCGAATGTCGAGGCTGAGCTGCGAGCTCTGTTCTCCGGCCAGGAAACCCGTGTAGAACCAGCGACCGCCGAACTGCCGCTGGTACGCGAACACGGCGTTCAGGCTGCTGATGTCGGAGGCGCTGTCCTGCCGGCTGAAACTGCTGCTGATGTTGAAGGCGTACTTCTTCCGCGCCACCAGGTAGTGGACGTCCGCGCTGAGGTTGAGGTCGACCTTGTTGTTGTCCTGTGTGTAGTCAGCCCCCACGTTGATACTTCCGTCCAGCCGCTTCCAGAACGTCTTCTTGATCCGGTCGAGCGCCACGACCGAGATCAGGGCCACCTCGACCGTGTCCTCGGCGGCCAGGAGCATCAGCGTGTCGGGCGCGGCCGCGGGGCGGATCGACCCGACGACCTTCTGGCCGTCCCCCAGCTCGATCTCGAACGTCTTGGTGGTCTGAACGGACCGGATCTTCGGCCAGTCGAAGTAGATGGTGCCGGCGGCGTCCGTGCTGTACTCCAGCTGACCGAGGGAGAGACCCTTGATCTCGCCAGTGATCCGGTCGCCGTTGTTCAGGATCACGATGTCGGTCTTCTGGGCGAGGACCCCGCTCGCCGACGCGGTCAGAGCGACCGACGTCAGGATCGATGACAGCAGGGCTCGTCGTCGACGGGGGACGGTCATGATCGCCTCAAGGCTGAGGTGGCCGATTCGGGGCGCACGCCCGCTCCCGGCTGGAGCCAAGCGTGCCTCCATTCGATCAGCGCGAATCGTAGGCGCTGTCGAATACTAGATCGCCGCCCGGGTAGGCAGAAGGGCAGTCTGCCTCCCTCCGAGGCGACCGATCCGCTCGATGCGCGACGATCCTACTTCTCGATCGCGGGCTCGCCGCAGCCAGCCGGAGGGGCATATCTTGTCATCCGCGGCGCGGCTGCGTGAAGATGCAACGCTTCAACCAAGTCAGGAGATTAGGAGACGGGATGATGCATCGGGCAACCAAGTGGCTGGTGGCGATCTCTGTGTTGGCACTCGTCGGGTGCGGCGGCGTCAAGACGAAGGCGGACTGGAATCCGGCGACCAACTTCGCCGCCCTCAAGACCTACCAGCTGATTCCGGGGCAGGAGACGGAGGGAAGCGGGACGCAGCACCTGGATGAATTCACGAAGCAGCGCATCGAGAGCGCCATCACGCAGAATCTGAACTCCAAGGGCTTCCAGCAAGCCGATTCCGGCGCCAACATGGGAGTCGGCTACACGCTGACGACCCAGGACAACGTCACCTACGAGACCGTCGGGACCGGCTGGGGCGGCTGGCGCTGGGGCTGGGGCGGCACCGAAACGACGACCGCGGTGCACACGACGGTCGGCACGCTGGTCATCGCCATCTTCGACGGCGGCACCAAGGACCTGATCTGGCACGGCAGCGGGCAATCGGACCTCAAGCAGGGCAATGCCAGCCCCCAGCAGCGCGAGCAGAAGATCGACGAGATCGTGACCAAGATCATGCAGGAGTTCCCGCCGCCGGCCTCGAAGTAGGGCTCGAGAGCGCCGAACCTCCGTGGGGCGGCGTCCACCGGAACGCCGCCTCCTGATTCCGGCTTCATGTCGAAGCTGAAGGCCGCCGCCCGGCGGTTGTTCACGGTCGGCTACGACCCATCCCCGCTGGAGCGACCGTTCCTGGATCGGGCGCTGACCCGGTCGGCCGATGAATTGGAGGTCACGGCGGCCGCGCTGAGCGACCGGGAGGCGCGCCGGTTCTTCGGCGTCCGGTTGGCCCGGAAGGGCATCCAGCCGGTGTGGATTCAGGTCGTCAACCGAACAGACGGGCTGGCGAGGCTGGAGCTGTTCAGCGTCGACCCGCTCTACTACACGCCGCTCGAAGCCGCCTTCATCAGCCACTTCGCGCTGGCGAGCCGCCTCTTGAGCTTCGGGCTGCTCGCCTGGATCTTCCTCCCGTTCCTGCCGCTCGTACCCTTCAAGCTCCTCAGCGCCCGCTCTGCCAACCGCCGCATGAACGCCTTCTTCAAGGAGAAGGGCTTCCCGACCGGTCCGATCCAGCCGAGGGGCGAGAAGTCCGGTTTCGTGTTCACCACCGTCGATGAAGGCACGAAGAGCCTGCATCCGAAGATCGTGGCCGGCCGGCAGGTCCACGAGTTCCGCTTCGAGCTGGAGGTGCCCGGGCTCGCCGTCCACGAGGCGCCGAGAAAGATCGCGACGGACGGCCCGCACGAGGAAGTGGAGGAGGCGCAGCTGCGGTCCTGGCTCGCCAGCCAGCCGCGGTGCACCACGAACAAGGCCGGAGACCGGGAGGGTGACCCGCTCAACCTGGTGATCGCCGGCAACCCGAGCCTGCTTCGGAAAGCGTTCGGAGCGCGTTGGGACGAGGTGGAGGCGATCACGCCGGCAACCAGCCTGAGGATGACCAGGTCGTTCCTGCTCGACTCGGAGTACCGGTACTCACCGGTCAGCCCCCTGTACCTCTACGGGCGAATGCAGGATCTCGCCCTCCAGAAGGCGCGGGCCACCATCAACGAGCGCATCCACCTGAGGCTGTGGCTCACCACGCTGCTGTATCAGGGACAACCGATGTGGATCGGGCAGGTGAGCCGGGACATCGGGGTGCGCTTCACCCTCATGACCTGGAACCTCACGACGCACAGAATCGATCCGGATGTCGACGAGGCGAGGGACTATGTCATCGACAGCCTGGTCGCGTCCGGTTGCGTGTCGTCGGTCGGCTACGTCGACGGATGCGAGCCCGCCCCACCGACGGCCCCACGGCGGAACCTGACCGGGGATCCCTACTTCACCGATGGCGCGCGAGCCGTGCTCGTGCTCTCGAAACGGACGACCGCGCCTTCCCTGTTTCCCGGCGCGTGAGCGAGGTCCGGTAGCGTCGGGTCCCGAGGATGGCCGACAGCTTGTCCATCGTGGCGGAGAGCGCGTAGCGTGGGAGCTGGCTCGGAAGCGCATTTCGACCTCGCGCCAAGGGGGAAAGCCGTGATTTCGAGAGGCCTGCTGAAGAGAGCGCTGGCGCTCTGGGCGGTGGCCGGCATGCTCGCCGCACCCGGCCTGCACGCCCAGGAGGAGATCGTCCAGGCATTCGTCGCGGCGTTCAACTCGGCCGATGTGGACGGGCTGGTGAAGCTCCATGCACCCGACGCCGTTCGAGTACCGCCCAACCAGCCTCCGGTCATTGGCCACGAGGCGCTCGGTGAATACTTCCGCGAACAGCTCACCAGGTACGCCTTCGTCGAGCTGTCGGCACGGCAGAACGGGCAGCGGGTGGCCGAGACCTTCGCCGTCTCGTGGGGCACGTACCAGCTGAGCGTGATTCCCGAGAGCGGGGCCGACGAGGTCACGGAGACCGGCCACTGGGTGTCGATCCTCTCCCAGCAGGCAGAGAGCGACGAGTGGCTGATCGAGAGGACGATCTGGAATTCGGACAGCCCACCACCGGACGGATAGGGGCT
>CAZEBA010000041.1:0-5000 GCA_964510615.1 uncultured Gemmatimonadota bacterium
ACAAGAAGAGCGCCACGGTCGTCGGCGACGTGCTCGGCAAGTACCACCCGCACGGGGACGGCGCGGTATACGACTCCCTCGTTCGCATGGTCCAGGAGTTCTCGCTTCGGTACCCGCTCGTCGACGGCCAGGGCAACTTCGGGTCCATCGACGGGGACAGCGCCGCCGCCTACCGGTACACCGAGGCACGCCTCGCGCCGGTCGCCGTCGAGATGCTGGCGGACATCGAGAAGGAGACGGTCGATTTCGTCCCGAACTTCGACGACCGCCTCGTGGAGCCGACCGTGCTGCCGGCACGGGTGCCCAATCTGCTGGTGAACGGATCTTCGGGGATCGCGGTCGGGATGGCGACCAACATTCCGCCACACAACCTCGGCGAGGTCGTCGCGGCCTGCGAGCAGCTGATCGATGAGCCCGAAGCGACGCTCAACGATCTCCTCGAGCACGTCCATGGGCCGGATTTCCCCACCGGAGGCTTCATCTTCGGCACCGAGGGCTTTCGCGAAGCCTACGAGACGGGCCGCGGCCGGGTCGTGATGCGGGCGCGGGCCCACACGGAAGAGCTGAAGGGTGGCAGGGAGCGGATCGTCATCACCGAGATCCCCTTCATGGTGAACAAGACCCGGCTGATCGAGCAGATCGCGCAGCTGGTGCGGGACCGGAAGGTCGAAGGGATCTCGGACATGCGCGACGAGTCGGACCGGGACGGGATCCGGCTCGTCATCGAGGTGAAGCGAGATGCGGACCCGCGCATCATCCTCAACCAGCTCTACAAGGCGACCCAGATGCAATCCACCTTCGGCGTCATCATGCTGGCGCTGGTGGGCGGCATTCCCAGGGTGCTGACGCTCAAGCAGGTACTCCAGCAGTTCATCGACCACCGCCACCAGGTGGTCGTACGGCGAAGCACGCACGAGCTCCGCGTCGCCCGCGAGCGGGAGCACATCCTGCAGGGCCTCAAGATCGCCGTCGACAACATCGACGAGGTCGTCGAGATCATCCGCAAGTCGGCGAACGCCGAGGAGGCCGGCGCGAAGCTGCGCGACCGGTTCGGCCTCAGCGAGCGCCAGTCGGACGCGATCCTCAACATGCGTCTCGCCCGCCTGACGGGGCTGGAGATCGACAAGCTGGAGGCCGAGATCGTCCAGGTCACCGCCGAGATCGCCGGGCTCGAGGAGCTTCTCGGCTCCGAGAGTCTTCGCATGTCGCTCATCAAGCAGGAGCTGCGAGAGATCGCGGACAAGTTCGGCGATACCCGTCGTACGGAGATCCTCGATGTGCCGGCGGACTTCTCGGACGAGGATCTGATCGCCGAGGAAGAGATGGTGATCACCGTCAGCCGAGCCGGATACGTGAAGCGGATTCCGCCGGACGTCTACCGGCAGCAGCGGAGAGGCGGGCGCGGCATCGCCGGAATGGGCACGAAGGAGGACGACTGGGTCGAGCACCTCTACCTCGCCTCCTCACACGACTATCTGCTCTGCTTCACCGAGCAGGGCCAGGTCTACTGGCTGAAGGTCTACGAGGTTCCCAGAGGCACCCGGACCGCGCGGGGGAAGCCGATCGTCAACCTCCTCAATATCGGCAACGATGAGATGATCGCCTCGATCGTGCCGGTGCGCGAATTCTCGGCGGACCGCTTCCTCATCTTCGCCACCTGGCGGGGGCAGGTGAAGAAGACCAGCCTGGCCGCCTACTCCAACGTCCGCTCCAGCGGGATCAACGCCATTAACATCGTCGAGGGTGACCGGCTGATCGACGTGCAGCTCAGCGATGGGTCGAACGACATCGTCCTGGCGACGAGACTCGGCATGGCGATCCGGTTCGCGGAAAGCGATGTGCGCGAGATGGGCCGCACCACCCAGGGCGTGAAGGGGATCGATCTTCGGGGCGATGATGAAGTCGTGGGGATGGTTGTCGTCCGCCGGGAGGCGACCCTGCTGACCGTCACCGATCGGGGCATGGGCAAACGTACCTGGATCGATGAGTATCGCAGCCAACGGAGGGGTGGGGTCGGCCTGATCAACCTGCGCATCACGGAAAAGACGGGGCACGTCGTCGGGGTAAAGGAGGTCACCGACGCCGATGAGCTCATCCTCGTCACCCGGAACGGCGTGGTGAACCGTCAGCCGACGGCGGAGATCCGAACCATCGGGCGGGCGACCCAGGGCGTGCGGCTGGTGAACCTCGACGAGGGTGATGCCGTGGTGGACGTGGCGCGGGTCCGCGAGGAGGGCGAAGCGGAGGCCGAGCCGGCGTTGGAGGGCGCCACCGACACCGGCGAGGGCTCCGAGCCCGCCGACTGAACGGGTGGGCGCGCGACCGGGTCGGCGTTCCGGCAAGGAGGAGCCGGGCCTCGTAGGTCTGCAGGCGGTTCGGGACGCCGCGGCCCGGATCCGTGGGGTGGCGGTTCGCACGCCGCTGCTTCGGGTCGAGCACGCGGCCGGCCGCGTTTGGCTGAAGTGCGAGAGCCTGCAGCCGACCGGCGCGTTCAAGATCCGGGGAGCCTACAACTTCATCGCCCGCCTGGACCCGGCGGAGAGAGCGCGCGGCGTGATCACGTACTCCTCCGGGAATCACGGCCAGGCAGTCGCCTACGCGGCGCGTGCGTTCGGCATTCGGGCGACCGTGGTCATGCCGGTGGACGCCCCCCGGTCGAAGGTCGAAGCCACGCGTCGCCTCGGCGCGGAGATCGAGCTCCACGGCACGCTGAGCACCGAGCGCGGAGCGCGGGCTCGTGAGATCGCCCACGAGACGGGATCGCCGATCGTTCCTCCGTTCGACCACCCGGACATCATCGCCGGTCAGGGGACGGTCGGCCTGGAAGTCCTGGAGCAGCTCGAGAGCGCACCAGTTTCCGCCTCCTCGGAGGGGATGGGCGCTCCCCAACTCGTGGTGCCCGTCGGCGGTGGCGGGCTCATTTCGGGGGTGGCCGCCGCGGTGCGCGCCTCGAGCGAGGGTGCCCTCGTTGTGGGCGTCGAGCCCGAGGGTGCCGCCTCGATGAAGCGATCCCTCGCGGCCGGAGCGCCCGTCACGCTGGAGAGGGTGGAGACCATCGCCGACGGTCTGAGGCCGGTGAAGCCCGGGGAGCTCACCTTCCGGCACTGCCGCGCGTTGGTCGACCGGGTGGTGACCGTGAGCGACGACGAGATCCGTCAGGGCGTCGCCTGGTGCTTCGCTCGCCGGCTCGTCGTCGAGCCGAGCGGTGCCGCCGCAGTAGCCGCCGTCGTCGGCGGGCGAGTGCCGGATGAGGTGGGGCGGCCGACGGTCGCCGTCATCTCGGGCGGCAACATCGGGTGGAGGCAGCTCGGTGCGCTGCTCGAAGAGGCCGCTGCGGCGTCGGCCTCGGGGCGAGTCTGAGACGGCATGGGGGACAACCGCACGCTCACGGCCGTTCCCGGCATCGCCGTCGGTCACGCCCAGGATGCTGGCGCCGCCACCGGTTGCACGGTGGTGCTCGGACCCTTCACGGCCGCGGTCGAGGTGCGAGGGCTGGCCACCGGTTCGCGCGAGCTGGATGCGCTCTCGCCGCTGCACCTCGTTCCGACCTGCGACGCGATCCTGCTGACCGGCGGTTCGGCCTTCGGCCTGGCGGCCGCCGACGGCGTGGTCCGTTGGCTCGAGGAGAGGGGCCGCGGATTCCCGACCCGGGCGGCAATCGTCCCGATCGTCCCGGCCGCCGTGATCTACGACCTGGGGCTCGGCGACGCCGCGATCCGTCCGGACGCGGCGATGGGGTACGCCGCCGCCGCCGCCGCATCGGGCGCGCCGGTGCCGGAGGGCAGCGTGGGCGTGGGCGCGGGCGCGAGCGTCGGCAAGCTGCAGCTGGAGGGGCTGGAGCGGGCCGGCGTCGGGACCTGGTCGGAGTCCGCTCGCTCTGGCGGCCGAGCGGGAGATCGCGCCCACCTCGTGGCTGCCCTCGCCGTCGTCAACGCGTTCGGCGATGTGCTCGACGATCGGGGGCGGATCGTGGCCGGGGCGCGTGCACCGGACGGCGGATTCCTGGATACGGCGCGGGCGATCCGCGACGGACGGGTGCCGGATTGGCTCGCCCGCCCGGGAGAGAGCACCACGCTGGCGATCGTGGCCACCGACGCGCCGCTCACCAAGTTGCAGCTGCGGGTGGTGGCCCGTCAGGCGATGAACGCCCTGGTCCGTCGCATCTCGCCGGCCAACACCCCCTTCGACGGGGACATCGTCTTCGCCGTTTCCACCACGGTGTCGGCGGAGAGGGGAGGGGGCATGGAGCACGGGGCCGACGTGCCGCCGATCGAGGTCCTGGCGCTCGGGCTTCGTGCCCAGCACGCGCTGGAGCGTGCTCTCGAGCGAGCGGTGGCCCAATGAGTGACGGAAACCGGATGGGTAGGGGAAACGGGATGAGTGGCGGGAAGTGGCTGCTGTTGTTCGACGTGGACGGTACCCTGATCGAATCCCGCGGTGCCGGCCGGGTGGCTATCGAGGAGGCGATGCGGGAGGCGTTCGGCCTGACGGGGCCGATCGAGGCGCACGATTTCCGCGGAAAGACGGATCCGTGGATCGTCCGGGAGCTGCTCCGCCTCTCTGGTTGGAGCGACGACCGGATCGACGAGCGGCTGCCCGAGGTGTGGGCCCCGTATCTGCGGCACCTCGATGTCGCCTTGGCCGACCCCGTGACGCGGCCGACGCCCTGCCCCGGCGTGCCGCGGCTGCTGGAGCGGCTCGCCGCCGACGGCGCCTATGAGATCGCGCTGCTGACCGGCAACGTGGCGGAGGGAGCCAGGCGAAAGCTGCGGGCCGCGGGCGTAATCGGCTTCGAGGTCGGAGCCTTCGGCTCGGACTCGGAGTGCCGGGCCGACCTGCCGCCGCTGGCCGTGGCCCGTGCCTCCCTCAGGCTGGGAGAGGATTTCCGCCTCGATGAGACGATCGTCATTGGCGACACGCCCGAAGACATCCGCTGTGCGCGGGCGAACGGAACTCGAGTGGTCGCGGTGGCGACCGGCGGATTCGATCAGGCCAGCCTC
>CAZEBA010000041.1:5010-26209 GCA_964510615.1 uncultured Gemmatimonadota bacterium
AGCCCACGAGCCCGATGGCCTGCTGGCGGATCTGTCCATGATCGAGGTCGTGATCGAGACGCTCGAGAAGGCGGCCGCCCCGCGGAGGGTCGGGTGAGGCGGGAGTTCGAGCTGAAGGCGGCGCTGGAGGGCGAGGTGGACGCGCTCAGGGAGCGGCTGGCCGAGTCGGGCTGGCGACTGGCGTTCGAGGGTCGAATGTCCGACCGCCGGTACGATACACCGGAGCGCCGGCTCGAGCGTCGTGACGAGGTCCTCCGGCTGCGCCGCCTCACATCGAGCGAGGGCGCCACCCGCACGGTGCTGGGCTGGAAGGGTCCGGCCGCGGAGGAAGGCGGCTACAAGGTACGGCCCGAGCTGGAGGCCGAAGTCGATGATGAGCGTACCGCCGAGGAGATCCTCCGGCGGCTCGGCTACACGGAGGTGACGCTGGCGATCGACCGCCGCATCTCCCTGTACGAGAAGGGGGACGTTTGCGCTCGCGTGGAGATGTATCCGGTGATGGACACGCTGGTGGAGCTCGAGGGCGACCCCGCCGAGGTCGAGGGGCGGCTCGACGATCTCGGGCTGCCCAGGTCGGCCTGGAAGCCGTGGCCGCTGCAGGAGTTCATCCATCGGTTCGAGCTCCGCACGGGCGTCCAGGCTCGTATCTTCGGGGAGTTCGATGGCTGAGCCGCTGGTCCTGACCGTCGACGCCTTCTTGGAAGGGGATCGCCTCCGGCGCGGCGTCCGCCTCGAAGTGCGAGACGATGCCCTCTCGTACGAGGACGTCCGGCTTCCTCTCGTTGGTCTGTTCTGGGTTGCGAGACGGGGCGGGCTGCTGTTGGCCTTCGCCCGGGACTACACGGCCGCTTTCCGCGCCTCCGAGTACCGCCTGGATGAGCTGCGGGAGGCGATCGACGGTAGAGTGGACGCCGACGCGCGGCAGAGCGCCTTCCTCGAACCTCTGGCGGGCGAGACCATCCTCTGTTCGGCCGGGGTCGCCGTCTCCGGGACGCTCGTGGGCACGACGGGCGACTCGGCCCGGGCGCAGGCCGTTCGCGGCCTCCATGTCGCTGTATTCACCCGCCACGCGCTTCACCTGTTTTCTCGGACGGAGACGCGTCGCGTCGCGTGGCCGGTAAGCGAGGCCCGGGAGGCGACGGACAGCGCCCGTCCCGCCCGTCCCGCGCTGGAGCTGCGGCAAGACGGTAGCGTGCTGACGATTCTCTACCTCCGCCCGGAGGAGATCGAGACGGTTCTCGCGGCGGCCGGGCAGTACCCTCCCGAGGCAGGCGAGCGCGACGAAGCGATCGAGATGTTCGCCCGACGGGAGGTGGCCGGACCGACTCCCGCCCGCCTGCCCGAGTTCACGACGTCGGCGGAGACGATCCGTGGACATGCCGAGCAGCACGCGGTCCAGGTGCCGGCCGAGCTCCGGCTCCGCGCTTGGTTGCCCGAGGAGTACTTCGTCGAGCATCTCCGGGAGCTCGGTGAGACCGCGCTGGGGCCGCTCCTGTTTCGTAAGTCGGCGGCGTCGCGGGCGCGCAGCCTGGCCAAGGCCGTGGAGGCGATGGACGCCGGAGCGCTCCAAGACGACGCCCGAGCGGCGGCGCAGAACGCGTTGGGCCGCCTGACGGACGCGTTCGAGCGTGAGCTCCAGCGACTGCTGGCAGGGAAGCGCAGAGCGCAGAAGCGGGAGCAGGAGCTGGCCATGTCGGAGGCCCTGCGCGAATCCCTGCGCGGCCGATTCCTCGCGCCGGTCCACAAGTTGACCCCGCAGCTCCAGCGCCTGGAACGTGCCCAGGCGGAGCTCCTCGTGCGCCTGCGCAGGCTGGAGGAGGGACCGCCCGAAGGGGAGGAGTCGGGGTTGGACCAGGCGGCCGACGAATGGCATCGGGCGCTGGTCGTGGTGGATCGCGACTTCGACACGGCCTGGAAGGAGCTGCTGCCCGAGATCTGCAACGCCTGGTCGGAGAGCCTGCTGCCCCAACTCGGCGAGGCGGCAGCCGCGCCTCGGCAGCGCGTGCCGGAATGGGCGAAGCTGATGCTGATCGGCCTTCTCACGCTGCTGGTTGTCGCCAGCGCGGTGCTCGTTCTGCGCCACTGAACGCGGTGTCGCTGGCGAGGCGAGACTGGATGTTGGAGGTTAGAGGCTTCATCGCTGCGTCCGGGCGGGCGCGGGTCGAGACTCGGTTGATCGGATTCAGGAGCAGCGACTGGCATGAACACCAGCAAACGAGCGGCGGGAAGCGGTGGTCCCGGGCGGGTCTTCTATCTGGCCATCGGCGTCGTGGTCGTCGGCGGAGCGGGGGCTCTATGGCTGGCTCGCTCGGGCGACAACGGGCCGATTGAGATCCCGGTGTCGATCGCCGAGACCGAGGCCGACGCGGGAGCAGGGGTGGCTGCCGGCCCCGAGGGGGCCGCGGTCACGTTGATAGAGTTCGCCGACTTCCAGTGTCCGGCGTGCGCCCAGTTCTACGGTTTCTCCGGCCGCCTCATCAAGCAGAACTACGTGGATCGGGGCGGTACCGTGCGCTGGGTGTACTATGACTTCCCGCTCGACCAGCACCCGCATGCGCTGCCAGCGGCGCTGGCAGGGCGGTGTGCCGGCGAGCAGGGGCGGTTCTGGCAGATGCACGACCTGCTCTTCGCGCGCCAGCCGATGTGGTCGCCGAAGGAGGATGCGAGAGGCGACTTCGAAGCGATGGCGGGGGAGATCGGTCTCGACCGGGGGGCGTACCGGGAGTGCATGAGAGAGGGCCGCTATCTGGAGGAGATCTTCGCCTCCGCCAAGTACGGACAGCGGCTGGGCGTGAACTCTACGCCGACCCTGTTCGTGAACGGGCGACGGGCACCGCAGGCGTACGAGGAGCTGGAGCGAATGATCCTGGAAGCGGCCGGGGGGGACGGTGGGGAAGAGGAAGCGGTTGGGGGGTAGGAGCCCGTCCGGCTCATCGGGTCTGCCCACGTACCCGCCAACAGCCGTGCAGGAGGAGGTCCCCCGGTGAAGAGGCGAATGGCGATCGCCCTGCTCGCGCTGCTCGGCCTGCTCATCTCCGTCTACCTGCTGCTGTACAAGCTCGGCTTCTACGGCGAACTGGTCTGCGGCACCGGGGGATGCGAAACGGTCCAGGCCTCGCCGTACGCGGTGCTGCTCGGGTTCCCCGTGGCCGGCTGGGGCGTGGTGTGGTACTTCGTCGTGTTCACCCTCGCGTTCCTCTCGGTGCAGCGGAGGTTCGCGGGGGCGCGGTGGACGGGACCCACGCTGCTCGCTCTGGCGGCGGCGGGTCTGGCGTTCTCCGGCTACCTCACCTGGGTGGAGCTGTTCGTCATTCGCGCCATCTGCCGCTGGTGCGTCGTCAGCGCCGTCCTGACGGTCGCGATCTTCTCTCTCGCGCTGCCAACCGGTCGAGTTCGGCCAGATGCCGTCGCTTGACGGCGCCGTCCATGAAGCTGGCCACGAAGGAGTTTCGTGCCAGCTGGATGAGTCGCGACGAGTCGACTCCGGGCGCGGCGAGGATCGCCCGATAGTTGTCGTTCACGTAGCCGCCGAAATACGCGGGGTCGTCCGAGTTGACGGTCACGCACAGCCCCTCATCGAGCAACCTGCCGATGTTGTGCTGCTCGATCCTCCCGAAGACCCGCAGCCTGACGTTGGAGAGCGGACAGACCGTGAGCGGCACCTGGTCACGTCGCAGCCGTTCGACGAGCGCCGGATCCTCGAGGCACCGTACGCCATGGTCGATCCGGCGGGCTCGGAGTAGGTCGAGCGCCTGGCGGATGTACTCCGGAGGTCCCTCCTCACCGGCGTGAGCGACCGTCAGGAAGCCTTCCGCCCGCGCCCGGTCGAAAACGGAGACGAACTTGGACGGCGGGTTGCCGACTTCCGCGGAGTCGAGCCCGACGCCGAGGATCGCGTCCCCGAAATGCAGCGCCTCCTCGAGGGTCGCCATCGCCTCCTCCGCGCTCCGATCGCGCAGGAAGCAGAGAATGAGCGCGGAGGTGATCCCCCGATCGGAGGCCGCTTCCGCGAGACCGGCCAGGATGCCCGACAGCACGACCTCGAACGGAACGCCGCGTGCCGTGTGTGCCTGGGGGTCGAAGAAGATCTCCGCGTGCACGACGTGGTCCCGGTGCGCCCGCCGCAGGTAGGCCCGGGTCAGGTCACGGAAATCCTCCTCGCTCCGCAGGACGCGGATGCCCTCGTAGTAGACGTCGAGGAACGACTGCAGATCGGTAAACCGGTAGGCTCGGCGGGCCTCCTCCTCGCTAGCGTAGGGAAGGCGCACCCCGTTTCGCTCTCCGAGCGCGAGCGCGAGCTCGGGCTCGAGCGTGCCCTCAATGTGGAGGTGGAGCTCCGCCTTGGGCAGCGCCCGAATCGGATCGTCGGTCATCGCAACGGTCCATGTCGAGCGCCGGGGTGATCAGGCGCTGGCGCTCCAGAAGCCCTCGAGCGCCGAGCCATCGGGAGAGGCTCGAAGCTTGTCGAACGCCCGGTTCCGGATCTGGCGGATTCGCTCTCGCGTGACCCCCAGCAGCGAGCCGATTTCTTCCAGCGTCATCTCCTCGCCGTCGTCGAGGCCGTAGTAGAGCACGAGAATCTTCCGTTCGCGCTCGGTGAGGAACCTCTCGAACATCCGCTCCAGGAACTCGCGCCGCGCCTGCGCCTCGACGTCGACCTCGATATCCTCGTCGTCCATTCCCGAGAACCGCTCACCGAACGAGGCGCTGTCGCGGTCCGAGCGATCGAGCGGAGCGTCCAGGCTGAGCTCGGCCGAGGCGACCCGCCGCAGCGCCCGGACCGTCTCCACCGGCTCTTCCATCTCCTCAGCGATCTCGCGGTCCGTCGGCGTGCGTCCGAGCTTCTGCGTCAGCAGCGTCTCCGTCCGCGAGAGCTTCACCAGATTGGAGTTCTGGTTCAACGGGATGCGGACCGAACGGGTCTGCTCGGCGAGCGCCTGCAGTACCGTCTGCCGGATCCACCATACGGCGTAGGAGATGAACTTCACGCCCTTGTCCGGATCGAACTTCTTGACGGCCTTCAGCAGCCCCTCGTTGCCGATGCAGACGAGCTCGGCCAGGTTGAGCCCACGGCCCTGGTACTTCTTCACATACGAGATGACGAAGCGCAGGTTGGCCGTAACGAGCCGCTCCGCGGCGGCGCGGTTCCCCGCGCGCGCCCGCCTCGCGATCTCGCGCTCCTCCTTCGGATCCGCGATCAGCGGATAGCGCTCGACATCCTGCAGGTACTGATCGAACGAATCGAGATTACGCGAGTCGAAGAACATCTGTCCTCGGCACTTGGTGTGGCCCGGGTTCGTAGCGGCGGGTGGCACCGCGACCCTCTAAATGCGGCGAACGGGTCATCCCTTACATGGCTCCTTGACGCGGAAGCTTACTACAGGCCCGTCCGGGCGAAGTTCCGGCCTAGCGGAGGCTCCCGATCTGGTCGCGAATCCACTCCTCCTCGTCCTCGCTCAGCCCATGGTCCCGGCCCGGTCCGACGGTGACTGCGGGGCGTATTCCCGGGGGCGGGACCGTCCCCTCCGTTCGGGCTCCGGGCTGCGCCGGCTCAGCGCGCGGCCCAGGTTGCCCGGCGGCGGTCCATCGCCTGAGCCGATAGTAGAGAAGCAGGCCGCCGGCCAGCAGGGCGGCGGCGGGGAGCACGTACACCAGAAGGTTGATCCCTCTCGGCTCCGGCTTGAGCAGGATCCACTCGCCGTACCGGCCGACGAAGTACTGCCGGACCTCCTCCGGCGTCTCGCCCGACGCGAGCCGATCCCGGATGACCGACTGCATCTCCCGGGCCAGTCCGGAGGACGACTCGAGCACCGACTGGTTCCGGCACACCGGACAACGGAGCTGCGCCGCCACCTCGGCAGTCAGGTGATCGAGCTCGGCCGGCGAGAGCCCGCGCTCCTGTGCTCCGGCCTGCGCCGGTCCGGTGGCGGCGGCGAGCAGACCGAAGATCAGCGCAGCTGGAAGCCTCATTCTGCCGTGCTCCCGGGCGGCGCTTCGGCCGCGCGGGCGAGAATCGAGTCCACGTTGGCCTGCAGGATCTCCCAGCTCAGCGGCCCGATGTGCTTGTGCGCGATCCGCCGGTCGGGGTCGAGAAAGAAGGACTCGGGTACGCCGTAGACCCCGAAGTCGATCGCCGTGCGGCTGCCGGGGTCGAGGACCGTCTCCCACTCGCCGCCGAACCGCCGCATGAAGCGCTCGGCAGCCTCGGGCGAATCCTGGTAGAGAACGCCCAGCACCCGCACATCGGCGGGGTCGTACACTTCCGTCGCCCGGACGAGCGCAGGGTGCTCCTGCCGGCAGGGGATGCACCAGGAGGCCCAGAAGTTGAGCACCACGACCCTGGCCTCCAGCTCGGAGAGGGAGAGGGTGGTGCCCGACATCGTCTCGAGCCGGAACTCGGGTGCCGACTCGCCGACGATCGCAGAGGGGAGGATCTGCACGTCCCGGGTGAGGCCGAACGCCAGCAGGGCCAGCAGGGGGATCGGCAGAGCCGGAATGAGCCAGCGGCCGAGACGCTTCACCTCAGGCTCCCGGGCTCCTCGCCGCCGCTCAGGGTCGGTGCGGGCTCTGCCTCGCGATCCAAAGCCAGGGGCGCCGGCCGAACCTCCATCTCGGCGGCCATCAGCCCCGATGCGACCTCGGGCCGATAGCTCGGTCGGCCGTGAGGCCAGATGGCGATCAGAGCGCCGATCCCCACGATCAACGCGCCGATCCAAAGCCACGCCACGGCCGGGTTGACGATCGCGCGAATCGTCGCGTGCTCGCCGTTCTCCCGGTCGAACGCCATCAGCGTGAGGTAGAGGTCCTTTGTCAGGGAGCTCTCGACCGCGGGCGTGGCGATCGGCTGCTCGGAGGTCGGGTAGAAGTTCATCCGCGGCTGTTGCTCTCCCAGCGGGCGGTCGCCCTTCCAGGCCTGGAACGTGCCCCCGACCACGAACCGCTGTGGCTCCTCCCGTCCCCATACTTCGTCGAACTGCACCGTGTACTCCGCGATCTCCAGCTTCTCGCCCCGACGGAGCGTCACTTCCCGCTCCGTCTTCCAGCTGCCCGAGATGGCGAGCCCGACCGCGATGACCACCACGCCGGCGTGCACGACGTACCCCCCGTACCGGCGACCGTTGCGCGTGAACAGGTCCAGGAACGCCAGGCCGGTCGGCCGACCCGAGATCCGGCGCCGTGCGGAGATGCCCTTCCGCATCTCCTCCGCGACGGTGCCGAGCACGAAGCCGGCGAAGCCGAACGTGACCAGCGGGTAGATCCGGCGCACGCCGAGCAGGAGAGCGGCGATGACCACCCCGGCTCCGATCGCCGCCGGCAGCCAGAAGGTACGCCGCAGCTTGCCCGGCGCGGCTCGGCGCCACGGGAGCGCGGGTCCGACACCCATCAGAAACAGCAGCAGGAGCGCCAGCGGCGCGAACACCATGTCGAAGTACGGTGGCCCGACGCTGATCCGTTCGCTGCGCACCGCCTCGACCAGGAGCGGGAAGACCGTTCCTAGCAGGACGGTGAAGGTGAGCGCGACGAAGACGAGGTTGTTGAGGATGAACGCGCTCTCGCGCGATACCGCGCCATCCAGCGTGCCGGGCGCGTGCAGCCGGTCGCTGCGCCAGGCGATCAGGGCCAGGGAGCCGAGCGTGATGAGGGCGATGAAGCCGAGGAAGAGCGGGCCGATCAGCCCCTCCGTGAACGCGTGTACCGAGTCGAGGATTCCCGAGCGGGTGAGAAAGGTGCCGAACAGCGTCAGCAGAAACGTCCCGATGATGAGGCTGAGGTTCCAGGTCTTCAGCATGCCCCGACGCTCCTGCACCATCACCGAGTGCAGGAAGGCGGTCGCCGTGAGCCACGGGAGGAACGAGGCGTTCTCCACCGGGTCCCACGCCCAGTAGCCTCCCCAGCCGAGTACCTCGTACGACCACCAGGCGCCGCCCACGATCCCGAGCGACAGGAACGCCCAGGCGGCGATCATCCAGCGGCGGGCCTCGCGAAGCCAGCCCGCCTCGAGGTTCCCGCTGAGGAGGGCCGCGATGGCGAAGGCGAACGGCACGCTCAGTCCCACGAACCCGAAGTAGAGCAGCGGCGGGTGCAGACCCATCAGCGGGTGGTTCTGCAGCAGCGGGTTCGGTCCGGGGCCGTTCTCCGGCGTCGGCACTACCAGCCCGAACGGATTGGCGGGACCGGCGAGCAGGCCGAAGAAGAAGAGGCCGACGACGCCCAGGCTGCCGAGCACGAACGGCGTGAGGCGGTCCGCGGCCCGCCTCCGCACGAACGCCACCAGCGCCGTGTAGCCGGCCAGGATCCAGCCCCAGAAGAGGATGGAGCCGTCCAGACTGCTCCAGAGCGAGATGGCCGTGTAGTAGGCGGGCGTCTCCCGGCTCCCCACCCGCGACACGTACTCGACGCTGAAGTCGTGCCCGAGAAGCGCAGCCTCCATGACGACGATCGCCGCCATCATCGCCGCCAGCGTGAAGTAGGCGGACCGACGGGCGGCCTCGACGAGGAGGGGGCGGTTCCTGAAGCCGCCGACCAACCCGGCGACGGTCATCACCAGGGCGCCGAGGAGAGCGGCGACGACCGAGGCGTAGCCCAGGGTGCTCAACATCCTGGCCTCCCGTCGACGGCGTTCCCCAGGCCGAAGCGGCTCAACCTCCTGCTTCCTCCTTCACCAGGGTGCGGTAGATCTCCCGCGGGTGCTCGCCCTCCGCAGGTGGCCGGTACTCGTTCGAGTGCTTGACCATCACGTTGTGGGAGCGAAACACGCCGTCCTCGCGGTAGGAGCCCTCCACCACCACCCCCATGCCCTCCGAGAACATCGCCGGCGGGGCGCCCGTGCTCTCGACGGGCACCTCGACTTCCCCGTCCGTGATCACGAACCGCAGCTGCCCGCTGTCGACGTTCCAGTCGACCGAAGCGGGCTTCACCTGGCCGCCGAGCCTCAGCGGGGCGCCATACACCTCTGCACCCTTGGCCTCCAGCTCTGTCGGCGTGAGGAAGTAGACCACGTTCTCGCGCAGCCCCCCGGCGACGAGGAGCACGACCGCGCCGGCGATCGCCGCGAGTCCGAGCCCGATCCAGATTCGTCTTCTATTCATCTCGATTCCATGCTCAGGGATTGGGTGCCGGATCGTCGCTCGGGCGAGCAGCCGGCGCTCCGGCCTCGATCGCGCGGGCGACATCCCGGGAGCGCCGGTTCAGGCGCCACACGTACCAGGCCAGCACGGCCCAGGTCACCAGATACCCGGCCACCATGAACGAGGTGCCGGTCGGCTGTCCCTCCATCGGCTTCTACCCTGTCCGAGTCATGATGCGAGCACGCTCCGGGGTCACCGAGGTCGAGGGCGGGTCCGCATGTCGACTAGCCCGTCCGGTCTTTCCGGACGAGGCGCAGCTCTTCCAGCTGCCGCTCGGCGACCGCGAGCCGGTAGCGCCTCACCATGAGGTATACGTAGAGCAGCGTGAAGGCGGCCACGTTGAACAGCAGCACGTACACGAACTCCCCCGCCATCGAGCGCGGGCTGGACGGTGGCTGATGAAGCGTACGCCACCAGAGCACGGAGAGGTAGACGATCGGCACATCGACGAAGCCGACGATTCCGATGATGGCCGCCCAGCGGGCCCGCTTCTCCGGATCCTCGGCGAAGGAACGGACGACCAGGTACCCGACGTAGATCATCAGCATGATCGCCGTCGTCGTCAGGCGCGGATCCCAGGTCCACCAAACTCCCCAGGTCGGCTTGCCCCACAGGGAGCCGAGGAAGATCGCCAGCGCCGTGAACACCACGCCGACCTCCGCCGAGCTGACCGCGAGCAGATCCCACTTCGAATTTCGCTGCACCAGATAGAGCACGCTCATGACGAACACGACGAAGAAGGAGAGCATCGCCAGCCAGGCGGCGGGCACGTGCACGTACATGAGGCGCTGAACCTCGCCCTGGAGCGCATCCGCCGGCACGAGGAACAACCCGGCGGCCGTCCCCGCCAGCACCAGGACGAGCGTGGCGGCGCCGAGGAGGCGGGAACGTCCGGGATCGGGTCGGGGGGGATCGCTGGCGGTCATTCCTCGAGCACGAGCGGGTAGATCCATACGCAAACGACGAAGAATATCACGTCGAACGCGATGAGCAAACGGATCCAGCCCCCGATCCGATCGAGCGGGTCCCCGGCGAGGGCGAGCGTGGTCGCGTTCACCGCGCCGAGAAACACCGGCACCAGAGCCGGGAACAGGAGAAGCGGAAGCATGAGCTCTCGGGCTCTCAGGTGCTGCGTCAGGGAGGCGTAGAACGTCCCGATCACCGAGAAGCCGAACGTTCCCAGCAGTGTGATACCGACGAAGAGGGGAAGGCGGCCCCATGGCTCGAGCTGCAGGAGGACCGCGGCCAGGGGCACGAGCACGATCTCGAGCACGACCAGCATCACGAAGCTGGCGAGGAGCTTCCCGAGGTAGATCGCCCGGATCTCGCCCGGATACATGCGGAGTCCGTCGAGGCCGCCGGCCACCTCCTCGCTCTGGAACGTTCGTCCGAGCGACAGCATCCCCGTGAACGCGATCGCGATCCAGAGCAGGCCGCCACCGAGCCGCGACAGCGTCTCCGGGTCCGGGCCGATGGCGAAGCCGAAGAGGAACAGCACCAGCGCGGCGAAGAACACCATGGCGCTGAAGCTCTGCTTCGTCCGCAGCTCGATGAGCAGGTCCTTCCAGACGATCGCCCAGGCGCGCAGTGCCAGCGGGCTGCTCATCCGACCGGCTGCTCCGAGTCGGGCGCCGCCGCCATCTGCGTCTCCTGGTCCCCCGGATTCAGATCCGCGGGATCCAGCTCTTCCGGCCGGCAGTAGCGCCGGAGCCGGCCGGCGTGGAGCACCACCGCCCGGTCGGCCCTGCGAACGGCGAGCCCGCGCCGGTGGGTGGCGAGCAATACGGTCTTCCCAGCCCGCTTCCACTCGTCCACGAGCTCGTCCACCATCCGGATCCCGTCCACGTCGAGGCTCGCGTACGGTTCGTCCAGGAGCACCAGCTCGAGCGGCCGCATGAGCAGGGTGGCGAACAGGAGGCGCTTCTGCATGCCGGAGGAGAACTCCCGCGCCCGGCGGTCGGCGACGTGGTCGAGTCCGACGCGGGAGAGGGCCTGGCCGATACGCTCGCCGTCGATCCTCGCCCCGCTCATCCAGGCCGCAAACCGCAGGTTCTCGAACGCGCTGAGGTCGCCGTACAGGTGGCCACGGGAGGAGAGCAGTCCGACGCTGTGGCGAATCGCGTCCGCACCCCGCTGGAGCGGGATGCTCATCACCTCGCCCGTCCCGGCCGTCGGCTTCAGCAGCGTCGCCACCAGCCGCAGCAGGGTCGTCTTACCCGCGCCGTTGGGTCCGATCACGACGACCGACTGGCCCCGTTCGACGAGCAGATCGATGTGCCGGAGGGCCCACGTCCAGCCCAGTCGCTTGGAGATCTCCTCGAGCCGAACCGCCGGGCCTGCGGATGCGGCCCGATTCAAGCGCGCGCTCCGGTTCCGAGTGTCTCTCGGCGTGCCTCGGTCGCTGCCTCGAGACTGCGGCAGACCAGCTCGCAGATGTCGAACAGGAGAGGGTCGGCAATGCGATAGTACGTGAACAGACCTTCCTTTCGACGCTCCACCACGCCCTGCCGGTAGAGGATGGACAGGTGGCGGGAGACGTTGGCCTGCCCGCAGCCCGTTTCCTCGACGAGCTCCGTGACACTCTTTTCGCCTGCCCGCAGCCCGTTCAGCAACGCGAGCCGGGTCGGCTCGGCGAGGACCTTGAAGCGGTCCGCCACCATCTCGAGGGTGTCTCGGTCGAAATCCCTGGCCAACGCCATCTCCTCCGCGTGGGGCGACAAGGTATCACATGATGTGGCTGCCCGCGCAGCCATGCTGCGCCCCTTCGTCTCCCTCGAGGGAGTCCGCCCGACGTCGCCACTTGCGTACATGCTTATATATGTATATAATGATATTCAATCAGGCAAGCCCTCTTTTCGATCGAGGGCTGACGACGGGGCTCAGGAGGCCATGACGTAGCCGGAGGCGGGCGACGGGAGATGACCGATGACAACAGCTGGGGATCCCCCCGGCCACGTGGAACTCGGGGGGCATACGTGACTTCGGCCCGCGCCATCGTCCTTCTGGCCGTGATGCTCACCGCGACGGCCTCGGCCGCCCGGACCGGCCTCGCTCATCCGGTGGCGGCCGGACACACGGTCGCTCCCGAAGACACGGTCGCGGCTCGGCGGGAGATCTCGCTGCAGCAGGCGATCTCCGAGGCCGTGGCAGGAAACGCGGCTCTCGCCATCGCCGAGTCCAGGAGCGAGGCGGCGCAGGCCGGGGCTCGCGTCGAGTCGGCCGGGCTGTATCCGGCGATCGACGTCGCGGCCGGCTACGTGCGGACATCGGATCCTGCGAAGGTGTTCGCGATCAAGCTGCAGCAGGGCACGTTCACGGAAGCCGACTTCGATGTGGCCGGACTGAACGACCCGGATCCGATCGGTGATTGGAGCGCCGGTGCGGATTTCAGCTGGAGCGTGCTCGATCCGACGAGGTGGGCGGGCAGCCGGGCCGCGGGCCATCGCGCGCAGGCGGCGCTGTGGGGCGCTCGCTGGACCCGCGAGGCGACCGTGTTCCAGACGAAGCTGCTCTACTTTCGCGCCGTGCAGGCCCAGGCGCGTCTCGTCGCCGAGCAGGCGGCCGAAGCGGCAGCCCGGGCGACCGTCGATCGCTTCGAGAAGCGCCTGGCCCGCGGTCTGATTACCAGGGCGGATCTCCTGCAGGCGGAGTCGGAGCTGGAGGCGGCCCGGGCGCGCCGGATCGCCATCGCGGATGGTCGCTCCCGGATCCTGGAGGAGCTCTCACAGCACCTCGGCTGGAGCCCCGGCGTGGTGCCGGTTCCCACCGACACTCTCGTACCGCCCCCGAGTCCCGTGCCGCGGACCTTCGATCCCGCTCAGCGAGCCGATCTGCGCCGGCTCCAGGCACTCGAAGAGGCGGCCGCGGCGGACGTGAGCCGCGCCACCATGAACTTCGTCCCGGCCCTCGATGCGTTCGCGAACTTCACCAGTCACGCCGCGGAGATCTTCGCCTCCGACGGGACGGACTGGACCGTCGGCTTCGCGGTTCGGTGGAATCTGTTCTCGGGTCTGCGGCGGACGGCGGCGAGACGCCAGGCGGAGCTCGACCGGGAGGCCAGGGCCCTGGAGTACGAGGAGGCCGTTCGCGACGCGCGCAACGAGGCCGTACAGGCGCGCCGGGCAGTCATCGCCGCGGCGAGCGCCTGGCGAGCCAGGGACGCGGCACGGCTCGCCGCTTCCGAGGGCCGGGACCTCATGCGTCGCCGCTTCGAGGAGGGCCTCGCCACGGCGAGCGACCTTCTGCAGGCGGAGGCGAGGGCCACCGAGATGGAGAGCCGCGCGATCGATGCACTGGCCGATCACCAGATCGCCATCGCGCGGCTCGAGCTCGTCGAATCCCGTTTCGCAGCGGAGGACGATGGATGATTAGGGAACCGAGTCGGGGGCGAGGCCGGCGAGCCCGGCGCCTCCCGGGAATGCTTGCCGTCGCGGCGCCGGCCCTGGTTGCCGTCGCGGCGGCTGCCTGTGGACCGGCCGAGCCGGGGAAGATGCCGGAGCCGGCGGCGATCGCTGATGTGGAGGTGTCCGTCCCGGCGGGGGCTCCGCAGGTGCTCGCTCTCCCGGCGACCGTCGAGGCGTCGCGCGAGGCCGAGCTGTCCACGCGCATCAGCGGGCGGATCACCGAGATCGCGGTCGACGTCGGGAGCCGGGTGCAGCAGGGACAGGTGTTGGTGTCGCTCGACGCCGGAGATGTCGCTGCCGCCATCGGCCGCGCCGAGGCGTCCGAGCGTCAGGCCAGGCGCACGTTCGACCGCCTGGAGGCCCTGGAGCGCGACGGAGCAGCCACGGCGCAGGAGCTGGATGACGCACGTGCCGCCCTGGAGATGGCCGAGGCCGCCCTGCAGGAGGCCCGTACCCAGAGTCGGTACGCGGTCCTCACCGCGCCGTTTTCCGGCTGGGTGACGGCCCGCCTTGCCGACCCGGGCGACCTGACCGTTCCCGGACGGCCGATCCTCAGCCTGATCGCGGAGGGCGGCCTCAAGATCGTCGCCGATGTGCCGGCCGGAATCGGCGCGAGATTGCGGCCGGGGGACTCCGTCACCGTGCACGAGCCCGCGTCAGGGGCCCTGCCGGCCCGGATCGCGCGAGTGGCCCCCGCCGTACAGACGGAGGCCCGCCTTCTTCGCGTCGAGGCCGAGCTGGCGGAAGGAGCGGGCGAAGCCTCCCCGCTCCCGCTCCCTGGCGCCTTCGTGCGGCTGCAGCTGCGAGCCGGAGGAAGCACGCTGTGGGTACCCGAGGATGCGGTCGTGCGTCGCGGGCAGCTGACCGGCGTCTGGCTGGTCGATGGCGAGGTGCTCCGCCTGAGGTGGATCCGTCCCGGCCAGCTCCGCCCTGGATCGGTGGAGGTGCTGGCCGGCCTGACAGGCGACGAGCTCGTCGTGCGTCGACCCTCGCCGTTGCTGGCGGACGGCCAACCGGTCGGGACGGAGCGGCGGCTCGAGTGGGATCCGGACTCGTGGTCGGCCGGCCCGGGGCGGATGGAGAGCCGGCCGGATGCGTAGCGGCATCGCCGGCCGCATCGCCGACGCCTTTATCGGTTCGAAGCTGACACCTCTTCTGGTGGTGGCCGCCCTGGCCCTCGGCCTCTACTCCGTGTTCACGATGCCGAGCGAGGAGGAGCCCCAGATCATCGTACCGGTGGCGGATCTCTATCTACCCTTGCCGGGGCTGAGGCCGACCGAGATCGAAAACCGGCTGCTGATTCCGCTCGAGAGCGTGGTCACGGGGATCGAGGGCGTCGAGTACGTCTACTCGCACGCCGAGACGGGGATGGGGTTGGTGACCGTCCGCTTCGAGGTCGGAGCGGACATGGAGGAGAGCCTGGTCCGCCTGTACAGCACGCTGCTGAAGAACGTGGACCGGATGCCGCCCGAGTTCCAGATGCCGCTGATCAAGACGGTGACGATCGACGACGTGCCGTTCTTCACCGTGACCTTGTTCGGCGAGACGTGGGATCATGCGGCGCTCCGCTCGCTGGCCGACGAAGTGCGGGTCGCGCTCGAGGCCGTGCCGGAGGTGCGCGATGTGGTGATCACGGGCGGCCGACCGCGTGAGGTGCGGGTGGAGTTCGACCCGGGCCGGCTGGCGGCGCACGGCCTGGATCCGATCGAGCTTACGGACAGGTTGCGGGCCGCCAACGTGAGCCGGATCGCGGGCGAGTACAGCCACCGGGGCGAGGTGGTGCGAGTCGAGGTCGGCCCGTTCCTCCGCTCGGGTCAAGATGTCGCCGAGGTAGTGCTCGGGGTTCGCGACGGCCGAACCGTGCGTGTCGGCACGGTGGCGGAGGTGATGGACGGTCCCGGCGAGGTCGCCAGCTACACCTTCGAGCGAACCGCCGAGGGACAGCTGCTCCCCATGGTCACGCTGGGCGTCTCGAAGCGGCCGGGAGCCGACGCCACCAAGCTCGGGCGGGTCCTGGAGCGCAAGCTGGAGTCGCTCCGCGGACGCCTGCTGCCGGGTGACGTCACGGCCCGGGTAACCCGCAACTACGGCGAGACCGCACGGGAGAAGACGGTGACCCTCCAGCTCCACCTCGTCTTGGCGATCCTCGCGGTCGGGATCGTCGTCGCCCTGGCGATGGGCTGGAGGAGCGCGGTGGTCGTCATGCTGGCGGTGCCGGTCACCTTCGCGCTCACGCTCTTCGTCTACCGGATCTTCGGATACACCCTGAACCGGGTGACGCTGTTCGCTCTGATCTTCGTCACCGGCATCGTGATCGACGACTCGATCATCGTGGTCGAGAACATGCACCGGCACTTCATGATGCGAGATCGTCCCCTCCGGGCCGCCGCGCGCGCGGCGCTCGACGAGGTCGGGAACCCCACGATCCTCGCCACCCTCACCGTAATTGCCGCCGTCCTTCCGATGCTGTTCGTGTCCGGGCTGATGGGACCGTACATGAGCCCGATGCCGATCGGGGCCACGCTGGCCATGAGCTTCTCTCTGCTGGTGGCGTTCGTGGTAGCCCCCTGGCTGGCGTTCCGACTCCTCGGCCGAGCCGACGTCACGGCCGAGGCAGAGGGCGCCTATGTGCTCGAGCGCACGGCCACCTATCGGGCGTATCGCCGGATCATGGATCCGCTCCTCCGACGACCGCGAAGGCTGTGGATGGTGCTCGGCGGAGTCGTCGGCCTCCTGGCCGTGGCGGTGGGCCTGTTCGTCGTCCGGGTGGTGTCGGTGAAGATGCTCCCGTTCGATGACAAGAGCGAGCTGCAGATCGTCATCGACATGCCGGAGGGAACGCCGGTCGAGGAGACGGCGGCCGTGGCCATCGACCTCGGCCGAGCTCTCGAGGCGGTGCCGGAGATCGCCGACCTGCAGCTGTTCGCGGGTGAGCCCGCGCCGTTCAACTTCAACGGGCTCATCCGACACTACTACCTGCGGCGCGGCGCTCACATGGCCGACATTCAGGTGAACCTGGTCGGGAAGTCGGAGCGGAGCGCGCAGAGCCATGATGTGGCCCTACGGGTGCGTGCGGCGATGGAGGCGGTTGCGTCGACCCGCCACCCGGCGGCGCGCGTCAAAGTGGTGGAGGTCCCGCCGGGCCCGCCCGTCCTCTCCACGCTGGTCGCGGAGGTGTACGGCGAGGTCCCCGAGACCCAGAGGGAGATCGCGGCGGAGGTACGTCGACACTTCTCCGACCACCCGAGCGTGGTCGACGTGGACTGGTCCCTGGCGGCGCCTCAGCGCGAGGTTCGCCTGGCGGTGGATCAGGAGAAGGCGTCTTTGAGCGGGGTCTCGAAGGCGGCCGTCGTGCGCACGGTGGGAATCGGCCTGGGGGGCGAGGTCGCCACGCACGTCTCCGAGCCCGCCTCCCGCAACGCTGTGCCGGTGCTCGTGCGTCTTCCCGAAGGCTTCCGTTCCGAGATTGACCGGCTGGCCGGACTCCGCGTCGCGTCAGTCACCGGCCGGCTGGTGCCGGTCGGCGAGCTGGTGACGGCCCAGGCGACGGACGTTCCGCAGGTGATCGACCGCAAGAACGGCCAGCGCGTCGTGTATGTCACGGCCGAGGTGGCTGGCGATGCCGAGAGCCCAGTATACGCGATCCTCGATCTGCGGAACGAGCTGGCCCGGATCGAGCTCCCGGCCGGCGGCCATCTCGGGCAGCTGTACGCGCGCCAGCCGGGCGTCGTGGAGCAGCCGGTGGTGAAGTGGGATGGCGAGTGGCAGATCACCTACGAGGTGTTCCGCGATCTCGGCATCGCTTTCGCGGGCGCGCTGCTGCTGATCTACGTCCTGATCGTGGCCTGGTTCGGATCGCTGATCACGCCGCTGGTGATGATGGCGGCGATCCCTCTGTCGCTGATCGGAATCGCACCCGGCCACGTGGTGACCGGCGCCTTCTTCACGGCGACCTCCATGATCGGCATGATCGCCCTGGCCGGCATCATGGTCCGCAACGGGATCCTCCTCATCGATTACCTTGAGGCACGCCTTCGAGCCGGAGTCCCCTTGCGTCAGGCCATCATCGAGGCCGGCGCGGTGCGTACACGACCGATCGCTCTGACGGCGGGAACGGTGGTGATTGGCGCGGGCGTCATCCTCTTCGACCCGATCTTCCAGGGACTGGCCGTGTCGCTCATGGCCGGCGCGATCGCCTCGACCCTGCTGACGCTGATCGTGGTTCCCGGCATCTACTTCCTCGTGCGGCACCGGCATCTCGGCCCGGTGTCCGCCGAGGAGACGGCTTGACGCAGATCCGATGGGGGATACGATGGAGCCGAAGCTTCTGTTGCTGATGTATCTGGAGGAGGACAAGGCGTGCGTGGAGCGCACCCTCGCCGACCAGGGCGTCACCACCTTCAGCCGCCTCTCGGTCGAAGGGCGCACGGATGGGGCGACCGGGGGGTGGTACGGCGTGGCGCCGCCCTATCGATCGCAGCTCATCCTGGCGGTGATGCCGGCCGAGCGCGCCGATGCGGTCCTGCGGGCGGTCGCCGACTGCCGGGGCATCCAGGATCCCCGTCACCCGATCCGAGCCATGCAGCTCGCGGTGGAGCAGAGCGCTTTCTGTCAATGTAACGACCCCGAACGGGAGACAGACGAATGAGCCTCGAGAGAAAGATTCGGGCGCTCGCCGGCACGTTCGTGCTCGGCAGCCTCGCCCTCGGCTGGTGGGTGAGCCCCTACTGGTTCCTGTTCACGGCGTTCGTGGGCTTGAACCTGCTCCAGTCCGCCTTCAGCGGCTGGTGCCTGATGGAGGACATCCTGAAGGCGGCGGCTCGGCGCGCGGCTCAAGCCGGCTGAGGGTCGGCGCGCGGCTCAAGCCGGCTGAGGGTCGGCGCGCGGTTCAAGCCGGCTGAGGGTCGGCGCTCCCTCAGCGCTCCTCGAACGTCGCAGGCCGCCGCTCGAAGAAGGCGGCCAGCCCCTCCGCCGGCCCGGTCGAAGCCCCCGACGGACGCCCGAAATCAGCGTCCGTGAGCGTCCCTCCGTCTGCGGGGCGTTTCCCCACGAAGCGACGCAGCAAACTCCCTACACGGCGTTCATGATCTCCCTACAGACGCCTCTCGGGGCCGGTCTTAGCTTGGTTTCAGCGGAATCGCGGAGGTGAATTGTGAACAGCACGGTGATGCAGACGAAACGGATGGATCGCTCCGCCGGAAACGGAGCGCGCGAGCAGCTGACGGCGCTGATCTGCCGGGCCCCGGGCCGCGGCAACCCGGATCGCTACCTCTGCGGGGCGAAGCTCGGCGAGTCGGCGCTCATGGTCCGATACATGGGATCGGTGCGGCGGTGGAACGACCGGATTCCGGCGAGCGAGGAGCCGCGGGACGTGCGTCGCTGCCCCCGCTGCGGGTGGTTCAATCTGTTCGAGCCGCTCTGAGCCGGGGGGCGCGCCCAGAGGTCGGCCGCGCGGGCCGCATCAGGGCGGTACGTGCCGGCCGTCTCGACAGCTATCGATCGGCTTTGGGAGAAGGCCGATGATCGCAAGGTGGAGGTGGCGTGCATGAGTAATAGAGAGAGTTCGCTGCGCAGCGCCGCGTTGTGGCTGGGCGTTTTGCTGCTGCTTCCGGCCTGCACGAAGGAAGAGGTGATCTTCGTCGACAAGCCCCTGTTCGATGACCCGCCGCCCGAGGCGGCGGGGTTCGTGGGTTACGTGACGAGCGAGGGGATCGACCAGGGTCAGACGGTGTGCGGTCAGTGTCACGTGAGCAAGCAGTCGGCGTGGGCGCTGACGGTGCACGCGGATGCGTGGAACGGTTTGCAGGACAGCGGGCACGCGCAGGAGTTCTGCGAGGGGTGCCACACGGACAATCAGATGGGGAGCACGTCGACGGCCGAGGGCGGGTGGCTGACGACGGGGGACCCGAGGTACTACGACGTGCAGTGCGAGAACTGCCACGGGCCGGGCGAGGCGCACGCGAGCGACCCGAACTCGGCGAACGTGCCGCTGGCGACGCTGGCGGTGGGGACGGACCTGCAGCAGGGGTGCGGGGAGTGCCATGCGGGGGCGCACCATCCGTTCGTGGAGCAGTGGGCCGAGTCGCCGCACGCGCACGTGGTGGAGAGCGCGGCGGCGCGGGAGACGTGCGCGGCGTGTCACCGGGGCCAGGGGACGCTGATCGCCTGGGGTGAGAACGCCAACTACGTGGAGAAGTTCAGTTCGGATCCGCTGCCGGTGGTGTGTGGGGTCTGCCACGATCCGCACGGGGAGGCGATGTTCGAGGGGCAGCTGCGCTTCCCGGCGAACTCGACGTCGATCGAGACGCAGCTGTGCTCGAAGTGCCACAACCGGCGGCCGGAGCCGGATCCCGGCTCGAGCCACGGGCTGGAGCCGCACTCGCCGGAGTCGGCGCTGCTGGTGGGCGATGCGGGCTGGTTCCCGCCGGGGGCGAACATCGGTCAGGGCGAGATCGTGGCCACGCACGGCACGGAGAACAACGAGCGCTTCTGCGCGGCCTGTCACCTGGCGATGTACGAGGTGACGGACTCCGAGACGGGCGAGTTCCTGCTCACGTCGGTGGGGCACCTGTTCAACCCGATCCCGTGCGTGGGTCCGGACGGGCTTCCGCTGCCGTTCCCGAACGAGTGCGGGCTGTCGGCGGACGATCGGTACTACGTGGGCTGCGTGGATTCGGGCTGCCACAGCTCGGAGCAGTCGGCGGCCTCGGCGCTGACGGCGGCGAGCGCCCGGATGGAGTTCCTGGTGGAGGAGCTGCACGAGCTGCTGGTGATCGTGGATCCGAACCTGTCGGATCCGGGCGGGGAGATCGATCCGACGAACCCGACGTTCACGGTGGCCGAGGGTGCGTTCTTCAACATGGAGCTGGCGGAGTTCGGGAGCGCGGAGTTCGGGACGAACACGGTGCTCGGCTCGACGACCCACAACCCGTTCCTGATGGAGTCGTTGCTGATCGCGAGCATCGCGGAGGTGGAGGACGAGTACGCGGCGATCCTGCCGCGAGTCTCGGGCACCGATTGGGACGCCGAGCTGCGGGCCGTGCTGGAGCGGGCCCCGATCTTCAACCGGTAGCCACGCAGGGGCGGGCCGTCCGCCCCACCATGAAAAGCGCGACCTGAACACCGAGGGCCGGGGACACAAAAACCCGGCCCTCCCGCGTCGAACCCGCCTCGGAGGCGAGCTCCGCACGCAGCCTTCGAAGCGGGGAGAGGGGTCGTCTCAAGATACGAGCCTCGCACGTTATGGAGCGGGGAGCCACAGGGAGCCGGGGCTGCTTGACATGCTTTCGCTCTCTGCGGCATCCTGTGATCGGCCTCTCCCGGCCTGGCCGGGAAGACCGGACAAACCACGATTTCCCGCCAACCCATGGCCCTCGAAGGCCCGGCGCCCCCTCGGTGCGGGCAGGCGGCAGGGCCGCTCGCGGCCCGTTGAGCCATCCGAATAGGGAGGGTCCATATGCCAAGACCTTCGTTTGAATCGATCACGGGGAGAGCGTGGCCCTCGGCCGTCTCTCTCCTGGGCGTTTTGCTGCTGCTTCCGGCCTGCAAGACGGAGGAGATCATCGTCGAGAAGCCGCGCTGGGAGGATCCACCGGCGGAAGCGTCGGGATTCATGGGTTACGTGACGAGCGAGGGGATCGACCAGGGTCAGACGGTGTGCGGTCAGTG
>CAZEBA010000041.1:26309-26964 GCA_964510615.1 uncultured Gemmatimonadota bacterium
CATGAAAAGCGCGACCTGAACACCGAGGGCCGGGGACACAAAAACCCGGCCCTCCGCGTTTCTTGATGACCGGACCGCTCGGCGCTAGCATCAGGCCGAACGCGAACGGCACCTCCTGGCCGGCTGAGGGCTCGACAGCCCACCGAGATGGCTCTCCGTTAGCCCAGTCGCCCGGAGTCTCGTGACACGGAACGCGCGTCCACCGCATTCCGAACCGGTGACTACGGAGAGTCTCCATGGGACATGACACTCGCGCCGACCGGAACATCCGGTGGGGGTTCCTGCCGATCCGGCTCCTGACCGTCGGCCTGCTGCTGAGCGGCTGCGTCGACCGCGACGCCGTCTTTCCGCCGCCCGACCCGCCGACGAGTGCCGAGGGGTTTCTCGGCTACGTGAGCAGTCAGATCAACGAGAGCCAGACGATCTGTGGCCAGTGTCATGCCTCCAAGCAGGCTGCCTGGGCCACCACGGCCCACTCCGAGGCATGGGGGGCCCTGCAGGGCAGCGGTAACGCACAGGAGTTCTGCGAGGGGTGCCACACGACAAACGCGATGGGAAGCACGTCGACGGTTGAGGGCGGCTGGCTGACGACGGAGGACCCCCGGTACCACGACGTGCAGTGCGAGAACTGCCACGGCCCGGGCGAGACGCACGC
>CAZEBA010000042.1:0-26705 GCA_964510615.1 uncultured Gemmatimonadota bacterium
ACCTCGATCCGCCTACTTGACCGACACCTCGATCCGGCGCGGCCGCGCCTCGGCCATCTTCGGCAGCGTGATCTCGAGCACGCCGTTCCTGAACTCGGCGGTAACCTCACCCGAGTTCACGGCGATGGGGAGCGAGAAGGTCCGCGTGAACCGCCCCTCCCCGCGCTCGCGGAGATGGTAGGTGTAGCCCTCCTCGTCCTCCGACACCGTGCGCTGGCCACTGACGGTCAGCAGACCCCGCTCCACCGAGACGTTCAGGTCCTCGTGGCGGTAGCCCGGAAGCTCGAGAGCGACCACGAAGTTCTCATCCGTCTCGTACAGGTCGGCGGATGGCATCCACGCCGCCCAGGTAGAGATGGGTCGGTTCCAGGCGTTGTTGAAGAACCGATCGATATCGAAGCCAAGCTCAGCCCAGCGAGGGAGCGAGCTGGCCGGCCGCCGTACGCTCGGTAGCATGTCAGCACCTCCGTATCTGATGGTTGCGTTCACGTAACGACTCCGGGCGACGATCGAGCACCGCCGCCCTCCGGAAGCCACGATGACGTGGCTCCCGACTGCGCCTCGCAAAAACGCAGGCGGCATGCCATGTCTGTGGGGCCATTCTCTGCCATCCTCGCAAGCCCGGGCTGCCAAACTTGCAAGCCTCCAGCTCTGCCCTTGTCACTTCGGCAACAGCAGCGGCCCCCCAGCAGAGGCCGGGCGGATCTCGGCCACGATCACGAACAAGCCGCCGGGAACGAACGTTGGGGAAACGAAACCCGGGTCTTTCGATGCAACGTAGGGTCCGGTGAGACCATCCAATGATCGGGTTCACCTCGAAGGTTGTGTCGAGAAGGTCCGGTCAGAGTGAGCGATTCCTCGGGAGGTTCGTGATGAGGCGCCGATGGTATTCGGTTTGGTGTGCTGGTGTGCTGGCGCTGGCGCTGGTCCGAGGGGCCGGGGCGCAATCCGTAGACGGCCTCGAGTCGGCGGCGATATCGGACGTCCAGTATCGCGTCACCTTCGACAGACAAGGTGCGCAGACTCGAAGGATCGGCGTCGAGATGTCGTTCCGCACGCAGGGCTCTGCGCCCGTGGTGCTTTCGTTGCCGGCCTGGACCCCGGGATCGTACGAGCTCGACAACTACGCCAGGAACGTCCAGGGCTTCTTCGCCCGCGCCGGCGACGAAGCGCTCCGCTGGGACAAGGTCGACTACGACACGTGGCGAATCCATCCCGCCGGTGCCGGCGAGGTCACGGTGGGCTTCGAGTACCGGGCCGACAACCTGGACACCGGCCATTCCTGGGCGATGGGAGACTTCGCCTACTTCAACGGCACCAACCTCTTCCTCTACCCGGAGGGGAGAGGCCTCGCCTTCGGCTCGACAGTCGGCATCGCCACCGCGGCCGACTGGCGGGTCGCCACCGGTCTGACCCCGGGATCCGGTCCTAACCAGTATCTGGCGGCCGACTTCCACGAGCTCGTCGACATGCCGACGTTCATCGGCCGCTTCGATCTGGACAGCGCGGCGATCGACGGCGTATGGCACCGCCTGGCCACCTATCCGGAAGGTCTGGTCACCGGTGCGGCGCGGGAGACGATCTGGAAGCAGCTGGAAGGGATGCTGCCGCCCATGTCGGAGGTCTTCGACGACACGCCCTTCGATACGTACACGACGTTCATGGTCTTCACCGAGGACTTCGGCGGCGCCTCGGCCCTCGAGCACCGTAACTCGCACCTCGGCATCTACCTGCAGCAGTTCGTGGCCAGTCCGATCCTGGCCTCGGTCGTTGCCCACGAGATCTTTCACGCCTGGAACGTGAAGCGGCTGCGTCCAGCGGAGCTGGTTCCCTACGACTACGGCCGCCCCCAGCCGACGACCCTGCTTTGGGTCAGCGAGGGGATCACCTCGTACTACGACGACCTGTCGCTCGTGCGCGGAGGGGTGTTCGAGCCCGAGTTCTTCTACCGCCAGACCGCCGAGGACATCACGGCCACCGAATCGGCGGGCGAGGTGGCGCTGGAGGACGCCTCGCTGACCGCCTGGATCGGGCCACGCGACGGCACCGGCGGCATTTACTACCCGAAGGGCGCCGCCGCGGGCTTTCTGCTCGACATCCTGATCCGGGACGCGACCGACAACGAGGCGTCGCTGGACGATGTGATGCGCGACCTCTACTGGCGCACCTACGAGGAGCAGTTCACCGGCTTCTCTGTGGCTGCCTGGTGGGAAGCGGTGCGCCGGGCGGCCGGCGGAATCTCGTTCGACGACTTCTACGCCCGTTATGTGGACGGCCGCGAGCCCTTCCCCTGGGACGAGGTGGTGGCGCGGGCCGGATTGAAACTGGTGCGTGACACGACCTACCGGCCGCTGGTCGGAATCTACGTCGAGTACGATGATGGGGGAGCCCGGGTGGACGGGCTGGTGCCCGGTGGAGCGGCCGCCGCGGCCGGCGTTCGGGCCGGTGACTATCTGGTCCGTGCTGGCCCGGTGGAGCTGGAGGACGAGGCCAGCTTCGAGGAGTTTCGGGCCTACTTCGCCGGCAAGCCCGAGGGCACTCCGTACGACGTGGTGGTCCGGCGGGGCGATGAAGAGGTCGCCCTGGAACTCGAGCTCCGGATCTCAGAACAGGTCGCGACCTCATTGATCGAAGACCCCGAGGCCTCGGAACGGGCGGTTCGGCTCCGCGACAGCCTCCTCCACGGCGACTAGCGCCGCTTCAACGCTAGGGTGATCGCCGTGGTCGCACGCGGCGACGGAGACGGGCGTGAAGGATGGCTGGTCGATGAGCTATGATCGACTGGATGCGTACCTGGCCACGATAGCCTGAGCAGACCTGAATCGAGGATATCCGACATGAACGCTGATTACTCCAACCCGGCATCGAGCGCTACCGAAAGCGCCGAGGAGTACGTGGGCCGGCTGCTCGGGCTGCTCGGCGACCGCGACCCGCTGGAAGTGCAGGGCGAGCTGGTCCCGCGGCTGCGGGAGCTGGTCCAGGGAATGAGCGACTCCGCTCTTCGCCAGCGGGAGGCTCCAGGCAAGTGGTCCGTGCTGGAGGTGGTTCATCACCTCGCCGACACGGAGCTGGTGTACCGCTACCGGATGAGGATGACGGTCGCCCAGCCGGGCAGTCCGATCCCCGCGTACGATCAGGACCGCTGGGCGGCCGAGCTCGGCTACAACCGGGGCGACCTCGAGGGTGCCTTGCAGGAGATCGAGGCCTGGCGCTCGGCCAACCTCGAGTGGATCCGAGGCCTCTCCGACGAGGAGCTGGACCGGGCCGGCATCCACGAAGAGCGAGGCCCCGAGAGCGTGCGGCGCATCACGCAGCTCCTGGCTGCCCACGACCTCGTGCATCGAAGCCAGATCGAGCGAATCAAGGCCGCCGTCCTGTAGCCATCGAGGCCGCGGCGCTCCGAACGCGCAGGATGAGGCGATGCGGGTAGCCGCCCTGTACGACATCCACGGCAACCTCCCGGCGCTGGAGGCCGTGCTCGCCGAGCTCGCGGAGGAGGAGGTCGACCTGATCGTGGTCGGCGGAGACCTCGTCCCCGGCCCGATGCCGAGGGAGTCGGCCTCGGCGCTGCTCGAGCACCCCGTCCCCGTCCGGTTCATCTCCGGAAACGGCGAGCGGGACGTCCTGAGCCTGCACCGTGGCGAGGGGCTGGCCCGGGTTCCCGAGCGGTTCCACGATGTCCTGCGGTGGGTGGTGAGCGAGCTTTCGCCCGAACAGCTCACGGAGTTCGCCGTCTGGCCCCCGACCCTTCGGCTCACTATTCCCGGGCTTGGCGAGGTGCTGTTCTGTCACGCCACGCCGCGCGACGACAACGAGATCTTCACCCGGCTTACGCCCGAGCATCGCCTGCGGCCTATGTTCGAGGCCGCCAGCGCGGCCCTCGTGGTCTGCGGCCACACCCACATGCCGTTCGACCGCCGCGTCGGCGGTGTGCGCGTGGTCAACCCGGGCAGCGTGGGCATGCCGTTCGGGAATCCGGGAGCCTACTGGGCGCGGCTCGGTCCCGACCTCGAACTGCGTCACACCCAATACGACCTCGTGGCGGCGGCGGAGCGGATCGCTTCGACAGGGTACCTCCAGCTCACGGCGTTCGACGTCCAGCGCCCTCCAGGCGAATCGGAGATGCTCCAGGTGTTCGAGGCGGCGGCCCTCCGCTAGGTCGCGCCCCTCTGTGCGGTGCAGCGCCGGGTGGAGCGCGGCGTCCTCCACCTCCAAGAGGCCGCGGATCTTCTCGACTATCTCGACCGAGCAGGGTGGCATCGGGCGGCCGCGTCCACCACTTTACAGAGTCGCCGGGCGGGCATAGGTTTTTGCTCTCTCGTTGTTTCATAGATTCGGGTAGCTACGTAGTAAACCTGCACTTCGCCGGATACGAAACAACAGCGATTGTGGTATCACCGCTCCTGGTGTCATCGCCAGCTCGAACACGGCTCGACAAGCATCAACGCCCGACGCTGCCCGCGGTCCTGCCGCGGCGTCGGCGCCTTGCCCTCGAGCGGCCACTCGGGCCGCCGCACGCCTTCCGGTTTGACTTCGGTTTCGCACCATCTCGGAGGTATCCATGTCGATGACTCGTAATGGCCTTCTCGCGTTCATCGCCGGCCTGGCCTGGGCCAGCTCGCTCCCCGCGCAGGAGCAGACCGGCGCCATCTCGGGCCGGGTGCTCGACACCAGCAGCCAACAGCCGATCGCCAACGCCAACGTCGTCGTCGTGAACCGGGCCTTGGGGGCGGTCACCGACCTCGACGGGAATTACCTCATCAGGGATGTCCCGGTGGGGACACAGCAGCTGAGGGTGACCATCATCGGCTACGCTCCCGTGACTCAGGAGGTCACGGTGACCGCCGGCGAGACCGCCACGGCGAACTTCTCGCTGCAGATTCAGGCGGTGGTGATGGAGGATATCGTGACCACCGGCTATGGGACGCAGCAGCGTGGCTCGATCACCGGAGCGGTCGCGACCATCGATGGGCCGAAGGCGGACGTGGGCGTGATCACGAACGTCAACCAGATGATCGACGGGCGAGTCTCGGGCGTGCGCGTGACCCCGGCCACGGGCGAGCCCGGGGCGGGTCAGCAGATCCGGATTCGGGGCTCGAACTCGCTCGGCGCGAGCAGCGAACCGCTCTATGTCATCGACGGTATCGCGGTCTCGGGCGTTCAGACCGAGTCGGACGGGCTCGGTGGTGAAATCGGGGGCACCGGGGCGCTGGCCCGCAGCCCGCTGAACATGATCAATCCCGGCGACATCGAGACGATCACCATTCTCAAGGATGCCGCAGCCGCCGCCATCTACGGCGCCCGGGCCGCCAACGGCGTCGTCCTGATCACGACGAAGAAGGGGACGCCACAGAAGCTCACGCTCGAATACGACGGCTACCTCTCCAACGCCACGGCGGCCAGCTCCCTGGATCTGTTGAACGGAGACGAGTATCGCCAGTTCGTGCAGGCCCAGATCGCGGCCGGTAACCTCGACCCGAGCCGCGCGGCCAGTCTGGGCACCGCGAACACGAACTGGGAAGACGCGGTCACCCGGTCGGCCCTGATCACCAACCATAACCTCGCCTTCAGCGGCGGGGTCGAGGCGGCCCGCTTTCGGGCCTCGCTCAACTTCATGGACCAGGACGGAGTCCTCGAGGGCAGCGGCCTGCAGCGAGTCCAAGGCCGGCTGAACGGCTCGTTCAGCGCCTTCGACGACTGGCTCCAGATGGATCTCTATCTGACGAGCTCGCACACCGAGAACGAATACGTCCAGTATCAGAACACGGGCGGATTCGAGGGCGCCATTTTGCAGAACATGGTTGTCTTCAATCCGACCATGCCGATCACGGTGACGGATCCGGAGACCGGCGAGGTGACATTCTATGAGCTCGGGACCGGTGTTCAGTCGGTCCGAAACCCGGTGGCCATCGCCAATCAGATCCAGGATGAGGCGAGCACAGCCCGGACGCTGGGCAGCCTGGACATCAACCTTAATCTGCTGTCCAACCGCAGCCTCAGCATGCGGCTGACGGGCGGCGTGGATAACTCGGGCAGCACCCGGCGCACCTACCTCCCCGCTGGGAGCCCCGTTGGGGCCCAGTTTCAAGGGCTCGCCTATCAGCAGGAACGCAACAAGACGGACCTGTCTTTTATCGGCACCCTGAACTGGGACCAGTCCTTCAGCGGAGAGGAGCACGTCGTCAACGTGGTGGCAGGGTTCGAGACCCAGGAATTCGACCTCAACACGTTCTCGGCCCAGGCCCGCGGCCTCCCGACCGATGCCTTCAGCTTCAACAACCTGGCGGCCGGTGCCACCCGGCCGATCGTGGACTCGCGAGAGGAGGAGATCAAACTGCTCTCCGGCATCGCCCGGGCCAACTACACCTACAAGGGCCGCTACACCGTGCAGGGGGTCTTCCGATATGACGGGGCCTCCAATTTCGCGGAGAACAACAAGTGGGGAGCGTTCCCCGCGTTCTCCGCCGCGTGGCACATCGCCGAAGAGGAGTTCATGGCGGGTGGGCCGTTCTCCGAGTTTCGTCTCCGCGGCGGCTGGGGCGTGACCGGCAATCCGGCCGTTCCGGCCTACTCCTCCCTGCTCACGCTGGAGCCCCAGACGGAGGGCGTGTTCGGCGAGTCGTCCTTCACCGGTGTGGGAGCGAGCCAGAACCCGAACCCTGACCTCAAGTGGGAGCGAACCGAGAGTTGGGGCGTGGGACTCGACCTCGGGTTCCTGAACAACCGAATCTCGGCCGTTCTCGACTACTACAACAAGCGCACCAAGGATCTGCTCCTGACGGTCGACGTGCCGCAGCCCGCGCCCGTTTCGACCCGACTCGAGAACGTCGGCAGCGTGAGCAACAAGGGCTTCGAGTTCTCGCTGGACGCCATCGTCGTGGACGACCCGAGTGTGACGTGGTCGGCCGGACTGCGCTTCGACCGCAACCGCAACCAGGTAGAGGATCTGGGCGGGCAGAGCTTCATCCGCAACGGGGGCGTCAGCGGCCAGGGTCAGAGCGGACAGGTGTCCCAGCGGCTGATTCCCGGTTATCCGATCGGCACCTTCTGGGGACCGGAGTACGTCGGCGTGGACGGACAGGGTCGCCAGCTGTTCAACGATTATGACGAGAACGGGAACCTCGTCGGCACGACGACGCAGCCGAGCGGCGATGATTTCACGGTGATCGGGGACCCCAACCCGAGTTTCGGGCTCGGCTTCAACACCACGCTGAACTGGGGCAACCTCGACGCGTACATGCTCCTCTCCGGCCAGTTCGGGCAGGATGTGTTCAACAACACGGCGCTGGTCTACAGCACGAAGAGCAACGTGTTGCAGAACAAGAACTTCATCAAGGCAGCGATCGACGACCCGATCGCAATCACGGAGCCGGCCATCTTCTCCGACCTCTGGATCGAAGACGGGTCCTTCCTCCGGCTCCAGAACCTCACGGTCGGATACACGTTCCGGGTGGGCACGGGCACGCTGCGGGCATACGTAGCGGGCGACAACCTGTTCGTGATCACCGACTATTCGGGCTACGATCCCGAGGTGTACACGGCCTCCAACGCAGCCCGCGACGCGGACTCGAATTCCGTCGGTCTCGGTCGTTCGACGCCCGGGATCGATTATCTCGCGTATCCGAAAGCACGTACGATTCTGTTCGGCATCAACTTCAACATCTGACAAGGGGCCCTGTGGGGTCGACACGGCGCACGCGCCGCACGAAGACGAGTTGGAGGATCTCATGACGAAGCCAGGTTCGCGATTCCCTATCCGCATCCGCATCTGTGGGCGGAGGGCCCTGACGCTGCTGCTTCTCCTGCCGGTTCTGGTCGCACTTCCGGGATGCTCGCTGGACGAGAACCCGACCAGCGTCATCACCCCGGACAACTACTTCAAGAACGAGCAGGAGGTACTCGCTGGGCTGGCGCAGGTGTACGGAGGGCTGCGCCAGACGCTCTGGAGCTACTACAACCTGAGCGAGATCAGCTCGGATGAGATGGTCGTGCCCACGCGCGGCTCGGACTGGTTCGACAACGGCCGTTGGCTCGAGATCCACCAGCAGGGCTTCACCGCGAACAGCCCGTCCGGCCTCGAGGACATCAATGGTGCATGGAACGACTTCTACGGCGGCGTGGCGGACGCCAACGTCGCGCTCGCCGGGTTGGAGAACGTGTCCGTGGCCAACCAGGAGACGTTTGTCGCCGAGCTGAGGACGCTGCGAGCCTTCTACTACTACCTGCTCATGGACTTCTTCGGGGGCGTCCCGATCGCCACGGATCCTTCGATCGAGGCGCGGCCGCGACCGACCCGAGCCGAGTTGTTCAACTTCATCGAGACGGAGCTCACGCAGGCCCGCTCTGATCTGCCCGCGAGCTGGCCATCCAACTACAACGGACGCGCGACGCAAGGAGCCGCCGACGCGATCCTGGCGAGCATGTACCTGAACGCCGAGGTGTTCACCGGCACGGTCACGACGGGCGGGCTGACGAGAGGACAGGCCCGGTGGCAGGACGCCATCCAGATGGCCGAGCGGCTCATCAATTCGGGCGTGTACAGCCTCGAATCCGACTGGACCCACAACTTCGCGCCCGACAACTACACATCCCCCGAGCTCATCTTCGTCGCGAAGTTCCTCAATCAGTCGGGCCTCGGCAACAACTTCCCCATGCGGGCTCTGCACTACAATCAGCTGGCTCCGACTCCATGGAACGGATTCTCGACCCTGGCGGAGACGTACTTCAAGTTCGACCTCCAGGACGACATGCGGACGGAGATCTTCCTCGTGGGCCAGCAAACGAGCTACGATACCGGGGAGGATATCACGGACCGGCAGGGGAATCCGCTGGTCTACACGCCGGAGATCGGGGACATCTTCCAGGCGGCGGAGAACGAGGGGGTCCGCATCGTGAAGTGGCCGCCGGACCCGGACCGAGTCCAGGAGCACAGCAGCAACGACGTGGCCTACTTCCGCCTCGGCGAGATGTACCTGATCGCGGCCGAGGCGTATAACGAGCTCGGCAACATGACCGCGGCGGTCGACCTGGTCAACACGATCCGGGAACGCGTGTTCGATCCGGACAAGCCGATCAACGCGGCCGATTACAGCCAGGTGACCCTGCGGGATCGGATTCTCCTGGAGCGGCTCTTCGAGCTGACCGCCGAATCCAAGCGGCGCCAGGACCTGGTACGGCACGACGGGTTCACCGCTCCATGGCAGTTCAAGCCGGAGACCGCGCCGTACAAGATCCTGTTCCCGATTCCGCAGACGCAGCTCGACATCAACCCGGAGCTCGTCCAGAATCCGGGGTACTAGGCCAGTCCAGGGACCTCGCCACGCGCGACATCACGAAGCCATAGCCTGCTCCCCCCGGGGGGCGGGCTATGGCCTTTCTTGCACGAGACGGGCACACGGCTCCGGCCTCCGCCTCGCGGCCGCGGCGCTCCGGCTCGTAGCCGCGGCGCTCTTCCTCGGTGGACTCGCTGCCTGCGCGGACCGGTCGACGGGCCCGAGCGAGCCCCCCGTGGTGGGCGACCAGCTCTTCAGCCGGCTTCCCTCCAGCTATACCGGGGTTCGATTCGAGAACCGGCTCGTCGACGCGCCCGACTTCAACGTCTTCACGTATCGCAACTTTTACAACGGGGGCGGGGTGGCGCTGGGGGACCTCACCGGCGACGGGCTGCCCGAGATCATGCTCACGTCGAACCTGGGGGAGAACCGGCTCTACCTGAACGAGGGCGACTTCCGCTTCGAGGACGTGACGGAAGCGGCGGGCGTCGCCGGCAAGGGGACTTGGGCAACGGGCGTCACCTTCGTCGACATCGACGGCGACGGCCGGCTCGACATCTACGTCGGGTTCGCAGGGGACGTGGAGGGCGAACGCCGGGCCAACGAGCTCTACCTCAACCGAGGTCTGAGCGCGGAGGGCATCCCGATCTTCGCGGAGTCGGCCGCCGCCTACGGGATCGCGGACCAGGGCTATACCACCCACGCCGCGTTCTTCGATTACGACCGGGACGGTGACCTGGACCTCTATCTGGTCAACAACTCCCCCCGAGCGGCCAACAGCTTCGGGCTCGAGAACACCCGTGCGATACGCGACTCGCTGGGCGGCGACAAGCTCTACCGGAATGACGGCGGGCACTTCATGGACGTGAGCGAAGCTGCCGGCATCTTCGGGAGCGAGATCGGCTTCGGGCTGGGCGTCGCCATCAGCGACCTGAACCGCGACGGCTGGCCGGACATCTACGTCTCGAACGACTTCTTCGAGCAGGACTACCTCTACATCAACAACGGTGACGGTACGTTCACCGAGTCGGTCGGGCGGCAGATGCCCTACGTGAGTTACTCCTCGATGGGCCTCGACGTGGCCGACATCAACAACGATGGGTGGACGGATGTATACGTCGCCGACATGCTGCCGGACGACGAATACCGGTACAAGACGATCGCCGGGTTCGAGACCTGGGACAGCTACCGGGCCCGGCTGAGGAACGACTACCATCACCAGTTCACGCGCAACATGCTGCACCTGAACGAGCGGGCGGAGTCGTTCAGCGACATCGGCATGCTGGCCGGGGTGGCGCGGACGGACTGGAGCTGGAGCGCGCTGATCGCGGACTTCGACCTGGACGGCTACAAGGACATCTACGTCACCAACGGCTTGCTGCGAGATGTGACCTCGCAGGACTACATGTCGTTCCTCGGGAACCCCCGGACCCTGCGTGCGGCCCGCGAGGGCGAGCGAGTGGACTTCCTGGGGCTGGTAGCGGCGATGAATTCGACTCCGCTCCCCAACTACGCCTTCCGCAACCACGGCGATCTGACTTTCTCCAACGAGAGCGAGGCCTGGGGACTCGACACGCCAGGCTTTTCCAGCGGCGCGGCGTACGGAGACCTGGACGGGGACGGGGCGCTGGACCTGGTGGTGAACAACGTCAATCAGGAGGCGTTCGTCTATCGGAACAATGCCCGGGCGCGACGGGACAACCGTTACCTCCAGATCCGGCTGGAGGGCGAGGGCAGGAACCGCTACGGCGTCGGAGCGAAGGTGACGCTGCGGAGCGGCGACCGGCTCTACTTCCAGGAGCTCATGCCATCCCGCGGCTTCCAGTCGAGCGTCGACTACGCGCTGACGTTCGGCGTCGGCCACCTCGACACGATCCGGTCCGTGACGATCGAGTGGCCGGACGGGCGGGTGAGCGTCGAGCGCGATGTCCCGACCAATCGGTCCCTGACCATCCGCCCGCGGCAAGCCACGTCCGGCGTGCCCGCCGAGCCCGCGTCCCCGCCACCGTTCTTGGCCGATGTCACATCCGAGATCGCTCTCGACTTCGTGCACCTGGAGAACGATTTCGTCGACTTCCACCGCGAACCCCTGATCCCGAAGCTGCTATCGACCGAGGGACCGTTCATGGCCGTGGGGGACGTGAACGGCGATGGGCTCGACGATGCCTTCATCGGCGGGGCGAAGGAGCAGGCGGGTCGATTGCTGCTTCAGCAGGCCGATGGAACGTTCGTGAGCAGCAACCAGGCACTGCTCGAGCGAGACCGGATCTCCGAGGATCTCGGCGCGGCCTTCTTCGACGCGGAGGACGACGGAGACCTCGATCTCTATGTGGTGAGCGGCGGCAGCGAGTTCTCCGACCTGGCGCCCGGGCTCCGGGATCGGCTGTATCTGAACGACGGCGTCGGTCGTTTCCGGAAGGCCGAAGGGAGCCTGCCCGCGTCGAGCCAGAGCGGCTCGCGGGCCGCGGCGCACGACTTCGACGGCGACGGCGACGTCGATCTCTTCGTCGGCGGGCGCGTCGTTCCGTGGCGTTACGGGATCGACCCCCCGAGCGTCCTCCTCGCGAACGATGGTCGAGGCCGGTTCACCGATGTCACGCGGGAGGCGGCGCCCGACTTGTCGAACATCGGCATGGTGACCGACGCCGTCTGGGAGGACGTCGACGGAGACGGCAGGGCAGACCTCGTCGTCGTCGGAGAATGGATGGCGATCACGATCTTCCGCAACGTGGGAGGCGGCAAACTCGAGCGGATGCACGTGCCAGGTCTGGAGAGGAGTCACGGCTGGTGGAACCGCATCGTGGCCGGGGACTTCACCGGTGATGGCCGCACCGACTTCGTGATCGGCAACCTGGGGCTGAACACGCGGTTCCGCGCGAGCGAGCGCGAACCACTCAACCTGTACATAAAGGACTTCGACAGGAACGGTTCGGTCGAGCAGATCCTATCGCAGTACAACGACGGCGTCAGCTACCCGTTCGCCCTGCGCGACGACCTGATTGGCGCCCTTCCGTACCTCAGGGACCGCTACTCGAGCTACGAGGAGTACGCCCTCCAGACGGTGGCAGATATCTTCTCGGAAGCCGAACTGTCCGATGCGGTGCTGAAGCGGGCGTACACGTTCGAGACGGCGCTAGCGAGGAACGAGGGCGACGGCTCGTTCACGCTCCTGCCGCTCCCGGTGGAAGCGCAGATCGCCCCCACGTACGGGATCCTGCCGGGAGACATCGACGGGGACGGCCATCTCGACCTGCTGCTGGCCGGAAACTTTGACGGCGTCAAGCCGGAGATCGGCCGCATGAGCGCTGGTCACGGCCTGGTCCTGCGGGGAGACGGGACGGGAGCCTTCCAACCGGTTCCCGGGGTGGAAAGCGGCTTCATCGTGCCCGGTCAGGCACGGGACATTCAGCGAATCCGGACCGGCCGAGGCGACCTGTACGTGGTGACTCGCAACGACGATCGGCCTCTCGTGTTCCGCCGGACGGAGGAACCGAGGCCATAATCAAGAAGCTACCGGGGCGGCGGCGGCTTCGTCTTGATGACGATCACGCCGTTGGCCCCCCGCACGCCGTACATCGCCAGGTCGGCGACGTCCTTGAGCACCGTGATGGACTCGATGTCATATGGCGAGATCCCGACCAGAGCTCCCCCCGGTCCCGGCTGGATCGGTATGCCATCGATGACATACAGCGGTTCCCCCTCGCCGCGCAGCGATGTCTCGCCGCGAATGCGAATCACCAGGCCGTCGCGGGTCTGCCGAACCTCCACACCGGGGACGCGGCCTTCGAGGATCCTTTCGATCGGCTGGCCGGGGGCGCGCTCAATGTCCTCGGCGGTCACCACGGATGGATCTCGCGGAGGGGCTCCCTCCACGACCTCCACCTCCGGTACCTGCGGCTCCGCGACGTCCGCCTCGGGTGCAGCCTCCGGCGTCTCGGCGTCCGCGGGCTCGCCCGCCGGTGTCTCGTTCTTGGAGGCGCAACCATACAGGAGGCCGACGAGAACGCCCAGTGCCAGGGAGTCGCGGACCAATCTTGCGGGCGAGGACATCGGCACCTCGGGGGATCGAGAGTTGCCAGGGCTCGCATGCGAGCTGAACGTCGCGGAATATACGTACACCCCCGTCGAGGGAATCGGTCCGGCAGGCCCGCGGGACCGTTCGCCACCGGTCGAGATTGAGAGGACTCGCACCTTGAGCCCCATGCAACGCGCCAGGAGGACCGTCGCCCTGACCTTGATCGCCGGGGTCGCGGTGACCGGCTGCGACCGGGCGGGTTCGCGAGCGCTCTTCGAGCCGCTGCGGCCCGCGGCGACCGGCGTCACGTTCGTCAACGAGCTCCCGGAAGACCCCGAGTTCAACATCCTCAACTATCTCGACTACTACAACGGCGGCGGCGTCGCGATCGGCGATGTGGACGGCGACGGCCTGCCCGATCTCTACTTCACGTCGAACGTCGGGCCCAACCGGCTCTATCTCAACAAGGGAGACTTCCGGTTCGAGGACATCACCGAGCGGGCCGGCGTGGCCGGAAGCGAGGGATGGACCACCGGGGCCACGATGGCCGATGTGAACGCGGACGGGCATCTCGACATCTACGTCTCGGCTGTCCGGCTCCTCTCCATGCGCGGACGCAACATCCTGTACATCAACAACGGCGACGCCACCTTCGCCGACTCGACGGAGGCGTACGGACTCGGGCACGTGGGATACTCGACCCAGGCCGCCTTCTTCGACTACGACCTCGACGGCGACCTCGACATGTACCTCCTGAATCACTCGACCCACGCCGAACGCGGCAACGTCTTCAGCCCTCAGCGGGAGGTACGCCATCCGAGGGCGGGTGACCGCCTCTTCCGGAACGACGGGGGGCGGTTCGTCGATGTCACCGCCGAGGCGGGCATCTATGGTACGGTCGAGGGGTACGGCCTCGGCGTCGTGGTCAGCGACCTGGACCTGGACGGCTGTCCGGACGTCTTCGTGGCGAACGACTTTCAGGAGAACGACTTCCTCTACTTCAACAACTGTGACGGCACCTTCACGGAGTCGATCGCCATCTCCCTGGGGCACACGAGCCGTTCCTCGATGGGTGTCGACGCGGCCGACCTCAACAATGACGCGAGGCCGGACATCATGGTCCTCGACATGCTTCCGGAGCGCGAGGACATCCTGAAGACCTCGGCCAACGCCGAGAGCTTCGCGATCGAGGATCGGAAGCTCGCGGCCGGCTATCACCCTCAATACGCACGTAACACCCTGCACCTCAACCGCGGCCGGCGCCGGTTCAGCGAGGTCGGCTACCTGGCCGGCGTCCACGCGACCGATTGGAGCTGGGGACCCCTGTTCGCGGACCTCGACAACGATGGCGACAAGGACCTGTTCGTTGCCAACGGCATCTACCGCCGCGCAAACGACCTCGACTACTACGACTATGTGCGAAGAATGGCCGTTCAGGCCTCCCTCCTGGATGGAATCGACGAGGAGGACCTCGCGCTGCTGGAGGTGATGCCCCAGGTCCCCATCGCCAACTACGCCTTTCGCAACAACGGAGACCTCACGTTCTCCAACGCGGCCGATGCCTGGAACCTCGCGCAGCCCGGCTTCTCCAACGGCGCAGCCTACGCCGACCTGAACAACGACGGCGCGGTCGATCTGATCGTGAACAACGTCAACGCGCCGGCATCGATCTACCGGAATCGGGCTCGCGAGGTCGGCGACGATCACTACCTCGCGGTCGTCCTCCGCGGCGCCGGAGCCAACACCGCCGGTATCGGCGCGAAGGTGATGATCTGGCATGGCCAGGTGCGCCAGCTCCTGGAGCAGATGCCGACGCGGGGCTTCCAGTCGTCCGTCGATCCTCGCCTGCACTTCGGACTCGGGCCGGCGGAGCGGATCGACTCGCTGGTCGTCATCTGGCCGGACCGGCGCTACCAGGTGCTCACCGATCTCGCGGCCGACCAGCAGATCACGCTGTCACAGGGCGACGCCGAAGGTCGGTATCCGTATCCGGAAGAAGGTGCGGAGATGGTGGCACGCGGCTTCAGGCCGATGGCTGCCGGCCCGCTCTTCGTCGACGTGACCGCCGAGACCGGCATCGAGTTCACCCACGAGGAGAACACGTTCTTCGATTACAGCCGGGAGCCGCTCGTGCCGCACAAGCTCTCGACCGAGGGACCCGCCCTCGCCACGGGAGACGTCAACGGCGACGGCCTGGACGACCTGTTCATCGGCGGCGCCAAGCACCAACCGGGGCAGCTGTTGCTGCAGGAGTCGAACGGCCGGTGGCGAACGAGCAGCGACGCGGTCTTCCGCGCGGACAGCCTTCACGAGGACGTGGCCGCCGCCTTCTTGGACGCGGACAGTGACGGAGATCTGGACCTGTACGTCGTGAGCGGAGGAAACGAGTTCTGGGGTGATCACGAGGCGCTCCGGGATCGCCTCTACCTGGGCGACGGCCGGGGGGGCTTCGACCGTTCGCTGGACCGCCTCCCCGCGATATTCGAGAACGGGTCCTGTGTGGTTCCGGGGGACTTCGACGGAGATGGCGATCTCGACCTGTTCGTCGGCAGCAGGGTGGTCTCCCGCGAGTACGGCCGGATTCCCCGGAGCTACCTGCTCGAGAACGACGGCACGGGACGGTTCGCGGATGTCACCTCCGAGAGGGCGGAAGGACTCGTGCATGCGGGGATGGTCACGTCGGCCGCGTGGCTGGACCACGATGAGGATGGCCAGCTCGATCTCGTGGTGGTGGGAGAATGGATGCCGGTCCGCCTCTTTCGTCAGCAGGACGGTCGCTTTACGGAGCGTACCGCCGAGGCCGGGCTTTCCGGCACGAACGGCTGGTGGAATAGCGTGACGGCGGCCGACCTGACGGGAGACGGGCGCGAGGATCTCGTCCTGGGCAACCTCGGACTCAACTCCTACCTTCGGGCTTCCCCCCGGGAGCCTGTCCGGCTGTACGTTCGCGATTTCAACCGGGATGGCACACTGGAGCAGATCCTTACCGTCTACAACAACGGGGTCGCCTATCCGATCGTCGGTCGAGACGAGCTGATCGGCGTCCTGCCACATCTCCGAGGCCGGTACCCCTCGTACGCCGACTTCGGAGCCAGCCGCGTCGAGGACATCTTCGACGAGTCGGAGCTCCAGGAGGCCGAGGTCCTGGAGGCCGACGTCTTCGCCAGCTCGGTGGCCGTGAACAACGGCGACGGCACGTTTCGGCTGGACCCGCTGCCGGTCGAGGCCCAGTTCGCTCCCATCCACGCGGTTCTGGTCGACGACTTCGACGGCGACGGGAAGGTGGACCTCCTGACGGCCGGCAACTTCTACGGCGCGCCGCCGCTGCTCGGGCGCTACGACGCCGGCTACGGATTGCTGCTGCTCGGCGACGGCGAGGGTCGCTTCCGGTCGGTCGACATGGCGGCGAGCGGCCTGGTGATCGAAGGCCAAGCGCGCCGCATGCGATTCCTGCGGCGTGCGGACGATCGGCTGATCGCCGTCGCCCGCAACGATGATAGCCTCCAGATCCTGCGTCACGAGCCGTAGACGGAGCCGCGCATGAGAAACAAGTGGAAGATCCGCATCGCGCTCGCCTTGAACTTCTTCGTGATCGCCATCTTGCTCAACACGGTGGGGATCGTGATCGCGCGGGTGATCGAGGACTATGGCGTGTCGGGTGCGCGGGCCGCCTCGCTGGAGGCGTTCAAGGACCTCTCGATCGCCGGCGCGTCGTTTCTGCTCGCCTCGTACGTGCCCCGTTTCGGATACAGGCGGACGATGCTCGTCGGGCTGATGGCGGTCATGCTGGCCAGCGTCCTCGTGGCCGCCGTCACGGGCTTCTGGGTAACGCCGGTGCTCTACGCCACCATCGGCATCAGCTTCGCCCTCATGAAGACGGCCGTCTACTCCACGATCGGCCTGATCACGGAGACGCAGGCCGAGCACACGGGGCTGTTGAACAATCTCGAAGGTGTCTTCCAGGTGGGTGCGATGTCCGGCCCGCTCGTCTTCGCCTTCATGATCAACTTCAGCCGGTGGACGGACACGTACTGGGTTCTCGCCACGCTCATCCTCATCGCGCTCGTGCTCATGTGGTTCACCCGGCTCGACGAGCATGAAATCGAGGAGCACGCGGAGGAGGCGGGCTTTCTCGAGATGCTCAAGCTCCTCAAGCGGCCGATCGTCTGGACGTTCGCCATCTGCGCGTTGCTGTACGTGATGATCGAGCAGAGTTTCGGGACGTGGCTGCCGCGCTTCCACGAGCAGATCTTCGGGCTCTCGGCGGCCGTCGCCTCGGGCTTCATGAGCTTCTACTTCGGCTCGATCGCGCTCAGCCGATTCGTGGCGGGCTACCTGTCGAAGCGGGTGCCGTGGATCGCCCTGGGTCTGACCTACCTCACCCTCGCCTTCGTCGTCACGCTCGCCGTCGTGCTCCTGACCTCCGAGAACGACGCGACGACCGTCACATCGTGGCTCGAGGCTCCCCGGCTGGCGTTCCTGTTCTCCGTTGTGGGCTTCTTCATCGGACCGATCTATCCAACAATCAGCTCGATCGTGCTCACGAAGATGCCGAAGGCGCAACAAGCGGCGATGACGGGTCTCATCATCATCTTCTCCGCTCTCGGCGGAACCACCGGCTCGCTCATCACCGGCCGGCTCACCGACATCCTCAACACGCACGACGCCTTCTACTTCCCCCTCATCCCGATCACGCTCCTGGCGCTCATGCTTCTGCCATACAAGCGGCTCGCCGATCGTCACGTCGACGCGCACGAGTAACGAGCGGGCAAGATGAGAATCCCCGTCGAAGAGACCTTCCGCCGGTTGCTCGACCAAGAAGACACGGACGGCGACAACCAGATCACCGTCAACGACGCGGGACCCAAGCAGTTCGTCGTGGCCGGCGAGGATGGAGAGACCTTCACGGTGGAGGGGACGTACCCGCTCTCGAACCTCCTCCAGGAGCTCGCGCTGGTCCGCGACGAGGGGGCCGAGACGCTTCACGTCGACCCCGAGCGAATCCACGAAGGCCCCGTGCGCCGCATCTCGCGCATGATCCGGGCAGTATTCTGGGACGGCCTCACCCGCACCATCGATGCGGACGGCCTCGCCCACGTGGCCATCGACAAGAAGGGAGAGGGAACGGACCTCGATCGCCGCCCCCGCATCTACGTCCCCCACGGCGATCCGAGGGCGCTCGCCTACTTCGAGGAGGTGGCCCGCGCGCAGCCCGAGCTGGGGCTGGAGGTGCGGGCGCTGCCGGAGAGGATCACGCCCGAGTACGTTCTCAGCCTCAACGAGCGGCCCGGCATCCTGAGTCTCGAACTGGTGGAAGACGAAGAGGGGCACGTACGAGGCGTACCTTTCGTCGTGCCGGGTGGACGGTTCAACGAGCTCTACGGGTGGGACAGCTACTTCATCGTCGTCGGACTGCTGCACGACGGCTACGTCGAGCGGGCGAAGGGGATGGTGACACATTTCCTCTACGAGATCCGGCACTACGGCCAGATCCTCAACGCCAACCGCACCTACTTTCTCACCCGCTCGCAGCCACCGTTTCTCACCGCCATGGCCCGGGCGGTTTACGAACATCTCGAGGATCCGGAACGCGACGCGTGGTTCGCCGAGGTCATCCGCACCGCCATCCGCGAGTACCAGACGGTCTGGATGAGACCGCCCAAGCTCACCGAGACCGGCCTCAGCCGATACTACGCCTCCGGCATCGGCATGCCGCCCGAGACCGAGGCCGGGCACTTCGACGCGCAACTCAAGCCTTACGCGGAGACGGCCGGGATGGACCTGGAGCGCTATCGACAGGCCATCCGGTGGCGCGAGATCGTCGTCACCGAGCTGGACAAGTATTTCGTGCACGACCGCACTCTCCGGGAGTCGGGCCATGACAACAGCTACCGGCTGGAGGGCCGCGCCGCCCACCTGTGTACCGTCGATCTCAATTCGCTGCTCTACCGCTACGAGACCGATATCGCGCGCGCCTTGACGGAGATCTTCGGAGATGCGCTCGAATCACCCGACGGCACCGTCCACACGAGCGCGGCGTGGGTGGAGCGTGCCGAGCGTCGCCGCGAAGTCATGACCCGGTTATGCTGGGACGAGGCGAGCGGCCTGTTCTTCGACTACGACTTCGTTCGGGGGGAGCAGACCGGCTTCGAGAGCGTGACCACGCTCTACCCTCTCTGGGCGGGCCTCGCAACGAGCGATCAGGCGGCGCTGCTCGTCGAGCGCGCCGTACCCCTGCTCGAGGAGGCCGGAGGGCTCGCCTCCACCACCGAACGCTCCCGCGGACCCATCTCGGAGGAGCGCCCCCAGCGGCAGTGGGACTACCCCTTCGGCTGGCCCCCCCACCAGATGGTCGCCTGGCAAGGCCTGATCGACTACGGGTACGAGTCCGTCGCTCAGCGCCTCGCGTATCGTTGGCTGTACATGGTCACGAAGAACGCCGCGGACTACAACGGCACCATCCCCGAGAAGTACGACGTCGTCAACCGGACCCACGGCGTGTTCGTCGAATACGGCAACGTGGGCACCGAGTTCGACTACATGACGCGGGAGGGCTTCGGTTGGATGAACGCCTCGTACCAGGTTGGCCTCTCGCTTCTATCCGAGGACCTCCGCGCGGCGCTAGAGGACGGTACCCCACCGGAAGAGCTCTTCTAGGCCGGGCGTGCGCCGGGCGCAGGCCCGGCGTCGCAGCTGACGCTCGAGGGCCGGCGCGGAGCCGGCCTACCGGATGAGTTCGTTCAATGGCTGTCCGCCGCGACGTTGATCTCGGCCCGCAGCCGGAGGTCGCGGGAGGACGATCCCACGTACACGGGCCGGTGGCCGGGCGCGACGCTCCGATCGTGCTCCGCGACGGACCAGTAGGAGAGCTCGCGCTCCCCGATGTGTACGGTGACCTCCCGCTCCTCTCCTGGCGACAGGGTCAGGCGCTCGAAGCCGACCAGCTGCCGAGGCGCCATGCCGACCGGAGGATCGTCGGGCGGGCCCAGGTAGACCTGCGCCACTTCAGAGCCCCCCACATCGCCCGTGTTGCGCACCCGAAAGGTGACGTCGAACCCATCGCCCCTCGGCGCGATTTGAAGGGCGGAATACGCGAACGTCGTGTACGAGAGGCCGTGCCCGAAGGGGAATAGGGGCTCCACGTCCCGCGCATCGTACCACCGATAGCCGACCAGAACGCCTTCCTCGTAGGCGGCCACTCCATCGACGCCCGGATAGCGCTCGTCCGAGGCGGCGATCGGCGTGAGCTCATCGCCGCTCGGGAACGTCACCGGTAGCTTGCCGCCCGGATTCGCTTCGCCCAGCAGCAGCATCGCCGTGGCATCGGCACCCTCCTGCCCCGGATACCACATCTGCAGAACCGCTCCCGTCTCGCTCAGCCACGGCATCAGGACGGGACTCCCGGTGTTGAGCACCACGGTCGTTCGCGGGTGGGTTGCCGCCACGGCCGCCACCAGGGCGTCTTGCGGCTCGGGGAGCGCGAGCGTCGCCCGATCGCGTCCTTCGGTGCCTTCATCGTAGGCGAAGACCACGACGGCGCGCGCCCCGCGTGCGGCCTCGACGGCCTCCTCCAGGTGCTCCCTGCGCCGCTCCTGGGTGAGCCAGGCGAGCCGTACCTGCAATGGCTGTCCGGCCGGCGCGGAGAGGAAACCGCCACCGCCCGCCTCGACGGTGAGCTCGATCGTGTGAGTCTCGCCCGCCTCCAGGCGCAACGTCGCCGTCGCGTTGGACAGGCCCTCCGCCGTCGGAATCAGGCTGGCATCGTTGAAGAAGCCGCCGGTCGAGAGCCGCGGAGCGCCGTCGATCGACAGCGTGCCAACCCCGCTGCTCGTCTGCAGCTTCAGCTCGTACACACCGGTCGTCGGGGCGGTGAGCGTGCCGGTCCAGGTCCATTCGGTGTCCGGGGGCAGCGCGTTCGAGCCCGTGTAGTCGACGACCGGATCGACCTGCGTGGTGCTATCGGATGCGGTCCGCAGCAGCCCGTTCGTCCCCGGCTCGCCCGGGGGCATCAGGGCCGCGCTCGGAATCGTTACGCCGTCGAGATCGATTCCCGGGACGTAACGGATGCGTGCCCCGGGTCCGGCCCGGCGCTCGAGGGCGGCGAGAGGGCTGTCGTGGCGAAACGGAGGCACCTGCGAGCTTCCGCCGCCGCCGTACAGCAGAGTTCTCGCCGTCGGTCCGATCACCACCAGCGACGCCAGATCGTCCCGGGTGAGCGGCAGGCTGCCGCCCTGGTTGCGGAGGAGCACCGCTCCGGCCAGTGCCACGTCTCGAGAGGTGGCGGCCCCGGCCTCCACGTCGATCTCTGGACGAGGCGCCGCCTCGCCCAGCAGGCTCATACGGTCCAACTGCGTGAGGATGCGGCGCACGGCCCGATCGACCGCCTCCTCGGGGATGCGGCCCGCTTCGACGGCCACCCGCAGCGAGTCGCCGAAGTAGACGGGCTGCCCGGGCCCGAGTCCGACTCCCGGCATCTCCTGGTCGAGGCCCGCCTCCAGCGCCCCGAGCGAGTGGCGGGCGTACCAGTCACTCATGACCCAACCCTCGAAGCCGAATCGGCCTCGCAGAAGCCCGGTCAGCAACTCCGGGCTCTCGCAGGCGTGGGTGCCGTTCACCTTGTTGTAGGCGCACATGACGCTGCCCACACCGGCTTCGACGGCCGCTCCGAAGGCCGGCAGGTAGATCTCGTGGAGCGCCCGCTCGCCCACCACCGCATCGACGCGAAACCGATTCCGTTCGAAGTTGTAGGCCACGTAATGCTTGACGGTGGCGAGCAGTCCCTGGCTCTCGATCCCTCGGATCTCCGCGGCGACGATCCGTCCGGCCAACAGCGGGTCCTCCCCTAGCGTCTCGAAGTTCCGCCCGGCCTGCGGCACCCGAACGATGTTGACCATCGGCGAGAGCAACACATCCTGTTCCCGCGCCCGGCCCTCCCGGCCGAGGACCTCTCCGAAGCGGTGAGCGAGCTCTGGGTCGAACGTCGCCGCGAGCATGACCGGAGCCGGCAAGGCGGTGGCCGGCCGCGCGGTCCGGATGCCGGCCGGGCCATCGGTGAGCCGCAGGGGTGGGATGCCCAGGCGCTCGATGCCGGGCACGTACCCGGCCCCGGCCTTCCCCGATGGATCCGGCGCACCGTGCAGGAGGAGAAGCTTCTCCTCTAGCGTCATCGCCTCCAGCAGCGCCTCGACAGCGGCCTCCTGGGCAGCTGCCGGGCCCGCCAGGGCGAAGCGGGCAACCCAGACCACGGCTAGAAGACGGCGGATCGACCCACGGCAGTAGCCGCAGGGATGACGGTCGTCAGCGAGCCCGGATGATCGCTCGATCATGGATCTCTCCCCAGCGCGAACGGAACGACCTGCAGGGGCACCGCGTCGCCCCCCTCGGTGATCATGTAGTGACGGTTGACCGGCAGATTCGTATGGATGTCGGTCGATCGATCGCGGTCGGGCCAGGTGATCTTCAGCTCATCGATCCGGCCGGTCCGTCCCAGACCGATCTCTTGTTGCAGGCTCGACGCGCCGAAGCTGCCCCCGGTGGAGACGGTCTTGTGGACGACCCGGCGCTCACCATCGACGCCGGTTACGCTCACGGTGATGCGCGCGCCGATGGCCGAGCGGTTGGCCGTGCTCCCCTCCAGCCGCAGCGTCACCCAGGCATTGTCTTCCCCGAACCCGGGATTCTCGAACAGGGCATTGGGGAAGTGATCTCCCTGTACCGCGCCGCCCATGACCGCGTAGATGTCCTGGTCGCCATCCAGGTCCAGATCGGCAAACGCGATGGCGTGACCCTTCTGAAGGTGGCCGAAGCCGCCCTCAAAGGTGATGTCGCGAAAACCGGCGCCCCGCTCGTTGAGGAACATCCGGTTGGGCAGGATGGAAGTCATGAACGGCGTTCCCGTACCGACGTAGAGGTCGGGATAGCCGTCGTTGTCGAGATCTCCGAAGTTGATGCCCATCGCCCACAAGCTGAGATCCAACCCCACTTCTCGGGCGACGTCGGTAAACGTTCCGTCGCCGTTGTTGCGATACAGGCGGTTCTTCTGCGCCCTCGTGGGGCGGCCCAGGTATTGGGCGGCGGTTTCCCCGGCCGCCACCGAGGCCAGCATGGGGTCGAAGCCGGCTACGAACAGGTCCTCCCAGCCATCGTTGTCGTAGTCCCAGAAGAGCACGGGGAAGCTTCTGACCGGCTCCTGCACCCCCGCCGAGGCGCCTGCCTCCTCGAAGCGCCAGTCCTCGGACGTCGTGCCCCCGCGATTCAGGTACAGCTTGTTGGGCCTGTCCAGCACCGAGAGGTACAGGTCCGGCAGCCCGTCGTTGTCGACGTCGCCCCACGCGACCGCCTTCACGAACTCCCGCACGGAGATCCCTACCCGCTCGGATACTTCGGTGAACGTCCCGTCGCCGTTGTTCACATAGAGCTCCGAGTGCCCGGAGCCGCCGCCGCTCGGGCCGGTCTCGTTGCCGACGAAAAGGTCGAGCCAGCCGTCACAGTTGAAATCTCCCCACGCCGCCGTCTGCGTCGGGCGATACGACAGCAGGCCGGCTCGGGCCGTGACATCCTCGAACGTTCCGTCGCCGTTGTTCTTCAGCAGAGAGTTCGGGTGGGCACCGTCCGCGGCAAGCCAACCGCCGCGGAGGATGAACACGTCCTCGAATCCGTCGTTGTCGTAGTCGGCGTGCACGGTGTTCAACCCGCCCACCACGCCGTTCAAACCGGCGGCTCCGGTGTGATCGACGAAACCGCCCCGGCCGTCGGCAACGAAGAGCCGCAGCTGGTCGTTGAAGCCGCGTGCGGTCGCCAGGATGTCGATGAGGCCGTCCTCGTTGAAGTCTTCCAGCGACACGGCGCCCGCGATGCCGTCGACGTCCACCCCCAGCGGAGGGGCGACGTTGCGGAAGCGGGGAATCTCCGCGTCCGGGTCCGCTTCGAGCCCCGGGATGAGGTACTCCGGAGGAAGCCCGCCTGGATACGTTCCCTGGGTCAGGTGGGCAATGTTCAGCAGCCAGAGTGCCTGGAGGTCCCGGGGGTAGGCAGCGAGGATTTGCAGGTAAAGCGCGATGGCTCGCCGAGAGGCAGCCGGGTCGGTATGAACGGCACTCTCCGCCAGCGGGAGGATCGAGGCGCCGGCGGAGCGATGGCGGGCCAGATTCCGCTGCTCACCGAGCCTGAGGTAGGCGACCGCGAGCAACTCGAAGAGCGGCATGCTCTGCGGTGTCACCGCTTCGGCCAGACCGGCGTCCTCCATCAGACGCTCGAGCTCGCGAATGGCGGCTTCCGTTTCACCGGCAGCCAGCATCTCGTAGGCATAGTAATAGCGGGCGAGCGACTGCTCGGGACCTCGTGTGCTAGAGACTTCGGTACGCCACTTCTGCGCCCGTTCCCGATTGAGATGCCCGTAGCGCATCGGATCCGTGAGAGCCGCTCGATAGATCGAGTCCAGCTCGGCCGCCATCCTGGCCGTGCCCGGCAAGGGTTCGATCTCCGGTGGAATCGATCGCCCGCCCTGCCCCGCGTCTCCGTGGGACGTGCCGACCTCCCGGCAGCCGGAGGCGGCCGCCACCAAGCAGAGGAGCATGCCGCGCTGCAGTCGCTTCATGGCAGAGCAGAATAGTCGTTGCCGCGAGAACGGGGAAAGTGACTCCCGGCCCGGTCCGGCTTCGAGACCCTGGCCCCCGGAGGTGTCGCAGACGTCTCGCACCGGCCCGTAGATTGGGTTTCGATCGTTGTGCTGCTCACACCTGCTCCGAGGATTCATCGATACCCATGCGAGCGCTTCTCCTTCTCGGCCTGCTGGTCCTAGCGTCCTGTGATGCGTCTCCCCGAGCGGAGCGTGAGTGGCAGGCGCCGGTCCTCGAGGCTCCGGAAGCGGGCCTAGATGATCCGGCGGCCTACGAAGGGTACGCGACCCGTTTCTTCCGCGATTCCCGAGGCAACACGTTCCAGATCTACCTCGACCGCCGGGTCGGCCGCGTCGTCCACGTGTGGGCCGACGCGGCGAACGAGAGTGCAGCGTTCACCGTGCGCGACGCGGAGGGCCGCCCGGCGCCCGTAGCATGGGGCGGGTCCGGCGCGGCGGCCGAAGCCGACGGGCGACGACGCGTCATGCGGCACCGCCTCGCCGCGGACGCCGGGGAGCTGGAGATCGGCTGGTTTCTGCTCGGGACGATGCGGCAGGAGCGCGACTTCCAGTACCTCCAGTGGCACGAGAGACCGTACGCCGGGCCGGCCTTCGTCCTCCCGGAGTTAGCCGATCTCATCGCCAGCCTGGAGCGCCTTCCCGAAGAGGAGCGCGAGCGACAGCTGTCCCTGCTCGACGCCCCCGACACGCAGGCGCTCCGGTCCCGTCTCGTCCCGCGACTCACACTTTCGGAAGACGAGGGCCGCTGGACCGTCCATGTCGAGCACACGAGCCTCGACGGCCGGAGCCAAATGACGGTCGTGCTCAGCGATGACTCCGGCGCCTCCACCGCGTTCCTGGCGGAGGACGGCCGATCGGTACACGTTCGCTCGGGTTGGAGACCCAATGCCGAGTCTCCGTCCGCCGGTGAGCGGATCGAGCTCGACGTCTCGGTGACGACGGACGCGGAGGCCCTGACCCCACTGGGACGGGAGCGACTCTTCAACGACGCCTTCGAGGCGTACCTCGCGAAGCAGCGGAAGACAGCCGACAGCCTGACGGAGGTGCTGGGCGCCGAAGCGGCGGCTGGTGATCCGCGGATGCTCGCCTTCCGGCGCCTGGACCGACAGGTGCGCGGCCTCGAGCTCCTCAGCTCCGAGGAGAAGCTCATGGCGTCGATGCCCAACTACGCCACGTACTTCGGCCGCGACCAGCTGATGTCGGCGCTCATGCTGGAGCCGGTCTCGTCGAGAGACCTGCAGGAGCTCGTGATCGCGAGCGTGCTCGGCAAGATCGATGCGACCGGGAACGTGAGCCACGAGGAGGCGCTCGGCGGCCAGGCGATCCGCGAGAACGCCGCCGAGTACGGCGGCCTCGTACGCGCGTGGGAGGAAGATCGGGAACAGGACCCGGCGGCCGCGGCCGGTCACCTGGCCCGAGCGCGCGAGGTCCTCGGAGACCTTCAGGCGACGCGGGAGAACTACCGCATGGTCGACGACGACTTCCAGCTTTCGGTTCTCGTCGATCGTTACCTGTCGCGCGCGGATGTGCCGGCGGAGAGGAAGCGTCGTTTCCTGACGGCGGAGTCGGGAAGCGGCGGGTCGCGTCTCGATGCGCTCACGCGGAATCTGGCCTTCATGGCGGGGCTCGCGCGTCCCTACGCCGAGGAGCCGACGGCCGAGAACCTGGTGGGCTTCTTCCACCGCGATGACCAAGGGTGGCTTCCAGGCAGCTGGCGCGATAGCCGGGCGGGATACGGCGGCGGCCGCTTCGCCATGGACGTGAACGTGATCTGGGTCCC
>CAZEBA010000043.1:0-25816 GCA_964510615.1 uncultured Gemmatimonadota bacterium
GCTCCCAGGCTGTCCTCGCGGATCTGAGCTGGCGATCGAGGGGCATCGGCGTCGATTTCAAATGCGGTTGCTGGCTGTTAACCAGCGGAAAACAGCGCCCCCTCACGTCGGCAGGCGCGGCCACCAGCGGCGCACGGAGCCGCTGTAGGCTGCGTACTCTTCGCCGAAGGTCCGCTGCAGGACAGGCTCTTCATAGACCACCACGAAGAGGTGGACGACGACGACAAAGATCCCCGTGAAGGCAAGGAGCGGGAGGGACTCGTAAAAGAGCGCCGCGCCAGCGAGCGTGATTCCGGCGCCGATCGCCATCGGGTTCCGCACGAACCGATACGGTCCGCGAACCACCAGCCGACGAGGCGGGTCGAAGGGCACCGGCGTGCCTTTCCCGATGAACGCAAAGGTCAGCACGCACCAGACCAGCAGGCTGCCCCCGGTCGCCGTTACCAAGAGGCCGCCGATCTGCGAGGCACCCGCCTCCGCCGGCCTGGTAATGCCGGCTTCCGCCAGCATTCGGGAAGGGAGGAACACCAATACGAGGCCGACGAAGGCCGTGACGTAGGTCAGCGCGCGGATCAGGGAGAACATGGGCGGCCTTCAGGTCGCATTCTTCCTGAAGTAGAAGCGACGCACTTCGTCGATTCGGCTTCCTCCGCCGACCATCTTGAGCTGATAGCCCATCTCCTCCATCGCCGTGATCAAGCCGGCTTCGGTGGCCAGATCGGAAGGGAGAGCCGGGGCGTCCGGCGGCGTTGGAGGCAGCAGCCTGAACACGCGGCCTGCCTCTTCGCGCGGCTCGCTCGAAACGACGACCACTTTCTCGGCATCTGAGGACCCGTTCATCGCGTATGTGCGCTTCATTGGTCGGACCAGACCGCCAGCTCGTTCCCGCTCGGATCCGTGAAGTGAAACCGCCGCCCGCCCGGGAAATCGAACGTCTCCTGCACGATCTCGCCTCCCTGTTCGACCACCTTGGCTTCGAGGGCCTCCAGGTTCGCTGCATAGAGCACGACGAGAGGGCCGCCGCCCGCGACCTTTCGGTCGGTCGAGAAGCCCCCGCCGAGCCTGCCGTCATGGAAGCTCGTGTAGCCCGGGCCGTAATCCGTGAACTCCCAGGCGAAGACCCCCATGTAGAACCTCTTGGTCTCGCTGATGTCGTTGGTTGGGAACTCGACGTAGTCGATGCGCCGATCCTGCTCCGCCTGGCTCATTCTCGCACCCCGCCAGTGAATGGTGGACTCCTCAGCTCGATCTCATGATCGATGCCGAGCCAGGGAACGATAGAGAGGGTAGTGAAGGGCGCAAGTTGCGGCCACTCTGTCGTAGAACAAGCTCGCCGCGCGCTCGGCAGCCTCAATCGAGGGAACGCAGACAGGAGGAAGCGTGATCAGTCGCATCTGGCACGGATGGACCACGCCCGGGAACGCCGACCAGTACGAGCGGCGGCTCCGGACCAACGTCCTGCCCGGCATCGCGGGCCGGCAGATCCCGGGCTACTTGGGGGCGCACCTCCTGCGCGATGATGGGGAGGTGGAGGTGGAGTTCGTCACCATTCTCTGGTTCGAGTCGATCGACGCGGTTCGCCTCTTCGCCGGTGAGGATTACGAGGCTGCCTATGTGCCGCCTCCGGCCCGAGCGGTGCTGTCGCGGTGGGATGATCGGTCACGACACTACGAGGTTCGGTCGGAGCCGCAGCGCGGGGATGCTGGGTAGCCAAGCCGCCGTGCGCGCGAGAGCACATGCCTCGTCGGGTCCGCCTGCTTACGTTCTCCTTCAGTCGGCTTCCGAGCTGGTGGAGGACGGGGCGTCCGGCGGCTCCGGGGGCGTCTTCGCGAGGTATGCCTTCAGGTCCATCTGAAGGGTCGTCCAGCGGTCGACCTTCGGATCGCCGAAGGAGTGAAGCTTCTCGAGAGTGCCGATCTCCCGGTAGCCAAAGAAGCGCTTGTACCATCGAATGGTGGCGGGCCGGTCCGCGTTGGTGGTCACCCGTTCGACTCCGATTCGCGCCATCTCCCGCAGACGGGCGTCCTGCAGCGCGTGTCCGATCCCCCTGCCGGTGAACTCCGGGAGTACGCCGAGAAGCGTTGTCTTTCCCTGTCCATCCGGCAGGATCTCATAACCCGCGGCCCCCACAATTCGTTCATCGATGCAGGCGACAAAGAAGCGGGTCAGGTCGATGCTCCGCATCTCGGGCGACGGGACGTGATGCATGTTCCACGGCCGCATCACTTCCAGGATCGCGTCGCGGTCTTCGGGTCGTGCCTTCTGAATCGTGACCGACCCGGAGGCCGGCTGACGGTCATGCATCGGCGTTTCGTTCACCCTCGTCGTTTGCCAAACTTCGGAAGCCCGCCGCGTCGTTCGGCCGTCCCACATGGATGATCTCGTGATACCCTGAGCGGACGGAGAGTTCGTTCCGTATCGGGCCGACATCAACGATGCGAACCGAGATCGCAGGGTTGGGCGAGGACGCGACGCAAGTCGGAGTCGATCGCGGTATCCTGAAGATATCTGGCCAACGCCCTACGACGGGACGCGGCCTCGGCGCTGGAGCCACCATCTCATGCACCGGTGTCCGAGGTCCACCGGCTCGCAGAACATGAGCGGGCAGCCCCCGACGATCGGCTCGATGCCGGCTGCCTCGCATCGACGAACCGCCTCCTCCGAGACGCTGCCGCTGCCGAAGGAGCGGTGGAACCAGACGCGGTCGATGCCGCAGCGCAGGCACTGGTCGACCAGCTCGCCGGCCACATCCGGATGCGTGACCACCACCACGCCATCGATCCGGCCGGGTGCCGATTCGAGATCGGGGTAGCATGGCTCGCCCTCCGCTTCCGTCGTCTTCGGGTTGATCGGAACGACGTCGTATCCGCTCTTCCTCAGCTTGCGGAGCACCGCGTTGGCTGCCTGGTTGGGGCTGCGGGAAACTCCCGCGACCGCGATCCGTTCGCCGCGGAGGAAGTCGGCGACTGATTTTGGGGGGACTGCCATCGATGCCTCCGGGTACGTGGAAACGAAGATCCAGCAGGCAAACTTCGGCGGGGTCAGTCCGCGCGGCTGTCGGAGGAATCTGGTGTGTAGGTGTGGGGAGAGACCCGTCAGGTCGACATCACGGCGCGGGCTCAGCCGGAAGACGGCCCCTCGTGGCCCTCTCAGCCGCGGCCGAATCCGAGCGCAAGGGCCGCTACGCCATGGTGTGCTGCCGCCGCCAAGCGTAGAGGACCCCGCCGACGCCCAGGAAGGCCGCGGTGACGAGCGCCCCGCGCAGCGTTACGTGGAGCAGGAGCCAGATGCACACCGCGACCGCTAGCACCGGAATTGCGTAGCCTCCGGGCAAACGCAGCCGTCCCGGCGCCTCGGCGCGGTGACGCCGCAGGTGGGGCAGGGTGCCGATGCACACGAGGTAGATGAGGAGCCGCACCACGGCGCTCATGGCGGCGAGCCAGGCGAACTCGCCGACCACGGCGAGCGCGAACACGAGAGCCCCGAGAAACACGACCGAGTTGGCCGGCGTGTGATGCCGCGGGTGCACCGCGGCGAACCAGGCGGGGAGCCCGCCGTCGCGCGCCAGGGCGTACGTCAGCCGCGGCGTCGAGAGCATGTTGGCAGCCAGGTTGCCTCCCACCGAGGCGACGACCCCTGCCAGTAGCAGCACGGCACCCGCCGGTCCCAGCAGCGCGGCCCCGACGTCCACCAGCGGCCGACGGCTGGCAGCGAGCCCCGGCAGCACCGCCACCGCCACCGACTGCACGAGCACGTAGAGAACGGTCGCCACGGCCAACCCCCACAGGAGCGCGCGCGGCATGTCCCGGCCAGGGTTTTTCGCCTCTCCCGCTGGCACCAGCGCCGACTCCCAGCCGACGAAGGCGTAGATCAGCAGGAGCGCAGCCGTTCCGACCTCTCCGCGGCTCGGGGGCGCGGTGCGGGCGAACGGCAGCGCGTCCGGCGTGAGGTGCGAGAGACCGAGCACGATGAGAGCCCCCAGCGGGATGAGCTTGAGCAGGGTGAGCAGGCCGACCGAACGGACGGCGTGCTTGGCGCCGACGACGTTCACCCAGGTGAAGGCAACACAGATCGCCAGCAGGATCAGGATCCGTGTCGGACCCCGATCCGCGCCGGCCCACAGGTAGCCCAGGGAGTCGGCCAGCAGGGCGAGATTGGCGGCGAAGGCCGTGACCCTGGCCACGTAGAAGGCCCACCCCGTCTGGAACCCGGCCAGCGGCCCGATCGCTGTCCGTGCATACAGGACCGGGCCGCCGGTCTGGCGGAAGTGACTCGCCACGGCACCGACCGAGAGGACGACCGGGGCGAAGAGCACCCCGCACAGCAGGAAGACGAGGGGGCTGTAGATGCCGGTCAGGCGAGCCGCCTCGGCCGGCGCGCCAAAGATGCCGGCGCCGATGATGCCGTTGATCGCGATCAGCCAGATGCCGATGACACCGATCTGGCGGACAAGCGGCTCGTGGCTATGGTCGGATCCGGTGCGCAGGGTCTTCCTCGGGTGCTGGGCGCTGGATTGGCGATCGAATGCGACCAAGTGCTGCGGGCGAATCGCCGGCGCCTACCATATCACGGAATCGGCCGCATGGCATCCCGCGGGCAGCGACCGCAAGAAGGGGCGGCTCGCGTCAGAGCCGCCCCGAACAACCGCCGTGCCCTGCTCACTCCGATCGAGTGAGCGACGCGACCATCAGCGTTGCGGTCAGACCGTCTCGATCTCGATCGAAACGGGAGTGGGGTTGACGATCGTATTGAACACCGGGGAGAACTGGCACAGCTCCCTGAGCTGCTCCTCCGAGGCGTCGCTCTTCACCCGAAACGACACGCGGATGTTCCGGTACCCCTTGTTCACCTGCGGCGAGATCCCGAGGAAGCCGCGCAGGTCAATGTCCCCCTCCAGCTTGCACTCCGCCTCCTCGATCTCGATGCCCCGCACTGCGGCGTGTGCGACGAGGCCGGTCATGAGGCACCCGGCCAGCGCCGTGAGCAGGTACTCCACCGGGTTGGCGCCCCGGTTGGCACCCGCCAGAGCAGGTGGCTCATCGGCCAAGAGCTCGAAGGGCTCGTTGCGCGACTCATCCTCCCGCCCCATCCCGTAGAAGTCCTTGATCATCGTCCGGTTCAGCGTGCCACCCATCCACCGATTCTGAGCCCGGAAGGTGAACTCGGCCAACTCGGCGTCCTGCCGAATCGCGCTCACCGTCTCCATCATCCGGTCGAGGTCGACTCCGTTGACCATCGCGGTCGCTTCCATCCATCTGCCTCCTGTCGTCTATGGCGCGTTCGTTATCCTCGCCTACGCCCATGGATGCGCAGACGGCGTGCTGGGCCGGACATGGATCGGAGCCGTGAGGGCGAGTGTGGGGCTCCAGTCTCGGGATCGAGCCCGTGGTTCCCACAGTCCCGCGGGTGTCGTCACCCTCCGCTATCTTTCCCCCGAAGCCTCGTACGGACCAACACGCGAGCGGTATCACCATGCATCCTCTCAGCCAGACGTCGATGGGCACCTACGAGCGCTGCCCGCAGAAGTGGAAGCTGGAGTACATCGACGGCCTTCCCACCAGACCGAACCGGTTCATGAACCTCGGCTCGGCCGTGCACGCGGCGCTGGAAGCGTTCTACCGCGGGCGGATCTCGGCGCCGGCCTCGCTCGAGGAGATGATCGAGGCGTTCGAGTCCGAGATCGACCCGGCTGCCTACGCCGACGAGGGGGAGTTGGCCCGGGCACGGGCGGATGGGCTGCGCATGGTCCGGGAGTTCCATGCCTTGCACGCGCCGGACTTCCGGCCGGCGCTGCTGGTGGAGGGCCTGCTGCGGTTCGAGATCGAGGGCGTGCCGGTCGTCGCCAAGATCGACCGCGTGGACAAGGTGGATGGCTCGGTCCGGATCGTCGACTACAAGTCGGGCTTCCGGGCGCCGGTCCTCGATCGCGTACGCAGCAGCGACCAGCTCACCCTCTACCAGGTGGCGGTCGAGAGCGCTCTCGGACTGGAGGTCGAGTCCGTCGGCTTGTACCACGTTCCCTCCCAGACCTTGTTCGAGGTTCCGGCCCACGGGCTCGAGCAACGGGATGAGGTGCGGCGACGCGTGGTTCGCATCGCCCGCGCCATCGAGCGCGAGGAGTACGAGCCGCGGCCCGGGCGGCAGTGCGAATGGTGCGACTTCAAGCCCTGGTGCCCTGCCTGGGCCGACGAGTATCCGGAGAACTGGGCACAGGAGCCGCTCCCGCCCGTTCCCTCGCACGATGAAGCCGGCCAGCTTGCCGACCGGTACGGGGAAGCCAAGGAGGCGATCCGAGCGCTGGAGGCCGAACTGCAGGCTGTGCGGGATCCCCTCGAGCGCTACTTCGCGGCGACCGGAGAGCGGGCGGCGGCCGGCGATCACTACAGGGTGAGGGCGTCGCGCTGCGTCAGCTACCGGTTCGAAGCCGACGCGCTGCAAGCGGTACTGGAGCCCGCCGGGCTATGGGAGAAGGTCCTGGTTCCGGACTGGCGGGCCGAGGAGGCGATGTTGACGGATCCCGACGTGCCGGCCCGGATCCGATTGCGCATGGAGGAGATGGCGAGAAGCGAGCAGGGGTGGACGTTCCACTACGGGCCCGCCGATTAGGAGGCATCGATGGACATGCCGACACTTCAGCTATTGGCCAACCTCGCGGAGATCCTCGGTGGAGCCGCGGTCGTCGGTGGTGTCGTGTTCGCCGTCTGGCAGATCAGCCAGTACCGGCAGCAACGTCGGGATCTGGCAGCGATCGAGATCGTGCGCTCTCTGCAGAGCCGGGAGTTCGTGGAGGCCTTTCGTCTCCTCAGTCGAGTCCCCGACGGAGTGAGCCTGAAGGTGCTGCGCGAGATGGGCCGGGAATACGAAGACGCGGCGATCATGATCGGGGCGATGGGCGAGACGAGCGGCTTCATGGTCTACCGCGGCGTGGCGTCGTTCCCGGTCTTTCGCGAGCAGGCCAGCGGGCTCACGCTCGCGATGTGGCGAAAGCTCCACGTCTGGGTCGAGGACGTGAGGAAGGAGCAGTCGTACGATCGCTGGGTGGAGTGGTGGCAGTGGCTCGTGGATCGGCTTGCCGAGCACGAGGAGGGGACCGGTGCGACGGAGCCGGCGTTCCGCCGCCTTCCGGCCTGGAAGCCCCACAGGTGATCCGGCTCCTCGCGGGCCCCGGCGAGAGTTCCCCTTCTGGCCCGCCTCGCGCGCTCCCGCTAGAACCAGGTAAAGTCCTTCGCGACGAAGGCGCTCGCCTGCACGCCGTCGTCGCTGCCGTCCTTTCGCTTCGCACCGTCGTCGGCCACGACCTCGAAGCAGTAGGTCACCTCCGCCAGCCCGGAGAGGCGGAGGAGGTTGTCGGCCCGAAACTCCACCGTCCAGCGGCCGCCGTTGGCGTTGACCTGCGCCGTCACATCCACGGCCACCGGGTCCGAAGGGTCCTCGTCGCTGGGTGAGATCCCGGTCTCCTCCTGGCTCTCCAGCGCACCGGGGCAATCCCCGTTGCTGCCAGGGTCGACGGTGACCCGCACCACGGCCGAGGTCACGGCCGTCCCATCGCCGTTTCGATCCACGACGGAACCGCTGAGCGCGAAGTGCACGAACGGCGCGTTGGACGAGTCGAGGCCGCTGAGTCCGCCGAAGGCGATGCCCGGCGGAGCGCCTTCCTCACCGTCAGACGCCGCCTCTTGGGCAAACGCCGCCGTAAAGTCCGCGTAGAAGCGCTCTACGGAGGTGCCGAACGCCGCCTCGAACGCCGGCTCCAGCTCGTCGCCGGCGCCTACCGCCTCGCAGACGCTTCGAAGCGCGAGCGGTCCATCCGGCGCGGCTTGCACGAGCCAGTCGACGGCGAGGTAACCGACATGATCGGACGAGGAAGGCGAATCGGTCGCCGCCAGCGAAGCAAGCGGCCGTGAGAGCTGGCCGGCCTCGGCCGCCGACCGGCGCGCGTAATCGAGCACCTCGGCCGCAGCCACGGCGCCGCTGGTGATGAGCGCCTGGTAGCCGACCCAGCGGGCGATTCCCTCGCGCAGCCAACCGACCAAGGAGCGAGCCGGGTCGAGGCAGCCGAGCTCGTGCTGCCAGGCAAGCGCGTACTCGCGGGCTGCCCGAGCCCGCCGGTCGGCCTGCCGGCTCCAGGGCAGCCTCGCGGACCGGTCCAGCCACCCGGTATGGGCCACGTCGAAGAACAATCGCACGATCGAGGCCCCATTCGGCGAGGTGGAAAGTGCCGTGCAGCACGCCCCGCCGCCGGGCTCCTCGTTGCCCCGGCCCGTGGCCACGATCCTGACGGGAATCGTGTCCCGAACCCGTCGCGGGATTCCTCCGCCGACCTCCGCGTCCAGGTAGTCCTGGCCGCGATCGAGGCCCGCCTGAACGAGGCTCACCTCCGCTTGCGGCGCGTCCGGCGCGATATGGAAGTCGAGCCGGCCCTCGATGAACCGGCAGCCGACCGAGAAGGACATTTCGAACGTGGTTTCGGCCGCGACGTTCGCTGCACGTGGGTTCCCTCCGGCCACCGCGCAGTTGTACGCGACGTCGTCCAGCTCGACGGTGTAGGTCCCGGGGCTCAGATTCGCGAAGGTCGCCGTGCCATCGGCCGATATCGTACGGGCCTCGGCATGGTTCTCGGCTCGGCTCAGGATGAGCGTGTAGCCGTCCGGGTCGGCGTCCTCGCCGTTGGTGGCCACCGTGACCTGCAGGTCGCCGACCGCTCGCTCCGCCGCTGGCGGGGGTGTGGTCGCCGGGCCGCCGGGGCCGGAGAGGGACTCCCCGCCGCAGGCGGCCAAGGAAAGGATGAGGATGAGCGCGGCCGGCAGGGCGCGCGGGCCGATGCCGGTCGACATGCCAGCGGCAGATGGCGCGCGAGCCGCCGTCAGCAAGCGGGCGATCGCGCGGCGCGTCGGCACCCCCATGATGACTCTCCTTGAACGACCCGACCGTGGAGCGCCGGTAAGCTCACTTACGTAAGCTATCAGCCGGGCCCAGACGCAAGGGAGGCGTCATCGGAGTGCAGCGCGGATGAAGAACGAGCGAATCTACGCACTCGTACGGCGTGTCCCGCCGGGACGAGTTGCCACCTACGGCCAGATCGCCTCATTGGCGGGGCTGGGTAGGCACGCACGCCTGGTGGGGTACGCGCTGAGCAGGCTGGCGGAGGATAGCGATGTACCATGGCATCGAATCGTGAACGCCAAGGGGTCCATCAGCACCCGCGCCGGGGATTCGTACCATGAGCGACGTCAGCACGAGCTCCTGAGGACGGAAGGAGTCGTCTTCAGGCGGGATGGCGCGGTCGATCTCGACCTGTATCGCTGGGTCCCGTCAGGCGTCGCAGGCGAGGAGATCTCTGACCCTGGCCGTCCAGACGATGCCTCCTCCGTGCGGACCGTCGAGCAGTCAGCACAACACGGCTGGCCAGTAGCTGCCTCGCGCCGGACCGGAAGGTGCCGTGTCCATCAGGATCATCTGCTGAACGACACGCAGGCCGCTCTCCAGGCACCAGTTAAAGAGCTCGGCGTTGGCAGTCGGGATCAGGAGGCCGGGGCCGGCGAACTCGTCGACTGACGCGATCAGGGCCTTCAGGTCCTCGTTCGTCTCGCCGACGCCGTGACCCACGAACCCGACTCCCGTCGTGTAGCCGGTGACTCGGCCGCCGCTCTCGACCACGGTGGCCGTGCCTTGTGCGATCGCCTGCTCCACCTCGCCGGCCCGATCGAAGCCATGCACGCGGTGGCAGAGCCGGTTACAGGCGTCGGCGTCTTCCCGGGCAGCCGGTCGCACCGAGCGGCCGAGCAGCTCTGCTCGGATCGACCGGCCGGTCATGTTCGAGAGCATCTCGCTGGCAGCGAAGCCGAGCTTGGCATACAGGCAGAGCGAGCGGTTGTGGTAGCCGGCCTGGACGAGCTGCTGACGCTCGTGCCCGTGCTCGGCCAGGAACTGCATGCCGTGCTGCATCAGCCGCCGGCCTACACCGCGATCCTGGGCTTCGGGGTCGACGGTGATGACGCTGATGCCACCTACCGGCGAGCGCCGCGAAACGAAGAGGCTCCCGATCACTCGGCCGTCTTCCTCGGCCACGAAACCATCGAACCCTGGAGAGTCCAACATCAGGGAGAGCAATCCTCCGGCGGCCTCCGCGCTGGGGAAGTCGGGAGGAAAGGCATGCCTCGAGGCGATCTCCGTGAAGGCCGCATACATGACCTTGCCGCACTCCGGGATGTCCTCGGGCCGGGCCTTCCGGAACTCCGCCGTCATGTTCGCCTCCTCCTGTTTCCCTCCCGTGACGGGAGGTCGGTGGACAGGGCGAAGATCGATCCCGCGGGCGTGGGCCCGCAACCAACGGCAGCCCGTCTGCGGGAAAGTTGCCCATCCACCTATTGCGGGTCGCGAGAGTCGGCGCGTAGGCTTGGGTCCCCTGTTCCGACTGCGGAACCGGATTCGGCTTCGCAGCCACCCGACGAAAAGGAGGACTTTATGCGACGCACGGGACTCGTGGCCGTCGTGCTGCTGCTCATGGCGAGCGGCCGGGCCATGGCTCAGACGGACGCGCAGGTCGCGGCCGAGGTGATGGCGCTCGCCAAGGCCCAATGGGCCGCGGAGATGGCGAGACAGCCGACCTCGGTCACCATGAAGGATGTGGCGGACGAGTATACCGAGTTCAACTCCGACTTTCCGACCCGACTCGACGGCAAGGATGTCAACGGCCGGCTCGCCGAGGGATTCTCGAACGCTCCCTCCAGGTTGATAGCTGCGGAGATGGCCAACCCCAAGGTGCAGGTGTACGGGAACGTGGCCATCCTCAGCTACAACTTCATCGGCCTGGTGCAGGACGCCGACGGGGGGGTCGAGCCTTCCCTCGCCAAATCCACCCGCGTATACGCCCGAGCGGATGGCGCCTGGAAGCTCGTGCACGCCAACTTCGCTCCGGTAGAGACGGACGATTGACCGCGAGGCGACGCTGCGAACCGGATCGGCCACTCTTCATCCATGTCGTGCACATCGACCCCATGCACATCGACCCCATGCACATCGACCCCATGCACATCGAAGGAGGCTCGCATGAGACACCTGTTGCTGGCCGCGCTGTTTGCCGTGCTGGCCATCCCGACCACGGCCGCGGCCCAGGACGAGGAAGATCAGCCGCCGGCCCTGCGCCTGTCGTTCTACATGTGCGACTTCAACCAGCTCGACGAAGCCATGCAGGAGGTGGAGACCCAGGTCATTCCCGTATGGGATGAGTTGATCGCCGAAGGCATGGTCCAGAATTATGGCTACTTCGTGCACAGCTGGGCCGGCGAGTACAACGTCGGCATCTACACGATCGGCGAGAGCATCGCGTCGATCATCGAGGCCGTCGAGGAATCGGGTCGGCGGCTGGAAGAGCGCTACGGAGACGGACCCAGCAAGTTCGGCCAGGCCTGCCCGCATCACCGGGACGGCTTCTACACGATGGGGCCGAGCGCGGGCGCGGAAGAGTAAGCGATAGCGGAGGGCGGCTCCTACGGGAGCCGTCCGCGCTCGTCCCTCGGAGGTGTGTCATGAGAAGTGCCGCCGTCGTACTTACGTGCTGCTGTCTTGCCGCCGGCCTGGCATGTGCCCCAGCGGCCGATCGAGAGCCGGCCGCCGATGAAGCAGCGGCGGCATCGAGCGAGCTGGGGATCCTCGTCGGGGAGCCGGTGGACCTCGGGGGAGGCAGCGCACGCACCTATGTTGAGCTCGACTCCGCTGGCGTGCCGACGGTGGTGGGGATCGCGTTCACGGAAGGAATGCTGGAAGATCTGCCCACCGAGCCCGACGGCACGATGGCCTGCTTCGACGCGAACGGCGACGGTGACGTCGATCCGCGGGAGGAATGCCTGCCCGGCGTGCAGCGGGATCTCGCCATCCCCGACGGTTCTCCGGCGGGCCTTCCGTTCCGGTGGGTCGGCTTGAACTGGAACCCCGTGGGTCACCTCGCGCCCGCGCCACCGTCCTACGCCGAATCACACTTCGACTTCCACTTCTATCTCGCCGATCGGCGGACAATCGCCGCGATTCGACCCGGCGCCTGCGGGTTCATGGTCGACTGCGACGTGTTCGAGCAAGCCCGCATGCCCGTTCCGGAGAGGTACATGCCGCAAGGCTACGTCGAGGTGGGAGCGGTGGCCGCTGGTGAGGGGAATCACCTGCTCGATCCCGCATCGCCGGAGCTCCGGGAGCCACCGGCCCGGTTCACCCAGACGTTCATCTACGGCTCGTTGGGGGGACACATCATCTTCTACGAGCCGATGATCACGGCGGCCTTCCTGGCCGGCCGGCCGGATGAGTGTCATCCGATCAAGCTGCCGGAGGCCTGGGAGGTCGGGGGGTACTATCCGACCGAGTACTGCATCCGGTACCTGCCGGAGGAGGCGGAGTATCGGGTATCGCTGGAGGGGCTGGTTCGGCGGGAGGGCACCTGACGACTGAGAGCTCGGGCTCTCGGGGGCGACCGCTCAAAAACCGTCTCGCGGGGTAGAAAGAGGTGGCACGGTCGTGCCCGCGAGCCCCCATCGCGGCGTGGCCGCGGGCGCGTGTCGCCGAAGGGGGTGAGAGCCATGCTCGAGCGGCCCGGATGTGAACGACGCGCGGTTCCCGACACCGCCTACGAGAGGTACAAGCGCCATCTGGTCGACTGGATCGCCATCGGCGTGATCCTCTCGGTGGCGGTGCACTATGCCCTGTTCTCCCTGTTTCCACAGCTGCGAGCCGCCGACATCGAGCGGAGCGGGCGGGCGATCACGGCGATCAAGCTGCCGCCGGTCGTCAACGTCCCGCCTCCGCCGGAGCAGATCGCGCGGCCCGCCGTGCCGCGGGTCGGTCCGGCGCACGTCGCTGAAAACGTGACCATCGCTCCCACCACCTTCGAGGCGAACCCGGTGGAGAGCCTCGCACCTCCGCCGGTTCCCGCCGCCCCCGCGCGCACGGAGGAGGATCGGCCACGCTTCATCCCGTACGACACGCCTCCCAAGCTCCTGAACGCGGCTGAGATCCAGAAGCTGCTCAGGGAGAAGTACCCGGTCGATCTGAGGGAAGCGCGGTTGGAAGGGCGCGTTGTCATCTGGTCTTACGTCGACATCGCCGGCAAGGTCACGGCGGCGCGCGTGCAGGAGTCCAGCGGACTCGCCGCGATGGATCGGGTCGCGCTGGAAGTGGCGCGAGAGATGCTGTTCTCGCCGGCCCGCAATCGCGACAAGAAGACGCCGGTCTGGGTGCAGCAGGCGATCCTGTTCACGATCAAGTGAAGCGCGTCGACCCGACCGGGATCGCGGGCGGGCTCGCCGTCGCCGCCGTTCTTCTGGGCGGGGCTGCGGCCGGCCACGCCCAGGCGCTCCCCGAAGATGATCGCGTGCGACTCGCGGAGGCGTTCGCGGTCGCGGAAGCCGTGCAGGAGTGTGTCTGGCCGGGTTGGAGCTCGGCCCCGTTCTCCGTTCTGCTGGTCAGCGACGAGCACGAGTTTCTCGTGCGCCACCCTGCGCCTTCCGTCGATTTCGCTCCCATCGGCTACGACTCGCTCCTCGAGGCGACGGTGTACGTTCGTGAGCGAGTCTACTCCCCCGAGCTCCTGGCCACCTTTCCCGCGGTAGGTGGGGTCCCGACCGTGGTGATCGGACCGCCGGAGCGCACCGGCAAGTCGTCCACCCTCTGGGTCCTCACGGTGCTGCACGAGCACTTCCATCAGCTTCAGTACTCGCAGCCAGGATACTACGACGCGGCGGCCGCCCTCGACCTCTCGGGCGGAGACGAGAGCGGGATGTGGATGTTGAACTACCCCTTCCCGTACCGGGATGCGGAGGTGCAGGCGGGGCTGCGGGAGTATGCCGAAGCCCTGCAGGGAGCGCTGGCCGCAGCCTATTCGCCGGGCGCCGACAGCGCCTATCAGCATCTCGGGGAGGTACGCGGGCGGCTGCGCGAGATCGTCGACGACGCGGATGACCGGTACCTCTCGTTCCAGCTCTGGCAGGAAGGCGTAGCGCGCTACATTGAGCATCGGATTGCCCGGGCGGCGGCAGGTCGACACACACCCCTGCCGGCGTTCGAGCGGCTCGAGGACTTCGTTCCCTACAGCGAGGCGGCGGAGAGACTGCGGAGAACACTCGTTCGCGAGCTGGCCGAGCTCGACATCGGCGCCGCGCAGCGGGAGTGGTTCTACCCGCTGGGCGCCGTGCAAGCGCTGGTCTTGGATCTCATGCAGCCGGAGTGGCAGTCCCGGTACCTGCGCGAGAAGTTCCACCTTGATCCGCGGTGACGTCCCTGTCGCTGGTCAGGCGCAGCACCGCCCACGCCATAGCGAGCGTGGGGGGCAGCGCCACTGCGATGATCTCGGCGTTCCGTTGCGGGAGCCACGGTAGCGGCTGGAGGATCAGGCCCAGCACGGCGACCGCCGCCACGAAGATCGACAAGCCGCGCGCCCAGCGCCTGGCGCGGTGGCCGGTGGTCAGCAGGGCCACGGGGGCGAGGACGACGAGCGCGAGTCCGAGTGGGTTGAAGAAGAGCAGGTTCTCGTTCCGGAACCCGGCCCAGTGAGCGGTCAGAAACCAGATCGCGAGCATGAACAGGCCACCGGCTCCCAGCACGAGCGCCCAGATCGAAGAGGCCACGGCCGCTAGCAGCCGGGCGGTGCGGTTCGTCAACCCGGTCCAGCCCAGCAGGACGAGGAGAGCCGCGGCCGCGATTCCCACAGCCAGAAACCGCAGCCGCCAGTCCGGCGGTGCATCTGGCTCGGGCCCCAACGTGCTCTCGTAGAGGGTGAACTCCGTTTTGACCAGCGGTCGTTCGCCGCCCTCCCCATCCGGCACCGTGACAGTACGCAGGTGGTCCTTCATCCGAACCGGAAGAAACATCTCCTCCCAAACCGAGATCGGCCGGTCGGTCGCGGGGCCGATGGCGAAGCTCCCGCCAGCGTAGACCGTCAAGTCCGGTGCCATGAGCCGGCGGAAATGGGACCGGTAGGTGGTGCCCGTCTCCAACCCCTCGGTGGACTCGCGGAGGCGGCCGTCCAGCACTCGGTCGATCGCATCGCGCACGCGCGTGGAGCAGTTGTCCGCGTAGTAGTCGTAGCGGTAGATGCGGTTCTCGGGTCGCTCGTTCCACTGCTCGAACTCGTACAACGCCTCCTTCTGCTTCGGCGTCAGGTCGAGTTCCTGGACCCAGATCGAGCGGTCGGCCGCCTTGTAGGCCCGCAACATGCGCTCCGTGTCGAACCCCCGCATCCAGTACTGCATCTCTCCGCGCACGAAGCGGCCGAGGAAGCCCGGATCCTCGAACGAGAACATGCCATAGTTGTACGCGCGGTCGATGCCGCGCAGGGTGTCCCGGACCCAGATCGCGTTGTGCCCGAAGCGCTCCCAAACCTCGCGTCCGGGGCCGATGGTGATGAGGAAGATCTCCAGGGAGGACGCAGCCTCGGTCGGCGGCTCCTCGGCATCCCGTCTAGCCTCCTGAGCGGGAGCGCCGCCCGCGCCCGCCGCAGCGCGCGGCAATCCGCCCTGAGCGGCGGCGAGCAGCGACCCGGCGCAAGCGGCGGCGAGCAGCAGCCTGGTCCGAAGGGTACGAGAGGTTCGAGAGTCCACGGGCCCGTAAGATACTCTCGGGCCGGGGCGCGTGCGTCGGCGCTTGGGCCGGCTGGTTCCTTCGAATCGGGCGGACCTGTCCGACGGTCCGCTGGCTCACCTCGCCCGGCGACCCCCTGTGGTGGCGCCGAGTCGTCAGGGCCCCGTGGCGAGATCCTCGCGTCCCGAGGACGTCGGGTTGGCGCCGAGGTAGTCGCGCACGAACCGGCGCAGTGCCTCGGCCAGTTGAGCGTATACCATCCCTTCGAGATCGCCAGGTACCACCGTCGGCTGGGCGGAGCGCGTGCCCCAGGTCGGGACAGGAGCGCATCCGGACGCATGTGGGAGGCCCGGGATGCACACCTCCTGCAGCAGCTGGAGGTTGAGGAAGTAGGCCCAGCCGAGCGTTGCACCTCCGGCTCGCAGCGTGGTTACGCCCAACTCCAGCTGCAAGGTCGCTGGTCGGGTCGTGCCGGAGGAAAGCTCGTCCGTCAGCACGGGCACGCCCGCGTCCTCGAGCACCGATTCCACGAAGGCCAGCACAGGCGCCGGCTTGACGCCCGCCAGGGCGGCTTCGGCGTCGGTGGTGAGATCGGCCTGGATGCGGACCCCGTCGAGGCCGGTCAGTGAGCGCCGTCCTGCCTCTGCGGAGGCCTCGACCCGCACCGGCGAAACCTGACCCGCAACCGGAGAAGCCCATCCGACCAGCAACAAGGCCAACAGACAACACCGGCTGGCGCCGGCTGAACGCGATCTTCGAGCAACCATCATCGACTCCCCGGGTCCCGCCGTTCTTCGATGTGTCGGCGGCCGAGCCGCCGGATGAACTCCGTCAGCGCCCGATCTCTCCCGGCGGCGGCACCGGCAATCCGCACCGCCCCCAGCGGGCGATCGCCTCCTGCCAGTAGCCGATGCGCACGCGCCGGTCGACCTCGACCCGAAACAGGTCGTCGAGGTACGTGCCTCCGTGGCCCAGAGCCTTCTCGAACCCGCAGGGACAGCGGGCGACATCGGACGCCGGCAAACCGTCTCCCTCGGCCCCATGCACAGGCACCGAGGTGACGCGCATGCGGCTCAGGCATTCGGGGCAGATCGGGTCGGGCGGGTCCGGCCAGGGCTTGCCGAGCTTCCAGTTCCACTCCCACAGAACGCCACCGATCCGATCCCTCGTGTAGTCGTGCACCGTAGGCAGGCCGCGCCTCCTGCGCAGGATCGCCGGCAGGGTCCCTCCGGCCAGCGGCAGCAGGAGCAGGAGGCCGACCGGCGCCCGAACCGGCACCCCCAGCCACCGGCGTACTATGGCCAGGGTGGCGAGCACGGACCCTCGCTCGATGAGCTCGGCAGCCACGCCGAGGGTCACCAGCCCGACGGCGGCGGCCAGCAGCCAGCCCTTCACGCTATCCCTGCCCTGTGCGAGCACTTGCGTGACTTCTCACAACCGCGACGTGGAAGCAAGATCCATGCGGCGTGCCCCCCGGTGCTTGCCGGGTGGCCGGGTGGCACGACCTATACCCTTTCGGAAAGCGATGATCCGCGCTTCCCGCGAGGGCCCGCAGGCGGTGGGCGTTCGCCTGGGCGGGGCCAGGAGCGGCGGAAAAATGTTCAGGGCCCGGCATCCGCGAAGCCGGCGCTTGCTCTGCCCTTGCGCGCGGCCTACCTGTGGGAGGGGTCGGCGGGTCGCGTCGCCCGATCTCTTGGAGCCCTGAAGACGGCGGTAAAGTCACGTGAAACTCGTTCGTTCGGGCCGAGCCCGCGCGCCAACTGGCCGGATTCGCACGCCGCCAGGCCGGATTCGCACGGCGCCAGGCCGACGATGAAGATCTGCGTCGTCGGGGCCGGGGCGATCGGCGGGCTGATGGGAGTGGATCTCGCGCTCTCGGGCGAGGACGTCACCTTCGTCGACGTCGGCCCGCAGCTGGAGGCCATCCGCCGTGACGGACTGGAGGTGCGCTCGCCGGACGGCCACCGCAGGCTTTCCGCGGCACGGGCGACCGACGACTTCGGAGAGGCGGGTGTGCAGGACCTGGTGATCCTCGGGCTGAAGGCTCACGTGGTCCCCGAGGTGGCAGAGCCGATGCGCGCGCTGCTCGCCCCCCACACCACGGTGCTGACCGTGCAGAACGGGTTGCCATGGTGGTATTTCCAGCGGCACGGTGGGGAGCTGGATGGATGGGTGCCGCGCAGCTTGGATCCGGAGGGAAAGGTCACGGCCCATGTGGAGCCGGAGCGGATCGTGGGCTGCGTGGCGTACCCGGCGGGCTCGATCGAGCGGCCCGGCGTCATCCGTCACCTGCACGGCCACAGCTTCCCGCTCGGCGAGCTGGACGGCGCCGACACCGATCGGGCGCGGGAGATTGCCGCTGTGCTCGGCGCGGCGGGCTACAAGTCACCGGTGATCGGGGACATCCGGTCCGAGATCTGGCTCAAGCTCGTCGGGGTTCTCGCGTTCAATGCCATCAGCGCGCTCACCCACGCCACCATGGTAGAGATCTGCCGCGAGCCGGCGACGCGGGAGCTGGCGATGGTGCTGATGAAGGAGACGGAGTCCGTGGCAGCAGGCGTGGGGATCACGCTTCGCACGTCCCTCGAGCGGCGACTGGCTGGCGCGGAGAAGGTGGGGGAACACAAGACGAGCACGCTCCAGGACGTGGAGGCCGGCCGCTCGCTCGAGATCGAGGCGCTGGTCGGTTCCGTGCTGGAGGTGGGGCGGCGCATCGGGACCCCGACCCCGGCCATCGAAACCGTGTATGCGTGCGTGCGGTTGCTCGACACGACGCTCGGCCGGCGCGGTTCCGGCATCCGCGCCGGTGCCGCCGGCAGCGCTGAGATGGCGTGATGCCGCACCGGAGCCCCCCAAGCCGGAAACGGGCCGCGGGCTGGCGCGGGTCGAGCGCGAGCGCTCTCCTGCTTGTGGCCCTCCCGGCCGCCGCGTGGATCGGAGGGGACGCCCAGGAGGTAACCGGGCGCCTGGATGGCGAGTACGGCCTCTACGTCGTGGACGCCGGCGACACGCTCGAGGTTCACTGGCTCACCGCCCACAGCGATTCCGGCTACCTCGAGGCGAGGGTGGCGGACTCGGTCCTGACAAGACGGCTGACTCCCCCGGGCCGCGCGCACCACGCGGTCGTCGTCCGAGCCGGCGACGGCCTCGCGTCCGAGCTGATCACGCTCCGGTACGGAGCGGCCGGCGGCTCGTCGAACGGGTTGCACGAGACCGTGATCCGGCTGCCGCCCGAGCGGGCCCAAGTGCAGTTCGGCCCGGTCGACTCCCTCTTCGTCGTCGGCGACGTGCACGGCGAGTTCGACACGCTGACCGCGGTACTCCGCAACGCCGGCCTGATCGATCCGTCCGGGTCCTGGACAGGGGGGCGGAGCCACCTCGTATTCCTCGGCGACATCTTCGACCGCGGGCCGGATGTGACCCGTACGCTCTGGTTCATATACGGACTGGAGCCCCGGGCGGAGGCGGTGGGTGGACGGGTCCACCTCGTGCTCGGCAACCACGAGATCATGGTTCTGACAGACGACCTGCGGTACACCTCGCTGCGGGAGCTCGCGATCGCCGCCGCGCACGGCGTGTCCTATCCGAGACTGTTCGACATCCGCACCTCCGTGCTCGGCCGCTGGCTGGCCACGAAGCCCGGCCTGATCCGCATCGGTCCGGTGTTGCTGGCGCACGGGGGCGTGTCGGCCGCCTACGCGGAGTATTCGCTGCAGGCGTTCGATGACACGCTGGCGTCGTTCATGTCGGAGGAGTTCTTCTACCGCTGGAGTCTGCCGGAGGAGACGGCACCCCCGGGGGCGACGCCGATCGAGACGACGCTTCCGCAGGTCGTGCTGGATTCGGCGGCCGCCGGGCGACGGGTCGACTTCTTCTTCGACGAGAACAACGTCTTCTGGTACCGGGGCTACGTGCAGGCCGATACGCTGGCGGACGAGCTCGGCCACGTGCTGGACCGGTTCGACAGTCGGGTGCATGTCGTCGCGCACACGCCCGTGGACGAGGTCACCGAGCGGTACGGCGGCGCTCTGCTTACCGTCGATCTGAGCGAGGCGGCGACCCAGCTGCTTCTGCTCGTCAGGGACAGCCGGACCGAGGAGCTGCAGGCCTTCCGGATCGGGGCCAGCGGGCCACCCGAGCCGCTCGGCTCGTCCGGGTCGCGGCCCGACGAAGGGCCTGGGTGCACCAGGCGGCCCGAGGGATCCTGGCCTTAAGCGGCCTGAATCACCGGCTCGCCCTGTGCGGCCCGGCTTGCTCCTTCGCATCGGCGGGCAGCCCACCACGCCCTCGCATCGTCGTTGGTCCAGGCTCGATCGAACTCGATCGCGCGCAGCGCGGCTGCGAGCTCAGAGGCGCTCTGGATCCGGTCGTCCGGATCCTTCTCGAGACACCGGAGGACCAACTCCTCCAGCTCCGGCCGGATCGGTCGCCCGGCGATCGCCGACGGCGCCCGCGGACGGGTCTTGATGTGCTCGGCCAGAACCCCGATGGCGGAGGAGGAGGTGAACGGAGGAAGGCCCGTCAGCATGAAGTAGGCGACGCCGCCCAGGCTGTAGAGGTCGGCGCGCTCATCCAGGCACCCGGATCCGAGAACACACTCCGGAGCCATGTAGAGTGGGGTGCCGAAGACGACGCCGGGCAGCGTGAGCTCTGCCGAGGGCTGTCCGACGCGCTTTCCGAGACCGAAGTCCAGTACCTTGACGAAGTCGGCGGTACCCTCGCCCTCGGTCAGGAAGATGTTGCCCGGCTTGACGTCCCGGTGAACGATGCCCTTGCCGTGGGCTTCGGCCAGCGACCCGCACACCTGAGCGAGAATGTGCGCGCAGCGCGCGGAGGGCAGGGGGCCGAAGCGGTCCACGAGCTGCTGGAGATTCATCCCCTCCAGGTACTCCATCGCGTAGTAGTAGCGCCGCCGGTCGGCCCGCCCGTATTCCAGCACCCGGATCGTGTTCGGGTGGTCGAGGCTCGAGGTGAGCTCGATCTCCCGCTCGAACCGCCTTCGCGCGGCCGGGTCGTCCGGACCGTCCGGACACCGGAGCACCTTAAGGGCGCTGAGCTGCGGAGCGCACCGGTGGCGCGCCAGGTATACCTCTCCGCTTCCGCCCGAGTCCAGGTGGCCGACAACCCTGTAGTCGCCGTACGCGTCGGGGTCGTCACCGCACCCGCCCCAGCGGCGGCAGACGTAGCGGGCGCCGAGGAGCAGCAGACCACAGGCGGCGGCGGCGGAAGCGACGGTGAAGCCGAAGATTGCCAGGTCGTTCATCGCTCCACGCTCCTTCCCGCAAGCTGCTCCGGGGACGGGCTGTCGAAGAGCGTGATCTTTCCCTCGTCCACCTTCTGCAGCACGTGCCGGATCCGGTCCCAGATCTGGTCGATCTCGCCCTCGGTGAGTCCGAACTGCACCAGGTCGCGGTCGCGTCGGACTCCCCGTCCTCGGTGGATCGGCTCGGTCGGCTCGGTCGGAACCAGCCGGCCACCCTTGAGCCGAAACTGGGCCACGACGGAGAGCCGTCGATCCAGATCCTCCCGGTCGAGGCGGCGCAGCCGTTCGACCGTGCTTCGCGGCAGTCGCTTCACGAACAGTCGGCGCCAGCGCGTGCCGCGATCGCTCTTCTCCCGCCGGTTGAAGGCGACCCCATTGTCCACGCAGAAGAGGCGGGGGTGGGTGGTGACGGACGAGATCAGCACGTTGCCCTGGTTCGCGTCGCCGTGCCGGATCAGGTACGTGAACAGGTTGAGATTGGCGAAGTGTCGGGCGTACGCCGTGTCCCGCTCGAAGCGGTTCTTGTCCCAGACCTTCTCTGCGCTGACGTTCCAGAGCCAGTACTGGAGCACGACCAGCACCGACTCGGTGCCGGAGTATGTCGCCTCGGCCCACGGCGCGATCTGCCGTTGGGTCCCGATGGGTACGGAGCGCGCCAACGTCGGCGGCACCACGTACTCGTCCTCCTCCAGGAACAGCTTCTGAAGCTCGTAGGCCGCGATCTCATATCGAGGCCGGTTGTTGAACTCTCCCCTTCCGCCTGAGGGGAACCTGGCCCACTTGACCGCCAACCGGCTGCTGTCGCCGAACTCGAGGACCACACGCTGTGTGCGATCGCCCTCGAACCGGGTACCGGCCCAGTCGAGCACACGGAAGTCCCGCTCGCGGAGCAGCGACTCGATGGAGTCGGTGGGGAGCAGGACGTTGATATCCTGGGAGACGGCCGGCGGTGCCAGCGCGCACAGGCAGATGGCTGCGAGGACGCAGCGCCGGATTTTCTTGGTGAGCACCCTGAGCATCGCGGACATCGTGGCCTCCTTCTGCTTCTCCTTCGCTGGCCGCCGCGGATTCCTCGCGTTCGCTGCGGGTTCCGCACGGTCCACGCTGGAAGGATGGCCAAGGGACGTCACCGGGCCGCCCCACCACCGTCACTCGGCCCTGACGATGTTGTAAGGTGTTTTTGTGTAATATGTTATATGGCTACTCGGCGTCTGCTCCACGCCGCAACGCTCCTAGCTTGCGACCCGGGCTGCTCGCTCACGGGGCTTTCCATACCGTTGCGTAGGTCGTTGGGACGGGAGCTAGGTTGGCAAGACGTTCTTCCTAGGCATGGCTCCCGGCCCGTCGGGTTGCGCTGGGCCGCGAGCCGGAAAGGAACTGCACCATGGCTCAAAAGAAGGTCACCATTGAGGTCGATTCCAGTGGGATCACCTGCCGCACTCCTGGTTCTCCCCCGGATCACTGCCAGGTATCAAGCGGGGACACCGTCAAGTGGGAAAGCGACGACGGAGGTCGACCCTTCGCGGTGGTCTTCCAACCGCATGACACTCCGTTTGTCGGTGGCAAACATGTGTTCCATAATGGCGATGCCGATGGCGTCATCGATCCTGGCGCTGCTAATCCGCAGTACAAGTACTTCGTGAGCAGTGGGGGTAAAGACAAAGATCCGTTCATCGACGTCTCGTAGCCGTCCCGCTCGGGCGGTAGAGCTGCCGGGGCGCCGCGGCGGCGGACGCCCGATCGGTCGGTCGTGGCCAGCACCGACAGAAACTCGGGGTCGTCCCGGAGGGCGTCCCAAGGGCTCGCGTCGTCACCACACGCCCCATACCGTCGCGTAGGGCCCGGTCGCGGCGACTAGGATGACCAGGCCTTCTCCCCAAGCGCGACCCTCGGTCGGCCGGGAGCATTCGACCGCCAGCCGGAAAGGAGCTGTGACATGGCGACGGTTCAGATCACGGTCAAGGGCGGCGTGATTGCGTGCATGCCGAATCGGCTACCGGTGACCGCGAAGAGGGAACCGAGCGTGGAGTGGACGTGCAAGGACTCCTTCGAGGTGCGGTTCAAGAAGGGAAAAACTCCCTTCAAGGACGGCAAGCACGTGTTCAAGAAAGGGGACAAGAAGAAGATCAGGAAGAACGCCGGTCCCCCAGCGGGCGCGACGAAGCCGAAAGAGTACAAGTACACGGTCACCGTTGGGACGAACAAGCCGCTGGACCCGTTTATCGACGTCTCCTAGCCGTCCCGCCCGAGCCGTAATGCTGCCGCAGCGTCCGGGCGGCGCACGCCGGGTCAGCCCGTCGTGGCCACCAAGGACTGAAACTCGGGGTCGTCCCGGAGGGGTTCAAACCACGGATCCTCGGCGATAAACGTCTTCATGATGGGGAGGTGCTCGAAGAACCGTCCCAGCAGCCGGATCGCCTCGGCCCGCTCCCCCAGCAGCAGACGGGTGTAGGCCTCGTAGTAGTCGACGTATTGGTCGTCAGTGCTCGCGTCGCGCGCCCGTCGGATCACACTGCGGGCGCTGTCCTCGAGCCCGGCCCGAGCGAGCACGGCGCTCATCTTGAGCCAGTGGGAGGGCCATTTGTCTTCCGGCTCCGTTCGCTCCAGGACGCGGACCGCCTCCCAGGCATCACCGAGCGCGATCTCGGCTCCGGAGGCCGCGGCCACCAAGCGAACGGCCGCGAAGCGCTTGTCGCCGGGCGCGCGGGCATGTCCCCGATCGAGCCAATAGACAGCCTCCGCCAACTCCTTCTGATTCAGCGCGGTGTAGGCGGCCCAGTAGTAGATGTCCACGGCCCGCTCGAGGAAGGCGTCGGCCTCCAGCGCCCGCTCGACCGCCATTCGTGCCTCCTCGAATCGCCCCAGGAATCCGTTCAGCATGCTCAGCGTGGCCCAGGCGCCGGCCGTCTCCGGCTCGGCCGCGACGGCTGTCTCGCTGTCCGTGAATGCGGCATCCAGGGCTTCCTGGAACGCCTCGCCTCTTTCCTCCAGCCCGAGCGCGATGTCGGCGTACAGCGAGCCCCGCAGCTCCAGCGCCGAAACGTTGCCCGGAGAAAGCTCGAGAGCCCGGGTGGCGTGTGCGATCCCGGCGTCGAGCGCTGACCGGTCGTAGCTGATGGGCGTGGCGCCCGTCAAGCGAGCCCGCCCGGCGGCCACCCGTCCCTGCAGGACGATCGGATCCACCCACTTTGCGTCCAGCTCTTCCGCTTCGGCGAGCAGCGTGTCCGCGCGCGCGTAGAGGCGTGCCGCCTCCTGGTTGTTGCCGGAGAACCGGAGCCGGCCTGCATCTTCCAGGGCCAGCTCGGCCCGCTGGACGCGGTTCCAGGCTTCCTGGCTCTCCGTCCCGGTGCGCAGCTGACGGGTGCGCACCACGTCGCCCAGCCGCTCGCGCAGGAACTCGACGACCTGACCGGACAGGTCGTCGAGCAGGGCGAGCTGCTCCGAGCTCGGCCGCTCGAGGGTTTGGGTGCCGACGGTCTCCAGGGTGTTGGCGTCGATGAGTTGGATGTTGACCCGGATCAGATCCGTGCCCCTCATGACGCTCCCCTCCACGATCGTGCCGGGCGTGAGCACCTTGATGATGCTGTCCGTGGTCACGTTTCCGTCCCGGAACGGCTTGACCCCGTTGCGCGAGATGATCTGGAGTCCCTCGATTTGGCTCAGTCGCTGGATAAGGGTTTCCGTGAAGCCGCTGGCGACGTACTCCAGGCTCTGGTCCAGGCTCAAGTCGTCGAAGTAGAGAACGGCGATCCGCTTCGGGTCGAGGTCGGCCGGGCGAGCCATCGAGGCTTGGGGCTGCCCCGCGCTCTGTCCACCGCCCGAGAACCAGGAGGCGGCCCAGCGGGCGATCTCCGCCCCGTCGATGATCGCTGCTGACGCGGCGAGCACCGCCACCAAGACTCCGATCAGAGCGCGGTGCTTCTTGACGGCGGAGACCTCCGGCTCGCGGCCGGCAGCTGCCTCGTCGCCGCTCTCGACGCGGCCGGACTCGGGCGTGAGCGCCGGCGGCCCGGCGAGAAGCGACTCGTCCGGGCGCGACGACGGCATCCCGACCCGAGTCGGCGACGGTGTTCTAACCTGAGTCGGTGGTCCCGCTGCTCCCCTCTCCCCCGGAGGCTCGGTCAGCGGCTCGGGCACGCTACGGGTCCGGATATCGGCGATCAGGGCCTGCGTCTCGGGCGAAGGCTGTGCTCCGAGCTCGCTCTCCAGGCGCCAGGCGAACGCCTCGTACGCTCGCAGGGCCGCGGCGCGGTCACCGATCCGGTCGAGGAGCGCCACCAAGCGCTGCAGACTCGATTCGTCGTCCGTAGCGTACTCGGCGGCCTTGCGCGCCCAGATGGCCGCGTCGGCCGCACTCCCCTCCTCTTCGGCCTGCTCGGCCAGGGCCCAGGCCGCCTCGGCGGCTCGTCCGCGAAGAGTAGCGCGCCGGCCGTCCAACCATTTCTCGAACGCCGGCGCATCCGAGAGAAAGAAGCCCTCGAGCAGCTCACCGCCGTACAGGTCCAGCGCGTTCCCTGGCTGGCCACCGGCAACCGCCTCCTCGAATGCCACCGCATCGCACCAGAGGTGGCCCGGTTCCGCGTACAGCTCTTCATCGCCCCGAGACTGGATCGCGTGCGGGCCCAGGCTGCGTCGCAGCGAGTAGAGCGCCTGCCGGAGCGCGTGGCGGGCCCGCTCCTCGTCCGACTCCGGCCAGAAGATGCCGAGCAGCGTGTCGCGGCGGACCCAATCCCCCGCTGTTGCAAGATAAGCGAGAAGGGCAACCCGCTTCGGTTGGGCCAAAACGGAGAGGATCTGGCGTCCGTCCGGCCCCGTCAGATCGACCGAGCCAAGAAGGGATAATCGGATCATCGCCAGCCCTCGCAACAACTTGGATCTGGCCGTCACCCCGTCCTGACGGGTCGAGGACGACGGTGTGACGGGTCTTCGCGACCCTGTCCAACGTAGACGCCGCGCAGCCCCCATTCAAGCGCGACCGAGGCCGGGCGGCGG
>CAZEBA010000044.1:0-25474 GCA_964510615.1 uncultured Gemmatimonadota bacterium
AGCTCGTCGGGCTCATAACCCGAAGGTCGCGGGTTCGAATCCCGCCCCCGCTATCCAGCGCGTCGGAACCTCCCCGGGCCGGAGCCTGCTCCGGCCGCCTTTTTTGGTGCGCGAGGGCAGGGTAGCTCAGCCTGGTAGAGCAAGGGACTCATAAGCCCTGGGTCGCGGGTTCGAATCCCGCCCCTGCCATTGACTCAGCCCCTCGCGGGCGTCCCCCCGATAAGGAGCCGCCCCAACCACATAGCCCGGTTAGAGCGAAGAGAGCCGCTAGGGGCGGCCCGAAGGAGCCGCCCCGTTCCGACATAGACTGTGCCGGCGAAACGAATTCAGGGCCCCTGTGGCGAGGGCGACCAGGCCGGGCCGTACTCCTGTGCCTGACTATTGGTCAGGTTCACCGTGTTGGAGCCGTCCGCATCCATCACGTAGATGTCCCAGTCATTCGCGAACGCGATCCTCGTCCCGTCGGGTGACCAGGCGGGATCCCACTGCTCGCCCGCATCGTTGGTGAGGTTCACGAGGTTGGAGCCGTCCGCGTCCATCACGTAGATCTCGTAGTTACCATCGAGCTGGGTTGTGAACGCGATCTTCGTCCCATCGGGTGACCAGGCAGGAAGGACATCCCAGCCCGGATGGTTGGTCAGTCTCACGGGGTTGGAACCGTCGGCGCCCATCACATAGATCTCAGGGTTGCCGTCCCGGAACGCGGTGAACGCGATCTTCGTCCCGTCGGGTGACCAGGCGGGATCACGGTCGGCAGCGCCGAGATAGTTGCTGAGGTTCACCCGGTTGGTACCGTCGGCGTTCATCACGTAAACGTCGGTGTCGTCGTCGAGCCACCCGGCGTAGGCGATCTTCGTCCCGTCGGGTGACCAGGCAAGATCGACAAAGTAGCCCTGCTCGCTCGTCAGTTTCACGGGGTTGGAGCCGTCCGCGTTCGCAACCCAAACGAGATCCAAGAACTCCTCGAAAAATTCGTCAATAGTCTCCGTTTCCCGAAACGCGATCCGCGCCCCGTCCGGCGACCAAGTGGGATCACCATAGAAAACCGGCCCGCTGTTGCTCCGCAGGGTGAACGTGTGGGATCCGGTCGCGGTGGTGACGAAGATGCCGCCGCGGGCGCCAACCCGCGTGTAGGCGATCTCCAGGGGAACGAACCCGCACTCGATCTCGAAGCTCGCGGAGATGGACTCTCCCGCCACCACTGTCACCGTCTGCGGGTTGCTGTTGGTCACCTCGCAGTTGGGCGTCAAGCCGGTCAACTCGAGATCGTGGTCGCCGGGCTCTAGGTCGCTGAGCGCAACGGTCTCGTTGATCCCAATCGCCTTGTCCGCGACCCCATCGACGGTGAGGACGTAGCCGTCCGGGTCGAGCGATGCTCCCGTCGTGGCGGTCGTCACCTCCATCGAGCCCGTGTCCTCCACCCCGGTCGCGTCGCTGCATCCGGTGAGCGATGCGGCGGAGAGACTCAGGGTCACCCCAACTACCCATGCCCTACGGGCACACAGCCCGGAAAGATGGACCATGCATACCTCCGGCTGGTGACATCCAGCGTCTTGTGGGTGGAGACTGCAGGGCAGGAAGACGGACGGAGAGTTCGCCTCTCGTCAGAGATCGAGCCCGCCTGACAGACATATACATCGTCTCGTCGAGATTGTGAACTGTTCAGCAGCGTGTGTTTGCCGTACGCAAGCGCATGTTCGGAGGACGAGATCAGGAGCGTGAGGGGGCAGCATGCGTTCTTTTTTGCCGTTGACGGGTAGGCGTAACCGGGAAAGGTGGCGGACGCGGGAGCGGACGTCGCGTGGAGCCGAACGAGGAGAGGCGCGCAGCCCGTGAAGCACCGGGATGATGACGTTGCCATGGACGGGAACGAGCCAGTCGTTCCGGCCGGCGCGGATCCGATCGAGCTGCTGATCCGGTACTCGGGCGAGCTGAGCATCAAGTCCCGGCGCACGCGCCGGCGCTTCGAGGCCCGGCTGGCGCAGAACCTCCGGGACGCGTGCCGCTCCCACCAGCACCGGTGCCGCATCCGGCGCGGCTGGAGCCGACTCCATCTCGTGACGCCGGATGCGGAGGCATCGGATGCGGTACGGCGGGTCTTCGGGATCAGCTCCTACTCCCTTCTCGAGGGCCGCTGCGTGGCCGCGCTGCCCGAGATCGTGAAGCTCGGCCAGAAATTGTACGGAGAGGCCGTGAAGGGTCGGCGCTACGCCGTCCGTGCCCGCCGCACCGGGTCGCACGAGTTCAGCTCGTACGACATCCAGCGGGAGCTGGGAGCGGCGCTGAACCCGGGCGCGATAGTGGACCTCACCCATCCGGACGTCGAGGTCCGGGTCGAGGTGCGGGATGACGACGCCTACTTCGTGGGCGCGCCACAGGCGGGTGCCGGAGGGCTTCCGCTCGGCGTGCAGGGGAGGGCGGTGGCTCTCGTGTCCGGCGGGTTCGATTCCGTGGTGGCCGCCTGGATGGCGCTCCGCCGCGGGGTCGAGCTCGACTACCTGTTCTGCAACCTGGGGGGCGCGGCCTACAAGCGGCTGACGATCGAGGTGGTGAAGGTCCTCGCCGACCGCTGGAGCTACGGGACGGATCCCCGGCTGCACGTGGTCGATTTCGAGCCGGTGATGGACGAGTTCCGTCGGACCGTCAAGCCGTCCTACTGGCAGGTCACGCTCAAGCGGATGATGCTCCTGGCCGCCGCCCGGGTGGCCGAGGAGGTCGGAGCGGATGCCCTGGTGACCGGGGAGTCGATCGGCCAGGTGTCCTCGCAGACGCTGGCCAACCTGCGGGCGATCGACGCGGTGGCGCCGCTGCCGGTGCTGCGACCGCTAATCGGCTTCGACAAGGAGGAGATCCTGGCGAGGGCCCGGTCGATCGGGACCTACGAGCTGTCGGCGAGAGTTCGGGAGTACTGCGCCATCGTGCCGGATCGGCCCGTGACCGCGGCGCGCCCCGAGGCCGCCGCCGCGCAGGAGCGAGGGATCGATCCGCGCGTCCTCGAGACGGTCACGCAGCGCCGCGAGGAGTTGAGGCTGCGGGGCCTGGACACGGCGGAGATCGTCGGTCCGCACCTGTTCGTGAGCGAGGTCCCGGAGGATGCGATCGTGATCGACACGCGCGACGCCGAGTCCTACCTGGCCTGGCACTGGCCGGGAGCCCGGCATCGACAATACGAGGATCTGATGCGCGACTTTCGGGATCTCGAGCGCGAACGCACCTACGTGCTATACTGCGCGGAAGGGATCCTCACGGCGCACCTGGCCGAGTGCATGCAGTCGCGGGGTTGGGAGGCCTACAGCTTCCGCGGGGGTGTCCGGAGCCTCCGTCGCCATCGCGGGGCCGAGTCTTCAGCGGCGGCCGATCGGACCAGGTGATGGCAGTCGCCAGGGCCAGGTGATGGCAGCCGCCAGGGCCAGGTGATGGCAGCCGCCAGGGCCAGGTGATGGCAGCCGCCAGGGGCCAGGTGATGGCAGCCGCCAGGGCCAGGTGATGGCTTTGCGCCGATCGGGTGGCCCGGCCCCGGCTTTGACACCCTCCGCCGGAGGTGTGAGAATGTGCCGCCATGCCTGACGACGAGCGCACCGAGATCGGCGAGCGAACCCTCGCCGAGGCCCTCCACGGGGAGATCCCGACACACGTGGCCGTCATCATGGACGGAAACGGCCGCTGGGCGGAAGCGCGGGGGCTCCCCCGCTGGGAGGGGCACCGCGAGGGGGCGAAGGCGGTACGCGAGACCGTGGTCGCCGCCCTCGAGCTGGGGGTGCGACACCTCACGCTGTACGCGTTCTCCGAGGAGAACTGGCTGCGACCGACCTCCGAGATCTCCGCCCTGATGGATCTGCTCGTCGAGTACGCCGCGAGCGAACAGGCCGAGCTCGGCGAGCGGGGCGTCCGGGTGACGGTGTTCGGCGACCTGCAGCGACTTTCCCCGGACGCCAGGGAGGCCGTGCAGCGGCTGGAGGTGGCCACGCGCGGCGGCGAGGCGCTCTCCCTCAACCTGGCCATCAGCTACGGGTCGCGCTCGGAGATCGCCCGGGCGGCGCGCCGGCTCGTCTCCGAGGCGCTGGCTGGCCGGCTCGCCCCCGAGGAGGTGAACACGGAGCGGTTCGCGGCGGAGCTCTACACGGCCGGCCTGCCCGATCCGGACCTGCTCATCCGCACCTCCGGCGAGCAGAGGGTATCGAACTTCCTTCTCTGGCAGATCGCGTACGCCGAGCTCCTGGTGACGCCCATTCTGTGGCCGGATTTCGATCGCGTCCGTTTCTACGAGGCGATTCTGCAGTACCAGCGACGCGAGCGCCGCTACGGCCGGGTAGAAGTGTGACGGGTCGTCCGAGGTGAGGTCGGCGGGCTGCCGCATGCATGGTGAGCCGTCTTCGTGAAGGGAGACCTCCGACGCCGCCTCCTCGTCGCGGCCGTCGGCATTCCGGCGTCGATCATCCTCGTGTACGCCGGAGGCGTCTTCCTCGCGCTGGGCCTGGGCTTTCTCGCGGCCGTCGGGTTCTGGGAGTACGCGCTGATGATGAGGCAGACGGGGCATCGGCCGTTGCTGGGCGTCGGGATCCTGACGGCCGCGGCGCTGCCGATCGCGGTCTTCCACCTCGGCTTTGCGCTGGCCTGGGCGGTCGCGACCCTGTTGCTGGCCGCGGGCTCGGCTGCCGCCATCCTGCGGTTGCCGCCGGCGGAGCGGCCGATCACGAACGCTGCGGTGACGCTGTTCGGCGCGCTCTACCTCGGCGCGATGCTGAGCTTCGGCATTCCGCTGCGAGAGTGGTTCCTGACCGACCGGGTGGAAGGCACGCTACTTTTTTTCTACCCGGTGGTGGTGACCTGGGTGAGCGACACCGGCGCGTACGCGGGCGGCAAGTCGTTCGGGCGGCGTCAGATGTCCCCGACCATCAGCCCCAACAAGACCATGGAGGGAGGGATCGCAGCCCTGGTCGCGGGACCGGTCGCGGCGGCGCTGTACGGCATGTGGGTCGTGCCGGCAGCCGGCGGGCTGTTCCTCTCCCTGCTGTTCGGGCTGTTCATCGCGGCCCTGGCGATCCTCGGGGATCTCGTGGAGTCTGCCTTGAAGCGGGAGTGCGGCCAGAAGGACTCTTCGGCGCTCCTGCCGGGTCACGGGGGCTTCCTGGATCGACTCGACTCGCTCTTGTGGGCCATCCCCGGGGCCTTCCTCTTCTTTACGGCTGCCGGCCTGTGAGTCAGCGACGCGCCTGGCGCCTCCGCCATCGCGGGCACCGATCCTGCAGCCAGGGCCTTTCCGGCCGACGGTGCCGCGCAGACGGGGGCCGTGGCCGTAACGGCCGCGCACCGGAACCGCAAACGACAATTCGGAGTGCAATCGGCTCATGATGCTGACGATTCTCGCCACCGTCATCGTGCTCGGCGTGCTGATCTTCGTGCACGAGCTGGGTCACTTCCTGGCGGCCAAGGCGGTCGACATCGAGGTGCAGCGCTTCTCGCTCGGTCTCGGCCCCAAGATGCTCGGTTTTCGGAAAGGGGAGACCGAGTACGTGATCTCCTGGTTCCCGCTCGGCGGCTACGTGAAGATGGCCGGGATGGCGGAGGAGGAGGGGATAGGGATGCTGGAGGGAGGCGCGGCGGGCGCCCGGGAGCCGTCCCCCCGTGACTTCGACGCCAAGACCCTGCCCGCGCGGACTCTGGTGATCTCGGCCGGCGTGGTCATGAACCTGCTGTTTGCCATCGTAGCGTTCATCGCCGTCGCCAAGTCGCAGGGGGTCCAGCTCGCCCTGATCGGAGAGGTGCAGGAGGACTCGCCGGCGGCGCTCGCCGGATTCCAGGCCGGGGACCGGATCGTGAGCGTCGAAGGGCAGCGCGTGCGGGCGTTCGAGGAGCTGGCGCTCCTGGTCCAGCAGAAGCCCGCCGCACCGATTCGGGTGGAGGTGGAGCGCGCCGGGGGGCGCGTGACGCTCGAGGTCGTCCCGCGCTCGGTCCGGATCTGGAGCGATGTCACCCGCGACTCGGTCGAGATCGGGCAGATCGGCGTCACCTCCGATCCTGAAGCCGGATACCGGAGCCTGAGCTGGGGTGAGGCGATTCCGGAAGGCGGATACAGGACCTGGTATTGGGTACGCACGACACTGGAGTTTCTCGGCCAGCTGGTCAGCGGCAAGGGAAGCGCCAAGGAGGTCGGAGGGCCGATCCTGATCGGCCAGCTATCGGGCGAGGCGGCGCGCGCCGGCCTGTGGCCGCTGCTGTCGTTCATGGCGATCATCAGCGTCAACCTGGCCATCCTGAACCTGCTTCCGGTGCCCGTGCTGGACGGCGGTCACCTCACCTTCCTCGCCTTCGAGGCCGTCCGCGGGCAGGCTCTCAGCATCGAGCAGCGGATCCGGCTCACTCAGGTGGGGCTGGTGCTCGTCGTCGGCCTGATGGTCTGGGTGATCACCAACGACGTTCTCCGGCTGCTCTAGGCCCGACGTTCGGGGGCGCTGAACAGCGGCAGCTGCTCGGCGCCCAGGGCGCGCAGGCGTAGCCCGGCTACGTCGAACAGGCGCGTCGGCCGTTCCTGAGTGGCCGCCTCGACGAGACCCCGATAGTCGACGTCCGCCAGCGCCTCGGCCACCGTGCGAACGGCGAGGCCGCGGTCGTTGCACTCCTCGCTCACGTGGGCCAGCAGGATCCCGCCCAGCTCCGGATGGTGGAGCTCCACGGCCAGCTCCGCGGCCATCCGGTTGGAGAGGTGTCCGCGGCTGCCGCCGATCCGGTCCTTCACGGACCATGGGTACGGGCCATCCCGCAGGAGAAGGTCGTCGTGATTCGCCTCCAGGACGAGGAAGTGGCAGCCCTGCAGCGCCGCCCGCACGGGTCCGGTGGGTCGGCCGAGATCGGTGGCGACGCCGAGCTTCAGACCGGAGGCCGAATCCGACAGCGTGACCGCCAACGGGTCGGCCGCATCGTGGCTGGTGAGAAAGGCGCGGACCTCGAGCCTCCCGACGCGGAAGTCGGCTTCACGCTCGAAGGTCCGGATCTCCTCCCTGCCGGAGAGGAGGTCCTGACACGAAGCCGCCGTGCGCCGGCTCATGTAGAGGGGCCATCCCCAGCGCCGCGCCGCCACCCCGACCCCGCGCGTGTGGTCCCGGTGCTCGTGGGTCACGATGATGGCGGCCACGCTGCGGGGCTCGATCCGCAGCGTCTCCAGCCGGCGGGCGATCTGCCGGCCGCTCAGGCCGGCGTCGACCAGCACCCGCGTCTCGCCCGCCTCGACCAGCACCGAGTTCCCGCGGCTGCCGCTCCCCAGAGCCGCTACGCGCATCGGCTCGGGCTCATCTTCGTTGGGCCGTGGCTTTCTCCCAGACGTCGGAGAGCCACCTTCGCTCCGCCTCGCCGAACGACACGCCCCGGCGGCCCGCCGCGACACCGCTCGTGTGCAGGAAGCCGTCCAGCCGGTACACGCTCTCCGGCTTGCCCCAGCTGAAAGGCGGGCTCCACTTGGCTGTCCGCGCGTCGAGCAGGTTGGCGCCGCAGCCGATCACGGCCCCCGTGGGGATGAGGGTTCCGATCGCCGTCTTCACGAAGTCGCCGACGAGACAGCCGAACTTCATCAATCCCGTGTCGGTTTCTCCCGCCGGTCCGGCGAGACGCACGGATCCATACGTGTTCTTGAGATCGCTGTTGGTGGTGAGGGCGCCGAGGTTCACCCACCGCCCGAGGTAGGCGTGCCCGAGGTAGCCATCGTGCGCCTTGTTCGAGTACCCGAGCACGACCGACTCCTCGATCTCGCCGCGCAGGTAGCTGAACGGGCCGGCCGTGAGGCGGGAGATCGATCCGCCCAGGAGTCGGCTCGCGGGGCCGGCGTAGAGAGGGCCAGAGAGGCGGGTGCCCGCCCGCACCTCGACGCCTCGATCGAGGCAGATCGGACCGTGCCGGAGGTCGTACAGCACTCCGGGCTCGACCCGCACGTCGGGCGCGAGCAGCAGCGGCGCGCCGCCGATCCGCTCTCCGCACCCGTCGGCGGCGGGAGGAACGTCCGGCAGCCCGTGCGCCAGGTCGGCCGCGGTCCGCTCGGGGGATCCCTCCACCAGCTCCCACACCTGCTTGAGGACGGTGCCCTCCACCACGAGCGCGCCGCCCCGCAGCGGCGCTGGCTCGGCCAGCCAGCCGGGCGCGGGCGCCTCGCGGCCCGCGGGCAGGAAGACACCGATGATCTCGCCATCGATCTCCAGGGTGGCCGTCCCCTCCGGCCGCTCGAACCGGGCGGACGGGTCGGGCACGGCACGGGAGCTGAGGTAGAGACGGTCGGCGGTCGCTTCGATGCTGTCCGGGGCTACGACGGGCGGGGCGCCCGGCTCGGTGAACGAACCCAGCCACGGTCGCGTGAGGCTGCCGCTCGCGGCCACGCCGGCAAAGCGCTCGAGGCGGTGGCGAAGCGGCAGCGTGCCGAACAGCAGCTCACCGCACGGTCGGCTGAGAGCGTACGGCTGCCAGCCATCGGCGATGCGGTCGTCGAATACGAACAGCCTCACGGCTTCTCCGCCGGCGCGATCGTCCCGTCGCCGCCCGAGCCACGCTCGAAGATCTTCTTCATGTCGGCCGAATCCTTCCGTGTCGTCACGAACGTATGATCTCCGCTGTGGACCACGACGAGGTCCCGGACGCGGAACAGCGTTACGCTGCCGTCCTCGGACCAGACCACGTTGTCCGTGGCCTCCACGACCTCGGCCGGGCCGTACACGACGTTGTTCTGTTCGTCCGTCGGCCAGGTCCGGTGAAGCGCGTTCCAGCCGCCCACGTCGTCCCACCGAAACGATGACCTCACCACCCCCACCCGCCCGGATCGCTCCATCACCGCCACGTCCACGGCGATCGGTCCGGAGGTGTGAAAGAACTCCGCCACGTCTCCCGCCTCCAGACACTCGAGGCGGATCTCCGGCGCGAGGTGGCGGATCGCCGAGAGGAGGTCGGCGGCCCGCCAGACGAAGATCCCGCTGTTCCACAGATGCGCTCCGGAGTCCACGTAGGAGCGCGCGGTCTCGGCGTCCGGCTTCTCCACGAACTCGTCGGCCTCGTAGACGCCCGGTTCGATCTCCTTGCCCACCCGAATGTACCCGTAGCCGGTCTCCGGGCGCGTCGGCTCGATGCCGAGACAGAGGAGACGCCCGTCGCCCGCCGCGTCGACGGCGCGACCGACCGTGTCGAGGAAGGCCTCCGGGGGCTCGATCAGGTGGTCCGCGTGCAGCGACACCATGACCGCCTCCGGGTCCCGTCCGCTGATCTCGTGGGCGGCCCACGCGAGCGCCGGGCCGGTCCCACGGGCCTCGGGCTCCACCAGAAAGTTCTCGGCCGAGAGGTCGGGCAGCACCTCGCGGAACGGCGCGATCAGGTGGCCGCCGGCGACGACCACCGTCCGGTCGGATCCGGCCAGGCGGGAGGCACGCTCCACCGCGTCCGCGATCAGCGGCCGATCGGTTCCGAGCGGCAGGAGCTGCTTGGGACGCGTGGGGCGCGAGGCCGGCCAGAACCTTGACCCCACGCCTCCGGCCAGGACGACGGCGAATGGACGCTGGAACCGACTCACACGATGTCCGTATTCAGAGGCGCCAAGCGCGATCGCCCGACGGCAGGCCGCACCGGCTTCCGGGGCCGCGCGTCGGGCGGCCGGGTTCGGAGAGCACAGGCCGTGCGGCCGTGTGGAGAGGCGCCGTCATGGCGTGGCAACGTACCGGCCATCCGGCCGGTCAGTCAACCGAATGGGTGGGAAATCGCAAGCGCATCAGCGACTTAGCTTGCTTGACCGCGTCCCGGGCGGCGCGGCATCTTCGCGGGGGCCGGCACGCCCGCGCGCCGTGCCCGGAGCGCACGAACTCCTCGGAGGGTCCGTTGAAAGGTGAGCCGCGGCTTCTGACCGTCCTCTGGCTGGCGCTGGCACTGCCCGCGTGCGGCGATTCGGTGGTCGGACCGCCCGTGCCGGACGAGCCGACGGAGGTGACCCTGGCCGACTACAGCCAGAGCCCGATCGTCGATGCCTCCGCTTTCAGCTGGATCATCCTCCAGAAGGTCAGGACGGACCAGACGAGCGAGTGGGACTTCGTCTTCGTCCTCGACGATGATGGGCAGGCACAGCTGTATCCGCGCTCTTCGGTTCTCGCCGAGCCCTCGACCTCCGGCCTGCAAGTGGTGGACGAGTCGTTCGAGCAGCTCACGGTCGCTCCGGCCGACGGGTACATTACCGATGAGCCCGTACCCGTCGTTGTCGGGGACGTCCTGGCGGCGGTGAGCCAGCGGCGGTGCGGGTTGGCGGTGGGGCTTGCCCTCGTCCGGTTCGGCAAGCTGGAGGTACTGGCGATCGATCCGGCTCGGAGGACCCTGACCTTCAAGCAGCTGGCCAATCCGAACTGCGAGAACCGAAGCCTTGTCCCCGGCGAGGTCGGAGGGACCTGAGCCGACCGTCCATGCTCGATATCCGATATATCCGGGAGAACCTCGACGAATGCCGCAACCGTCTCGCGGTCCGTGGCGACCCGGAGGTGCCGGGGCTGCTGGACCGGGCCCTTGCGACCGACCAGCGGCGGCGGGAGTTGATCGGAGAGGTCGAGGTGCTCAAAGCGGAGAGGAACACCTGCTCGCGAGAGATCGGTGAGCGGAAGCGCCGGGACGAAGCGGCGGACGACCTGCTGGCTCGAATGCAGGACGTGGCAGGGAGGATCCGGGAGCTCGACACGGAGCTGGCCGATACCGAAGAGGAGCTGAACACCCTCCTGCTGACGATCCCGAACCTGCCGCACGCCCGCGTTCCCGTCGGGGGAGAGGGCGAGGGTGAGACCGTCCGCAGCGTGGGGCGCCAGCCGGCGTTCGACTTCCCGCCACGGCCGCACTGGGAGATCGGCGAGCAGCTCGCGATTCTCGACCTCCAGCGCGGCGCCAAGCTGACGGGGTCGGGCTTCCCGGTGCTCACCGGGGCGGGGGCGCGGCTGCAGCGCGCCCTCGTCCAGCTGATGATCGATCTGCACGTCGGGGAGCACGGCTACCGGGAGGTCGCACCCCCCTTCCTGGTGAACCGCGACTCGATGACGGCGACGGGTCACCTGCCGAAGTTCGAGGTCGACGCATACCGCACCGAGCCCGACGACCTTTTCCTCGTGCCCACCGCCGAAGTTCCGCTCACCAACCTGCACCGCGACGAGATCCTGGAGCGAGACCGGCTGCCGCTCGCCTACGTCGCCTACACGCCCTGCTTCCGCCGCGAGGCGGGCGCGGCGGGGAAGGACACCCGCGGCCTTCTGCGGGTGCACCAGTTCGACAAGGTCGAGATCGTTCGCCTCGTCGAGCCGGAAAGCTCGGACGCGGAGCTCGAGAAGTTGACCGGTCACGCCGAGCGGGTGCTGGAAGTGCTCGAGCTTCCGTACCGGAGGGTCCTGCTGCCCGGGGGAGAGCTGGGCTTCGCCAACGCCATGACCTACGACCTCGAGGCGTGGGCGGCCGGTGTGGAAGCCTGGCTCGAGGTCTCCAGCTGCTCGAACTACGGGGAGTACCAGGCCCGACGAGCGAGCATCCGCTACCGCCCGGGACCGGGCGAGAAGCCCAGGTACGTCCACACCCTGAACGGTTCGGGACTCGCGCTCGCCCGCATCCTCGTGGCGCTGCTCGAGAATCACCAGCGCTCGGACGGAAGCGTCGAGCTACCGGACGCGCTCCGTCCCTACGTCGGAGCGGATCGGCTGCGACCGTGACCCGGAGGTTCTTCCCCTACGCGATCGCCGGCGCCTTCGCGGCAGTGATCGTTTCCTTCCTGGTCTACACCCAGCAGATGGCCAACGCGCTGCGGAAGGACGCGGCCGTCTTCGGCCGCATCTACGCGCTCACCTTCCAGGCCACCGGCGCAGATGATCCCGTCGAACAGCAGGAGCTGACGGACCGGGTCCTGTTCGAGGTGCTGGGCGAGATGAATCGCCTGGAGATCCCGGTCGTGGTGACCGATCTCGAGGGGACGCCCACCTCCGTGGCGAACCTGCCGTTCGATGCGGACCGCCGGGACCCGGAGGGCCTGGAGCGGATCCGAGCGTACGTGGCGGAGCTGGATGCCCGCATCCCGGCCGTCTCGGCGCACAACCTCCAGATCCACTTCGGCGAGCCCACCTTCCTTCGGCGTCTGAAGTGGATCCCCTGGCTGCAGGCCTCGATTCTGCTGTTGCTGGTGGCAGGCGGGGCTTGGGCCGTTCTCGCCTCCGTCCGGGGCGAGCGGGAGCGGATCTGGTCGGCGATGGCCCGCGAGTCCGCTCACCAGATGGGGACGCCGCTCAGCTCGTTGGTCGGATGGCTGGAGCAACTGGAGGTCGAGGTGGACGCGGCGGAAGCCGACGGCGACGGGCGCCCGGCGTCTCCGCCGCCGGGGGTGGCGGGAGCCGCGGAAGCCTCGGCGTGGCTCATTGCCGAGATGAAGGCGGACACGGAGCGGCTGCTCAAGGTGTCGCGGCGCTTCGAGCTCATCGGGCAGCACCCGAGGCTCGACGAGGTGGACCTCGCCGAGATCGCCAGACGGCTGCGTCGCTACTTCGCGGCCAGGCTTCCCAGCCTCGGCAGCCGGGTGTCGCTGGCGGTGGACGTACCGGAGGATGCGCCGAAGGTGATCGGGAACGAGACACTGTTGGAATGGGCGTTCGAGAACCTGATCAAGAACGGGCTCGACGCCCTGGCGGGGCGGGAGGGGGGCGTGACGGTGGCGTACGAGGGTGCACACGCCGGCCGGGTGGCGTTCCGCGTCTTCGACACCGGCCCCGGCGTGCCGGCCGGGATCCGCGGTCGAATCTTCGATATCGGATTCTCGACCAAGGAGAGCGGATGGGGTGTCGGGCTGTCGCTCACGCGGAGGATCATCGAAGACATGCATGACGGGACGATCGTCCTCGAGCACTCCGAGCAGGGTGCGAGCTTCCGTATCGAGCTGCCGGTGGCGGGAAGGGACGAACTCTGAGGATCGCACTCAATCCGGAACAGCACCTGGCTGTCTACCACGGGGAGGGTCCGCTCCTCGTGCTGGCTGGAGCCGGCTCCGGCAAGACACGGGTGCTGACTTCCCGGGTCGCCCGCCTGATCGAGGAGGGGGTCCCTGCCCACCGGATCCTCGCCGTCACGTTCACGAACAAGGCTGCCGAGGTCATGCGGCGGCGCATCGCAAACCTGGTCGGGCGAGAGCCCGCCGGGCTGTGGGCGGGCACCTTCCACTCCGTGTGCGCCCGCCTGCTGCGCATCGAAGCCGACCGGACGGACCGAACGCGAGGCTTCACGATCTACGACGAGAGCGACTCCGAGCGGACGGTGAAGCGGGCCATGGAGGACGTGGATGTGGACCCCCGCCGCTGGTCGGCCAAGGGCGTTCGAGCGCGCATCTCGGACGCGAAGAATGCGATGGTGTCATCCGAGGCCTACTCCGCCGCGGCGTTCGATCCGCTCTCGCGCGTTACCGCCGAGGTATACCCGGCGTACGAGCGCCTGCTGGCCCGATGCAACGCGTACGACTTCGACGATCTGCTCCTCCGGGCCGTCCGCCTGCTGGAGGAGGACAGGGAGGTGCGCGAGCACTACGCCGGACGGTTCGCGCACGTGCTCGTGGACGAGTACCAGGACACGAACCACGCCCAGTACCGTCTGGTGCGCGCCCTCGCATCCGTGCACGGATGCGTCTGCGTGGTCGGGGACGACGACCAGTCGATCTACGGGTGGCGGGGGGCCGATCTCCGGAACATTCTCGACTTCGAGCGCGACTTTCCCGGTACGGCGGTCGTGCGGCTCGAGCAGAACTACCGGTCGACGGGCGCGATCCTCCAGGTGGCCAACCAGGTGATCGCCCGCAACCGCGCCCGCAAGGAGAAGCGGTTGCGCACCGAGCGATCACAGGGCGAGCCCGTCGTGGTGTCGGCGATGCGCGATGAGCGGGCGGAGGCCTCCTGGACCGTGCGGCGCATCGAGGCACTCCGGGACCGGTACGCTCTGGGGGAGATGGCGGTGCTGTACCGCACGAACGCGCAGTCGCGGGCGTACGAGGACGCGTTGCGCGGCGCCGATCTTCCGTACCGCGTCGTCGGCGGCATCCGGTTCTACGAGCGGCGGGAGGTCAAGGACGTACTCGCCTACCTGCAGCTGGTCGTGAACCCGGCCGACGAAGCCGCTTTCCTGCGGGCGATCGGCTGGCCCCGTCGCGGCGTGGGAGCCGTCACGCTGGAGCGGCTGGCCAAGGCCCGAGCGCGGTCGGGCGGCAGCCTGTTGGACGCGGCGGCGGCCGCGCCCGACCTGCCTGGCCTCCCTGCCGGAGCGGCGAGGGCGCTTTTCCTGTTCGCGAGAGACATCGCCTCGCTCCGCGACCTGCTGTCATCCGCCTCCGCGGCCGACCTGGCGGAGGAATGCCTGCGGACGTTCGCCCTCCGGGGCGCACTGGAGGCGGAAGAAGACGGCGAGGAGCGACTCGCCAACGTGGACGAGCTCATCGCCGGCATGGCGGCCTTCGCCGTCGACCGAGGCGACGGGGCCGAACCGTCCGGTGCCAGCGACCTCGAGCTGTTTCTCCAGCACGTCTCGCTTCTCTCGGACGCCGATCAGTACGACCCGGAAGAAGGCGCGGTGTCGCTGATGACGCTGCACAACGCGAAGGGCATGGAGTTCCCCGTCGTATTCATCGGTGGACTCGAAGAGGGCCTGCTACCGCTCGGCCGCTCGGCAGAGACGATCGAGGAGCTGGAGGAGGAGCGCCGTCTCTTCTACGTGGGGATGACGCGCGCCATGGACCGATTGATGATCACGCACGTCTCGCGGCGCTTCCGGGCCGGAAGCTCCATGCCGTGCTTCCCATCCAGCTTTCTGGATGACCTCCCGGAGGCGGCCGTCGACCGCCGCGTCTCCGGTCTGCCCGGCTGGCGTCGGCGGTCGGTCGGGGGAGGGTTCGGCTCGAGATTCGGAGCGGAGCGGGTCGAACCGTCAGACACGGCGTCTTCCGGGGACGCGGCAGGGGGCGCGGGATACGACTGGAGGTACGATCCCGCTTCGTCGCAGGAGATCGGACCCGTGTACGACTACACGGACACCCAGGAGGCGTTCGAGCTCGCCACCGGGACCCGGATCGTCCACCCGCGCTTCGGGTCCGGAACCGTGGTCTCGGTGGCCGGCGACGGCCCGGGTGCCAAGGTCCGGGTGGCGTTCGATCTCGAGGGTCAAAAGACCCTGCTGGTGGCACACGCGGGTCTGCGGCCCGCTCCATAGTTGGTCGGAGTGGCCGCGCAAGACACTCGCGCGCGGCCGTACCTCATGGCTCGGGCCGGCCCTAGCCGAGTCGACGCCGCTCGCCGGCCTCCTCCACTCCCTCGTCCCCGCGGTCTCGGCCGCGCGGCCGCGCGGCGCGCACGCCGCGAAGCAGGGCGGCGGTGTTCAGGAACGTGCCCTCCGCCTCCTCCTGGACGACCTCCAGAAAGCCGTTGATCTCGGCCGCCCGATCCCGCGCCGCATCGATGATCAGGTGGGTCGTTTCCGTGGCCCGCTTGACGGCCGATCCGAGTTCGTCGACGTCGCTGCGAAGGGCGGCACTCAGGTAGTTGACGTTCTCGGCCGCGTTGGTGGCGGCGGGCGTGAGGTCGCGCACCAGCGAGCGAAGCTGCTCGGAGCCCCGCAGCCACTGCCGCAGCTCCCGGAAGGCCGGGATGGCAAGCAGGACGAGCGTGATCAACGCGAGGTGAAACGCGATGGAGAGAAAGACGGCGATCGTCTGTACGAGCTCGAAGTTCACGGCTGCGCCCTCTTGCCAAGGTGGGGTAAGCCCCCGATGCCGCCGTCCAGGCGGGTCCTGCGGGGTCGCCAAGGTCGCGACGGCCGCGGACGGCCGTGGCGCTCAATCTAGGCCGGGCCCAGAGCGACCTCAACCGATCGAGGGCTCGTTGCCGCCCCCGGCGTCGGTTCTCTAGGTTGCCGCTCATGGCCTACTTCCGAATCGACGGAGGAGAGCGGCTGAGCGGGACGTTCACTCCGGCCGGCAACAAGAACGCCGCGCTGCCGATTCTCGCCGGCTGTCTGCTCTCGGACGAGCCGATTCGGCTCAGCAACGTCCCCGACATCCGCGATGTCCGGACGATGACGGAGCTGCTGGCCTCGCTCGGCGCGGAGGTGAGCTGGGAGGGACCGAACGAGGTGGTGGTGCGCGCCGGCGATCGGCCGGCTCGCAAGATCGACCCCGCCCTCGCCTCCCAGATTCGCGCGTCCGTCCTGCTCGCGGGTCCGCTGCTGGCCAGGGAGGCGGAGGTGGAGCTGCCGCCGCCCGGCGGCGACGTGATCGGACGCCGGCGGCTCGACACCCACTTCTTCGCTCTCCGTCGGCTCGGCGCGGAGATCGAGGCAAGCGGCTCCTACTACCTCCGCGCACCGCGCCTGATGGGGGGCGAGATCTTTCTCGACGAGCACTCGGTCACCGGCACCGAGAACGCCATCCTCGCTGCCGTGACGGCGGAGGGAGGCACACGGATCCGCAACGCGGCCGCGGAACCTCACGTCCAGGACCTCTGCCGCTTCCTCGGCGCTCTCGGCGCCAGGATCGAGGGAATCGGCACCCACATCCTGGAGATCGAGGGGGTGGAGCGGCTGGGAGGCGGAGAGCACCGGGTGGGACCCGACCACGTCGAGATCGGAAGCATGTTGGGTCTGGCCGCCGCCACCCGATCGGCCCTGACGATCAAGGATGTTAGCCCCGAGGTCCAGGACACCCTGCGGCTCGGGTTCGCTCGGCTGGGGCTCGACTGGGCGCCGGTGGACGGAGGGATCCACGTTCCGGCCGAGCAATCCCTGGAGATCGAAGCGGACTTCGGCGAACAGATCCCCAAGATCGATGACGGTCCATGGCCCGCGTTCCCGGCCGATCTGATCAGCATCTCGCTCGTGGTGGCGACCCAGTGTCGCGGCACGGTGCTCGTGCACGAGAAGATGTTCGAGTCGCGCATGTTCTTCGTCGACAAGCTGATCTCGATGGGTGGCCGGATCGTGCTCTGCGATCCTCATCGCGCCGTGGTGGTCGGGCCGGCCCGACTGCGCGGCGAGCGTCTGCAGAGTCCCGACATCCGAGCCGGGATGGCTCTGCTGATCGCTGCCCTGGCGGCCGAGGGGGAGAGCGAGATTCACAACATCGAGCAGATCGAGCGCGGCTACGAACGGGTGGACGAGCGACTCCGCGCTCTCGGCGCCTCGATCGAACGGATGGAGGGTTGAGCGGAAGCGGCGGCACGACCACCCGCGAGAGCGAGTCGCGGCACCCGCTGGGTGGCTTTCCGGCCTATCGGCTCCGGAGTTGGGAGGCGGTGTTTCCCGGTGTCGTGTGCGGGGTGACGGAGGCGGCGCCGGGGTCGGATTTCGCGCTCGCGGCCGACGATGGACCGGCGGTCGCCGAGCGGATGGAGCGGCTGGCCTTGCAGTTCGGGTTCTCGTCCTCTGCCTGGGCGCGCCAGGTTCACGGGACCGAAGTCCGCCCAGCGGATGCCGACCCCGCCGGGAGCTTCGAGCGGGGCGAGGCCGACGGTTTGGTCTCCCGGCGCGCCGGGCCGCTTCTGGTCGTCACCGTCGCCGACTGCGTACCGGTCTACGTCCTCGATCCCGGCCACGAGGCGCTGGCGCTGCTCCACGCCGGCTGGCGCGGGACGGCGGCCGGCATACTGGCGCGTGGGGTCGAGGCCTTGGCGGAGACCTACGGAAGCTCGGCCTCCGCCCTTCACCTGCACCTTGGGCCGGCGATCTGCGGCGGGTGCTACGAGGTGGGTGGCGAGGTGCTGCGTGCGGTGGCACCGGGGTCGGCCGCGGGCGACGGTCCGGTCCGGCTGGATCTGCGGAGCCAACTGGTGGAGCAGGCCCTTGCGCTGGGCGTTTCGGCCTCCCGGATCTCGCGCTCCAGCTGGTGCACACGCTGTGACGGGGACCGTTTTCACTCCCATCGGGGTAGTGGGGGCTCGGCAGGTCGGATGGCGGCTTTTCTGGGCTGGCGGGGGGTGGCGTGACGGGGTCGCGGGCGGCGGTCATGGAGGCGTGTCCGGTTGCCCGGGGGGTGGATCGGCGGTAGGTTTACGCGGACAGGAGGGCCGGTGGTCTGCCGGCCGGCACATGGCCATCGGCCGTGTTCGAAGTGGGGAAGCAGTGCCTGCCCCACTTTTTTGTTGGAGGTAGGGCAGGTTTGTCGGAGGTGGCGCCGGTTGTCGGACGGCACGGCTGAGGCGAGATGAGCGAGTTGGACCAGGAGATCGCCGAGCTCGTGCAGGATCTGGGCTTCGAGCTGGTGGCGGTGGAGCGGGCCGGTGGCAGTCGGCGGCCGCTGGTCAGGGTGCGGATCGACCGCGAGGGCGATGCACCCGGAAGGTCGGGCGTCACGATCGATGACTGTGCTCGCGTGAGCCGGGAGCTAGAGCGGTATCTCGAGGAGCGTGCCGAGCTGCCGGAGCGCAGCATCGTCGAGGTCTCCTCGCCCGGCGTGGAGCGGCCGCTGATGAAGCCGGCGGACTACGCGCGGTTTGCGGGGCAGCGCGTGTCGATCCAGGGATACGCGCCGCTGCGGGGTCAGCAAAAGAGGATCGAAGGCGAGCTGCTGGGGCTGGTCGGAGCGGCCGGTACGGAGGTCGAGGTCGAGGTGGAGGGAGAGCGCGTGCGGGTGCCGGTGGCGGCCATCGCGCGTGCCAACCTGGTCCATGACTGGGAAGCGGATCTGCGAGGCTGATGGGTAGAGACGGAAGCGGATCGGAGCGATGAGCGAACAGATACCGATTGTCGAGGCGTTTCGCGTGATGACGGCGAACAAGTCGCTGTCGGAGGATGAGCTGCACGACCTCATCCGCGACGGCATCCACGCCGCGCTCGCGAGGCGGTTCGATGGGCCGGTCGAGGCCGAGATCGAGATCCTCCCCGACGGCGACATCAGGATCGTGGTCCTGAAGGAGGTGGTCGAGGAGGTGGAGGATCCGGCGCGGCAGATCCGGCTCGAGGAGGCGCGGTGGGATGATCCCGAGTTCCAGGTCGGCGATCTGATGGAGATTCCGGTCGACTTCCGGGACTTCGGCCGAGGCGCGGTCATGGCCGCCAAGCAGCGGATCATCCAGCGGGTGCGGGAGGGCGAGCGCGACAAGATCCGTGAGGAGTTCAACGACCGGGTCGGCGAAATGGTCTCCGGCGAGGTCCAGTCGATTCAGCGCGGCACGCTGGTTGTCCTGCTCAATCGCGCCCGCGAAGCGGAAGCGATCATTCCGTGGCGGGAGCAGAATCCGCGCGAGCGATTCCGGCAGGGTGAGTCGATCCGTGCCGTGCTGAAGAAGCTGGAAGAGACGCCGCGTGGACCCCGACTGATTCTCTCGCGGGCGGACCCGCAGTTCGTCGCCGCCCTGTTCGCGCTCGAGGTGCCCGAGATCTATCAGGGCCTGATCGAGATCAAGGAGATCGTCCGCGAGGCGGGCGGCCGTACCAAGGTGGCGGTCTCTTCCAGGGACGAGTCGGTCGACCCCGTCGGCGCCTGCGTGGGCGTCAAGGGCTCACGGGTGCAGGCGGTGGTCTCCGAACTCGGCGGCGAGCGGATCGACATCGTACCGTGGCATCCCGATCCGGAGATCTTCGCCCGCCGCGCCCTGGCACCGGCTCGCGTGGCTAAGGTGATCTCCGACGGTTCCCGCAGGGTGATCACGGCGATCGTGGATGAGGATCAGCTCTCCCTCGCCATCGGCCGCAACGGGCAGAACGTCCGCCTGGCATCGCAGCTCATCGGGTGGCAGATCGATCTGTACTCGAGCCGTGACTGGATGGATCGGGGGGCGGAATCCGTTCTGTTCGGCGGGGACGACGAGTACGAGGTGGCCGATTTCCCGCTCTCCGAGCTCGACGGGATCAGTCCCGCCACCCTCGCCGCGCTCGAGGCGACCGGGGTGAGCTCGTTCTTCGATGTGCTGGACATGGACAAGCAGGACTTTCTCCAGGTGCCCGGGATTGGCGAGGAAGAGGCGGACTCCCTGATACGGCTCATCGACGAACTCACCGTGGTCGTGGATGCCGATTCGTCGACGGGTGCCGATTCGTCGACAGGTGCCGATTCGTCAACGGATGCGGACGTGCCGGAAGCTGGCGATGCGGACGTGCCGGAAGCGGGCGATGCGGAGGTGCCGGACGGCTCGACGGAAGCCGGAGCAGAGGCGGAGCTCGTGGCAGCGGCGGCAGAGGCCGAAGCGGAGGAAGATCCGGCGGAAACGGAAGAAGCGACAACCGACGCAGAGGAGGAGGTCGCGGCGGAGGAGCTGGTGGCGGAGGAGCGGGGGTCGTGACGACGCACGGTCCCGGCGGGCCGGAGGAGGCGGCGCTTCGAGCGGTCGGCATGGCTCGACGAGCGGGTTGCATCGAGGTCGGCACCCGGGCCGTGCGTGAGGCTGGAAGGGCAGGCCGCCTCGCCGCCGTTCTGCTGGCCCGAGACGCGAGCGCCAACGCCCGCGAGCGGCTCCGGCTGGCGCAGGGCGCGCGCGTACGGGTGTGCGGTGACCGCGCCGCTCTCGGCGCCGCCGTGGGGCGCGCCCCGGTGGCGGCGCTCGGCATCACCGAGCCGGGGCTCGCCGGCCTGGTCTTGGAGGCGCTGGAAGCGGGTCGCGCCGGAGGCAGGCCCGAAACGGTTGGTGGTTTGGAGGTATGAGCTTGTCGACGTATCGCGTATACGAGGTCGCTGAGGAGCTGGGCGTCGAGTCCTCTCAGCTGATCAACATCCTTCGCGAGATGGGCGTGCCGGTTCGTAGCCACATGTCCGTGGTAGACGAGGGGCAGATCGCCAGGCTGCACGCGAGGTTGGAGCGCGAGCGACGCACCGGTTCGTCGGCTCCGAAGACCCGGGCGGCGCGCCCGACGCGCCGGCGCCGGCGCCGCCGGGTGGAACCGGAACCGATCGAGCCCGCCGCCGAACCGGAGATCGAGCTCGAAGTCGGGCCTCTCACCGAGATCGAGATGGAGCCGGCCGGTGTGGTGCCGACGGGTTCCGTGGCGGAGCGAGCCGAAGAGATGCCGAGCGACCTGGAGGTAGCCGAACTGGAGGTGCTGGCGTCGGGGCCCGAGGTCGAGGTGGCGCAGCACGCCGAGGTCGCGGCAGAGGTGGGAGCGCCGGAGCCCGAAGCCGCGACGGTCGAGGTCTTTGTGGAGGCAGAGGCCGAGGTCGAGGTCGAGGCCGAGGCCGCGGTTTCGGCCGAAGAGGTGGAGCCGGAGGAGATCGAGGTGGAGGCGGGCGAGGAGGTCGCGGCCGTCGCGGCCGATTCGCCGAAGCGGAAGAAGCGAAAGCCGAAGCCGGTTCGGCGCGGCATGCCCTCGGCGCCCACGGCCTCGGCCGCCCCGGGCGGCACCGTTCGCATCCAGGCGGAGGGCTACACCGTCGACGGCCGCCGGAAGCCACGGCCCGAGCAGCGCCGCCGGCAGCGGCGGGTCGATCAGGATGCGGTGCAGGAGAACGTCAAGCGGACCCTGGCCGCCCTCGAAGGTGGCGGGGGAGGTCGCAAGCGGAAGCGCGAGGCACCGTCGGCCGCCCAGGAGGCGGAGCTGGAGCGTCAGGCGCTCGAGGCGGAGGCCGAAAAGACGCGCGTTCGGGTCAACGAGTTCCTGACCGTGGCGGAGCTCGCCGACCTGATCGGCGCTACGGCCCAGCAGATCATCACCTCGGCGTTCAAGAACCTGGGACTGATGGTGACGATCAATCAGCGGCTCGACTTCGATCAGATCGAGCTGATCTGCGAGGAATTCAGCTTCGAGGCGGTTCGCGAGGAAGCGTACGAGGCGGATCTCCAGGAGCTGGCGGAGGCGCAGGAAGAGGAGGGCGATCTGCAGGCGCGCGCCCCGGTGGTCACGGTGATGGGTCACGTCGACCACGGGAAGACGTCGCTGTTGGACTACTTGCGGCAGACCAACGTCATCGCCGGAGAGGCGGGCGGGATCACGCAGCACATCGGCGCCTATCGGCTCGAGCTCGACACCGGCCGATCCGTCACTTTTCTCGACACGCCCGGACACGAGGCCTTCACCGCCATGCGCGCCCGCGGTGCCGAGATCACCGATGTCGTCGTCCTCGTGGTCGCGGCCGACGATGCCGTGATGCCGCAGACCATCGAGGCGATCAGTCATGCCAAGAACGCCGGCGTCCCGATCGTGGTGGCGATCAACAAGGTGGATCTTCCCGCGGCCGACGTGTCGAAGGTGCAGCAGGAACTGCTGAGTCACGACGTGATCCTGGAGGAGTTCGGCGGGGACGTTCTCTCGGCGGCCGTGTCGGCGAAGACCGGCCAGGGGGTGGACGAGTTGCTGGAGAAGATCCTCCTCCAGGCCGAGCTCCTGGAACTGCGCGCCAACCCGAGTCGACCCGCGCGGGGCACGGTGGTGGAGGCCCAGCTGGATCGCGGGATGGGGCCGGTGGCGACGGTGCTGGTGGAGAGCGGCACGCTGAAGGTGGGAGACAACTTCATCTGCGGTCTGTTCGGCGGCCGCGTGAGGGCACTGCTCGACGAGCGGGACAACGCCGTCGAGGAGGCCGGTCCGTCGATCCCCGTGCGAGTGCTGGGGCTGGAGGGCGTACCGCAGGCCGGCGACTCGTTCATCGTCGCCGAGGCGGAGCGGACAAAGGAGATCTCCGGCCGCCGGCAGCAGATGGAGCGCGAAAAGGAGATGCGACGGCGGCAGAAGGGCACCCGACTGGCGGACGTGTTCGAGACCGTGCAGGCCGGGGAGGAGGCCGTCTTGAACTTGGTGATCAAGGCCGACACGGACGGCTCTGTCCAGGCTCTTTCGGATGCGCTGGAGCGGCTGAGCACCGGCGAGGTGAGGGTGGAGGTCATCCACCGAGGCGTCGGAGCGATCAACGAGTCCGACGTGCTGCTGGCTTCCACCAGCTCGGCGGCCATCATCGGCTTCCACGTGCGACCGGACGCCGGTGCGCGCGAGCTGGCCCAGCGGGAGGGAATCGAGATCCGCGGGTACGATGTGATCTACGAGGCGGTCGAGGACATGCGTCTCGCTCTCGAAGGCCTCCTCAAGCCCGAGGAGCGGGAGGTGGTCGTCGGGACGGCCGAGGTCCGGAAGCTCTTCCGCGTGCCGAAGGTGGGGACGGTGGCCGGCTGCTATGTCTCCGACGGAGTCATCCAACGGAACCTCAGGGTGCATCTGGTTCGCGACCAGGTTCAGATCTACAGCGGCAGGATCGGCAGCCTGAAGCGGTTCAAGGACGACGTGCGCGAGGTGCGCGAGGGATACGAATGCGGCATCTCGATCGAGGGCTACAACGACATCAAGGAGGGCGATCTCATCGAGTCCTATCGCATTGAGGAGATCGCCCGCACGTTGGCCGAGAGCGCGGCGTCGACGGAGAGCGCGACGCCGTAGCGTTCGATGGCCGCCGTGGTCGGTGTGGGTCGCTGGGTGCTACACCTTCCCGGATGCACCTCTCTCAAGGCCAAGCGCCGGGTGGTGCGGAGTCTACGCGACCGGCTGCAGGCTCGCTTCCACGTCTCCGCCGCGGAGACCGACTTCCAGGACAAGTGGCAAAAGGCCGAGATCTGCGCGGCGGTCGTGAGCTCGGACCGGACCGTGGCCCGCGCACTGCTGGCTCGCCTCGACGAGCACGTCGGCTCCGATCCCGCCCTCGTCGTCGTCGAGCGCGAGACGGCCTTCTATTGACGGGGCGATGACCAGACGACGGATCGAACGGGTCAACCAACTGTTGCGCGAGGAGCTCTCGACCCTAATCCGCCGCTCCGCCAAGGATCCGCGCCTGGCCGCCGTGTCCGTCATGGCGGTGAGGTCGACGACCGACCTGAAGCACGCGAAGGTGTATGTCCGCGCCGGTGGCGACGAGGAAGCCCTGGCGGAGGCGATCCAGGGGCTGGAGAGCGCCCAGGGCTACCTCCGGCGGGAGCTCGGCCGCACTCTCCACCTTCGGCGCGTGCCCGAGTTCACCTTCGAGCCGGACCGCACGATCGAACACGCTCGGCGGATCGACGACCTCTTGCGTGAGGCGCGGCCGGACGACGGGTGGCCGTCGGAGGCGGAACCGCCGGTCGAGTCGCCGGGAGATCGGTCGGATCCCGAGAGAGGAGACGGGGCGTGACGCGCGTCGATGCGGCCTCGGCGACCGGCGGCGTACTGCTGGTGGACAAGTCACCGGGTCCGACGTCGCACGATGTGGTGGCCGCGGCGAGGCGGACGCTCGGGATCCGGCGCGTCGGACATACCGGCACCCTCGACCCTTTCGCCAGCGGCCTGCTCGTTCTTTGCGTCGGGCGCGCCACCAGACTGTCCGAGTACTTCCACCTACCCGCCAAGCGGTACGAGGCGGAGGTGCGGCTCGGGGTGGAGACCGATTCCCACGATCGGGAGGGGCGCATCGTCGCCGAATCGGAGGCCTGGCGGGACCTGAGTGCCGACGAGGTCCAACGTGCGGTGGCGCGCCTCGAAGGTCCGATCATGCAGCGCCCGCCGGCCTTCTCGGCCAAGAGGATGGCCGGGCGGCGCGCGCACGAGCTGGCGCGTGCCGGGGCCGCCGTCGCGCTGCCGGTCGTACCGGTCCGGGTGCACGCGCTGCGCCTGCTCGCGCTGGATCCGCCGGTCCTGAGGCTGGCGGTGCGCGTGTCGGCCGGAACCTACGTTCGATCGCTGGCGCGGGATCTCGGCCGGGAGCTGGGATGCGGCGCCCACCTGGCCGCTTTGCGGCGGGTCGCGATCGGCGAGCTCTCCGTACGCGATGCCCTTCCGGATGAAAAGTTGAAGGAGGAGCCTACGTCGGCGCACCGCATCCTGGAGACACATGCCTGGCTCGAGCCCGGCGCGGCGATGCCCTGGTTGCCGCTTCGTCATCTGACCGATGAGGAGCTGGCCCACGTCGCCGCCGGCCGGCGTCTGGCTGCCGGGGAGGTCGTTCCGGCAGGTTCGGCGGAGGAGGAGATCGCCGCCGCCGGTCCGGTCCGCCTGCTGCACGGCGGCCGCCTGGTGGCAGTGGCCGAGTGGCGCGGAGGGGAGCTGCGGCCGCGAAAGGTGTTCGTTGACTGACCCGGCCGTCGTCGGACGGGCGGGCAGCCTGCCACCCAACGTGCCCGGGACCGTCGTGACGGTCGGTACGTTCGATGGGGTCCATCGTGGCCACTGGGCCGTTCTCGAGGAGATCGGCGAGCGAGCGCGCCGCCGCCGTCTCACCAGCGTGCTGGTGACCTTTGATCGCCATCCGCTGACGGTCGTGCGGCCGGAAGCAGCGCCCCCGATTCTCACCTCGCCCGACGAGAAGAAGGAGATCCTCGCGCTCTCCTCGCTGGACTATGTGGCCTTCCTCTCCTTCAACCGTGCCCTCTCGATCTACCAGCCGGCGGAGTTCGTCCGTCTCGTTCTGGTGGAGAGGTTTCGGGTCAAGGAGCTGGTCGTCGGCTATGACCACGGATTCGGCTACAACCGGAGCGGGGATCAAGAGACGCTGCGCAGTCTCGGAAGGGAGTTCGGCTTCAACGTCGACGTGGTCTCGGAG
>CAZEBA010000045.1:0-11646 GCA_964510615.1 uncultured Gemmatimonadota bacterium
CGCCTCGCGCGACGCGCCCCTACGGGTTCACGGTGATCGTTACCGAGTCTTCGTCGTTGTCCTCGTCCGGGTCGATGATGTCCTGCGGCGGGTTCACGGTCGCCGTGTTGGTGACCTGACCGGCCTGGTCGGCCCGCACGGTGATCGTCACCGTGACGCCCACCCCGGCCGGGAGGTCGGGGAGGTTGCAGATCACGATGTTGTTCCCCAGGCCGCAGGAACCCGGGTTGACCACCGCGCTGACGTACGTCGTCCCTGTGGGCACGGGATCGGTGAGGGTCGCTCCCGACACAGTCGCCGGCCCGGCGTTGACGACATCGATGTCGTAGACGATGTCGTTGCCGACCGTAACCGGGTCCGCCCGCGCGGTCTTGCTGACCGATAGGTCGGCCTGAGGACCGGTCACGTTGGTTCCCGCGCGGTCCGTGTTGTTCTCGAGGTCGGGGTCCGAGACCTCGTTTCTCACCCGGGCCCGGTTGTTCAGGAAGCCCACCGCCTCGGCCAGCGTCTCGATCTGGATCCGCACCGTGTCGCCGGCCGCCATCTCGGCGATGTTGCAGGTGACGATGTTGACGCGGTGGCCGCAGGTCCCCTTCGTCGTCGTGACATCGTCGAAGTCGGTGCCGGTGGGTAGTGTGTCGGTGACCACCACGGCCCTGGCGGCGCCGGGGCCATGGTTCACCACCTCGAGGAGATAGACGACAAGCTCGCCCACCTCGACCGGATCCTCCTCGTCGTCCTTGTCGATCGACAGGTCGGCGAGCGGCTTCACGGTGGTGGTGTCGGCCGCCACGTCGTTGCCCGGGATGGTGTCCAGCACGCTGCCCGCCACGTGCGCCCTGTTGACCACCGTGGTTGGCTGATCCCCTGCCTCTACCGTCAGGGTCACGGTCGCATCCCGTAGCCGCTGCAGGGCCCCTAGGTTGCAGCTGACGACTCTGCCCGCTTGCGAGCAGCTACCGCGCGAAGCGGTGGCCGAGACGAAGGTGGTGCTGGCGGGGATCGTGTCGGTCACCAGGACCGTTCCCGCGTCGTTAGGACCCCGGTTGCGCACGCCGATCGCGTAGACGATCTCCTGTCCCGGCGCCACGGTATCGCGGGCGCTGGCCTTGGTGATCGAGAGATCTGCCGGCCGGCCCTGCACGAGCACCAATTCGGTGTCCGAGTTGTCACCCTCGTCCGGATCCGGCTCGTCGGCCGAGGCCGCGGCCGTGTTCGTCACCTCCCCCTCCTCTTCGGTCTCGACGGAGAGGGTGACGGTCGCGTTGGCGCCGCTGGCGAGGCTTCCGAGAGTGCAGGTGACGGTCCCGGCCGCCTCGCTGCAGGAGCCCTGGGACGGGGCCGCCGAGACGAAGCTTGTGTTCGCCGGGACAGCGTCGGTCACCTCCACGTCCGTCGCCGGGCCCGGCCCGGCGTTCGCGACCCTGATCGTGTAGACGATGACGTCTCCCGGTCCCACGGAATTGACCTGGGCAACCTTCGTCAGGGCCAGGTCGGCCGGGACGAGCTCGACGGTCGTGCTTTCCGCGTCGCTGTTGTTGCTGCTGTTCGGGTCGTCTGCGTCCGCCGTCACCCCGGCGCTGTTCGAGATCTGACCACCCTGGTTCGCGGTCACGGTCAGCGTGACCGTGGCGGCGGTCCCGTTGGCCAGCGTGCCGAGCTCGCAGGTCACTGTGCCGGCGGAGTTGACGCAGGCGCCCTGCGACGGAGTCGCCGATACGAAGGCCGTGCCCGCGGGCACGGCGTCCGTCACCCGGACGTCAGCGGCCGCATCCGGTCCTCCATTCGAGACCGTGATCGTGTAGACGATCGGATCGCCGATGGAGACGGGGTCGGTCTGATCGGCCTTGGTGATCGAGAGGTCCGCGGTGTCGCGCTCCGGCTCGGTCGGCTCCGTTCCGCAGCCGCCGAGGACGAACAGGGCGAAAACGACAAACAGAGAAAGGCGAGAACCGTGACTGGAGACAGACCGGAATCTGATCATGGGTCGTATGGGCTTTCCGATTCTCTGATCGCTGGGTTCGTTCATCGTTCGGGCGCTGCTCTGTATCCCAACGTATAGGACCTGCGCTTCGTGTCGCTGATACCTTAGTCTAGCGTCCCTTTCCCTGCGCTGCACGGAAGGGACGGCGTGTCCCGCTTTCTCACCGGACGGCGCTCGCCAGAAGCAGGACGGCTTCCGCCAGCTTTTCCGGACCGAAGCGGATCGGATCGGTGGACGGAAGGCCGGTCAGCGCCTCGGCGCGCTCCACCTCCCGTCGGGCCTCCACTTCCGACTGGCCGTGCGTGTTGCACGCGACGGCCACCACCGGGACGGGTCGCGGAGGGGCCACCCACGTCATCGCGTCTTCGTACAGCCGGACGACCCGATCGAGCGGCGGGATCGGCACCCAGTCGTACTTGCCGCCGTAGATCGTCTTCCGCCGCGACATCGTGCAGAGCACCAGGGCGTCGGGCAGCGCCCCGTGCATGAGGCTCAGGGTTACGCCCGAGTATCCGGGATGGAGGAGCGAGCCCTGTCCCTCGACGACGATGAAGTCGGCCTCGGGGTCCGCCGCCAGGACGAGCTGCTCGGCCGCTCCGGCGACGAAATCGGCTACGACGGCGTCCACCGCGATCCCGCGGCCCTCGATCATGATCCCCGTCTGGCCCGTGGCCGCGAACTCGGCCCGCAGGCCGCGCGCTCGCAGCGCACGCACCAGCTCTATCCCGGCCGTCATCTTCCCGACGTTGCAGTCGGTGCCGACGGTGAGGAGCCGCACCCCTCGCGTCCCGCGAGCCAGCCCGGTGGCGACCGGCAGGTTCGTCGGCGGGCGCCGGAGGTCGCGGATCGCCACACCGTGCGCCTTCGCCAGACCCGAGAGCTCGGGGTCGTCGGCCAGGAAGCGGTGAAGCCCGCCCCACACGTCGAGCCGCGCCTCGATCGCCTCCCGAATCGTGGGACGCCACTCCTCCGACAGCCCGCCCCCCTGGGGCGCGATCCCGATAAGGAGGGAACGCGGGGGCGGGTCGAGGGCGAGCGCCTCGGCCAGCCGGCCGACGACCGGTATCCCCTCGCCGAAGCCGAGGATCTCCGACGCGTCGCGTCCGGCCTGCGTGGAGTCGAGGACCGCGGCGACCCGCTCGGGCTGGTAGCGGATCACGCAGGCCGCGGTCTTGGCCCACTCCATGTCGAAGAGGCCCTCGGCCAGGATGACGTGGCGGATCACGGCGTGCCCTCGGCCGGCCCGGTCTCGAGGACGAGCTGGCGGAAGGCGGGGAAGAGCGTCGGGTTGGCGGCGAGCACCCCGCCGGGCCACAGCGGCTCTCCCGACTCGGCGCCCGGGTCCACGACCAGGCGCCCGGGCTCCCGCGGCATCGGCAGGCGCTCGACCACGCCGCCCGCCTCGCGGATGATCAGGATCCCGGCCGCGAAGTCCCACGGCATAAGCGCCAGCTCCCAGAAGGCGTCGAAGCGGCCGCAGGCCACGTTGCAGAGGTCGAGGGCCGCTGCGCCGGCCCGCCGGACGCCGCTCGTGGAGGTCAGCACGCGCCGGAAGATCTCCAGGTAGCGGGGGAGCAGGTGGAGGCTCTTGAACGGGAAGCCGGTGCCGACGAGCGCGAGGCGCGGGTCGGCGACGCCCGATACCCGGATCGGCTCGCCGTTTCGGCGGCTCCCGGCGCCCCGGACGGCGGCATACAGGTCGCCAGTCGCCGAGGCGAGGACGACGCCGAGGCGGAGGCCGGCCGCGTCCAGGGCGGCGATCGAGACCGCGTACTCCGGGTAGCCGTGGAGCCAGTTCGTCGTCCCGTCGAGTGGGTCGATCACCCAGCGGATCGGCCCGTCTGCCGCCGCTGCTGCGGATGCCGGCCCTCGGTCTGCCGGCTCTTCGGCGGTGGCTTGCTCCTCGGCCAGGATGGCGTGGTCGGGAAAGCGGCGTAGCAGCTCGTCCACGACCTCCCGCTCCGCCTCCCGGTCGACCTCGGTCACGAAGTCGGAGCGGCCCTTCTCCTCCCAGGCCAGCGTCCTGGCGCGGACGCGGGATGCGCGGTGCACGCCCGCTGCCCGCCTGGCCGCCTCGGAGGCCGCCTCCAGCAGCTCCCGGTCCTCCGAATCGAGCTTCCAGTCCATCGTCTTTTCTCGCTCGCGAGGGCCGTCGGAACGGGCGTCGCTTGCTTGCTCCCCTCGTTGGGGCGGAATAACTTAGCCGGGCTCTACCGACTCCTCCAGGCAATCGGGCGAGCCCCGAACCCCGTCATCCTCCGGCGACATGGCGATCAGACGACGCGTCTTCAGCGGGATTCAGCCGTCCGGCGAGGTCCACCTCGGCAACTACCTGGGCGCAATCAAGAACTGGGTCGACCTTACCGAGCGCTACGAGTGCATCTACTGCATCGTCGACCTGCACGCCATCACGATCCCGTACGAGGTCGAGGAGCTGCCGCAGCGCGTCTTCGACCTGGCCGTCTCGCTGGTGGCCAGCGGGCTCGAGCCCGACCGGTGCACCCTGTTCGTCCAGTCCCACGTCCCGGAGCACACGGAGCTTCAGTGGCTGTTCAACACGGTGACGCCCCTCGGTGACCTGGGACGGATGACCCAGTTCAAGGACAAGTCGGAGCGGGTGGAGTCGGTCAGCGCCGGCCTGCTGAATTACCCGGTTCTTCAGGCGGCCGACATCCTGCTCTACCTCGCCGACCTCGTTCCGGTCGGCGAGGACCAGCGGCAGCACCTGGAGCTGACGCGCGAGATCGCCCGGCGATGGAACGCCCGCTTCGGCAGTTACTTCCCGGAGCCCGAGGCCCTGATCATCGGGCCGGGACGTCGCGTCCTCGGCCTGGACGGGGTCGCCAAGATGTCGAAGTCGCAGGACAACATCATCCCGTTGCTGGCCCGGCCCGAGGAGATGCGGTCGATCGTACGGACGGCCGTCACCGATCCCGCGCGGAAGCGGCGCGAGGATCCCGGAAACCCTCACGTCTGCAATGTCTTCGCCCTGCACGGCTCGTTCTCCCCGGCGGCCGAGAGGGAGGAGGTCGAGGCCCGCTGCCAGACCGCCGAGATCGGTTGCGTGGAGTGCAAGCTGCGCCTGGCCGACAACATCGCCGAACAGCTCGCTCCCGTGCGGGAGCGGGCCGAGGAGCTGAGGGCGAAGCCCGAGCTGATCGAGGAGATCCTCGCCGGGGGGGCCGAGCGGGCTCGCCGGATCGCCGGCCCGGTGATCGCCGAGGCCTACGATCGGATGGGCCTGCGCCGGGTCGGGTTGACGTGATGGAGCGATAATGGACGGATTCCTGGACCAGCTGCCGGTCTGGATCGACCTCCTGCGTTTTCCGGTGCTGGGGCGTCTCGCGCTCGCCGCCGTCCTCGGCGCCGTGGTGGGGCTGGAGCGGGAGGTGGCCGGGAAGCCGGCCGGGCTGCGCACGAACATCCTCATCTGCGTGGGGGCGGAGCTCCTCACCGAGGCGTCGCTCGGCATCGCCTCGGGCTTCGCGACGCACGAGCTGATTCGGGCCGATCCGGGCCGGATCGCGGCGCAGATCGTCTCGGGGATCGGCTTCATCGGAGCCGGAACGATCCTGGTCGCCCGGGGCAACGTGCTCGGGCTGACCACTGCCGCCACCCTGTGGGTCGTGGCGGCGATCGGGATCACCGTCGGCATCCGCGCCTACCTCGAGGCGATCGGCGCCACAGTGCTCGTTCTCGCCGTCCTCCTCCTCATCGGGTGGCTCGAGGACCGGGTCCTCCGGGCGCGGGCCGAGCGAACGCTCCGGGTGGCCCTCGCGGCACCGGAGGCCGCGCCGGACGCCGTGGGCGGCCTGCTGGAAGAGCTGGGGATCCGCGCCCAACCGCTCAGCATGAAGCGGAGCGCGGAGGGTGCCGAGTACGTGTACACGATCACCGGCAGCGACGACGCCCGCCGCCGGCTTCTGCGACGTCTCGCCGCGACCGAGGGCGTGCGGGCGTTCTCGATCGAGTGATGCCGAGACGGGGCCGTTGCCGAAGCTGCTGATCTGGATGTATTCGACCAGCCAGCCGCACTGGTCGATCCCGCCCGGCTCGGTGAGCCGGATCCGGGAGGCGATCGGCGAGGCGTGGACAGTGCGGACGGTGGAGCACGAGATCGATGCCACCGGCGACGGGCCGCCGGCCACGCCGCCCGCCGTCCTCGAGACGATCGTCGATGCCGAGGTGTTCTTCGGCTTCGGGGTCACCCGTGATGCGTTTCGGGCTGCCCGGCGTCTCCGGTGGGTGCACTCGGGTGCGGCCGGTGTCGGAGGCTCGCTGTTCCCGGAGATGGTTGCGAGCGATGTGCTGCTGACCAACTCGGCGGGGGTCTACGCCGAGCCGATGGCCGACCAGGCGCTGGCGATGATGCTGTATTTCACTCGCGGATTGGACGGCGCCGTGGTCGGAATGAGGGAGCGCGAGTGGCGGCGCGAGGAGATCGTGCGGCCCCGCGGGGGCGTGACGGAGCTGGCCGGGGCCGTGGTCGGAATCGTCGGCTACGGCGGGATCGGCCAAGCGCTCGGACGGCGGGCGAGCGCCCTCGGCATGCGGGTCTGGGCGCTTCGCAGAACCGCGGCCCCGGACCGGCCGAAGCCCGGCGAGGCGGAGCGGGTGTGGGGACCGGAGGGCCTGGACGACCTGCTGCAGGGAAGCGACTACGTCGTCATCACGGTGCCGGAGACGAAGGAGACGATGGGATGGATCGGCGGGCGCGAGCTCGGCCTCATGCGGGAATCGGCCGTCTTGATCAACGTGGCGCGGGGGCGCATTGTTGATGAAGAGGCACTCGCGGCCGCCCTGCGTGCGGGCCGCCTTCGCGGTGCCGGCCTCGACGTCTTCCACCACGAGCCCCTGCCAGCGGACAGCCCGCTGTGGAAGCTCGACAACGCGCTGCTCACCCCGCACATCGGCGGAACCTCGCCGCGATTCTGGGAGCGACAGACGGACCTGATGATCCGGAACATCGGCCACTATCTGGCGGGCCGTCCGCTCGAGAACCTGGTGGACAAACGGCTGGGCTACTGAGATGGCGACGGAACGAACCGGGCCCGGACCTGTCGAAAGGGCGATCGATCGATGATGCAGAAACTGATTCGCGCGGCCGTCGACCGGGGCGGCGAGTCCCTGCACATCAAGGCCGGCGATGTCTTCCGGGCCCGCATCAAGGGCGATCTCGTCAAGCTGTCGGACGCTCCGTTCGCCAACGAGGAGATCCGAAGCATCGCGCTGACGCTCCTCCCCGACGAGCACCTGCGGGAGAACATCGACGAGATCACCGACTACGACTTCGCCTGGGAGCTCGCCGACGTCGCCCGCTTCCCGGGGAACATCCTCAAGCAGCGCGGCTCGTTCATGATCGTGATGCGGGTGATCCCCTGGAAGGTGCCGAACTTCGAGGAACTCGGCCTTCCGCACGTGCTGGCCGAGATCGCCGACCAGCCCGACGGCCTCGTGCTGGTGTCCGGAGCCACGGGGCAGGGGAAGAGCACGACCCAGGCGGCGATGATCGACTGGATCAACTGCAACCGGCCCAAGCACATCATCACGCTCGAGGACCCGATCGAGTACTGGCACGAGAACGTCCAGAGCACGGTGACGCAGCGCGAGATCGAGCGCGACACCCAGTCGTTCAAGTCGGGCCTCCGGGCCGCTCTGCGCCAGGATCCGGACGTGATCCTGATCGGCGAGATGCGAGACGTGGAGACGTTCGAGACGGCGTTCGAGGCCAGCGAGACGGGGCATCTGGTGATCTCGACCATGCACTCCAACACCGCCGTCGGCGCCATCACGCACGTGCTGGCCATGTTCCCCGACTTCAAGGAGGCCCTCGTGCGGCGGCGGCTCGCCGACAGCCTGCGGGCCATCGTCTCGCAGCGTCTGCTCGGCCGCTTGGACGGGGGCCGGGTTCCGGCGGTGGAGGTCCTGGTGGGGACGGCGGCGGTCCGGGACGCCGTCCTCCAGGGCGAGGTGCAGCAGGCGATCGTGCGCCTGATGCAGGAGGGGGATGCCTACGGGATGCAGACCTTCGATCAGCACCTCATGCGCCTCGTGCAGGAGGGTGCGGTCAGCTACGACGATGCGAAGCAGGCGGCCACCAGTCCGGCGGATTTCGAGCTGTTCATGCAGACGCTGGCCGACGAGGGACCCGGGCCGGCGCAGGCGGGCGACGGCGAGTTCGTCTCCCGCGACTTCTTCCCCGGCGACGAATGACACCGCACGGCCTGCGGCTCGCCGCGGTTGGGAAGCCGGCACTACGCCGATGTTGAACGGCGTCCTCCTGCCCGTCACCACTCCGTTCCAGGCCGCGAGCTACGACCTCGACGGCCCGGCGCTGACGGCCAACCTGCGGCGGTGGGGGGAGCACCCGATCCAGGGCGTCGTGGTCGGAGGCTCCACCGGCGAGGCGCCGTTGCTGGAGGACGGCGAGCTGCCACGGTTGGTGGCGTGGAGCCGCGAGGCGCTTCGTTCGGAGGTGCTCGTCCTGGCTGGCACCGGCATGGAGTCCACCCGGGCGACCGTGCAGGCCTGCCTCTCGGCGGCGCAGGCCGGGGCGGATGCGGTGCTCGTGCGGCCTCCCTCCTACTTCCGGGAGCAGATGACGCCGGATGCGCTCCGGGAGCACTTCCTCGAGGTGGCCGAGCGCTCGCCCGTCCCCGTCGTACTCTACCACGTGCCGAAGTTCGTGCCGGTCGAACTGGTGCCCGACCTCGTCGGCCGACTCGTCGAGCACGAGAACATCGTCGGCATCAAGGACTCCTCGGGCGACCTCAAGAACCTCGGTGCGCTGGCCGACGTGTGCGCCGGCCGTGCGTCGGTGCTGGTCGGGAGCGGCGCCCATCTCTATGCCGGGCTGGAGCTCGGCGCCGTCGGCGGTGTGCTGGCGGTCGCCCTGATCGCCCCGGGCGAGAGCTGCACGGTTGTCGAGGCCTGGGACGCCGGCCGCACCAGCGAGGCCGGCCGAGCGCAGGAGATCCTCGGGCCGCTGCACCGGACGGTCGTGGGAGAGACCGGCGTGCCGGGGATCAAGCACGCTCTCGACCTCCTCGGCTACAGCGGCGGGCCGGCGCGGCCGCCGCTCCGGCCGCCCACCTCCGGGGAGCGGCGGCGGATCCGCGCGGCGCTGGAGAGAGCCTCCCTGGCGGTTGCGCCGGAGGCTGCCGACGCGACGGGAGACCGACGTGTTCGCTGACGGCGCCCGCTGCGTCGCGGTCGTTGGGGCGCAGTGGGGGGACGAGGGGAAGGGCAAGATCATCGATGTGCTGGCGGAGCAGGCCACGATCGTCGCCCGCTACCAGGGCGGCGCCAACGCCGGGCACACGGTGCGGGTGGGCGACGAGGAGTTCATTCTCCACCTCATCCCTTCCGGGATCCTCTACCCGGACGTTCGCTGCCTCCTCGGCAACGGGGTCGTCCTGGATCCGTGGACCTTCCTCGAGGAGCGCGCTGCCCTGGCCCGCCGGGGTCTGGAGCTGGAAGGCCGGATCGGCGTCAGCAGCCGGGCGCACCTTGTCCTCCCGTACCACAAGAGGCTGGATGCGGCCCAGGAGTCCGGGCGCGGGGCGACGCCGATCGGCACGACCGGCCGCGGGATCGGACCCGCCTACCGGGACAAGGTGGCGCGCACCGGCCTCCGCGTTGGCGACCTGGCGGACCTCGACCGCTGCGCGCGAGTCGTCTCACGCTGCGCGGAAGCCGCCAACGCCACCATCACCCGCTCCGGTGAGACGGAGACCGTCGAGCCCGAGGAGGTGATCGAGTCACTGCGCGAGATCCGAACGGAGATCCTGGAGCTGCGCACGGATACCGGGACCGAGATAAGGGAGGCGATGGCAGAGAACGGCCGGGTGCTGCTCGAAGGGGCGCAGGGAGCGCTGCTCGACGTCGATCACGGCACCTACCCGTACGTGACCTCCTCTTCGACGACGGCGGGCGGGGCCGCGACCGGGGTCGGCATCGGTCCGACGGCGATCGACGAGGTGCTGGGCGTGGTGAAGGCCTACACGACCCGGGTCGGGAACGGGCCGCTACCGACGGAGCTCGAGGGGAAGAAAGCGGAGAGGCTCCGTCAGCTGGGAGGCGAGTTCGGCGCCACCACCGGCCGTCCGCGCCGGCCTGGGTGGTTCGACGGCGCCGTCGCCCGCTACGCCGCCGGCGTCAACGGCCTCACGGCGCTCGCGGTCACCAAACTGGACGTGCTGGACAGCTTCGAGACGCTGCCGCTGTGCACCGGCTATGAGCTCGGCGATCGACGGCTGGACGGATTCCCCGACTCGGCCGCCGACCTGGAGCGGGTGGCGCCCGTGTACGAGACCCTGCCCGGGTGGTTGACATCCACGGCCGAGTGCCGTCGCTTCGTTGATCTTCCGGCGGCGGCCCGACGATACCTGGAGCGGATCGAGGCCGTGGCCGGGACGCCGATCCGGTACGTGTCGGTCGGTTCGGAGCGAGATCAAACGATCTGTGTGGAGGCGCAAGAACGCACGTGAACACCCGGGATAGGATGTGGCGGAAGGTCTCGGTGAGCGGTGCGGCGGTGCTCGGGCTCGCCGGTGCAGCCGCGTTGGGGCTGTCCGGCTGCTCGGGAAGCGATTGGAAAGCCGTCCGGTACGAGGCGGGTGACACGACCGTGGTGCGAACGGTGTCGGGGAGCGCCTGGGGCGAGCCCGCCAGGCTCGTCGAGCGAGCCCGCCTCTCCTCCGATCCGGCGGACACGGCGGGCCCGCTTCGGTCGGTGATGGCCCTCACGCTCGCGCCGAACGGGCACGTGTACGTCGTGGACGGCGAGAAGCCGGTCGTGCGGGAGTACGATCGCCGCGGCGGGTACGTCCGCTCGTTCGCGATGCCGCGCGGCCAGGAAGGCCACTACGCGCAGCCGAACGGCGTGGCCGTCCTCTCCGACGGCCGGGTCGTGATCCGCGACCCGCGGCGCTCGCAGCTCGTCGTGTACTCCCCCCGCGGCGAGTATCTGGGCCGCTGGCCCCACCCGGCCGGCGTCTACAGCCCCGTGCCGCTGTTCGCAGACCCCGAGGACCGGCTGTACACGAGGGTCGTCTACAACCCACGCGATCCGCGGGACGAGTGGCAGGAGGGGCTCGTGCGCTACGGCCCCGACGGTACGATCCAGGACACGATTCCGGATCCCGTCATCGACTACGTCACGCCGCGGCTATGGGTCACGTCCGCTCGCGGCGACAGCGCCTCGTTCGCCATCCCCCTGCTACCGAGGGCCTACCTGGCGTTCAGCCCGACAGGCGATGTCGTCCGGGCGGTGTCCGACGGCTACGCGCTCGATGTCCTGCGCCCCGATGGCCGCGTGATCCGGCTCGAGCGCGAGTACGAGCCGATACCGGTACCCCGGGAAGAGCGCGCGGCCCTCTACCGCGACGTCGACCGCCGGGCGCGGCAGATAGACTATGATTGGGCCTGGCACGGTCCCCAGATCCCGCATGAGAAGCCGCCGTTTCGGGGGCTGTTTGTCGATGCCGACGGTAGGATCTGGGTGCAGCTCCATCAGCCGGCCGAGCTGAGCGCCGAGGCGTCGGCGCGCCTGGAGGATGCGCCGAGCGGGGAGAATGCGGCGACCGAGGATGCGGCGACCGAGGATGCGGCTTCGAGCGACGACAGCGCCGCGAGCCCGGGAGCTGCGGCCCGTTCGGGCG
>CAZEBA010000045.1:11746-21289 GCA_964510615.1 uncultured Gemmatimonadota bacterium
GCGGCTTCGAGCGACGACAGCGCCGCGAGCCCGGGAGCTGCGGCCCGTTCGGGCGGTGGCCGGGCCCGCGCGGCCGAGCTGCCGGACGCCCGAGATTTCAGGGAGCCGCTGGTCTTCGACGTGTTCGAGCCCGATGGGCGGTATCTGGGCCAGGTCTCCGCGCCGGACGGCTTCCGTACTCATCCGCTGCCCGCGATTCGCGGGGGCACGGTCTGGGCCGTCATCTCCGACGGGGAGGCCGCGCCGAGCGTGGTGCGATTCGAGATCGAGCACTGACAACTTTCCGCTCATCGCGAAATCACATCCTTTCTACCCGTACACCTGCCCTTCTACCTGTACACCTGTCCAGGTAGAGGGCCGTTGGGGGGAGAAGGCCGAATCTCTCCCGTTGCCGCGAAGCCTCGGATCGCCTACACTTAAAGGCTAATTTGCCACCGGTTCTGGCCGGGGCTACCGGGCCGGAAGGGTGTCCTGCCGGCAGTTACCCGATCCACACAACAGAGCGGACAGGTGTTCGAGCGGCTCAGCGATCGACTGGACGGCGTCCTGGGGACCTTCCGGCAACGCGGCGTCATCACGCCGGAGATGCTGAAGAAGGGCCTAAGGGAGGTGCGGCGTGTCCTCCTGGAGGCGGACGTCAACTATGAGGTGGCGCGCGACTTTCTCGCCCGAGTCGAGGAACGGGCGCTGGGTCTGGATGTCCTCTCGTCGGTGAGCCCGGGCGATCAGATCGTCAAGATCGTGCACGATGAGCTGGTCGCGCTGCTGGGCGAGGGGAGCCCCGAGCTCGCAACGGCCACGGTGCCTCCCACCGTCATCATGCTGGTCGGGCTGCAGGGCTCCGGAAAGACGACGACGGCAGGAAAGCTGGCCCGCCGCCTCCAGCGAGAGGGTCGGCGGCCGCTACTGGTCGCCTGTGACCCGTACCGACCGGCGGCCGGAGAGCAGCTGCAAACGCTCGGCGCCTCGCTGGAGATCCCGGTCATCCGCGAGGCGGAAGAGAAGGACGTCGTGCGCGTCTCGAAGCGCGCGGTGGAGCAGGGTCGTGTCGAGGGGATTACGCATGTCATCCTCGATACCGCGGGACGTCTGCAGGCGGACGAGGCCTTGATGGACGAGCTGCGCCGCGTCAAGCAGGAGGCTCGACCGCACGAGGTACTGCTGGTTGCCGACGGGATGACCGGACAGGAGGCCGTCCGAATCGCCGAGGGCTTCCACGACGCCGTCGGTCTGTCGGGCGTGGTGCTGACGAAGATGGAGGGCGATGCGCGGGGCGGGGCGGCGCTGTCGATCTACGGCGTCCTCGGCGTGCCGATCAAGTTCGTGGGCGTCGGGGAGCGGATGGAGGACCTCACTGTCTTCGATCCCGACCGGATAGCCGGCCGCATCCTCCAGATGGGTGACATCGTCGGTCTCGTGGAGCGAGCCCAGCAGACGATCGACATCGATGCGGAGACCTCGACGCGGTTCGAGAAGAAGGTGCTCGGTCGGGGCGAGTTCGACCTCGATGACTTTCTCCAGTCGCTCAAGCAGCTCCAGAAGATGGGCCCGCTGGAGGGGCTGTTGAAGATGATTCCCGGCGTGAAGCCGAAGATGCTGGACGGGGTGCAGGTGGATCCCAAGCGGATTCGGCACATCGAGGCGATCATTCTGTCGATGACGCCGGAGGAGCGCCGGAAGCCGCGGATGCTGAACGGGTCGAGGCGAGCTCGCGTCGCTCGCGGCTCCGGCCGACCGGTGCACGAGGTGAACCGGTTGCTGAAGCAGTTCAGGGAAATGCAGAAGATGATGAAGGAGATGAAGAAGTTGGGGCCGATGCTGGCCGCGAAGGGGATGCTCGGCGGATTGGGGTCGGGCGGCGGCTTTCCCGGCGGCGGGATGCCCGGCGGTGGGATGCCCGGCGGCGGTGCCGGCTTCGGCAGCCTTCCGAGCTGACAAGGAACCGAACGACAGGCAACAGCGAGATGGCAGCTACGATCAGACTGAAGAGGATGGGCCGCAAAAAGCAGCCGTACTACCGGATCGTCGTCGCGGAAGATTCCGGGGCCCGGAGCGCTCCCTCTGTGGAGATGCTGGGAATCTACAACCCGCGCACCGAACCGGCGGTCGTCCGCGTGGATGCGGCTCGGGCGCTCTACTGGCTGCACCAGGGCGCGATGCCCAGCGACACGGTGCGCTCGTTGTTCCGGCGCACGGGAGTGTGGGAGAAGTTCCACGCCGGCGTGACGCCGGAGACGATCGAGGAGGCGGTGGTTCACCTCGGTCCGGCGGCCGGTGAGGACAAGACCACGCAACGAGTCTCGGGCACGCCCAGGCAGCCGAAGGCGGAAGCGAAGGCACCGGCGGCCCCGAAGGCGCCGCCCGTCGGCGAAGCCACAGCGCCCAGCGAACCCGACTCTGCGGACCAGGCCGAGGAAGCCACCGAGCTGGAAGAAGCGGCCGCCGAGCCCGCCGCCGAAGCGGCCGCCGAGCTGGAAGGAACGGCCGCCGAGCTGGAGGAAGCGGCTGCCGAGCTGGAAGAAGCGGCCGCCAAACCCGCTGCCGAAGCGGAGGTCGTGGAGGAAGTCGCGGAGCCCGCGCCCGCGTCTGAGGAGCCGGCAGACCTTCCCGAGCCGGAAGCCGTCCTGGAAGAGGCGGATACGGGCGAGGAGGAGGCAGGCGCGAGCGAGGAGCAGGCGGCCGCAGGCGAGGAAGAGGAGGAGTCGAAGGAGTAGCGAGGCGCCGAGACCAACCGGGACCGTAGCGCGAGAATGCTCGCCATGGGTCGAAGCGTGCTGGTGGGCCGAATCCGTCGTCCGCACGGCAGGGACGGCGCTGTCTTGGTGCAGCCGGAGACGGATGACCCCGAGAGCGTTTACCGACCCGGCCGCAGCTTCGCCGTCTTCGATGCGCCGGAGGGGCTTCCGAACCGGGTGACGCTCGATGCGGCTGGCTGGAGTCCCAAGGGGTGGCGGCTCGGCTTTCGGGAGCTGCCGGATCGCGGCGTGGCGCAGCGCTACGTGGGCTGCGGCCTCGAGCTCGATGAGGAGGAGCTCGCCGCTCTCCAGCCGGACGAGTACTTCCTCCACGACCTGGTGGGTCTCGAGGTGCACGATGCAGAGGGAGGCCGAGTGGGGCGGGTCGAGTGGGTGTTCGACCGGCCCGGACAGCCGGTACTCGTCGTGGTGGACGATCGAGCCGATACGGCGATCGAGCGGCTGGTGCCGTTTAGTTCGGCGATCGTGAGCGACGTCGACCTCGAGGCGGGCGTCCTTCGGCTAGACCCGCCGCCCGGACTGCTGGACCTGTAGCGCGGCGGCCCGGCTCGGGTCGCGAAAGCGAGCGGCCGTTGCGGATCAACATCTGGACGATCTTCCCCGAGTTCTTCGAGGCCACGCTCGAGGCGAGCATACTCGGGAGAGCTGCCGACGCCGGACTGGTCGAGTACCGGGTCGTGGATCTGAGGGCCTACGCGCACGACCAGCATCGAACGGTCGACGATGAACCGTTCGGCGGCGGTGCGGGCATGGTGATGAAGCCGGAGCCGTTCTTCGAGGCGCGGGACGATCTCGAGCCGGAAGGACCGATCGCCCTGCTGACACCTCGCGGCGCGCTGTTCCATCACGCCACGGCGGTGCGGTACTCGTTGGCCCAGGAGCTGACGCTCCTGTGCGGTCGCTACAAGGGCGTGGACGAGCGGGTGGCAGAAGCGGTCGCGACGGAGGAGGTCTCGGTCGGCGACTACGTGCTGAGCGGCGGGGAACCGGCAGCCCTCGTCGTGATCGACGCGGTCGTGCGGCTGCTGCCTGGCGCGCTCGGTGACCACGAGTCGGCGGCGACCGACTCGTTCTACGAGGATCTCCTGGCGCCGCCGCTGTACACGAGGCCGGCCGAGTACCGGGGGCTGCCGGTCCCCGAGGTACTGCGGTCGGGCGATCACGGCCGGATCGAGGCGTGGCGGAGGGAGCAGGCGGAGCGGGCCACCCGGTGGCGTCGGCCGGACCTCTGGCGCGCGTACCGGGAGGCGGAGCGCGAGGAGAAGAAGTAAGTTCGCCGTAAGGGAGCGGTGATATGGATCCTAGGATGCGAGAGATCGAGAAGGAGTACGTGCGGAGGGATCTCCCGGCGTTCGACCCGGGCGACACGATCCGCGTGCGCGTGCGTGTCGTCGAGGCGAAGAAGGAGCGAATTCAGGCGTTCGAGGGGATCTGCATCGCTCGCAGCGGCTCGGGTCCCTCCGAGACGTTCACCGTTCGCAAGATCTCCGGCGGTGTGGGGGTGGAGCGGATCTTCCCCGTCCACTCGCCGTCCATCGCCGGCATCGAGATCGTGCGGCGTGGCCACGTCCGGCGGGCGAAGCTCTACTACCTGCGGCAGCGCGTCGGCAAGCGGGCCCGCGTCCGGGAGCGTCGCTGGTGGCTTTCCGAGAAGCACCGGGAGGAGATGCTCGCGATGCAGTCTCCGCCCTCCGTGGAGATCGACGAGACCGGCGAGGAGCTGGGCGATACGATGGCCGATGTGCCGGCCGAGGAGCTGGACGTCGCGGGCTCCGATGCTGCCGAGGCCGCACCCGACTCCGAGCTCCGGGATAGCCCTGAGGTCCAGTCCCCTACCCTGGACGAGGAAGACGCCGAGAAAGCCGCGCAGGTCGACAGCTGACGTGGGGCCGCCCACCGCGCCCCTGTCCTTCGAGGAGGAGGGTTGGGCGGCGGGGTGCCGTCACGTCGTCGGGGTGGACGAGGTCGGGTACGGCCCTCTGGCCGGGCCGGTCGTTGCCGCCGCCGTGGCCCTCCGCGAGGGCCAGCGCTTCGAGGGGGCGGTGGACAGCAAGCTCCTCGCCCCGAAGCGGCGCGAGGAGCTCGCCGAGGTGATCCGGTCGCGCTGCCTCGCCTGGGGCGTCGCGGCCGCGTCCTGTCGCGAGATCGAGCGTCTGAACGCACGGAACGCGGCGGCCCTGGCGATGCGGAGGGCGCTGCACCGGCTCCCGTTCGAGCCCGATCTGCTGCTCGTCGACGGCAAGCCCGTGCCCGGCCTGGGCAAGCACACCTCGATCGTGAAGGGCGACCTCCGGTGCCACTCGATCGCCTGCGCGTCCATCGTCGCCAAGGTCACCCGCGACCGTCTCATGCGACGTCTGGGACGACGCTACCCGGCCTACGGATGGGAGTCGAACAAGGGTTATCGGACGAGGGAGCACAGGGCCGCCATTCGCGAGTTCGGGCCGACGCCGCATCATCGACGGACCTTCGCCGGGGTCCTGCAGGTCGACCTTCCGTTCGGTCCGGATGCCGAGCCGGCGGAGGCCGTAGAGGAGCTTGGTGACCAGAGCCCTCGCTCGCCTGCCGGCGAGAGCGAGAACGTGATGGCCGGGCTCGAGGCCCGGCTTGAGGCACGATCCGGGAGCTGAGGCATGCACTCCGAGCATCTTCAGAACGTGCAATGGTCCTGGGTGGCGTTCGGTTGGTTCGCGGCCGTGGCGGCGGCGAGCGGCGTGCTCCTGGCGCTCGAGGCTGCCGGCGCCTTCAGAGGGCACGAGACGGCCGATTCCGTGGTCGTCGCCTTGGCGGTGGCCGCGGGGTTCATGTTCGGCGGCTTCATCATGTGTTACAAGACGGCGGCGGCGCCCATCCTCCACGGAGCGGCAATGGCGGGCGCCAGCTTCGTCGTCTGGTTTCTGCTCAACCTGACCTTCGGAGGCCTGACCACCGGGCTGAGCGCCTGGGAGGGCTTCACGGTGCGAACGTTCGCGGTGGCGCTGCTGGTGCAGGGTGGGGCCGCCATAGCCGGCGCTTGGCTCGGGTACCGCTATGCGCCGATCCGCGTGGAGTAGGACGATCTCGGCCGGACCGCGTCCATGAACTTCATCTTCGAGCAGATCCGCACCGGAGGGGACCGCAACTTCGGCTATCTCGTCGGGGATCGGGCCGCGCGTGTCGCCGCGCTGATCGATCCCTCATACGAGCCGGAGAGGCTGGTCGAGCGCGCCACCGATCAGGGGCTGACGGTCCAGCTGATCCTCAACACTCACGGCCATCCCGATCACACGAACGGCAACGGCCGCGCGAAGGAGCTTACCGGGGCGCCGCTGGCCGCGTACCGCGGCGCTGCCTCCGGCCCGGATCTCGAGCTCGACGACGGCAGCTCGCTCGATCTGGGGTCGCTGACCCTCCGTTTCCTGCACGTACCGGGGCACGCGGACGATCACCTGCTCATCCACCTGGCCGAGCAACGGGTGGCGATCACCGGCGATCTGATCTTCGTGGGGAAGATCGGCGGTACGGGGACGGAGGAGGCGGCTCGGCTCGAGTTCGAGAGCCTCCAGCGGGCGCTCGAGGAGCTGCCCGACGACACGACGATCTGGCCCGGGCACGACTACGGCTGCCGCCCCTCGTCCACCATCGCGCTGGAGAGGATCACCAATCCGTTCCTCCAGTGTGCGGATTTCGACGAATTCCTCCGGCTGAAGCGGGAGTGGGCCACCTTCAAGGCGAAACACGGTCTGAGGTAGGCCGATCGGCCGCGGAAGCTGTGGCAGCTGCATCGGAGGTCGTCAGGCGCCCCGCGCGGCACGGCTCTGGCCGTCGCGCGGCGGCTGTGAGGAAACTTCCCGCGTGCCTAGAATTAGCGGCAGGCCGAGCGCCGCCGGCTCGCCTCGACCGGGTAGCTCAGTTGGTAGAGCAACGGACTTTTAATCCGTAGGTCGTGGGTTCGATCCCCACCCCGGTCATTGCTGTAACACACTTCCGTATAGCCTCTTACGCGATCGCGCCTTCTACTTTCTGCCGCCGTTTTGGGAAGGGCAGCACCCGAATCCGATCCGGAAAGTCCCTGCGACAACGCTCCTGATCTCGTCCTCCGACCACACGGTGCCGAAGGTGGAAAAGCAGACTTGCACAGGTTAGCTATCTAAGGCAAGCTCGCTTCGACAGTGACAAGCTGGAGGCCGCCATAATGCGCCGCCTGGGACTCGCGCTGGCTTTCCTGATGCTTGCCTCTGCCTCGGCCGCAGCACAGCCACAAGAGGCTGACACGGCAGTGGCCGACACGACGGAGGCTCTCTGCACCGCATGGACGCTAGACATTACAAACCATACCGACTTTGAGGTGCGGGTCTATGAATACCGGGGCGAAGTGAGGCCGATCCTAATCGATCGAGCACTCAAAGGTCTCTTGATCATCATAGTTCCTTCACGGGTTAGGAATCAGGCGCTGCTGTTCGACGTTCGACCCGTCGTCCTCGTGACCAACTCGGGAAGACCGCTGCTAGGAGTAGCCTCGCCAGGTGAGCAACGGGATCCGTCGGGGCTCGAGGTGCCGAGCCTGGCACCAGGTCTAGTGCTCAGGTGGATCTGCGTCTCAGAAGACGAGGTAGACGCAAAGGAGCCGCCCGACACCTCGATGGCCCCTCCACGCTCCTGATCTCGTCCTCGTAGAGCAGTAGCACCCAGACCACCCAAGCTCCCGATTCTCCATTTCAAGTCAATTTCTCGCCTTGTAGGGGTGAAGGACCCGTGCCGGACCGAGCCCGGCGACTCTGGCCCTCAGGGAAGGGAGAGAACCATGCGAGCACACCATCTCTTGCTGGCCTTGCCGCTAATGGTGTTGGCATGTGACCAAGCGTCGAACCTGACTGAGCCGAGAGAAGGCCCGATCGCGCCGCCCGGTCCGTCGCTTGACAAGGAGCTCGCCGACCCGTTGCTCGATGCGTGTTCGGACGCGGCCTTGGCCGCAAGTGAGGCCGGAGCGGTGTACTCGAAGCTGTCGGGCAGTGTTCCTAGCGAAGTCAAGAAGTCAGACCCGGATCTTGCCGCTCCCTCCATCGCCAGCTCACAAGATGTGCTCGAAGATTTGGAAACACTTCATCAGGAGATGCTCTCGTCCTGCCTTCCACCCAACGTCGACGGCACATGGACTCTCTTTCCGGACTTAACACTCACCTGCCCCGATGTCTTCGGAATCTCGATAGGAGCTAATCTTGCCGAGCTCTTCGTGTCTCGTCTGTCGGCTAATGAGATACAGGTATCGATGCCGTGGACCTTTGAATTAGGCTTTATAGATCTTCCTTTCCCGAGTGTAGACATTGTTGTTCCGTACGATCCTGCACTCCGCGCGTTCAGTGCGTTGGACATTCCATTCGAGCTTAGCGGATCAAACTCGTTTGGAACCGCAACAGCAAGCGGCCAGCTCTCGATCGATTGGGCCTTCACAGGTCCAGATACCTTTGAGGCTGGCCTACAGGCTAGCGTAGACCTAACCGTGGATGGCGGAATCCTCGGCATTGACTCGGTATCATGTGACGATGTGAACACCAACATCACAGGAACGCGATCTTCATAGGTACGGAAACCGCGCGGCTGCTGGCGCGATTACGGGGCGGTTCCTTCGCGGGCCGCCCCTGCTCGCATCCGGCCCTCCACGCTCCTGATCTCGTCCTCGTAACCCACGCGGCAGAATCAAGGTTCTCCGACTTTCGGGATCGAAGGCTTCCTTACAGCGGGGTCCCCAACTCGCCCTGATACTGAGAACAGTTTGCTCTACGGCCAAAGCGGCCGTGACCAGTTTCGGCTCGTTTTTGCGCGTTATTGGGTGAGCAGAGGGCTGGTTTCCGCAACGACCGGTGTGGGCGGTGGTAGTTCGTCCGCGCCGACTTCATAGATCCTCCAAGTCTCAGCGTCCAACAATTACTGACGGTTGAGGAGTGTCATGAGCATGCACGTCCCTGGCGACTACGCAACGATCCAAGAAGCTATCGATGCTGCCCAGCCTAATGACGAGATTCTCGTCGATCCCGGCGAGTACGCTGGAGCGATCATTACGAAGCCGGTTCACATCAAAGGTGCTGGAGAAGGAACCGTCATCAACGAGGGCGCATATTTCGGGTACTCGGGTTTCTATATGAGGAAGCTGAGATATGGGGATGCTGATGGCACCGTGATCGAGAATCTGGTCATCGAAGCCGATGTCGAAGCAGACTTTTGGCAGGGCATAACGGGTTGGGATACTCACAACGTCACGGTCAGGAAAGTAAAGATCCGTGGTGCACTCTTTGGGATCGTCGCGGCGTCGGCTAGCAATTGGACGATTGAGGACAACGTTATCGAGAACGGTTTGCTCGAAGGTATCGATCTGTTCGCATTGGAGCGCCCTCTCTTTGCTCAGTCCCCATCAGGTGGTGACCACCGGGTTTTGAACAACACGGTTCATATGGGTGTCTACCCATGGTCGGAGTATTTTCCAGATGTCGCCGTGAGTGGGATAAGCCTGGGTACTGAGGGTCTTGGGCCAAACGAATCTCTGACGGGCATTATGATTCAGGGAAACGAGGTCACTTCAACGCCCGGGCAAGTCACATATGGAGTTTCCCTCGAAGACGGGGGTTATGACGGAGACGAACAGCTACGCATCGAAGGGAACAAGATCGTCGGATCCAACGAGCTAGCGGATACGGATTACGGTGTTCACTACTTTCCCAGCGAGTTGGCGTCTCACAACATTGTGGCGCAAAACATCAGCGCCAACGTGCACTATGGTCAGGGCGTCCGCCCCGCGCCCCCTGACCACGCA
>CAZEBA010000046.1:0-13422 GCA_964510615.1 uncultured Gemmatimonadota bacterium
GGGCGGGAGGGACTCGAACCCCCGACCTCTGCGATGTGAGCGCAGCGCTCTAGCCGGCTGAGCTACCGCCCCTGTCGATCTTCCGGCGGACGCCGGAGAGCGGGCGACCGGGTTCGAACCGGCGACCTCAACCTTGGCAAGGTTGCGCTCTGCCAGCTGAGCTACGCCCGCATGCCTCGGGGGTTACTCCCGGAGGCAAAAAAGGAGCCGCTCTCGGCCGCGGCTCCACGCCCGCAAAGCTACGTCCTTTCCATCGGCTGTCAACGTCGAACGAACACGGACTTCGGACGAACGCGAGCCAACCTGTCCGACGTCTCAAGCTCTCCAGGGCGCCAGCAGTCGCCGCAGGGCCGCCGGGTTGTCGAGCGCGGAGCGGAAGTAGCCCTTCTCGGTGTTGGCCCGGGTGCTGATGTAGCACTTGGTGCAGGTGTTCTGCTTGGTGAAGCTCTCCAGCATGTCCTCCTGGCGATCGAAGTACGCCATCACCATCGCGCAGGGTGTCAGCCGTCCGTCCGGGTTCACGACCAGGAAGCGACGGCCCGCCTCGCACCCCGGTATGCCCTCCTCGGCGAGGAAGTGGTAGAACTTCCACAGGATGCGCGGGGTGGTGTACACGGGGTAACCCCGGCGGCGCATGTCGACCAGCTCCTCGATCACCTCGCGCAGGTCGGCCAGCGAGTCCCCGTTCACCAGGCCGCTCCGGTCCTGTACGCGCAGGTGGGTGTAGACGGAAAAGTTGACCGGCAGGCCCCACTCCTTCCCGAGGCGGACGATGTCCGGCAGGTCCCGATAGTTCCAGGCGGTGATGCAGACGTTGAGGCTGACCTCGTCGCGCTCGGCCGTGCGCGCCAGCTCCGGCAGCACCCTCGACATCTTCTCGAACAGGCCGGGGATGCGGCGAAACTCATCGTGGCGCTCATCCGGGTAGTCCAGCGAAACGGAGAGCTGGTGCATCCCCGCCTGTTTGAGTCGGAGGTAGCGCTCCGGCGTGAGCTGCGAGGCGTTGGTCACCACGACGATCCAGGGCAGCCACCCCGGCTTCGCGATCGCGGCCACGATCTCCGGCAGATCGCCGCGGGCGAGCGGCTCCCCGCCCGACACGTTCGCCACGATCGGCCGGAGGCGCCGGCAGATCTCGCCATACTCGGCCGGCGTCAGCCGTTTCTCCTTGATCGGACCGCCCCAGTTGCAGTGCCAGCAGTTGGCGGTGCAGGCGTGGGTGACCTCGAACGAAGCCGAGTAGGGGCGGTTCTGGATCGTGTTCAGCAGGCCTCTCCAGGCCATGTGCATGCCGATCCGGCCGGAGATGTTCACGGTCCAGCCTCGGCGGGCTCGACCCTCCCCTTCTCGGCCGACGTGATCCTGCCCCTCTCGACCGTCTGCAGCCTACCCTTCTCGGCGACCCACTGGCGCCGGCGGGCGATGAGCGCCGGCACGGCCTTGATCATGTAGAGGTTGATGATCAGCAGGAAGACCGCGAACAGGACCCAGTTCGGCACGTTGGCGACAGCTCCCAGCCACGCCAGCAGGAAGTAGCGCGGATACCGGCCGACGACCAGCGCCGCCAGGTACTTACGGAGCGGATAATGGATCGAGAAGCTCAGGAACTTGAACGGGAAGAAGGGAACCGGAGTGAACCCGGCTACCGCCAGGGTCGCGAACGGGTATCGGAGGAAGTAGTGGATCGTCCTTCGGTAGAGCTTCCGGTCCTTGTAGGCGATCACGGCGCGGTGGTTCAGCACCGGCACGAAGACCGAATGATCCATCAGCCCGGCCACCACCGTCCCGGCGGTGGCGGCGGCGGCCGCCAGCCAGAGGTTGGCGAACTTCCCGAAGTAGATGAGCACCGGCTCGTGGGGGAAGAACGAGATCGCCGCGTTCGCCGGAATCGAGTAGAACGCGAGGTAGACGTAGCTCTCCGAGCGGAAGTCCTGCAGGATGAGGTAGGTGGTTACCAGCCCCACCAGCACGATCGAGCCGCCGAGGATCCACACCGACGGGCTGAGCCGGTCGTAAACCGGTCCCGCCGCCTGGCTCTCCCGCAGGCTTTCTTCCCGTTGCTGTGCGCTTCTCGTCATCGATCCCCGCGTGCGGTCGGCGGCCGGCATCGGCGGCCGGCATCGGCGCCCTGCTCGGCGGCCGATGCTATCCGCGCCGCCGGACTTCGGCAAGGCAAACCGCGCTCTCGGCTCGTGGCGAGCGGAGGGCTGTCAGCCCGCGTCCCTTTTGCGACGCCGGTGCGGGCATAATGTTCCGTCCCGGCACGTCGACGACCGAACGGTTGCCGACATCGGAGCCGGACGGAATCCACCAAGGCGGCATCGAGTGAGCTCGAAGACATGTCCTGCCTGCGGTACGCAGCTGCCGCGAGCCGACCAGACGTGCGCCAAGTGCGGCGCGGCCCTCTCGTACGAACCCGCGGAGGCCGCGGTGCAGTGCGCCGTCTGCGGCGAGGCGATCGACGCCTACACCGAAACCTGTCCCGGCTGCGGCGAGACGGGCTATCCGGCGTTGCGACCGCGTCGTGGCAAGGGGTGGCTGGGAGCGCCGGGTGAAGACTGAAGAAGGGCCTTCGAGCGGAGTCCACCAGCGGACCACGCCCTTCCTGCTCGCCGGCTTCGAGCGGCGTGTCCTGCCGCGCTTGGCGCGCGCGCTGCCTCGCTGGGTCGTGCCGGATCATCTTACCGGGCTCGGCCTTCTGGCGTCCACGACGATCGCCATCGCCTACATGCTCACCAACCGCCACCCCGCCTGGCTGTGGGTGGCCAGCTTGGGCCTCATCGTCCAGTGGTACGGAGACAGCTTGGATGGGACGCTGGCGCGGGTGCGAAACATCGAGCGCCCACGCTACGGCTACTACCTCGATCACATCACCGACGCCTACTCGACGGCCGCGATCGGCCTCGGGCTCGGCCTGTCGCCCTACATGCTCCTCTCGATCGCGCTCGCCATCGTGATCCTGTACCTGATCCTGTCGATCAACGTCTACCTGGAGACGTACGTCTTCGGGGAGTTCCGGCTCGGCTACGAGGTGCTCGGCCCGACAGAGGCCCGGGTGGCGCTCATTCTCATGAACACGCTCGTCCTGCTCGTCGGTCCGCTGAGGTTCTACATCGCCGGCATCCCGCTCACGCTGCTGGATCTGCTGGGAGCGCTCGGGGCGCTAGCGATGCTCGTCCTGCTCATCCTCCGAATCGGCGGCAACCTGCGAACCCTCGCCCGTCTGGAGCCGCCACGCCGCTCCGGATGACCGACGCTCCGGGCCAGACGCTCGACCGCTTCCACGTCGTCCTGCACGAGCCTCGGGACCTGGTCAACATCGCCCTGGTCATCCGAGCGATGAAGAACATGGGACTCCAGCACCTCCGCCTCGTGCGGCCCGCCGAGTTCGACCCCTACCGGATCGAGGGCATCGCACACGACACCGAGGAGTTGGTGCGAGACGCCGAGGTCCACGATGACCTGGCGTCGGCGCTGCGGGATGCCGAGCTGGTGGTCGGCACCTCGGCTCGCCGGCGCTCGAGCAAGCAGCAGTGGGCTCTGGCAGAGGAGGCCGGCCCCGAGCTTATCGGGCGAGCTCGGGACGGAGCACGGATCGCCCTCGTCTTCGGACCGGAGCACCGGGGGCTCTCCAACGCGGAGCTCGACCTGTGCGAGGCGGTGATCCACGTGCCGACCAACCCTCGGCATCGCTCGCTCAACCTCGGGCACGCGGCGGTGATCGTCTTCTACGAGCTGCGGCGCGCTGCGCTGGGGCTCGCCAGCAAACCCGACCTGCGGCAGAAGCGGCGGGACCGGGTCCCACCCGCCTCGAGCGAAGAGCTCGAGCGCTTCTTCGAGGACTGGGAGAAAGCAATGGTTGCGATCGGGCTGTTCACCGGTCGCGACCCGTTACCGAAGATGAGGAGCTTCCGAAACATCTTTCAGCGCGCGGCACCCGATCGCCGCGAGATCGGCCTGCTGCAGGCCACGGCGTTCGAGATCCTGCATTTTGAGCGCCGCCTCCGCCGGCACCTCGGTGGAGCGGAAGCCGCCGACGACTCCACCGACGGCGCCGGTCGACCGCCCGACTAGAGCTTGGCCATCGCGCGCCCGATCAGCTCCTCGTTGGTGGCGTGTCGCTGCATGAGCCCGAGCAACTCCGACATCGCGTCCGCAGGCGGAACGTTGTTCAGCTCACGCCGCATCGCTCGCGAGACGCTCAGGGCGTCGTCCGACAGCAGCAGCTCTTCCCGCCTGGTGGCGCTCGCGGTCAGGTCGATCGCGGGATAGATCCGGCGGTCGGCCAGCTCGCGGCTCAGGACGAGCTCGCTGTTTCCGGTTCCCTTGAACTCCTCGAAGATCACCTGGTCCATCCGCGACCCGGTGTCGACCAGTGCGGTGGCGATGATCGTCAGCGACCCGCCGCCCTGTTCCGCGGAGATCTTCCGCGCGCTGCCGAGGAAGCGTTTCGGCTTGTCCAGCGAGCCGGCATCCAGGCCGCCCGATAGGGTGCGGCCCGTTCCCTCCTCCACGGCGTTGTAGCCCCGGGCGAGGCGGGTGATGGAATCCAGCACCAGGACCACGTCCTCGCCCATCTCCGCCCGCCGACGAGCGCGCTCCAAGGTGGTCTCGGCCACGGAAACGTGCCGCTGGGCCGGGTGGTCGAAGCTCGACGAGACGACCTCTCCGAACCCGCACGCCTCCATCTCGGTGACCTCCTCCGGTCGCTCATCGACGAGGAGTATGAGGAGCATGGCCCCCGGGTAGTTGCGGACGATTCCCTCCGCGATCGCCTGGAGGACCATCGTTTTGCCAGCCTTGGCCGGCGCCACGATCAAGGCTCTTTGGCCCTTTCCCAGGGGGCAGAACAGGTCGATCACGCGGTTCGTGTAGTCCGGCCGGCCGCGGCGTGTGAGGCCGCACTCGAGGATCAGCTGCTCATCGGGGTGCTGTGCGGTCAGTCGCTGGAACTGGCGCCGGTGGCCGAGCTCCTCCGGCGGGCGTCCGTTCACGGCGAAGATCTGTCTGAGGGGCGGGCTCTTGCCGTTGCTGGGAGCCTTGCCGGCGACGCCCGAGATCTCGTCCCCGGAACGGAGGTTCCACCTCCCGACGATCTTCTGGCTGACGTAGATGTCGTTGTCGCTCGGAAGGTAACCGGCCCGCGCGCTGCGGATGAACCCGGCCCCGTTCCCCAACACCTGTAGCACGCCGAGGTAGCTGCCCGTCGACGCCTCCGGCTGCGAGCTGGGACTCGGATCGCCGCCTCGCGCCGTACTGGCGCTGTCGCTTCCTTCGCTCAACTCTTCTCCTCTTGGTCGTGTCGCCCGGTTCATGGAAGCTCTCCCCCCGGTACATGGGAGTCGCGTGTCTGCCGAGCTTCGTTTCGGCAGCTTTGCCTGGAGTCGCTTCGATGGGGTTACCCGCCACGGCTCGCCGAGCGGTCGATCGGCGGGAATCGAGCAGGACGCCGTTGTCCGGCGCCCGGCGTGCGGCGCGAGAAGCGCCGCGAACACAGGTGAAACTCCACACCCTACGTCAAGGTTCCGCCCGCCCGCACCGTACGATCGAGCAGCAAGGATCGTACTCATCCCCGGCCGCGTCGTCGGAATCGGCCGAAACCCCGAACCCGCGGGCGGGTAACGGGTCGCCCGAGGAGGTTACCCCCGCCCGGGGGAGCTGTATATATTGGTGCCGCTGCGGCTATCCGCGGCTGTTTCGCTTTTTACCCCAATGAACAGGGAACGGACATGAATCGCTTGTTTGCGGCCAGTCTGGCCATCGTATTCGCGCTCACCGCTGCCGGTTGCGGCGGTGGTGACAGCGCCGCCTCCGGCGAAGGGATGGAGGCCGAGGATGCGGCCATGGACGCCGGATCGACGGCAGCCGTCAGCCTGAGCATTCCCGACTGGATGACGGTCGACGAGACCGCGCAGACGGTCGCCCTCGAGATCGTCGCGGGGAAGGACGACTCGAACAACCGCTGGAACTTCAACGGATACTCACGCGGAAACGGGACGATCGTCATACCGGTCGGCTACTCGGTCACGATCAACTTCCGCAACGACGACCCGAACATCGCGCACAGCATCGGCGTCGATGCACGCACCGGCAACTTCCCGGCCACCTTCCAGGACCCGCAGCCGGTCTTCGTGGGCGCGATCAGCGCGAACGCCACGTCCATGCAGGAGGCGACTCAGCCCGGCGAAACGGACTCGATCGCGTTCACGGCGGATACGGCCGGCGAGTACTCGCTCATCTGCTACATTCCCGCGCACGCGGCCACCGGCATGTGGATCCGCTTCACCGTGTCCGGTGACGGCCAGGTCGGCTTCACCAGCTCCTAGACCCCTACCTCAGCGCGCACGAAACTTCCGGGGGGCGCTTCGGCGCCCCCCTCGTCTTTACGGGGCCGTCAAAACGGGCATTACGGGCCATCGAGGAGAGACCATGACCGACTCCCACGGGACGTTCGCTCCGGGGCTCCTGAAGGGCCGCTCCGCGCTGATCACCGGGGGGGGATCGGGGATCGGATTCGGCATCGCGACCGCGCTCGGCACCGTCGGAGCGAGGATCGTGATTGCCAGCCGCAGCGCCGAGCGGCTGGATGAGGCGACGGCACGGCTGGCGGCGGCCGGGATCGATGCTGCTGGACTGCAGGCGAACGTCCGGGACCCGGACTCGATCCGTGCGGCGGTGGAGGCGACGGTGGAGCGGCTCGGCGGGATCGACATCCTGGTCAACAACGCGGCCGGCAACTTCTACGCGCCCTCCGAGAGCCTCACCCCCAACGGCTGGCGCGCCGTGGTCGAGACCGACCTCTACGGCACGTTCTTCGCTTCCCAGGCGGCCTTCCCGTTCATGCGTGACGCGGGCTACGGCCGAATCGTCTCGATCTCGATGACCTTGCACTATCGCGGCTGGCCCCAGATGGCCCACGCCTGCGCAGCGAAGGCGGGGATCGATGCCCTTACCCGCACGCTCGCCCTGGAGTGGGCGAGACACGGCATCACCGTCAACGCGGTCGCGCCCGGCGTGATCCCGACCGAGGGTGTCCGCCGGGCGTTCACGCCGCCCAACCCCGAGGCGCCCGACGTGTTCGAGGTCGAGCGGGCGACGGAGGCGTTCGCCAAACAGGCGATCCCGCTCGGCAGGATGGGCGCCCCGGAGGACATAGGAAACATGGTAACGTACCTCGTCTCCCCGGCCGGGGACTGGATCACCGGAGCGATCTTCGTCGTGGACGGCGGAGGCTCGCTGAAGGGCACCTAGCCCTTCCTGACGCTCCGGAGGTTAGATTGTCGGCGTGATCCACGGAGGTAAGAACGACTCGACCATCGGGTGGGCGCGGGTAGGCGTCGGACTGGCCGTCCTTCTCATCACCCTTGTTTCGGCGGCGCCGTCCCTCCGGGCGCAGGAGCGCCTCAGCCCGCCCGACTCGAGCGAGGTGGAGATCGCCGGCCGGCGGCTGAAGGTCGTGTTCGGAAGCCCGGCCGTGCGCGACCGCGTGATCTTCGGCGGTCTCGTTCCCTGGAATCGCGTCTGGCGCACGGGAGCGAACGAGGCCACCACGTTCTCCACCGAGGCGAATCTCCGGATCGGCAACGCCGAGGTGCCGGCGGGCGACTACACGCTGTACACCATCCCCAACGAGAAGAGCTGGACGCTGATCATCAATCGGCAGCTCGGACAGTGGGGGACCGAGTACCACGCGGACATGGATCTGGCGCGAGTCGAGATGGACGTGGAGGCGCTGGAGACGCCGATCGAGCGATTCCGCATCGTGCTCTTCCCGCGCGGCCCGAGCGAAGGCACGCTGGCGATCGAGTGGGCTACGACGCGGGCATCGGCGCCGTTCGAGGTTCTTCGCTGACGCCGCCTATCCCTCTGGACCGCTCGGGGCGAAGCCGAAGTCGGTCCGGATCGCCTTCGAGACGCCCGCGCACCGCGTCGCCAGGCTTAGGCGTGTCGCCTCCGGAAGACGGTGAACCGGCACTCGCTCGGGGCCGGATCTCCACCCGCAGGTAATCCTCCGTCAGACCGGTGGCCGAGAAGCCGCCGGAGCCGTTGCCTCCTCGGGCGTTCACCGTCTCTACCACCACCTCCGCCGCACCGCCCCACCGGCGGCTTCGGTAGGCACGCCCCTTCGCGAGGCCGATCTCCCTCAGCTCCCGGGCTCGCTCCGCGCTCAGGCGACGGTCGACGGGGTTCGGCATCGTGGAGGCCACCGTGCCCGAACGCGCCGAGAACGGGAAGACGTGCAGGTAGGTGTAGGGCAGCTCTTCCACCAGCCGACGGGTCGCGGCATGGTCGGCGTCGGTCTCACCGGGAAAGCCGGTGATGATGTCGGCACCCAGCCCGAGGTACGGAAGCCGGGCGGCGATCTCCAGCATCCGTGCCCGGTAGTCCTCCCGGGTATGCCAGCGCCGCATCCGCCCCAGCACGGCGTCGCTGCCGCTCTGCAGCGGGACGTGCAGGTGCGGGACGAGGCGACCGTTCGACGCGGCCATGAGGTCCACGAGCCGCTCGTCGATCTCCGTGGCCTCGATCGAGCTCAACCGCAGCCGCACCCCCACCACTGCATCGAGCAACCGGGCACAGAGGTCCGCCAGCGTGCTGCCATCGCGAAGGTCGGTTCCGTAGTGGCCGATGTGGATGCCGGTCAGGACGAGCTCGGGATGCTCGCGGGCGAGCAGCCTCGCCTCCCGAACCAGCTCGGCAGGCGGCCGCGATCGGCTCGCTCCGCGGGCAAGGCGCGTCGCGCAGAACGAGCAGCGGCGGTCGCACCCATCCTGCACCTTGAGCCAGGCGCGCGTGCCGCGGCAAAACCGTGCCAGCAGGCTCCCACCCCGCCTCCGGAGACCCACCAGCTCGGCGGAGCCGGCAACGGGGCCCTCTGCGACGGTCTCGGCCACCGCGACGGTCTCGGCCGCCGCGACGGTCTCGGCCACCGCGACGGCACCCGCCACCGCGCCCGGATCCTGGCCGGGGACGACGCGCCAGACCTCCTCCATCCTCTCGTACTCCGTCCCCCGCAGGGCGGCGGAGCAGCCGGCGACGACGATTCGAAGGTCGGGATGCTCGCGGCCGAGCCTGCGGATCAGCCGTCGGGCGTCCCGATCGGCTTCCGAGGTGACGGTGCAGGTATTGAGGACCGCGAGGTCGGCATCGCTCGGGCGACCGACGGCCACTGCGCCGCGGGCCTCCAGCGCCTGGCGCATCCGCTCGCTGTCGTACTGGTTCGCCTTGCATCCGAAGGTGTGGAGCCAGGCTCTCGGTCCGTCCGCTTGCATCCGCCCCTTCCTGATCCGGCGGCTTTTCGCTGCGCCTCCGGTGGCCTATTCTGCCACCCCGATGACGAGAATCTCGATGCGCATGTTTCCGGTGCCTGCCGCGGGGCCGCAAGCGCCCGCGAGCTGGCGGTCCTCTCCGGCGTGAGCGGCGTTCTCCTCCTGGCGATCGACCAGGGAACGACATCTTCGCGCGCGATGGTGTTCGACGACGCGGGCAAGCCGATCGCCATGGCGCAGCGAGAGCTGCCGCAAATCTTCCCCCGGCCGGGTTGGGTCGAGCACGATCCCGGCCGCATCTGGGAGGACACCCTGGCGGTCTGCCGGGAGGCGATCCGCGACACGGGAGCCGACCCGTCCGCGATCGCCGCGATCGGCATCACCAACCAGCGCGAGACATCGGTCATCTGGAACCGGACCGACGGTCGGCCGATCCACCCCGCGATCGTCTGGCAGGATCGGCGGACGTCCGCTGCATGCCGCGAGCTCAGGGACGCGGGCCACGAGGCGCTCGTCCGCCGGCGGACGGGGCTCGTGCTCGATCCGTACTTCTCGGCCACGAAGATCGCCTGGATCCTCGATCGGGTGGACGGGGCGCGCGCCGCGGCCGAGCGCGGCGAGCTCGCCGCGGGGACGATCGACACCTGGCTTCTCTGGAATCTTACCGAGGGACGGGTCCACGCCACCGACGCCACGAACGCCTCGCGGACCCTTCTGTTCGACATCCGCGAGCAGAGGTGGGACCCGGAGCTGCTCGAGCTCTTCCAGGTCCCCGAGTCGGTGCTGCCCGAGGTCAGGGACAGCTCGGGCCCGTTCGGGGAGGCATCCGCCCGACATCTGGGAGCCGTCGTCCCGATCGCCGGCATCGCAGGCGACCAGCAGGCCGCCGCCTTCGGCCAGGCCGTGTTCGAGCCGGGGATGATCAAGAGCACCTACGGGACCGGCACCTTCGCGCTCCTGAACACCGGCTCGCGTTGCATCGAATCGGCTCGGCGGCTGTTGGGCACGGTCGCGTGGCGGCTGGCAGGCGAGGTCACCTACGCCCTCGAGGGCAGCGTCTTCATCGGAGGAGCGGCGGTCCAGTGGCTGCGCGACGGGCTCGGAGTGATCGAATCGGCGGCCGACACGGAGGCGCTGGCGGCCGGCATCGAGGACACCGGGGGCGTCTACTTGGTCCCGGCGTTCGTGGGCCTCGGTGCCCCCCACTGGGATCCCGACGCCAGGGGGGCGATCCTCGGGATCACCCGCGACACCGGCGTTCCGCAGATCGCACGCGCCGCGCTCGAGGCCGTCAGCTACCAGACGCGAGATCTGATGGGCGCCATGGCCGCGGACTCGGGCACCGAGCTTCGAGCCCTTCGCGTCGACGGCGGCCTGGTGGCGAACGATTGGGCCATGCAGTTCCTGAGCGACATGCTGGCTCTGCCCGTGGAGCGGCCCCGGGTGGCTGAGACGACGGCGCTCGGCGCCGCCTACCTGGCGGGGCTGGAGGCGGGCGTGTTCGCCGATCTGCCGGAGATCGCCGGCCTCTGGCAGCTCGAGAGACGGTTCGAGCCCTCGATGCCGGAGGAGCGGAGGGCAGCGCTCTACGAGGGCTGGAAGCGCTCCATCGGCCGCGTCTTCAGCCAGACTGCGCCCCGAGGGGCACCCGGCTGATGGAGCTCGTCAGCATCTTCGACTACGAGGCCGCCGCCCGCGAGAAGCTCTCCGCCATGGCGTACGACTACTATCGAGGCGGCTCGGCCGACGAGATCACCCTCCGCGACAACCACGAGGCATACGATCGTCTACGGCTTCGCTACCGCGTCCTGCGGGACGTGAGCGAGCGTGACCTCTCGACCGAAGTGCTGGGCCACCGTATCGCGATGCCCGTTCTCATCGCCCCCACCGCCTTCCATCAGCTCGCGCACCCGGACGGAGAGGTGGCCACCGCCCGAGCCGCGGCCGCGGCCGGTACCATCCTCACGGTGAGCACGCTCTCCAACCGGGCCATCGAGGAGATTGCCGAGGCGACGACGGCGCCTTTCTGGTTCCAGCTCTACGTCTACCGAGATCGGCAAGCCACCGCCGCGCTGGTCGGGAGGGCCGAGGCTGCCGGCTGCTCGGCGCTCGTCCTCACCGTCGATGCGCAGGTTTGGGCGACGCGCGAGCGAGACGTACGGAACCGGTTCCACCTGCCAGCCGGCCTGCCGCTCGCCAACCTCATGCCCGCAGGACTGGACCAGATCCGCCCCGCCGCCTCGGATTCCGGTCTCGCGCAGTACGTGGTCTCGCTCTTCGATCCGACCCTCGCCTGGACGGACCTGGAGTGGCTGGCGGGGATCACCAGCCTGCCGATCGTGATCAAGGGACTCGTTCATCCGGACGATGCCCGGCTCGCCGTGGAGCACGGCGCCGCGGCGGTGATCGTTTCCAACCACGGCGGCCGCCAGCTGGACACCTCGGTGTCCACCGTCGCGGCGCTGCCCGCTGTCGCCGATGCGGTCGGGGGCCGAATCCCGGTGTTGGTGGATGGAGGCGTGCGCCGAGGCACGGATGTGGTGAAGGCGCTGGCCCTCGGCGCACGCGCGGTGCTGGTGGGGCGGCCGATCCTCTGGGGGTTGGCGGTCGACGGCGAGAGGGGTGTCGGCTCCGTCCTGGAGATCTTCCGCAGGGAGATCGACGTGGCCCTGGGGCTTTGCGGCTGTCGAAGCTGCGACGAGGTGGACCCCGACCTCCTGGCCCACGTATGATCGGCACATGACCGCTTCCCCACGCAACCGTCGCTTGCTGGCCGCCGCCGCGCTGATCGCCGTCCTGGGGCTGGCCCTTCTGGCGCTGCCCGGCGGGCGGCTGCTGCTCTCCAGCCTCGACCTCCGCTCCGCCGAGTTCTCGGTTCCCGGTAACGGGACACCCGCTGTTCCGGCCGACTCGGCGCCCGTGGCTCGCGCGCTGGTCGATCTGTGCGGGGAACGGAGAGGACAGGCGAGGACGGAATGTTACGAGGAGGGGCTCACCAGCGAGCTGGAACGAGCCGGGGTCCGCCCGACGATGATCACGCTCGAATACCTGGTGCGCCTGGACGCGGAGGTGGCCCGGGACGCCCACGTGTACGCTCACCACGTCGGGATTCAGGCGTACCAGCGATCGCCCGACGTGTCCGCGACCTTCTCCGGCTGCACCGAGAGCTTCTCGTCGGGATGTTACCATGGCGTGATCCAGGCCTACTTCGAGGAACGGGGCACCGCCGACCCCGAGGTGGTGCGGGCGCTCTGTGAGCCGTACAAGAGCGGCGAGCAGAGCCGCTGGACCCTCTTCCAGTGCATCCACGGCATGGGGCACGGATTGACGATGTACTACGACCATCATCTGCCCCGCGCCCTCGAGGCCTGCGACCTCCTCACCGATAACTGGGACCGCCAGTCCTGCTACGGCGGGGCGTTCATGGAGAACGTCATGGGGGCCACGGCGCCGCACCATCCGGCTACCGTGCTCGCGGCCTCCGAGGCTCCCGGGGACGCTTCGACAGAGGTGTCCCCGAATACTTCCGGGGAGCCCTCCGACCTGGCCGCGGCGGGCGGTCACTCCCACCCGAGGGATGCACCGGAGGACTCGGCGGCCCCGTCAGGACGTGAGGGATGGAAGCCGCTGGATCCCGCCGATCCACTCTACCCGTGCTCCGTCCTCGATGAACGCTACCTGCGCCAGTGCTACCTGATGCAGACGTCCGTCATGCTCTACCTGAACGGCAACGATCTCGCCGACGCCTCGCGGAGCTGCGACCTGGCGCCGCCCGACATGAGGCCGACGTGTCATCAGAGTGTGGGGCGGAGCGTGACGGCCCGGACGAAGGATCCGCGGAAGGCCGCCGGTCACTGCCGGGCGGGCAGCGAGGCGTATCGTGGCTGGTGTTACGTCGGCGTCGTGAAGGCATTCGTCGACTGGACGGCCAGCGCCGAGAGCGGGCTCGCCTTCTGCCGTGTCGTCGATGACCCGGGCCACAAGGCGATGTGCTACCGGGGATTGGGTGAGGAGATCGCCCATCTCGTCGCCGATGACGAGACGCGGGCGGCGCTCTGCGGCGAGGCGGAGGAGGAGTTCCGGCCGCACTGCCGCCGCGGAGCACGCCTCGGGAGCTGAAGGCGAGTGGCCGTCTCCCCGGAGCGACTGCGGC